>JAKLET010000002.1 GCA_022711595.1 Deltaproteobacteria bacterium
CTCGATGATCTTGCGCTGGGCCTTTTTCCACTCGGTGATGTCTACGGAAACACCAAGGACGGAAGGGGTTTCGGTGCCCGAAAAGGTGAAGGGGATCTTTATGGTCTGGAGAAAGCGCACCGCACCCCGGCTGTCTGTGATCGTTTCTTCAGGGATGGATTTTGTGATGCCCTTCGATATCACGTCCATGTCATCACTGCGGAAGCGGTCCAGCTCTTCGCCGGAGGGGGTGAACTGTGCATCGGTCTTCCCGATCAGATTTTCCACGGTGGTGCCGTATGTGTCAGACACTGCCTTGTTGGCGAGTATGAACCTGCCGTCGATGTCCTTGGCGAAAATAAAATGGGGGACGAGGTCGATGATCTGCCGAAGGCGTTTTTCGCTCTCCATCAATGCCTTCTCGGCAAGTTTCCTGTCCGTGATATCGCGGGCCGCGGCGAAGATCTGTTTGCCCGCGGGGTACGACCTCCATTCGATCCAGCGATAGGAGCCATTTTTGCACCGGTAGCGGTTCGTGAAGTTGGAAACTTCCATCTGCTGTTTAAGCCGGGACAGCGCCTGGAGCGTTGCATCCATGTCGTCGGGGTGGACAAGATCGAGGAACCTGTAGCCTTCGAGTTCTTCGAGGGGAAATCCAAGGGTTGTTTCCCAGGCATTATTGAGTCGTCTGAAAAAACCCTCTGTGTCTGCTATGCAGAAAAGGTCGAGGGCGTTGGTGAAGTACATGTTCAGCTCTTCCGTTGTGCTCTTGAGTGCCTCCTCGGCCATTGTCCGCTCGGTGATGTCGCGGATGAAGCCGCCTATCCCGGTCTTCCCTTTTGCTATCTCTACGGGGAACTTCAGGGTTTCGAATATTCTGTCACCTACAGCTTCCCTGCTCACATTGACCGCGGCGGCCTCAAGCGCCTTCAGGTCTGTTTGGTGGCAATTGGATGCGCCTTCAAGGGGCATGAGAGCAAAATCGGTCATGCCGAGGATCTCGTGTTCTTTCTTGCCGAAAAAATCAGCAAGGGCCTTGTTCACCAGTATATAGTGCAGCTTTTCGTCCTTGAGGAAGACGAAGTCAGTTGTTGAATCGAAGAATGTGCGATACATCTTTTCGCTCTCTTCGATGCTTCGCTGCGCACGTTTTTGTTCGGTGACATCGATGATGATCCCGCGATAGCCGGCAAGGCGTCCCTCCTGCATGATCCTGGTGACATGGATGATGACGGGGAACGAAGCGCCGTCCTTTTTATACGCCGTGTATTCGTTGCCTGCCGACCTCTCGCCTTCGGCGATCTTTTGCAGGTTTGCCGTCAGCCTGGGAAGCTCTTCGGCGGGGAAAAGGGAAAAGGCATTGATCCCGCCCGAGAGATCATGTTCGCTATATCCGAATATCTCAAAGGCCTGCTTGTTGGCAAATGTGATCGTCCCTTTTTCGTCCATCTCGAAGATGACCTGCGGCATGAGCTCGGCGAGATCGCGGAATCTCCGCTCCCGTTCACGGAGCTCTTCATCGGTTTTTTTCAATCGCGTGATGTCGACGAGGACACCGCGAAAACCTGCGAGCTTGCCGTTCCTGAAAATGGCGGTTGTGTAAATGATGGCCGAAAAGGTGGTGCCGTCCTTTCTTTGCACCGTGTATTCATATCCCGTGGTTCCCCGCTCGCCGGAGACGATCTTCGCGAGGTTCTCCCTTACCGTGGGACGCTCTGATTCGGGGAAAAGGTCCATGGCCTTGACAGTGCCTTTTTGCAGGTCTTCTTCGGTGTAACCGAAGAGCTCGAGACCTTGCTTATTGGAAAAGGTGATCACCCCATCGGCATTTTGCTCGAAGATGGCCTGAGGCGAGAGCTCGGCGATGTCACGGAACTTCCGCTCGCTTTCCCTGAGCTTTTCCTCGGCATGTTTACGAGCTGTTATGTCAAGGAGCACGCCGTTGAATAAAAGGGTGTTACCTTTTTTTGCCGGACTTGATATACCCGTAAAGGACATGGCCTCGCCGGAAGGTTTTATGAATTCCCCCTCGAACTGCCAATCGCATTCTTTTGCTATTGCCTCCCTTATGGATTCGAGGAAGCCTTCCTTGCCGGAAGGTGTGAGGCCCTCAAGGAATTGTTCGAAGGCGTCCGGTGCATTAGCGTCGATCCCGAAAAACTCTTTCGAAGAACCGCTCAGGTAGGAGAGGCCCATTTCACCATCAGGCCTGGCGTAGAACTGATAGATCACCCCTGGGATGCTGTCGGCTATGCGCTGGAGGAACTGCCTGCTTTGCCTGAGCTCCTCCTCGGCCCCCTTCCTTTCCGTTATATCGATGATGATCCCGCGCCAGCCGACGAAACGGCCGTCTTTCATGATCCTGGCCGAATGGGAGATGACGGGGAACGTGCTGCCGTCCTTCCTTACTGCGTTATATTCGCTGCCCGTCGACAGTGCTCCTTCGGCTATATTGCGGAGCACCGACTTGATCCTGGGGAGATCTTCCGGATGGATGAGATCGAAGGCGTTAATGCCCGCATCGAAGTCTTCAGGGGTGTATCCATATATATTGTAGGCCTGTCTGTTAGCGAAGGTTACCGTGCCCCTTGCATCCATCTCGAAGACGACCTGGGGGGTGAACTCGGCGATGTCCCGGAATTTCCGCTCGCTCTCCCGGAGTTCTTCTTCCACCCGCTTTCTTTCCGTGATCTCATTTTTTAACTCGGAAAGGGTTTCTTCCGAGGGCCCTTCCACGGCACTTTGCGGTTTTTTGCCGCCGCGGGCCTGTATTTTCATCGTCATTGTCCTGGCCTGGTGGAACAGCGGCCACAGGAACCTTGCCTGCGCCTCATCGAGCTTGAGCCCCATGACCGTTCTTTCAATGGAGATCAGTATATATGCGATGTCGGACGAAACTCTGCCCCCGGCACCTTTTTCCAGATAGGGATAGAAACGTCCCCGGAATATTGCGGGATCCATCGCTTCAATGCTGTCCGCAAGGGCGTCGATAAGGTCCTCCGTCATGGCGAGGCATCTCTTTTTGTTCCTGGAGTGTACCAGACCGGCTTCTTCCAGATACTTTAAGCATTGGGCCGAGACCATTTTGGAGTTTGTTCGGAAAAATAACGGTAATTCGCTCATGGGGCTCCCTGAATGTCAGAACAAGTGTGGATTATTATACGGAGCTACCGTCAAAAGAAGGATTACAAGGACCGGCATTGTCACTTCCTCAAGGTTGAACGGACATAGATGCATAAGTGTTATCGGCCACACTATGGAACCATTAATTATATCACAGGGAAGGGAAACAGGGAAGAAGGAACGTGGAACACAGGCTGTTCCAGCCGTTCCGGGGTTTCAACGGACTGTCGGGAAATGGTGAATAATAAAGTCCCGGCCGTTCCAGGGTCGGATGCTTTTTTTTGCGTCTTTTTACCCTGAAACGGCCGGGACGGTTCAAACGGCTGGAACAGCCTTTTTTATTTCTTCTTCGCAGCCTTCTTCGGATGCGCCTGTTTCTCTTTTATAGCGGCGCGCGCCGCGGCAAGCTTCGCTATCGTAACGCGGTACGGGGAGCAGCTCACGTAGTCGAGGCCTGTCCTGTGGCAGAAATCAACGGAATTTGGTTCACCGCCGTGTTCGCCGCAGATGCCGACCTTGAGGTTCTTCCTGACGCCCCGGCCCAGCGCGACGCCGATCTCCATGAGCCTGCCGACACCGCCTTCATCGATCCTCTGGAAGGGATCAAAGTCATAGATCTCGTGTTCCACGTAGTAGCCGAGGAATTTGCCGGCGTCATCACGGCTCATGCCGAGGGACATCTGTGTGAGGTCGTTGGTGCCGAAGGAGAAGAACTGCGCCTCTTTTGCTATTTCGTCTGCCGTGATAGCGGCCCTGGGTATCTCGATCATGGTTCCGATCATGTAATCGATCTTCACCTTGTTTTTTTTGAGGACCTCCTGGGCTACATTTTCCACTATCTCCTTCTGGAGTTTCAGTTCGTTGATATGCCCTACGAGGGGTATCATAACCTCCGGTTTCACGTTGATACCCTTTTTCTTGACCTCGCAGGCTGCCTCGAATATGGCCCTGGCCTGCATCTCTGTGATCTCGGGATATACGATGCCGAGCCGGCAGCCGCGGTGGCCGAGCATGGGGTTTGCCTCGTGGAGGCTGTCCACCTTTGAGAGGACCTTTTCATAGGTTATGCCCATTTTCTTCGCGAGCTCCCTCATTTCCTTTTCAGTGTGGGGGAGGAATTCGTGGAGCGGGGGATCAAGGGTCCTGACTGTGACGGGAAGGCCCTTCATGACCGTGAAGAGGCCCACGAAATCCTTTTTCTGCATGGGGAGCAATTTCGCAAGCGCTTTCCTTCTGCCCGCTTCGTCGTCGGATATGATCATCTCCCGGACTGCGTCAATGCGGTTGCCTTCAAAGAACATGTGCTCCGTGCGGCAAAGGCCGATGCCCTCCGCGCCGAAAGCCACGGCTGTCGCTGCCTGGTCCGGCTGATCGGCGTTCGTTCTGATGCCGAGCCTGCGCGCCTCGTCCGCCCACTTCATGAGCAAAGCAAAATCCTGGTAGATCTGTGACTGTGAAGGTTTTAATGTCTTCTCGACCATGACCCTCAGGACCTCCGAGGGGATCGTCTTGATCTGTCCGGCGAAGACCTCACCCGTTGTCCCGTCGATGGAAACGTATTCACCTTCCTTAATTGCCTTCCCGTTTACTTTGATGGTTTTTTTGGAATAATCGATATCGAGATCGCCGCAGCCGGCCACGCAGACCTTTCCCATCTGCCGCGCGACGAGTGCCGCGTGGCTTGTCATGCCGCCGCGCGAGGTAAGGATGCCCTCGGCGGCGTTCATGCCGCGGATGTCCTCGGGCGACGTGTCGATGCGGACAAGGATCACCTGCTCTTTACGGGCCGCCCATTCCTCTGCGTCATGCGCGTTGAAGACGACCTTGCCGGCTGCCGCGCCGGGGCCCGCGTTGAGTCCTTTTGATATCAGGTTGCCGGCCTTTAAGGCCTTGTCCTTTTCCCTCGGGTCGAATATGGGGCGGAGGAGCTGGTTCAGCTGGTCCGGCTCCACCCTCATGAGGGCCTCCTCCCTGGAGATGAGCTTTTCCTTGACCATGTCCACGGCGATTTTGAATGCCGCGAAGGCCGTTCTTTTGCCTGTTCTCGTCTGGAGCATCCAGAGCTTTTTGTTCTGGATCGTGAATTCCACGTCCTGCATGTCACGGTAGTTTTTCTCCAGCGTTCCGCGGATCCTGATGACCTGTTTGTAGATATCGGGCCAGACCTCTTCGAGGGACTTCACTGATTTGTCAGTCTTTTGCTTCTTGTTGATAGGAAGGGGTGTCCTGATGCCCGCGACAACGTCCTCACCCTGCGCGTTGATCAGGTATTCGCCGTAGAACTGGTTGTCGCCGGTGGAGGGGTCTCTTGTGAACGCGACGCCCGTACCGCAGTCCTCACCCATGTTGCCGAAGACCATGCACTGGACGTTGACCGCCGTGCCCCAGTCGCCGGGGATGTTGTTGAGCTCGCGGTACGCGACGGCACGGTCGGTGTTCCATGATTTGAAGACCGCGCCGATAGCTCCCCAGAGCTGCTGAACGGGGTCTTCAGGGAAGTTTACCTTCAATCTGTCCTTGATGGCCTTTTTAAACTGCTTCACGAGGTCCTTCAGGTCGTCGACGGTGAGATCCGTGTCGGATTTGATCTTCCTCTGTGCTTTCTTTTTGTCGATTATGACCTCGAAGGGGTCGTGTTCCCCCTTGCCTTCAGGTTTGAGTCCGAGGACCACATCGCCGTACATCTGGACGAAACGGCGATAACAGTCGTAGGCAAAACGGGGGTTCCCGGTGAGCTTCGCGAGTCCTTCGACGGTCTTTTCATTGAGACCCAGGTTGAGCACGGTATCCATCATGCCAGGCATGCTGACCCTGGCGCCGGAACGCACGGAAAAGAGCAGAGGGTTTTTGGGGTCGCCGAATTTCGCGCCCATTTCCTTCTCGACCTTTTTGACGTTCCCCAGTACTTCCTGTTCGAGGCCCCTGGGGAACTTCATCTTGTTTTCATAAAAAAGGGTGCAGACCTCGGTGGTGATAGTGAAACCCGGGGGAACCGGTATACCGAGATTGACCATGTCGGCAAGGCCGGCGCCTTTTCCACCAAGCAGGTTTTTGAGCTTTAAGTTGCCCTCCGCCTTCTTCCCACCGAAAAAATAGACGTATTTATTTCCTTTTGCCATGGTTTCCTCCTTATTCGAATCTTATCTTTGAAAAATCTGCAAAGGTTAAAAACATGTTCTTTATATTAGCAAGGAGAGCGAGCCTGTTGTGCTTGACCGACTCGTCCTTGTCCATGACGAAGACCTTATCGAAGAAGTTGTCGATGGTTTCCTTGAAGCTGATGAGAATGGCCAGCGCGCCATCATAGCCGCGCTTTCCCATGAGATCGAAAAAAGCGCCTTTCTTTGCCTCGTACAGATCAAAAAGCTCTTTTTCCTCGTTGAGAACAAGGAGCGCCGGGTCTATAGCCATATCCTCGGTGATCTGCTTGGTGATGTTGAAGACGCGCCTGAAGCCTACCATGAGACGTTCGAAATCCTCGATGGACCTCTGCGTTTCCAGTGCGACGAGCCTCATATAACCGTCGTAAATGTCGTTCGCGACGCAGGGAAGGACGCTTTCAACGAAGTCCTGGTTGTGGTTCTCTTCCAGCATGGAGAATTTGAAGCGGGTGCATATAAAGTCGGTGATAGATGCCTTTGTCTCATTTAGAGGCAGTCTTTTGGCTATCTGACCGCCAGCCGAGTAGGCCACTTCCATGAGCGTCTCGAGGGGGATGTGGAGTTTTCTGTCTATCGCGGTTTTGATGATCCCCAGCGATTGCCTGCGAAGAGCGTAAGGGTCCAGATTTCCTGTCGGGGTGATCCCCACGGAGAAGAAAGAAACGATGGAGTCTATCTTGTCGGCTATTCCGGCGATGGAGCCGATCATCGATTGGGGCAGGCTGCCGTTGCCGCCCGTGGGAAGATAATGCTCCTCGATGGCGCGGGCCACATCGGCGTCTTCGCCTTCTATCATGGCGTAGATCCTTCCCATCGTTCCCTGCAGTTCGGGAAACTCTCCGACCATGTGGGTCACGAGGTCCGTTTTCATGACAGGGATGAGGCGGTCTATCTTTTCCGCGAGGGCCACATCAGCGGCTGACGCAAGATGATGGGCGATCACCTTCACCCTTTCCATTTTGTCCTTCAGTGTACCGAGCTTGACATGGAAGACGATGGAGGCAAGCCGTTCGTAGCGGTCGGCAAGCTTCGTCCTCTGGTCTTCATCGAAAAAGAACCGCGCGTCAGCAAGGCGGGCGCGCAGCACTTTTTCGTTGCCTCTGACGATGTTCGCATCTTCTTTCGGGGCCGTGTTGGCAAAGAATATGAAATGGGGCATGAGCTTCCCCGAATCGTCCTCTATGGGTATATAACGCTGATGACTCTTCATGACGTTGACGAGGACCTCTTTCGGTATCCCGAGATATATCTCCTCGAAGGAGCCCTTGAGGGGATAGGGGTACTCGGTAATGTAAAGGATCTCCCCTATAAGTTCTTCATCCCGTATGGCATTGCCTTTTGTCTCTTCCTCGATGCGCGCGATGCCTCCCCGTATGATCTCCATCCGCTCTTCTTCGTTAACTATTATGTGGTTCTTCCGGAGGGTATCCGCATATTCGAGGGGATTGGATATCTCTACCGGGCCAGGCGAGAGGAAGCGGTGGCACCAGGTGGAGTTCGAGCTCTTCACGTCTGCCACGGAAAATTCCACCGCTGCCGAGCCGAAGAGACAGAGGACCCACTGGATGGGCCGGGCGTATTCGAAGCTGCCGGCGCCCCAGTGCATCTTTTTTTGAAAGGGTATTTTCGCGATGATTTCAGGCAGTATATCGGGAAGGATTTTTACGGTCTCGACGCCTTTTTCGAGTTTTTCCACGGTGATGAACTCCACGCCGTCCTTGACGCCCTTCGCCAGGTCCGAGACCTCAACGCCCTGCGATTTCGCGAAGCCGGCCGCGGCCTTCGTGGGATTGCCCGCTTCATCATAGGCGCGGTTATAAGGCGGACCGAACTTGACGGTGAGAGTCTCTTCCTGTTTTTCGGCAACGTTCTGGACAAAAAGCGCCATGCGCCTCGGTGTCGCCTGGATGTTCATGTTGCCAAAAGAGATACGGGACTGGGTGAAGCTGTCCCTGATGAGCCTCAGGAGCCCCTCTTTGGCGGGAAACAGAAAACGGGCCGGTATTTCCTCTGTGCCGATCTCTAAAAGTAAAAATTCGCTCATGGCGATTCCCTTTCTCGCTTCTCCCCGGCTTAAGGCGATGTGTTTTATTTCCTGAGCAGGGGGAAACCGAGTTCTTCACGTTTCTGTACGTATAGCTCTGCGCACATCTTCGCGAGGTTTCTGACGCGCGCGATGTAGTTGGCGCGTTCCGTGACGCTGATGGCGCCGCGGGCGTCGAGGAGATTGAAGACATGCGAGCATTTAAGACAATAATCATAGGCGGGATAGATGAGCCCCCGCGTTTTAACGAGTTTGTCACCCTCGCGCTCGTAGGTGTCAAAGAGGCCCCTGAGCATGGCGGGGTCGGACTCTTCAAAGTTGTAGATGGAGAATTCCTTTTCGGGATCGAGGAAAACGTCGCCGTAGAGGATGTCCTTGTTCCATTTCACGTGATAGATGTTGTCCACGTCCTGAAGGTACATGGCAATGCGTTCGATGCCATATGTGATCTCCACACAGACCGGCGAAAGGTTGATGCCGCCCGCCTGCTGGAAATAGGTGAACTGTGTTATCTCCATACCGTCGAGCCAAACCTCCCAGCCGAGGCCCCAGGCACCGAGTGTCGGTGATTCCCAATCGTCTTCGACAAAACGGATGTCATGGTAATCAGTGTCGATCCCGAAGCTCTTCAGGCTCTCTATGTAAATGCTCTGAATGTCCTTGGGAGAAGGTTTCATGACAACCTGGAACTGGTAGTAGTGCTGGAGGCGGTTCGGGTTCTCGCCGTAACGGCCGTCGGCAGGCCTGCGTGAAGGCTGGACGTACGCGGTGTTCCATGGTTCGGGCCCGAGGCAGCGAAGCAGCGTGGCCGGATGGAAGGTCCCGGCGCCTACCTCCATATCATAGGGCTGCTGGACAATGCATCCCCTGTCTGCCCAGAATTTTTGGAGTGCCAGTATGAGATCCTGAAAGTACATGTCGGAAAAACCACTTTTCTATACCATAAATGGAACGGATTTACCAATGATTTTCGATGAAAGGGGAGGCGAAAACAGTTTTTGAGCGCGTCCAGGCGTTCCAGTGTCGGAAGACCAGGAACATAAAAAAATCACAGGGCCACAACCAAACAAACCGGAGAAACCGAAGAAACTATAAAGACTGATCGCTTTTTCTCCGGCTCAAGCCCCCTGGAAAGCGGGCAAGGTCTTCTATGACCTCCAGGAGCTCCTCCCTGGAGGCTGCACGGAAAGCCCTGTCACGCAGCGGCCTCAGACCGTGGAGTCCTCTTGTATACCAGATAAAGAACTTGCGGAAGCTGCCGATCCCTCTTTTCTCACCCCAGTGTCCGGCCGCCAGTTCAAGATGGCGCTTCATGACGGCCACGCGCTGCGCGATATCAGGCCAGTGGACCGCCGCTGAGCCGGCGAAGGAATCTGTGATCTGCCTGAATATCCACGGATTGCCAAGGGCGCCCCTGGCGATAGCAACACCATCGCAGCCTGTCTCATTGAACATTTTTTGAACGCGTTCAACCGAAAGGTTGTCGCCAGAGGCGATAACGGGTATACTCAGAGCTTCTTTCACCTCCCTGATGATCCCGTAATCGACGGTTCCGCTGTACCCCTGGGTTTTTGTCCTCCCATGGATGAAAAGGGCGTTTATCCCGGCTTCCTCTGCGTAAAGGGCCACGTCACGGGCATTGACGGAGTCTGCGTCCCAACCGGCGCGGATCTTTACCGCGACGGGTATCGGGGAATGGCGCACCAGCGCCGCGAGGATATCGCGGAGTTTTTTGGGTTCAAGCATCAGGGCGGCGCCCTTTCCTTTGCGTGTGACCTTCGGCGACGGGCAGGCGGCATTGAAATCGATAAGATCGCAGGTGTGACCGGATAGCCTCTCCAGGGCGACGGGTATCTGTGATTCGCTGTTGCCGAGGAGCTGAACGCCGAGCGGCCTGTCATCAGGGGCTGAAGAGAGCATGTGGGCGGTCCTTTTGTCTTTCTGAAAGATGGCGTTCACGTCGATCATCTCCGTGAATGCAAGGGGACAGCCGAAAGAGCGGCTGATCAGCCTGAACGGAAGGTCGCTGACCCCGGCCATGGGTGAGAGCATGAAGGGGAGCTCGAGATTGATGTTCCCGATCGTGAGCATCACCTATTCTATGTCCGGCGGCCCTGCGCTGTCAAACGGCAAGAGGGATAACAGGTAATAGGTCATGGGTCATAGACAGGTTTGTACGGTTTCTCCGGTTTTTCTTGTTTCTGTGGTTGTTTTAACCAGGCAAATTGAATAAACCAAAGAAACCAGATAAACCATGTCCTCCCTAATTATCTGTCTTTCAATTACCTTGACTACGTTTTAAAAGGTCTGTTAGCATTGGGAATGTTCATGCAAAGAAATCTCTCGAGGGGATGATGGAGGGAAGGATGAAAGAGGTCGCTCGCTTGTTTGGATCGGATGGTTCAGGGAAGAAGGCCTTTCGTGTCGGGGCATTGCTCAGGGTTGCCGTCGCTATCGCGGCGGTATGTCTGTTTTCCGGGTGCATTCAGGATAATGTGCTCGTCAGCATCAAGCCCGACGGCAGCGGCACGATCGAAGAGACGGTCCTTGTTTCGAATTCTTTTATAGAAATGATGCAGGACATAGGTAAGGACTTAAAGGAAGAAGGCAAGGAAGGAACGAAGCAGGATGGTGCGGCGGCGGAGAAAAAGAAGCCCCCCGATGTTGTAGGGGAGATGATGGAAAAGGCACAGAAGAGCGAGAACGACTTTGGCGAGGGAGTGAAGTTCGTTTCAGCAAAGCGCTCAAAGACAGATACGGCAAGCGGTTACACGGCGGTCTATTCTTTTCGGGACATAAACAAGGTGACGCTTAATCAGAACCCCGGAAAGAAGACGCCCGGTGATGAGGGCAAAAAAGACAAGAACGGAGACGATAAGGGCGCGTCGAAGAACGACACAATAAAGTTTGCCTTCATAAAAGGGTCTCCGGCGAAGCTTACCGTTCAAATGCCGCCGCCGAAGGCGAAGAAGGATGAAAAGGGCGCCGCGCCGGAAAAGGACAAACCGCAGACGGCGGACGACCCCAAAGCCATCGAGATGATGAAGGCCATATTTAGGGACATGAGGGTCAGCATTGCCCTCAATATAGATGGTGATATAGTGAACACAAATGCCACGCACCGCTCTGGCAGAAAGATCACGCTGATAGATATGGATTTCGGAAAACTGATAGGCGACATCGAACTGCTCAAGAAGATCAACAAAGAACAGCCCGAAACGCTGGAAGAGATGAAAAAGATGGTAAAGGGTATTGAAGGGCTCAAACTGGAATTCAATAGCCCCGTTACCGTGGAGTTCAAGTAAAGGACAGTCCTCGCGGCATTGGAACATGAGATGTTTTAATGACAGTATGGGGGCCATTAAAGGTATTTTTGGAGGCAGAGGCATGAAAAGAATATTTATACCCCTTTTAATGTGTCTTTTTCTGGCAGGGTGCGGCACGGTTTACACGAATCCCGCGAAGTCAGAGGCGGATTTCAACAAGGACAAAAGTGAATGCGAGATGGCGGCAAAGAAGGATCTCGCAGCCGGGGGCATTCCGGAAACCTGCAACGCAATCAACGAAAGGATGAAGCGCTGTATGGAAAAAAGGGGCTGGAAAGCAACGGACAGGTGGTAATTCGGAAAACAGGGAACAAGATGATGATACATTACATGGTGCACGATGTATGTTAAAAGCTTAACGCGTGATGTGCGGGGGCGTTTAAAGACCGTGAAACGTCAGGTGCGGTGAGGCATGAACGCCTTGCGCTTCACGGCGCACTCTTATCGTCTTCCCCCTCCCCCCTTTCTTTTTCATTCCTTGACTTTGATCCCTTAAATCATTAATTTAAAGATTGTTTTTCTCATAACAAATAGCAAGGAGGGCCAGGAAGAGATGGTCAGGGCAAAATTATGGTTCCGGTGTGCGGCAATGCACGATCCAGTTACGCCCATGGTGGCTGAACCGGCCCGCGTAGGCTGGGAAGCCAAGAAGCGCCGTGTGGACCTGACGATAGAACGGTCTTTCAACGGCGAGGAGCTCGTGAAGCGCATGAAGGGCTGGGTGACCACCGACCCCAACGAGGTCATCGAGGTCGTAAGGAAATATGGCAGGCTCAAGGTCCTCGATGACCGGGAGCTTGTCATCGAAACGGAAAAGGAAGAGGACGTGGACAATCTCAACAGGGAACTCGCGGAGGTTTTCAAGGGTGAGGTGGATGCGGAACTCATAAAAAAATCGCGGTAACAGGCAAGGCCGGCACTGTGCGTTTTTGCGGGTGACCCGTGGAAGAGATGTGTGTATTTTTTGCGGCACCCCGATCTCCCGAGTTTTCAAGGACACATATAATACTATGAAACACATCAGGAACTTCAGCATCATAGCACATATCGACCATGGCAAATCGACCCTTGCCGACCGTCTCATCCAGTACACGAAGCTGGTAGATGCCCGTCAGTTCAGGGACCAGATCCTCGACAACATGGACATCGAGCGGGAGCGCGGCATCACCATCAAGAGCCAGACCGTGGACCTGCCGTATGTGGACGAAAATGGCGAAGAATATGAATTGAACCTCATCGATACCCCGGGGCATGTCGATTTCTCTTACGAGGTCTCACGGGCGCTCGCTTCCTGCGAGGGCGTGCTGCTGCTTGTTGATGCCTCCCAGGGCGTTGAGGCGCAGACACTGGGGAACCTCTACGCGGCCCTGGAGCACAACCTTGTGGTCATTCCCGTGATCAACAAGATCGATCTGCCCGTTGCCGATATCGAGCGGGTCAAGCTTGAGATCGATCAGGAACTGGGGCTTGATCCGGAAGGCGCCATCCTCTGTTCCGCAAAGGAAGGTACCGGCATCGAGGACATCTTCCACGCGGTTGTCGGAAAGATACCGCCCCCGGAAGGTGACCCTGAAAAGCCGCTTACCGCTCTTATCTTTGACGCTCACTACGACCCGTTCCGCGGTACCATTGTGAGCTGCCGGGTTTTTGACGGGACCGTGAAACAGGGGGACACCATCAGGCTCATGTCCCAGGGTACAACGTACCGTGTGGAGGAGGTAGGGGTGTTCCGTTTGACGAGAGAGCCCAAGAAAGAGCTCACCGCGGGTATGGTCGGTTATATTATCGCCGGCATCAAGACAGTCAGCGACACGAGGATCGGCGATACCATCACGCTCGATACGAGGCCTGCGTCTTCGCAGCTTCCCGGCTTCAAGGACGTAAAGCCCGTCGTTTTTTCCTCGATCTACCCGATAGCGTCTGACGACTACCAGTCACTACTGGAAGCCCTCGAAAAATACAAGCTCAACGATGCGTCCCTCGTCTATCAGAAAGATTCTTCAGCGGCACTGGGCCAGGGTTTCCGATGCGGGTACCTGGGGCTTTTACACCTGGAGATCGTTCAGGAGCGCCTCGAGCGGGAATTCGACCAGTCGATAATCATGACGGCGCCGAGCGTGCAATACAGGTTCTATCTTGACGACGGCAGTGTGCTCGATGTCGACAACCCTTTATATTATCCCGATCCGGGTACCATAAAGTCATCGGAAGAGCCTTATATACGCGCCAGCATCCTTATCCCGGAGCGATACGTCGGCGCGGTCATGAAGATCTGCATGGAGCGCCGGGGCGTCAATTCGCATCTGAGCTACCCCACGCCGGGTCGCGTGGAGGTCACCTTCGATATGCCGCTTGCCGAGGTGATCTTCGATTTCTACGACAAGCTCAAAAGCATCACCCAGGGCTATGGTTCATTTGATTATGAGATCACCGATTACCGGGAGAGCAACCTGGTGAAGCTCGATATCCTGGTGAACGGCGAGAAGGTGGACGCCCTTTCCATCCTCGTCCATCGGGACAACGCCCGGGAAAGGGCCGTAAAGGTATGTGACAGGCTCAAGGACGAGATACCGAAGCAGCAGTTCAAGATTGCCATCCAGGGCGCGATAGGCGGCAAGATCATCGCCCGTTCGACCATCTCCGCATACCGGAAAGATGTAACCGCAAAATGCTATGGCGGCGATATTACCCGAAAGAGGAAGCTCCTGGAAAAACAGAAGAAGGGCAAGAAACGGATGCGAATCGTGGGCAACGTCGAGATCCCCCAGAGCGCCTTTCTTGCCGCATTGAAAACAGACGATGAATAGATCGGATCTCCCCGGGCTTTATATCCATGTACCTTTTTGCAAGACCAAATGCCCCTATTGCGATTTCTATTCCGTAACGGACACAAAGCGGGCGGTTCAGTGGCTAAGCACAACTCTCATGGAGGCTTCATTGTACCGTGAGGAGTTCCCCTCCTTTGATTCCCTTTATATAGGCGGCGGTACCCCTTCTCTTCTTGGCGGGCCCCTGTTGGAAGATCTCCTTTGCGGTCTCAGGGATATATTCCGTTTCGACGGCGGAACGGAGTTGACGATGGAGGTGAACCCCGATGATGTCACCCGCGAGAAACTTGCCTTGTACAGGGCGCTCGGGGTGAACCGCATCAGCCTTGGCGTGCAGTCTTTCAGGGAGGACGAGGTCAGGTTCCTCGGGAGGCGCCACAGTGCAAAACAGGCCGAAGAGGCCCTCAGACTCATTGCCGACGAAGGGTTTGCTGAATTTGGCATCGATCTCATCTACGGATTGCCCGGGCAGACCTTGAGATCGTGGAGACAAACACTGCGAAAGGCACTCGAGCACGGGCCGTCCCATATCTCCTGTTATCAGCTTACCCTTGAAGGTGATACACCCTTCTCCCGTATGTCGGGAGGGGGGAGCCTTAAGCTTCCGGCGGACGCTATCCAGGCGAGGTTTTCCCTTGCCGCATCGGAAACCCTTTCGGAGGCAGGATTTATCCATTATGAGGTGTCCAACTTTGCCCGCGGACTCGAGCATCTTTCCCGTCACAACGTCAAGTATTGGCAGCACAAGCCTTACCTGGGCCTTGGCCCTTCAGCGCATTCATTCAGGGGAAACAGGCGGTGGTGGAACGCGCGCTGCCTTGACGAGCATCTCTTGAAGACAGGCAGGGGCGAGAAGGCAACGGGAGGTTCCGAGAGGCTGTCAGCGGACCAGATGCGCCTCGAAAGGCTGCTCTTCGGTTTCAGGACGCTCTGGGGGGTGGAGATGTCCGAGATATCCGGCAAGGACGGTCAAAAGGCGATTGACGGCCTTTTGACATCGCGCCTTGTTGAGCTTCATGAAACACGTATCATCCCCACGGAAAAAGGATACCTCTTCGCGGATGGCCTGCCTGTAATGGTTTCGGGCTAACAGTTAATTAAAATATTTTTTTTGTTGACAAAAGACCCTCTCTTCATTATTATTAATACAGCTATGTTAAATAATTCACATACTGGCATGATCAAGCCCTTGAAATTAGTGGGCACTACAAGACAGAGTGTTTTAGTGTTCGATATTATGAACAGATTTGAGTTTAAAAAGTGCATTATTTCACATAGCATAAATTAACCTAAGAAATTCACCTCCACAAGCTTCTCATAATAACCCCCCTTCCCCCTGGCACCCAACCAGGGGGTTTTTCTTTACAATGAGATCGTTTTATTGTAAGCTCTACACGCAAAATGGACGTTTCAAGCGCAGACATGTATACGGGGGGGCTTTTTGGCCTTATTGTTGCAGCTGGTCCGGTCGCGAAGGCGATCATGGTCATCCTCCTGTTCTTTTCCATCGTATCGTGGACGATCATCCTGATCAAGTTCAAGCAGTACAGCAGGACCGAATCGGAAGGCGACAGGTTTTTCAGGGCCGTCAAAGAGGCAGATTCATTCAAGAAACTCATATCGATCTACCGGGACAGCCAGGACAACGCTTTTTACCGCCTGGTTCTCGCCTGCTACAAGGAAGTTACATCGAGGCAAAAGGAAAATCCCGGCAAGGTCCACAAGGAAGACCTGCCCGTCATAGAGAATATGCTCAGAATAGCCATATCGGATGAATCGGTAAAGCTTGAAAGAAGGCTTTCCTTCCTTGCGACCACGGCAAACACAGCGCCGTTCATCGGCCTGTTCGGCACGGTGTGGGGTATTATGGATTCATTCCGTGAAATAGGAGTGCGAGGCACAACGAGCCTCGCCGTCGTTGCACCCGGGATCAGCGAAGCGTTGATAGCCACCGCGATCGGCCTTGCAACAGCCATTCCTGCGGTACTTGCATACAACTATTTTTTGGGAAGGCTTAAAAGGATCCTCTCCAGGATGGAAAACGCGGCTATATATCTTATAAATATCATAGAGAAATGAAAGCACGGGGCGATTCAAAGGGACCATTGTCGGAGATCAACGTTGTTCCGCTCGTTGATGTCATGCTCGTCCTCCTGATCATCTTCATGATCACGGCGCCCATGATGCAGCATGGGCTCGGGATCGATATACCAAATGTGTCTGCCAGGGCACTGCCTTCGAAAGACGAACCCCAGGTCCTCAACATAACGAAGGACCAGAGACTTATCCTCAATGAAAAGACCATTGCCCCCAAAGACCTCAAGGCGGCGATACAATTTCTCTTTGCCAACAAGGACAAAAAAGAGGTGTTCCTCCGGGCGGACAAGGATGTGCCCTATGGTTTTGTCGTGAGATGCATGGGAACCATCAGGGAAGCAGGCGTGGACAAGGTCAACATCGTAACGAAGCCTCTGGACAAAAATGAGTGAAGAATCCTGGTTCAAGATGCTCATCGTTTCACTGGTACTGCATGTACTGGTGGTGGCCTCTTTTTCAATCCATATAAAATCTTCGAAGAAAATAGATCTGTCATCGGCGTATTCCGTTAATCTTGTCGGCAGTACAGGAAGCTTTGGCGGTTCCGGTGCGCCCAAAGCCGTGAGCGAGCCGAAACAAAAGCCGGAAAAACCCGTCCCCGAGGCCAGGGAGAAAAAATCTCCGCCAAAAAAGCCTCAGCCCATCAAGAAGGAAGATGACGCGGTATCAATTTCCAAAAAAAAGGTGCCGCCCAAGAACAAGGCCACAAAGGAAGAAGTTGACCGCCTTGAGGAACGGATAAAGAACATCCGGAAAAAGACCGATTACATGGACGTCGCAAAAGCGGGCTCGGGAGGTTCGGGCAAGGGAGGTGCCGGGGGAGGTGTCGGAAGCGGTTCGCCTTTCACCGGGGACGGTACCGGGAAGCCCCTTGATCCCGCATTACAGAGATACTATCTCGATATATGGGAAAAGATAAAGAATGCCTGGAATGTGCCCGGCATGGCAAAAAAGAACCTCGAAACGATAGTGACGATAAAGGTCAGAAAGGACGGACGCATTGTTGACATAAACATAGAAAAGCGTTCCGGCAACAGGGTGTACGATGAATCGATCCTCAGGGTCCTTCGGGCCGTGGAGCCTTTGCCGCCCATCCCTGCTTCCCTCCACACGGACTATCTGGAAATCGGTTTCAGGTTCCTGCCCGGGGATCTTTCGTGACGATACTGCACAGTATTATCATGGGCGCCATTCAGGGTATCACGGAATTCCTTCCCATAAGCAGTTCCGCACATCTCATTGTCATCCCCTGGTTTTTCAATATCTCCGAGGGTAATGTCAATCCCCTGACCTATGATGTGATGCTCCATTTAGGTTCACTGATGGCTGTACTCCTGCTCTATGGCAAGAGGTTTTTGCGTGTCGTCATTGAAGGCCTCATAGATTTCAGGGACGGACGGGGCAGACAGTCAATGCTCTTCAAGATCGTTATTGCCACCATCCCGGCTGTCATAGCGGGCCTGCTCGGCAAGGACATCATAGAGAACTATCTCAGGACACCTTTTGTGGCCGCCTATATGCTTGCCTTTGTATCGATATTGATGATCGTATCGGAACGCCTCAATGTGGACAGAAGCGAGATATCAATGCCAATCGCGGTCGCCATAGGCGTCGCTCAGGCGATCGCTCTTGTGCCAGGGACCTCGCGCAGCGGCATCACCATAGTCATGGCGATGCTCCTCGGTCTTAAGCGCAGCGAAGCGGTGGATTTCTCTTTCCTGCTCTCCATACCCATTATCCTGGGGACATCGTTGTACGAGATGCGGCATGTCCAGTTCCAGGGTGACGCGGTAGGGCTGTATATCTATGGAATGCTGTCTGCCTTCATATTTGGCGCCCTCAGTCTCCGGTTCCTTATCGCATACCTTAAGAAACACACCCTGGACCTTTTTGCCTATTACCGGATCGCCCTTGCCCTTGTTATCCTTGCCTTTTCGCTGGTACCCCGTATTTGACAGGGGGCGTCTCACGCCTTACAATATGTTCCATGGAAAAGGATGATGCAGACAGGCCTGGAAGAGGCCATGAAATAATTTTTGCCGTCTATGACCCCGATGACCTTCCCTATGAAAAGCAGCACATATGCAAGATAATAAGCGAACTCCCGGAAGTCACCCCTGAAGAGATCGACGGATACAAAAAAGATTAAAGCAAGGCAGGACCGCCTTCAGAAAAAAGGACCCGGTGATCCCTGCCCCGGCATGTCAGGGCCGGATATCGGAGACTTTCGCCGTGTTGTCTATGAGTTCTACCGGCATCACAAGAGGACCCTTCCCTGGAGGGAAGATATCACTCCCTACCGGGTACTTGTCTCTGAGATCATGCTCCAGCAGACACAGGTTGAAAGAGTTATAGATAAATATCTTCCCTTTCTCTCCCTGTTCCCTGATTTTCCCTCACTTGCATCGGCATCTTTAAGGGATATCTTGCTGGCCTGGCAGGGGCTCGGTTACAACCGGAGAGCACTCTTGCTGAAGAGGCTCTCGGAAAGGGTTGTGGAAAGACACGGGGCCGACCTCCCGGCGGACCGCGATGAACTGCACGCGCTTCCGGGGGTGGGAGAGGCCACGGCAGGGGCAGTCCTTGCCTTTGCCTTCAATGTGGCCGTCCCTTTCATTGAAACAAATATCAGGCGGGTCATTATCCACCATTTTTTCCAGGGGGCGGACAAGATACCCGACCGGCAGATCATGCCCGTCGTGGTTGCCGTTCTCGACCGCGAGAACCCGCTCGACTGGTACTGGGCCCTCATGGACTACGGTTCCTTTCTCGGCAGGGCCGTTGACAATCCGAACCGGCGAAGCGCCCATTATAACCGGCAGGGCCCCTTCGCGGGTTCTGACAGGAAGGTGCGCGGCGAGGTCATCAGGGCCCTGCTTGGGACCGAAGCGATGTCCGCAGATGATATCGCCTCCGTTACAGGCCTGGATGCCGGCCGCCTGGTCCGCACGCTCGGCGCCATGATGCAAGACGGGCTGGTTGCTGAAAACAGGGGGCTCTACTCTATTGTTTGAACGAATACAATGGATATCCGGTGCGCGAGGTGGAGTGCGCCGTAATAGGCCGCAAGGAACAGAACATGGAGAATGAGCTGTTCGAGCCATGTCGACGCGCCGGCCTTTCTGCCGAGCATGCCCTGGCCCGATGTGGGAAGGGCGATGAATAGCATGGAAAGCCAGAGGAAAAAAACATAGAGGGAAGCCGGCAGTATGGAGAGTGCCGGAAGATCGAAAAGTGATGTGCCCAATGTGTATATGGCCCCGAAAACACCGCTTGTCACCAGGTGAATGGGCACACCGGCAAGATAGACAAGCTTTGCGGTGCCTTTCACCTGTATCGATCTCATGAAGAAATTGCCATCAATGACGAAAAGGCTTGATCTGAAAAAGTGTGCCCTGCAGGCGATATCGGAAGCTATTCCCATAACTGCACCCGCAGCTACGCCCGCCAGAAAACCTGCTGATGCCTGAATGACATACCAGATCATGAACAACCTCCTTGTAAGGCGTGATGTATCTTTTTCATTATATCGGGGGGAAGGGAAAATTGGAATAAACAGTTCCTGATCGCAGCAAACCAAAGAGGCTGTAAAACGATGCGGCAGTTCCGGGCCTGGTGCTATTAATCCAATCATATCATGATGTTGTAGTTTCCAACTTGACAAAATATGAATAATGCATAATCTTAATGGACACGGCGCTAATCATAGGCGCCACGAATTATCGAGAAAGGAGAACTTATGTTCCAAGTGACGGAAAAGGCAGGAGAAGTGATAAAGAAGCTGATCGAGGGTAAAGATCCTCAAACGGTCAGGATAATGATGACCGAAGGCGGCTGATCGGGGCCCTCATTGGGCATGGCCCTGGATGGGCCGCTGGACAGCGATGAGATCTTTACCGAACAGGGAGTCAAGTTCGTCATTGATAAAGGGTTGTTCGAGGAAGCGAAACCGATCAATATCGATTTTATCGAATCTGCCATGGGAGCTGGTTTCATGCTCAAGTCGGCTTTAACCGCAAAGCAGGGCGATAGCTGCTGCGCAACAAGTGCCGGCGGCTGCGGCAGCGGCTGCAGCAGCTGATATTTTCTCATGTTAAGCAAACGGGCCGCGAAACACGCGGCCCGTTTGCTTTTTGAAGACCTTTATATGTTGAAGACCAGCTATCGGTAATTGTAAGATTTGTTTTTGTTCACAACCCTGGCGATGGCCCTTCCTTCCTTCATAACGTACTGAACGGTTACCCGGTCGCCTTCCTTGATATTATTGATAGAGTTATACCCTTTAAAACGTGCGGCCCCGAGATCGAAGGTCATCCCGGCTTTTTTTGATTCCGCCACCATGGTCATATCGGGGATGCTGACGGAGGTGACCCTTCCCGTGAAGCGTTCCACCTTCATCGCTTTGGGAGGTTTGGGTGCCATGGTGCGCGCAGCGGCTTCCGTGGTAAAGACGGTGAAACATAAAAGGATTAAAAGGAACGAAAGAGTTTTTTTCATATGCAGACTCCTTTTTGAAGAAATGATTAAATTCCGGCCTGTTTCACACATGGTTCCTCAGCATCAGTTCAACGGGGTGGGGGTTGAGATAGTGCTGTCTTTTCAGGTATGTCTTGTCGTATTTGAGCGCATAGTGGTTGAGGAGCGTAACGGGAACCACGAGGGGTATGAGACCGCGGTGGTATCGGTCGATTATATCGAGGAGCTCGCGTTTTTCCTCCCCGCTCAACTCTTTTTTAAAGTATCCCATGATGTGATGAAGGACGTTGGTGTTCTTACGTGATGTGGCGATGAGGCGCAGGCCCTCCATCATGGTTTCGATATAAAGGCTGCCTGGGTGAGCCGGAGTATTTTTCGAACCCGCCGCAAGCCTGCCGAGGGTAGTAAGGTGCCTGGGACTATGGGCCATGACAAGGAGCTTGTGGTCGCTGTGGAACCCGACAAGGCCTCCCGCAGTGCCGTCCTTTTCCAAATAATCCTGCCATCTTTTCAACACAAAAACGCGCTCGATGAAGTTTTCCCTTAAGCCCGGGTCGTGAAGACGGCCCTCATCCTCGACGGGCATGAGGGGAAACCTCTTCATGAAGGCGTTCGCGAAGATGCCCACACCGCGGTGGACGGGCGGCGAACTGCCCATGTAGACCTTGACGCCGCGCATGCCGGAACTGGGCGATTTGCTTTTGAATATATAGCCGGAGAGTCCCCTGCGGGAGAGCTCATCAAGCTTTTTCCCGGCCCACTTTTTCATCCCTTCAGTGTGGTCTATGCAGGTGCGGACAGTTACCAGCCGCGGGTCATCGACGTTATCGGCGAGGTGCATGGCCTCCCGAGGGACAGGAAGGCCGTATTCGACCTCGGGGCAGACGGGAACGTAATCGAAGAACTGCCCGAGAGTGTCCGTTATATAGCGGTCGTGCTTGTGCCCGCCATCGTAGCGTACCTTCTCGCCGAGGAGGCACGCGCTTATGCCCACAGTTATTTTATCCAGAATATCCTCCTTCTTAACGGGCGCCGGCACCCCGGTCATTGTAAAATCTTAATTGCCGGGCCGATATTAATCAAGGATATTCAAGGTGGGTATATTTCATTATCAGGTAAATGATGGGGAATGGTATACAACCGGAAATACGCGTTCGTCGCGATGGCACAAAGCTGGCATAAAAATTGCTTTAAGATATTGCGAGACACAGATGCCCGGCCCGGGCCGTTCTCTTATTTGATGGCGGTGAAATGAAAACTCAGGTCAAAGAGATAAATGAAAGGTTAAACAGATCGAAAATAGGCATTCGCGAGATCCTTTCAATAATTGATATGACGATGGGAGATCACGTGGGGAGTCAAGCCGCCGAATCCCCGTATGAGGTCTTTGAGGGTGTCAGCGGACTGATTGACAGGACCGTCCATGGATGCAGGATAGGACGCTACAGGCCGGCAGAAACCAGGAACCCCTTCCACACCTTTGAGATACATACGGAAGACGGCGGGACCCTGGGCTATCTGAACATGGTCTATTTGAGTAAACCCATACCGTGCTATTACCTGGTTTACGTGGAAGTGCTGCTGCCTTTTCGCGGGAGGGGGCTCGGCTGCAGCATTCTCAAGGCTTATAAGGAAATTGCAGAGGACAGGAAGGCGGTTGCGCTCCTTGATAATATCATCCCCCCCGAGGACCCTGCTTACGATATCTATTCCAGGCTCGGCTGGGTGCCGGCAGAAAGAATGATCGGGGAGAGCCTGATCAACGAAAAAGGCCATTACATGGCCTATGTCCCGTCCACCGTCAAGACGCGGGGAATAGAATGCAGCCTGAAGAAGGCCCTGCTCAAGATCATGAAAAAGAGGCCCGTGGTCGACATGTATGACAACGAGGCAATGGTAAAGCGCACCATAGGGGAGTTGCGCTCCCTTTACAAAGCGCTGGAGAGCCTCTTTGAAAATGAACTCGAAAACCGGACCTCAACACCTCTTATGAGTTTCATGTTCACCAAGTTTGCCACAAAGATGCTCGGATTCAAAAGGAGGATCTCAATGCTCCTCGGCTACACGGGAGGGGAGTCTCTTGAACAGATCCATATTTCCGACCATGTCAGGGCCCTTCCCATTCAGCCGTTCTCTCTCTGGGGTTTTGAGGAAGGCCGTTTTGAGATATGGGAAGAGGGCCTCGGCGGGAACGTGCGCACCCTGCTGGAGAAATTGGGCCAGGGGGGCCTTTCATCAATAGAAGGGCTGCCTCTTTACAGGCGCCCATACGTGGTCGAATGGATGGAGGAGAACGACAAGGACGAGACAGCCGATCTTAAGATCGCCGACATATTTGAACTGGGGTTCGACCCGACAAAGCTGAAGGAATTGCGTCATGAAGGCGTTGACTACATGATCGAAAGGGTGTCAGGGGGCTTTCTTTCCTCCGTCGAAAAGAAGAGGGCCCTCCTGCCGAGGATCGCCAGTCGTTTTTCGGGGATGCGCATCCGCAATGCGGCCATCGAAATAAACCCGCCGTGTGCCCTCATAAGGAACAGGGGAAACATATACATTCTGTATAAAAAGGTAAGGGGCATACACCTTGAAGAGGCCCTGGATGAGCTCAGGACCTCACCCCGGCTGAAGGAAATGAACCGTGCCGCCGGGATAGACCGTGCCATGATCATGACGGTCAAAGGGATCAGCGAGTATCTTGTGAAGACTTTTGGTGCCAGGGCACGTGAAGAGATCGAGAACATCGTCTTTTTTGTTCCCTGGAACCTGGACGAAAACCGCCCTGATATCATGGTGGACATCACAGGCGTTTTTCTGAACAGGGTGTGGATCTTTTAGGTTGTTTAAAAAACTCCTCCCAGGGCGCCGGCGTACCCGGTGAGCTCAACGTACCCCTCAAGGGCCACCTCATTGCCGTTCGAGGTGCCCCTGCCGCCGACGGCGCCCTCCCAGTAGGTGATGCCCGTGGATGCCGTTGTGAAGAGCTCCTGGTTGGCAACAAGGGCGCTGGCGGTGATGTCTATCGCTGCCGAAGGGATCCGGATGCGCCATGCCGCCGGGTACCGTCCGGAACTTTTTTTGCTTGTCCAGTAAGACAGGACCTTCATCTCGATCTCTGCGAGACGCAGGCTTCGTGAGGTCCCGTCCCTCTCCACGAGCGTGCCCGAGGATTCCTTTTCCACGGTGCCGTCCTTTTTCCGAAGGTAATAGACCATGAGGTCGCGGCCATCGCTCAGGTGGAGCGCGAACCAATCCCAGCCGGCCTGGTCTTTTGCCAGCTGGTTTGAGCCGAATTCCTGATCGAACCAGCTTGTACCGCGCACAGATGCCGGTGCAACCATGTCGGGGGTTTTTATGGTCCCCTCGGTCTTGAGGTTCGTGAACGAATAATAGTATGATGCCTGCCCCGGTGCCGGTCCTTTTTTACTCAGGCCCCCGGCGCCGTGGAGGGCAAGGGGCTTCATCGGGGTGAGGTGCACAGAGAGCTCTGTCCCTTCGTGGTCGGCCCTGAGCTCAATGCGGCCGCTGCTCATGACCGCTGACCAGTTGAGGACCCGAACGTCCATGCGGCCCTCTTTTGCCGCGGCCAGGCCGGGTCCTTTCCTTGAGACGATATCGCGATAGCGGAAGGTCCCTTTCCCTATGTCCGTAACGGCAAAATGCGCGAGATAGATGTCCCGTACGGACCACGGGTTTTCGGGCTGTTTTGGCTTTGTCGCAAGACCGTAACGGAAGAAGGTGAGCTGGTACCCGTATCGTTTTCCGTCATTACCCCTGAGGTTCCCCGTAAAGTACCACCATTCGGTCCTGTATTCACCGTGGCTGCCGTGGTCGCGGGGAAATGACCATTGCCTCTGCGACGCCGCCTGTCGCCACTCCTCGGCGCAGAGGCCGCCGGGCGAGGCGGCCGCCGCGGCACAAAGGAGGGCCAGGGCAGCCATTGCGACAATTATGAAAGATGAACGGTGTCCCGGTCTCATCTCTCTCATTCCTCCCTTATCTGCATGACAGGGTATTTTCTCAGGACCGACCAGACGGGGTATGCCGCGGCGGCGAGGCTTGCCGCCAGGGCGGTCAGGGCCGTCACGGCATAGGGCCCTGCGGAGAAATGATAGAAGATGGTCCAGTTGAAGCTCTGCAGGTTGATGACCTTTATGAGGATAACGGCGAAGACCGTTCCCACGACGGTGCTCATGAAAAAGCTGATGAGCCCCATCCCCAGGCTTTCCGCGACGGTCATACGGGCCACGTCGCCCGTCGTGAAACCGAGGGCCCGAAAAATACCGAACTCTTTCCGGCGTTCCACAAAGAGCGTCATCAATGCCCCCGCCATGCCGAAAAAAGCCACGATCACGGCGAGGATGCGCATCGACCGCGTCACGGCAAAGGTGCTGTCGAAGATATGGAGTATCCTTTTGTGGAACTCTTCGCGGGTCGCAAAGGGAAGGTTGTAGGAACGCGCCCTTTGTTTCACCTCTTCGATGATCCTTGCGTGATCGGCGCCGCTTTCATCGATAAAAATACCCAGGCTGTTGATGGTCCTGTCGCGGAACAGTCCGAGGTATGTTGACCGGTCCATCATGACAACGCCGTGTTCCGAAGCGTAGTCGTAGTAAATGCCGGTCACGTGAAGACCCACGGGGCCGTCGGCCCCCTCGATGGTGACCACGTCGCCTTTTTTCACATTGAAGCGCCGGGAGAAGCTTTCCGAGATGACAACGCTCCCGCGCTTTACCGCCTCCCAGTTCTCGCCGCCTCCCTCGAACCAGCCGAAGCGGTCGTATCTCTGGAGCACCGACGCGTCGATGGACGTTATGGAAGCGGGCCTTCCGCGAAAGGTCATCGGGACGCTGCGAAAGACGTCGATGCCGCCGATGCCCCGTATGCCCTTGAGTTCCTCATAGAGCTCTTCGGGCACGTTCACGTCGCCCTTGGTCGAGATGTAGAGGTCACCGCGAAGCTGGCTGTCCATCCACCACAGGAGGGACGAGCGGAAGCTGTCGATCATAGAGCCAAGCCCGATCGACATGGAAAGGGCGATCATGAACGCGGCAACGGCGACGGACGTCCTGCCGAGATTTTCCCTGATATTGCCGACGGCGATCTTTCCCGAAAGCCCCATCACCCTTGAGAAGATGTACTTTGCCGCGGGGGTGCAGAGGATGATGATAAAGCCCGCAAAAAGGCTGGAACCGAGAAGAAAGGCGAAAGCGCCCGCGAAACCGACATAGACATGGAGGAATGAGAGGCTGAAAAGACCAGCCGCCGCAGCGAGGCAGAACGCGCCCGAAACAGCGATCGCCCTGGCCCTTTTCGATGCGCCGCGCGACGCGGTCCTGCCGCGCAGGACAAGCACGGGCTGGATACGGCGCAATTCAATGAGCGAAGGCATGGAGCCTATGATGCTTGCCGCCGTGCCGAGGAGGACGCCGCCCGCGAGGTTCCAGAAAGACCAGGGGAGCGCCTCCGGCCGCAGGAAAAAGTAGAGCGTGCTGATGGTATTGCCGACGATCTTCACGAGGAACCCGCTCAGCAGGAAACCGAGGACCCCGCCGAGGACCCCGCCGGCCGCACCGAGGATCAGGACCTCGATGAGAAAGGCAGCGGCGATCTGACCGCGTGATGCGCCGATGGAAAGGAGGACGCCGGCATCCCTGCGCCTGCTGACAACAGCGAACATGGCGGTGTTATAGATGAGGAAGACACCGACAAAGAGCGCGAAGAGAGACAGCGCCTGCAGGTTGAGCTTGAAGGCCCCGAGAAGCGCGGAGAGGGTAAGGGCGTGCTGCCTTCCCGATTCGAGCCTGAAGCCTGTTGCCCATCGTCCGCGGAATGCTTCTTCGTCGGTGACGACGAGGTCGGCCCGGTCGATATATCCTTTCATACGGAAGAGTTCCTGGGCGTGCCCGATATCGATGATGACAAGCGGTTCGCCGGAGGGGTTGGGGAAGACATGGACAACCCGGAAGGGCCCCTGCGATGTTTGCAGGGTGCTTCCGGGGGAAAGCCTCATGTTCCGGGCGAGGTTCTCGTCTACGAGGACCGCCCGGGGGTCGAAGAGGAAGGAGGAAAAGGCCTCTTCCCTGACATTGTCTTTCCCTGAGGAACCTATGCGGGCGGTTATGGAGCGGACATCCCTGTCAAGAAAGGGGTCTACGCCGAGGAAGCGGACCTGTTCCCAGCCTTCGAGCCTCACCTTGCGGTCGATGACAGGCGCGAAGTGCTTCACCGCGGGGTCAGCCATGAGAGATGCGAGGACCCTTTCCTCCATGGGCCCGGCGGGACGTTCCAGGGTATGTGTCGCGCCCCCGCGGAGAAAATCGACGGCATTGCCGAGTCCCTGGAGCGCTGACCGGGAGGCAAGCGTCATGCCCACCACCGCCGCAACACCGAAGGCGATGCCCAGGAGTTGGAGAATGCTCAGGCTCTTTCGGCGGACCAGGTAGCGAAGAAATGAGCGGACGACACCTTTCAACGGGCGAGGTCCTCGCAGGAGCGCTCTTCAACTATCCTGCCGTCGATCATGCGCAGCACCCTGTCGGCGTATTCGCAGGTGTTGAGGGCATGGCTCACCATGATGAGGGTCGCTTCGTTGTCGCGGCACCTCTTGACAAGCAGGTCCAGGATCTGTGTCCCTGTGGCGGAGTCCAGGTTTCCCGTCGGTTCGTCGGCGAGGATGACGGGAGGTTTTTTAACGAGCGCCCTGGCAATGGCAACGCGCTGCTGCTCCCCGCCGGAGAGTTCATGGGGGAAGCGCCCCTCCTTGCCGGCAAGGCCCACGTGCTCCAGCGCTTCAAGCGCTGGCCGTTTGTCGTTCATTCCCGCCAGTTCAAGGGAGAGCATTATGTTCTCGAGCGCTGTCAGCGTCGGCAGGAGATTGAAGAACTGGAAGACAAAGCCCAGCTTGTTGCGGCGAAGGAGTGTTCTGCCTGCTTCGCCAAGCGCCTCAATGTCCCTGCCGTCGATCTCGACCCGGCCTTTCGTAGGCACATCGAGCCCGGCAATGAGATTGAGAAGCGTGGTCTTTCCCGAACCGCTCTTGCCAAAAAGCGTGACGATCTGCCCTTTTTTGATCTCAAGGTTGATGCCCCGCAGCGCCATTCCGTCATGCCCTTCATCTTCGTACTGTTTCCACAGGTCATAAGTCCGGATCATAACAGGCCCCATATCCCCATCCTTTCATCCCTGCATATGCGCGGCAGGGCCACGGTCTGAAATTCACATCATTAAAAGCCGGTAAAAAGACTTTCACGATGGTAATCAATATATGCCCGAAAGAAAAAAATGTCCATCAGTTGAAAACACGGGGGGGGAAGGAGGGAGGGGTATGTTTTACGATACCCCGCCGGGCCCTGCCCGTGACGATGTTCTTTTCCAATGAGGTCGAACAATCGGCAATCGTGTTCAGCAATCGATCGGTTCTCACTTGTAAAATATCTGATATTGCAGGAAAATGGTAAAAAAGCAAAGCGGGGTTATCATGGGCGATCTGAGAAAAATGCTTGATCCGAAGACCGTTGCCTTTATCGGTGCGGATGACAGGGAAGGATCGACGGAGAGGTCGATACTGGACAACCTGCTCCTGTCGGCAGGGAGGAAGATCTTTCCCGTAAACCCGGACAGAGATCGGGTGCTTGGCCTCGATTGCCGCCCTTCGATCTCCGATATCGATGAACACATAGACCTTGCTGTGATCTCCGTGGCTGATGAACTGATCCTCCCTGTAACCGGAGAATGCGCCGAAAGAGGGGTCGAAGGGGCCATTATCATATCCGCGGGCCCTCGAAACGATACGGGAGAGAGGAAAGAGCTTGAAAAAAAGGTATTGGGGATAAGGAAAAAATTCGGAATGAGGCTTATAGGGCCGGGCAGCAGCGGCATAATTATGCCCAACGATGGATTGAATGCCACCTTCCTCAAGGCGGCCCCAGTTAAGGGGAGCACGGCTTTCATCTCGCAGAGCGGTACCATGGGAAGCGCCATGCTCTACTGGGGTGTGGACAACCTCATCGGTTTCAGCATGTTCGCGTCTCTTGGCTCCATGATAGATGTGGATTTTGCCGATCTCATCGATTTTCTCCAGGAAGACTATTTTACAAAGAACATCATGCTTTACATGGAACACGTAAAGGACGCAAAAAAATTCCTGAGCGCTTCGCGCTGTTTCGCGCGGAACAAACCC
This sequence comes from Deltaproteobacteria bacterium, assembly GCA_022711595.1. Classification (GTDB taxonomy): domain Bacteria; phylum Desulfobacterota; class Syntrophorhabdia; order Syntrophorhabdales; family Syntrophorhabdaceae; genus Delta-02. The sequence goes on from JAKLET010000002.1 coordinate 29,214, forward strand.
ATTGTTGTTTTAAAACCAGGCAGGTACCCGCAGAGCACAGAAGCACTTTTTTCGCATACATCTCATGAGACCGGGAGCGATATGGTCTACGACGCCGCCTTCAGGCGGGTCGGCATGGTAAGGGCAAAGGAGACTGAGGATTTTTTCGATACAGCCAGGATACTTGTTTCGAGAGCGCTCCCCAGGGGGCCCAGGCTTGCCGTTGTGTCCAATTCGGGCGGTCTCGGCGTCATCGCCTGTGATATCCTCGTGGAGCAGAAGGGACAGCTTGCCCGATTCACGAAAAAAAGCATTGGAAAGCTTGAAGGGATAATGAATGGCAGCCGCAGCGGGAACAATCCCGTCGATCTGTCCGGAGAGGCGGTGATCGAAGAATACCTGGAGGCAGTCGATGCTTGCCTGAGGGACGATGGAGTCGACGGTGTTCTTGTGGTGTACGCACCTTCTTCTCATTGCGACCCGGGGGAACTGGCCAGGCAGATGGCGACAGCGGCCATGAAGGTCTCCAAAACGCTTGTTGCCGTCTGGATGGGCGGCCAGTACTCGCGTGAGGGTATAGCGGTCTTGAGAGAGTCCGGCATACCCGCTTACGAAACCCCGGAAGACGCTGTCAGGGCATACATGTATATGGTTGATTACCGGAGGAATATTGCTCTTCTGAACGAAACCCCGGAAGAGCTCCCGGAAGGAGAGATGAAACTGACAAACCACTTGAAAGCCATCGTTCGCAATGCCGCCAAAGAGCGTCAGGAAACTATCGCCGGAAAGGAGGCCTACGGTTTCCTCAAGAACTACGGCATTTCCGTCTATAAAGGACCTGTTTCCGGAGAGGAGGAGGCAGCCTCCGGACATCCCGTTGATGAATGGGCATTGAGATCAATGAGGGATGTCGATTTCGGGACCGTTATCCTGCTCATATCCATGAACGCTGCAGGCAGCCGCCGGACCGGTTTCGCAGTCGGACTGCCCCCGTTGAACCAGGTGCTGGCAAGGCGCCTGATGGACGATGCTGGGTTCCATTCAGACAGCGGGCCCGCTATGAGGCATATGGAGGAATTGCTTGTAAGGTTTTCCAACCTCATTGCAGATTTTCCGGAGGTCAGCGAGATAGAGATCGAGGCCGCCGTGATGCGCGACGACGGAGTGTATGCGAAGGAAACGGCGATCAGGATCGATGGCGGCTATCAAAAAGGTATCGGCCAGTATCCGCAGCTTTCCATTATGCCTTATCCGTCGCGGTATATCAGGCAATGGAAGATACGCGACGGCAGGGACGTTCTGCTCAGGCCCATCAGGGCCGAAGATGCGCCCATGGTGAAGGAGATGATGTCCACCCTGTCAGAAGAAACGCTGCGGCTGAGGTTTTTTGTGATAATGGAGATCGACCACAGGATGCTTATGAATTTCTGCAACACCGATTACGACAGGGAGATCGCCATTGCCGTCGAACTGAGGGAAGGCGATAAAAAAAGGATCATCGGCGGCGGGCGGATCATAGTCGAGCCTGATACGGGAAACGGCCAGTTCGCCCTCCTTGTTTCCGACGATTTCCAGAAGCAGGGCCTCGGGGAAAAGCTCCTTGACACTGTCATCGGGGTTGCCCAGGACAAGGGCCTGCGAGAGATCTATGGGATAGTGCTCTCGGAGAATACGAAAATGCTTGGTCTGAGCAGGAAAATGGGATTCAAGCCAACCGTGCTTCCCGACGGCATCACCAGGGTCAGCCTGGAACTTGATTAAACCTCATCGTTCCTTTTTTGGCGGCAGGAATATCTCGAAGGGTGTGTGCGGGACAAGAAGGAGGTTGTGGGGTTTCTCGATCTCGCCGGCGCTGAGGACCCCCAGGTTTTCAAGATAGGGGAAACTGGCGCGGACAGCCCGGCAGACCCTTGGCTTCAACGGTTCGTGAAATATTTCGAGGCGCTTGAGGCCTCCCCATGCCGGATAGAAACCCGAAAGGGGGTCCATGAGGTAAAGCAGTGCCTCGTCGACGCCCGGAAAGGGATCAAGGCCGGTCAGGGCCGCGGCGGTCTGTGCGGCGGCTATCGAGAAGCGCCCATGCCAGTTTCCTTCCACGCGGTAACTGCCGTATTCCCCTTCTTCGCCCGTTTCCGCGGTGATCTCGAAAGGGCAGTGTTCAACGGGCATACCCGAGAGCGTTTTATACATGAAGGTGATGAACCGGCCATTTATGCCACATCGTATGAAATAAACAGCCACCTCCCCGTTGTGCGGGTCAATAACATAGGTCCTTATATTAACCTGGTCGAAGGGAATGGGCGGCGCCGGGATGTGGAACGCTTTCTCCGTGTTCCCCTTGAAGATGACAAGGGAGAGAAATGCCTTTCCTTCCCCTGCCGGCGCCGGCCTCAATCCCCGGGGCAGCAGGCCGGCGATGCGTTCCTGCGGCAGCAGGTAAGAGACATAGAGCATGTCTTTCAGCCGCATCGATATGGAGGGCGCACGTTTTATTTTCACCATCTTTCACCGTGACGGTCCGCGTGGACAGATCTTTGCCCCGGTTCAGGGCCGGGTGACGAGCCGCTCCGGATGTGTAAAGACGTTCCCCCTGTTGTTCCTCAGGGATCCCACAAGGGTGAGACCCATTCTTCTCCCCACTTCAACGGCAAGGGACGTGGCAGCCGAAACCCCGACGAGTATCTCCGCACCGAGCCTGACAGATTTCATGACCATTTCGTAACTGAGCCGCGAACTCAGCTGAACAACTGCCGCTTCACCGACCCTTCGTTCAAGGACCAGTTTCCCGATGGCCTTATCGAGGGCGTTGTGTCTGCCCACATCCTCGGCGAAAGACAAAAGACCGCCTTTCGCGTCAAATATCCCCGCCGCGTGTGTCCCTCTCGTGGCGCGATGGACGTCCTGCTTTTCAACAAGGGCCTGCTGCATCCGGGAAAGCATTGAAAACTCCATTGTTGTCTTTATCTCGATTTTATTTATAGAACAGGCCAGGTCTTCGACCATGTCCGAACCGCAGATGCCGCAGCTTGAATACGCCACGGACCGCCTGCGTTTCTGTGCAAGCGCTGCCTCCCTTTTCTCCTTGTCGTTCAAACGGATGTCGATCTTGTTCGCGGACAGGTCGCCGCAATAACTTGCGCCGGCCAGATCGTCCACTGAGCCGATGATCCCTTCGGTGAAACAGAGGCCCACGGCAAGCGGTATCTCTTCACCGGGAAGGCGCATGGTCATGTAAAAACGCTCTCCGTCGATGTGTATCTCCAGAGGTTCTTCCATTGCCAGCTGTTCGCCTTCAACGGTGGAGCCGTGATCGGTATACCTGGTCACGGGGACATTGAGCACGTTCATTAATGCGACCTCCTCGTTCAATATTGAACCGTTCCATGCCTTTCATGGGCAAATGATTTCTACTTTTTCATATTTTAGGAAGAATAGCAATGCATAAAAAACAAGCGACGGGGCCGTTATTTTCCCGGGTCCAGGAGGACCTTGAGGACGTTGCGCATCTTCGCCCGGGTAAAGGCCTTTTTTGCCTCTTCGAAAGGGAAGACTGCGGAGATAAGGGGCTTTACGTTGATGAGGCCCTTCGCGAGGGCATTGAGGGCCGGCTTGAAGGGCCCGCAGCGGGAGCCGACGACGGTCATCTCGTCAATGACGAGAGGGGCAAGGTTGACAGGGGCGCCATGCGCCACGGTGCTCTTCAGGACGATCGTCCCGCGGGGCCTTGTGAGTTTCATGGCGGTCTCGAAGGCATCGGCGCTGCCCGTTGCCTCCACGACGACATCGTATTTATTGCCCGCCGGGAGGAGGTCCTTTGCCAGTACCACGGGCACTCCCTGCTCACGTGCAACGCTCAGCTTCCAGGGGTGTTTCCCGGCCAGGGTCAGGTCCGCACCGGTTAGTCTCAGGGTCAGGGCACAGAGTATACCGAGCTTGCCGTCACCGAGGACAAGGACCTTATCGGTGGACTTTATCCTGATTTGCTCCAGTATCTCGAAGGCCGCAGCGAGCGGTTCTGTGAAAACAGCCTCTTCATCGGTGAGGTTGTCCGGGATTTCATGGAGGTTCCCGACGGGAAGCGTCGTGTACTGCGCGAATGCTCCGTCCCTTCCCAGTATGCCGAGGGTTGTCCTGTCGGGGCAGTGTTTTTCGAGGCCTTCGAGACACAGGCCGCAATGCCGGCAGCCGCAGTTTATCTCGCCGACAACCCGTTTCCCGAGGAGTTTTTTTGATCTGCCGTCAATCGCCTCCACGATGCCGGTGAACTCGTGGCCGATGATCCCCTGGAACCCCAGGTAGCCCTTCATTATCTCCATGTCTGTGTTGCAGATGCCCGCCATGGTGACCCTGATCAGGGCTTCGCCATGTACCGCTGCAGGTTTTTGCAGATCATCAGCAAGCCTCAGGCGGCGGCCGTCGAAGACTATCGCCTTCAATTATGTCCCCCTTCGGTGTTTTTCGATGAACCAGTCTATGAGCGACCGGGCTATGCTTACCCTGTCGGGTATCCTCGGCAGATCACCGGCGGTGAACCACTTCGCATCGACGATCTCTTCGTTGTCGACGGCGATATCACCGGCAGCCCACGCGGCGGTGAAGGCGATCATGAGGGAATCGGGATAGGGCCACGGCTGGCTGCCGAAGTAACGTATGTCCTTGACCTCTATGCCGACCTCTTCCCTGATCTCTCTTCGTACGACATCTTCAAGGGTCTCGCCGGGCTCGACAAAACCAGCGAGGACGCTGTAGATGTTTTCGGCAAACCTGCTCGCGCGGGCCAGCAGCACCCTGTCGTCACGCTCGACAAGGACGATCACCGCAGGAGATATCCTGGGGAACATGGTGAAACCGCACACATCACATTGCTTGGCCAGGATGGATGGATGCCTGCCCGCCTTTGACCCGCAGTTGCTGCAAAATTGGTGGGTCCTGTCCCAGTTCAAAATTCCCATGGCCCGCACTGCCATGGCATATTCGTCCTCGCTCAAAAGTCCGAAGAGCTGCCTGAGGCCGAGGAACTCCATCCCCGGGGGAGGATCGGTCCCTTTGGGTACTGAAAATGCGTGACATGAAACGCCCTTTCGGGAACCAAGTCCGTAGCTGTCCGCAAGGTGCGGTTCGAGACCCTTTGCCGCGCCCTCCAATGGAATACAGGGTGGCTGCGTGGAAGTATCGACGAGCACTTTCTGCCCCCGGAGCACAAAGAAGCGGGAAACATCCTTCTCCGGTGTCATGGAACGTCCCGATTTTCACTGTCGGCTTTCATGTACGAAATCAATACTGCATGGGGACGGGAATGTCAAGGAAGAAGGACGAAATGAAAATATGGCCCGAACAGCCCGTACGGTGAATTTTTTTCTCGAAGTGAAAGATGTAACATGTTATAGTGTTGCGAAAGATAAACGGATGGATCTAAACAGTATTCTAATTGAGAACGCCCGGGCGCGTAGGCCCCTGCCTGCCAGTCTGCAGATCGGCAGGAGTGCGGGCACAGGCAGTGACGAGGGGCGGGACAATAGAAAAAAACAAATTGTCCCCTTTATCCCCTTTGATCGCGACAGCGTTGACATATCTTTGGAAAACAGCAGCAGGACCGAGATACGGCAGGACCTCCTTCAGTTCCACATCTCTCTCACCAGGAACCGCGTCGAGATAGAAGAAAAGGGCCGCGAGACCGGGAAAAAGGTTTCCTCAGACATTGCCGCTTATAAGGCGGAAGGGGTTGCCATCACCGACAGCAAGATCGTACAGGAAGAAAGGAGCATCGGCCCCTACGGACTGCATGTGAACCAGAGCGCCATGAAAAGATATGAGCAGGCCGGGTCTTACCGGAACTGGCATCCCACCACCTTCGAAATAACCGTATAGTTCCAATACCGTAAGCTGGGTATTGATCATTCCCTTCACAATGTTTTCATATATGCCACAAGGTTTGTCACCTCCTCCTCGGTGAGCTCGGGGAAGGCCGGCATTTTTTTATAAGGCTTCTTGAGCTGGAGAGCGATGTTATCAGCGGTAGCAGGCCGACCGCTCGAAGGGAGCGCTTTTAACTTCATGACGCCCTTGAGGCCGGGGCTGCCGGTTGCCGAGGCGCTCTCTATATCGTGGCAGGAAAGGCATTTCGACCCGTAGAGATCCTTGCCTTTCTGAACGCCGACAGTGTCGGCTGAAAGGCCTTGTTTTGATGTCTCCGGGGTTCCGGATGCATCTGCAGCCGCCCGTGGACTTTTTGGGGTGAGGCCTCCCGACAGGATATAGTACCCCGTGGATGAGGCAACGGTTCCAAGGGCCAGGAGGACGACGGTGATCCCTATGGCCGCTACTTTGCCGTAAAACTGCCGGTAAGCCTTGACTATAGCGAGTTTGAGAAGAAAAAGGAAGAGGACGGAATGTGCCAGCATGACATGGAATGTCGCCCGGGGGGAGAGTTCCGCTCCGGTGCGGGCGATATAGGCCATGCCCAGGCCTGCGAGGACGAGGAAAACGGCGAAAAACAGGATACCGTTTATGCGGTGCGCCTTTTTGAGCCTGTCCGTATCAAAACGTTTTTCGCTCCTTCCCAGAGTTTCAAACATTGTGAAGGCGCCGAAAAGGGCAAGGACCAAAAACACGATCGATATGAGTGTTTTAACCATGAAGATTGTCATAACGACCTCCCTTTTTCATGGATCAACAGAAATGAAAGGCACATCTTTAAGGATATGCCGTAACATCCTGTGAGTCAATGGGCGCAGACGTACTTTTCTTGACAAAGACGGCCCGGATAATTAATTTATTGTATCGCTATGAAAGGGTTAAATGAAATTCTCAACGACCGGCAGCGGTCGGTACTCGAACTCATCCTGGAGAGTTACATTGTTTCCGCGGAGCCCGTCGGTTCCACAACGATCTCCAGGGCAATGAAAAAGAGACTCAGTTCCGCCACGATCAGGAACATCATGAGCGATCTCGAGGAACTCGGCTTTCTTTACAAACCTCATGCTGTTGCGGGGCGCCTTCCCACTCCCAGGGCTTTCCGTTATTATGTGAACGGTCTTCCTTCATCGGGGGTCCCGGGCAAGAGGGACCTCAAGGCCCTGGAAATGCTCAGCCGCCCCCGTTATGTCTACACTGAAGAAGTGATGGCCGATGCCTCCAGGGTCCTTGCGGCGATCTGCCGGTGTGCGAGCATTGTCGTCGAGCCCAGGGTCGATACAATGCTCTTCAAGGAAGTGGAATTTGTCAGGTTGTTCCGGAACACCATCCTTATTGTCTTTGTTACCACGTCGGGCATGGTTCACAGGCGGTTTGTCGACACCATCGAAGATCTCCCGCAGGGTGTACTTGACGAGATGAAGCACTATATGAACGAGAGGTTCTCCGGCATGCCCTTCTACGCTCTCAAGGAGAACATTCTCAAGGATATAAGGAAGGACAGGGAGGATTTCAACAGGCTCTATAAAAAAATACAGGACACGCTCGACCTTCTCGTGGGCGAAGAGGAAAAGAGGGAGGTGCACATCGAGGGGGCATCAAAGATCATCGGTTCTCCCGAATTCTCCGATGTTGAAAAACTCAAGGACCTCTTCAAGGCGCTGGAGAACAAGGACAGGCTGGTAAAGCTCCTCGACCAGTATCTCAGGGAGGAGGGCATCCATGTCATCATAGGCAACGAAAGCGACATGAGGGGAATGGAGGGCATGAGCATCATCACCTCCGCATACCGCATCGGAGAGGACAGCTATGGCCTGCTGGGTATTCTCGGGCCCATGAGGATGGACTACTCCCGGCTCATTCCCATAGTCGATTATGCCGCCAGGGCTGTCACAGACCTATTCAGAATAATGTGAGGGTATAAATGGAAGAAAAGGATAAAAGCCGGCTCATCGAAGAAGACATGGAAAAGCATGATGATGCTGACGGACAGAAAGAGCACGGATACAAGCACGAAGAACACAAAAAAAAGAAAAAGAAGGAAGACGCCGCGGAGGAACTGAAAAAAGAACTGGTTCGGAAGGAAGAAGAGGTAAAGTCGCTGCAGGATAGAATTCTTTACCTTCAGGCCGATTTCGAGAATTTCAAGAAGCTCAAGGCGAAAGAGAAACTGGACACACTGAGGTACGCCAACGAGGAGATCGTAAAGGACCTTCTGCCTGTAGTCGACAACCTCGAAAGGGCGCTCGCACATTCTGAATCGACGGATGATCACAAAAGCATCCATGAAGGTGTCAGGATCACGCTCAACGAGTTTCTTAAGGTCCTGAAAAAGTCAGGCGCAACACCCATCGATGCCATCGGACAGAGATTCGACCCCAATTTCCACGAGGCGCTTTACCAGGAAGAACGCGGTGATATGGATGCGGACACGGTCGTTGCCGAGATCCAGAAGGGGTATATTCTGAACGACAGGCTCATAAGGCCCTCCCGGGTGGGGGTCTCAAAGAAGCCCGAAATCCAGTAAAAGAAAGAAAGGCATATCATGAGAGGCAGGCAAGTGGATTACTACGAGGTCCTCAATGTTTCCAGAGGGGCCACCGATGAGGAAATAAAGAAGGCATACCGCAAGCTTGCCCTTCAGTACCATCCCGACCGCAATCCCGGTGACCGTCAGGCCGAGGAGATGTTCAAAGAGATCAATGAGGCCTATGAGGTCCTGGGCGATCCCCAGAAGAGGCACCATTATGAAAGGTTCGGGACCGCGGGTGACGCTGGTTCCGTCTTCGACTTCGGTTTCCAGGGCAATTTCGATACTGTTTTTAATGACCTCTTCAGTGATTTTTTCGGGAATCAGAGGCCCCGCCAGCGGAAGGGTGATGACCTCAGGTATCATCTGACCATAGAGTTTGAAGAGGCCGTCTTCGGCGGAGAGAAAGAGATCGAGATACCGAAGGAAGAGCGGTGCAGCGTCTGCAATGGTTCACGGACCGAACCGGGCCATGAGCCGGTGGTGTGCAAGCACTGCGGCGGCCACGGTCAGGTCCGGCAGAGCCACGGCTTCTTTACCATCAACAGGACCTGCGAGTACTGCGGCGGCGAAGGCCGCGTGATCAAGCATCCCTGCAAACACTGCAAGGGGAAGGGGAGCGTAAGGACAAAGAAGAAACTGAAGGTCAAGATACCGCCCGGCGTGGACAACAACACCCGCCTCAAGCTCAGGGGTGAAGGGATGCAGCAGCTCGGGGACACCGTGCCCGGCGATCTCTTTATTGTGCTGCAGGTAAAAGAACATGCCATATTCGAACGCGCCGGCGACGACATAATCGTCCAGGTCGACGTCGGTTTCACACTTTTGTGTCTGGGGGGAGAGATCACGGTACCCACGATCGAGGGCGAATCGGCCCTGAAGATACCGCCGGGGACCCAGCAGGGGAGAGTATTCAGGCTCAAGGGCCTCGGGGTCAACAAATCCAACGGTTACGGGAGGGGCGATCAGCTCATATACCTGAACATAGTCATTCCTTCTGACCTGACTGAGCGGCAGAAAGACCTGATAGAAGAGCTGGCAGGGGAGTTCAAGGACTCCTCACCGAAACCGCGCAAAGGCTTCAAAGAAAAATTTATGGAATTTTTCGAATAAAGACAGGTAATTGGGTAATAGGTCATAGGTGATAGGAAAACCATTTCAGCCGTTTCAACAATTCCAGCCGTTCCAATCGTTAGACAGACTGTAAAGCGTAAAGCGCGTGAAACCGTAAAGTATAAAAACTTTATGTAAGCCCTTTTTTAGTTTTTCCTGTTGAAACGGTTGAAACAGCTCAAGCGGTTGAAACTGTCTTTCCCATCACCCATCACCCATCACCTTGCTCCCTCTGCATTCTCCACCATCAGCTTCGCTATCGCCTTCGAAAAGGACGAAGGGTCTTTCGGTTTCGACCCTTCAAGGACCAGCGCCTGATCATAGAGGAGTTGTATGTAATCCTTGAGCTGCGAGCCCGTTTCATCCTTTTCGAAAATGCCGTTCATGGCGGCAAAGAGCGGATGGTCCGGGTTTATCTCCAGGATGCGCTTGATGGGCGGAATTTCCTGCCCCATGGATTTGAGCAGGCGCTCCATGGTGGGATCAAGGTCGCCCTCGTCGGCAACGAGACAGCATACCGTATCGGTGAGCCTCCCTGACAACCTCACGTCTTTCACCTCGTCGGAGAGAGTTTCTTTGATAAGGTCGATGAGTTTGGAATATTTCTTTTTTGCTTCCTCTTTTTCAGCGGCCCCGTCTTTGTCGAGGGATACATCTCCTCTGGTTATGGACTGCATTCTCTTGCCTTTATATTCAAAACCGCTGAATATGAAATCGTCGATATCATCGGTCATGATGAGGACTTCGTAATCCTTTTTCCTGAAGGCCTCGAGATAGGGGGAATTGGAGGCGTCCGAAAGGGACGAGCCGACAATGTAGTAGATCTCCTCCTGGCCTTCCTTCATGCCGTCGACGTAGTCCTTGAGGGTGCGCAGTTTGCCTCCCTCCGATCTCGTTGAAGAAAAGAGGAGGAGATCGGCGATGACTTCCCTCCTGGTCAGGTCGAAGTGGATGCCTTCTTTCAGGACCCGGCCGAATTCCCCGTAGATCTTCAGGTAGTCGTCGTACTCTTTTTCTTTCATCTCTTCAAAGGTATCGAGGACCTTCCTGGTGACGGAGTTTTTTATGATGTCCACCTGGCGATTATTCTGGAGGATCTCCCTTGAGACATTAAGAGGCAGGTCTGAGGAATCGACGACGCCCCGCACGAAGCGCAGGTACTGCGGCATGAGGTCTTCGCAATGGTCCATGATCCGGACCCTCTTCACGTAGAGCATGGGGCCGTACTTGAAGTCCTTGTAAAGCATGTTAGCGGGGGCCAGGGACGGGATGAAAAGGAGCGACGCGAATTCCGACGTGCCCTCCGCACGGTAATGAACGACCTTTGCCGGAGGATGGAAATCGTGGGAAATGTGTTTGTAGAAGTCGTTGTACTCCTCCTGTGTCACCTCGGAGCGGTCCTTGAGCCAGAGGGCCTTCATGGAGTTCAGGGTTTCCTCCTCGCGGACCTTGACCTTTTCGCCCTTTTTCAGTTCGCTGTCGACCTCCTTTTCGACATCCATGACGATGGGATGTTCGATAAAGTCTGAATACTTCTTGACGACGCTGCGGATCTCCCACTGACCAAGATATTGTTTCTCATCGTCACGGAGGTGGAGGATGACATCGGTCCCCTTTGTTTCCTTTTCGGTCTCTTCGACGGTGAAGGTGCCATCCCCTGCGGACTCCCATTTGACCCCTTTTTTGTCTTTTGAACCGGCCCGGCGGGAGAGGACGGTGATCCTGTCTGCTACCATGAAAGAGGAATAGAAACCCACGCCGAACTGTCCGATAAGCTCCGGGTTGTCTTTTACTTCCTGTTTCTGAAGGGCGGCAAGGAACTCCTTCGTTCCGGAATGGGCAATGGTTCCCAGGGACTCGATGATCTCATCATGGTTCATACCGATGCCGTTATCGCTGATCGTGAGGGTCCCCGCCTCCTTATCCGGGATTATTTTAATCTTCCAGCCGCCGTCTCCCTCCAGCACATCGCCGTTGGTAAGCGATTCGTAGCGTGCCCTGTCGATCGCGTCGGATGCGTTGGAGATGAGCTCTCTTAAAAAAACCTCCTTGTGTGAATACAATGAATGGATCATAAGGTCGAGAAGCTCCTTGACCTCGGTCTTGAATTCCATCCGTTCAGTTGTCATATCGGTCACCTCGAATATCTTGTTTTTTGACTGGTGCGAAAATTTTCTAAGAAAAAATAAGACAGATGTGCCCGGTAGTCAATAGATGCAAGGAAATATGAAAAGACTGCTTGAACTGCTCGAACAGCTTGAACGTCAAAAGAAACAACATAACTCGCTTGCATGGTCCCCGCTGCGAACTCTCGTGATCTCTGTTTCCTATTCATTAATGTCCGTGCTATAATGTGCCATGTTTTTAAAGTTCATACCGAAGAAGCTCCGCAATATCCTGCTTATCGTTGTTGCCGTCATCTTCATAGGGACAGCGGGGTTCAAGATCATCGGCGGTTCAGAGAAAAGCTTTCTCGATGCCCTGTACATGACGACGATCACCATCACCACCGTCGGGTACGGTGATGTCATCGGTCTCGACAACAAACCGCTGGGAAAACTCTTCACGATCATTTACGTCTTTATCGGGGCCGGCACCATCGCCTATATCTTCACGACGCTTGCGGCCTACATCATCGAAGGGGAATTGAAAAAGGTTTTCAGGAGGAGGAAAATGGAGAAACGGATCGCGAAGATGAAAGACCACTTTATCGTGTGCGGCATCGGCATGGTGGGCCTCTATGTGGTGCACGAACTGTTTCTCACGAAGTGGCCGCTTGTGGCCATCGACAACGACGAAGGCAAGCTCGATGTTTTCAGGGCCAACAACATAGACGCGGACCTTATAGTTGGTGACGCCACGGAGAACGAGGTGCTCTGGAAGGCCATGATAGAGCATGCGAAGGGCCTCTTCGCAACGACCGATTCCGACAACGACAACATTGTTATCTCACTTACCGCGAGACAGCTCAATCCCTCCCTGAGGATCGTTTCACGGTGCAACGACACGAAGAACATCGACAAGATAAAAAGGGCCGGCGCCGACAACGTGGTCGCTCTCAACTTCATCGGCGGTTTGAGGATGGCGTCAGAAATGATACGTCCCCATGTTACCTCCTTCCTTGATATGATGCTGCGCGACAAGTATTCGCCGATGCGGGTGGAAGAGGTTCACGTTCCCCCCGGATCGCCCTATATCGGCAGGCCGATAAAAGATATCGATTTTAAAGCCATAGGCAACCTCATGGTCATATCGGCGCGGAAGACCAGCGGGGAGTGGATATACAATCCCTATCCGGACACTATCGTCGAGGGGAAAATGAGCATGATCATAATCGCCACGCCGGAAGAAAAAGAACTGCTTGTCGAGCACATCTCCGGCGGCGCGGACAACGGATTGTAGCCTCACCCCGCGTGCCTCCTCACTCTGCATTGACAATGCTTTGTAAAGGATGATAGTGTGTCACCGATGGATATAAGGACAAGGATACAATGAAGATAGCTGTTTCCGGAAAAGGCGGGGCGGGAAAGACGACCCTTGCCGGGGTGATGGCGAGAATTCTCGGCGGCCGGGGCAAAAAAGTGATAGCCATCGACGCCGACCCCGACTCGAACCTCGCGAGCGCTCTCGGGATTGACGACGGCACCCTGACGAAGGTAAAACCCCTTGCAGAAATGGAAGAGTTCATCGCCGAAAGGACGGGCGCGAAAAAAGGGCAGTACGGGGCTTTTTTTCAATTGAACCCCCGCGTCGATGATATCCCTGAGCGCTTTTCTCTTCAAAAGGACGGGGTGAAGCTCATCGTCCTGGGGAACATACCCCGTGGCGGCGGAGGTTGTTTCTGCGCGGAGAACGCACTCCTGAGGAGCCTTCTCTCCCATGTCATGATAGAGCGGGACGACTACGTCATAGTCGATCTTGAGGCCGGTCTCGAGCACATGGGGCGAGGTACCACCGAGCACATAGACGCCCTTGTCGTCGTCGTGGAGCCTGGGCGCAGGAGTTTCCAGACCGCTCGCCAGGTGCGCAGGCTTGCCGATGACATAGGCATAAAAAAGGTGTATGTCGTGGGGAACAAGATCGCCGGTAAAGAAGATGAAGCCCTTGTCCGTGACAATCTGAACGATCTCCCCTTTCTCGGTTTCATTTCATACAACGAAAAGGTCATCGAAGCCGACAAGCTTGGCGTTTCACCTTTCGACCTTGACAAAGGGATCAGGGAAGAGGTCGAAGGGATCCTTGAAGCCCTTGAGGGTCTCGCGTGATGAGAAGGGCAGTTGTTTTGGTGAACTATGTCCTTTCGACGATCATCCTCTCCACGTTTGCACTTTTCGTGGCCCTCTTCGACAAGAGGGAGGAGACCATTCATCGCATCGGCCGTTTCTGGGCAAAGCTTCACCTGTCCCTAGCCGGCATAGATGCCCGCATGGAAGGCCTTGAGAGACTCGGTTCCCCTCCTTATGTTTTTATGTGCAACCACCAGAGCGCCCTCGATATATACGCGCTTATGACGGGACTGCCCCTGTCTTTCAAGTGGATCGCCAAAAGGCAGCTCTTTCGCATACCCCTGTTCGGATGGGCGCTCAGAAAAGCGGGCTACATAAGTATTGACCGGGAAAACCCGAGGGAGGCCCTCAAGGCGATCGAAGAAGCGGCGCGCAAGATCAGGGAAGGGATGAACATTATCATCTTCCCGGAGGGCACCCGCAGCGCTGACGGAGAACTGCTCCCCTTCAAAAAAGGGGGTTTTACCCTCGCGCTTCGGGCGATGGTGCCCGTAGTACCCGTGGGGATATATGGTTCGAGCTCCCTCCAGCCAAAAGGAAGTTTCATTCCCCGGAGAAAAGGGGTAATATACATTCACGTGGGGGAGCCTGTAATCCTTGAAGGAATGGACCGGTCTAAAAAGACCGGGGTCATGGACGATGTGAGGCGCCGCATCGAAGGGCTCATGGCAAAAGGAGAGGGTCTCGGCACGGGCCGGGGCCGTTGACGGCCGTTGCCAGAACGGTGGAGGTCCGGCTGAATTGTCGAAGGAATTGAAAAAAGAGATGCTCGGGGTTGCCCTCATCGGGGTGTTCCTCTTCCTTTTCGTCAGCCTCGTAACCTATCATCCCCTCGACCCTTCGTTCCACACCGTCACGGACGGGAAAGTGCATAACCTCTGCGGAAAGGCGGGCTCGTACCTTTCCGATCTTTTCATCCAGTTTTTCGGCCTCATGAGCTATCTCCTCGTTTTCTTTTCGCTGGTCTTCGGCATTTTTTACGTGAGGAAGAAGGACCCTCCCAGCATCATCGTCTTTTCCTCGGGGCTTGTACTTTTCTTCCTGTCGCTGGCGGTGTTTTTCCAGGTGCTCGTCGGGAAGGTCCACATTCGCGGTGTTCCCGTTGAATTTTCCGGCTTAATGGGGGCGCTGCTCGAAAAGGCGCTGATGAACTTTTTCGGCAACTTCGGGACCATCCTTGTTTCCCTCGTACTTTTGCTCATTTCGGCGTTCCTGATAGTCCAGGCACCGATCCTCACGGTCATCGAGGAGCGTATGGTCAGGAGGAAAAAAGCCGAGCGCCGCCGTGAGATCAAGGTCACGCAGGAGAAGAAGGAGGAGCCGCCCGCGAAGGTCGAAGAGAAAAAGGCGGCCGTGCAGGAATCATTTGAATTCTTCAAGGAGATTGGCCCCTACAAGCTGCCGGACCCTTCCCTTCTCGACAGGATCGAGAAAAAGGAAACCAGGGTGGACAAGGAGTCCATACAGGCGAACGCCTCAATACTGGAAAAGAAACTGAAGGATTACGGTATAGACGGGAAGGTGACGGAGGTGAGGCCTGGACCGGTCATCACCATGTACGAATTTGAACCTGCCCCCGGGGTAAAGGTCAGCAAGATAGCCAATCTTGCCGATGACCTTGCCATGGCCCTTTCAGCTGTTTCCATAAGGATCATCGCGCCCATACCGGGCAAGGCGGTGGTGGGGATAGAGATACCCAACAGGGAGAGGGAAACGGTCTACATCAGGGAGATCATAGAATCCAAGGTGTTCTCGTCCTCGCAGTCATACCTCACCCTGGTGCTGGGAAAGACGATAAGCGGCGAATCCCACGTGGCGGATTTGGCGAAGATGCCCCACCTGCTCGTGGCCGGGGCAACGGGGTCGGGCAAGAGCGTGTCCCTCAACAGCATGATCTGCAGTATCCTTTTCAAGGCCACTCCCGCGCATGTGCGCTTTCTCATGATAGACCTCAAGATGCTGGAACTTTCCTTTTACGAGGGGATCCCCCACCTGCTGCTCCCCGTCGTCACCAACGCAAAGAACGCGAAAACGGCCCTGAGGTGGATGACGGACGAGATGGAGCGGCGCTATAGCATGATGGCGGAAAAGGGCGTGCGCAATATCGAGAAGTACAACCACAAGGTCGTCCGCGAGGAAGGCGAGACGATACCCTATATAGTCGTTGTCATCGATGAACTGGCGGACCTTATGATGGTTTCACCCAAGGAGGTGGAGGAATACATAGCCCGCCTTGCCCAGATGGCCCGCGCGTCGGGCATCCATCTCATCCTTGCGACCCAGAGGCCTTCCGTCGACGTGCTGACGGGTATCATCAAGGCGAACTTCCCCGCAAGGGTCGCGTGCAAGGTCTTCTCCAAGGTCGATTCGCGGACCATCCTTGACACGAACGGCGCCGAGAGCCTTCTCGGCTACGGGGACATGCTTTTCATGAGCCCCGGCATTGGGCGGCTCCAGAGGCTCCACGGCTCTTACGTCTCCGAGGGTGAGATCAAGCGGATCGTGGAGTTCCTGAGGCAGCAGGGTGCTCCCACCTATCACCACGAGATCCTCGAGGAAAAAGAGGAAGAGGAAGGCGGCGAGACGATCGACGACGAAAAGTACCAGGAGGCGGTGGAGTTTGTGGAGGGCAAGGGAGAGGCATCGATCAGCATGGTCCAGAGGCGGTTCAGGATCGGCTACAACCGCGCGGCCAGGATCATAGAGCGCATGGAAAAGGAAGGGATAGTCGGCCCTTCCGACGGTGTAAAGCCGAGAGAGGTGATAAAACGATAATGTCAATTCCGGAGAGTATCGCAATGGAAAAGAGTGTGAAGAACAAAACTTGTTTCGCGCTGTTTTACGCACTGGCAGGCTGCCTGGCGCTGATGGTATCGCTTGCGCCCCTTTCAGACCTCAGTGCGCAGCAGACGCAACCGAAGGAGGAAAAGCAGGCCGCGTCCGCACCGGCAGGGTCACCTTTTGATTCCCTGAAAAAGACCTACGCCGGGGTGAACTCGCTGGAGGCGTCGTTCCGCCAGAAGATCTTCGTTTCGGGCATAAAGAAGATGAGGGACTTTCAGGGCGATTTCTTTTTTAAACGCCAGAAAGGGTTCCTCTGGAAGTATACGAAGCCGAAATGGAAGACCTTTCTCTATGACGGCAGGTACATGTGGCAGGATGAAGAGGGAAAGTCGTTCGTTATCAAGAACAAGGTGAGCCGGGAAAAGACGGGCGGCACCTTCTTCGACCTCATAGAGGACATTGCCCGTATCGACGATATTTTCAAGGTGAAGGAGCACAGCATTGCCGGTGAAATGGAATATTTTGAGCTCATCCCGAAGAAGGATTCCACGGTCACCATCGCGAAACTGTGGGTGGATAAAAAGAACCTCCTCAAGAAGATAGAGATCGTCGAGTTCACCGGCAACGTCAACACGATCGAGTTTTCGGACATCAGGGTCAACGCGCCCGTCAGCGACGCGAAGTTCGTCTACAAGGCCGACGGCGTGAAAGATGTGGTGGAAAGATAAAGACCGTTCCACGTTTCAGGTCGCTTTTGCAGCAGAGATCCCTTTTCTTTTCCGTGGAACCTTGAACAGTCTTTTCAGAGGAATCGTTTTTTAAGCTCTTTTACCAGCGCGATGTTTTCAACATGACCTGTCTGGCGGGCGGTTATCCTGCCGATGATGGGCCTGTTCAACAGGTAGATGTCGCCGATGAGGTCGAGTACCTTGTGGCGGACGAACTCGTCATCATAGCGAAGCTTTGTGTTTATGACCTCATCTTCACTTAAGATTATGAAATTGTTGATCCTTCCCCCTGTCCCAAGCCCCATCCTGGTGAGCTGTTCGAAATCCTTGAGGAACCCGAACGTCCGGGCTGGCGCGATATCGGCGATGTAGTCACTGAGGCCGCCGCGAAAACGGTATTGCTGTGTTCCGATGGGTTTTGTCTGCTCAAGGAGATAATCGATCTCGAAGGCATCACATGGCTCCGCCATAAGGTATTTACCGTTCTGCAGGCTGCCAAGTTCCACCTTCTCGGTGATGACAAGGGGCTCGATCCCGTCTGCCTGCTCGACGATGCCCGCCTCGTCGATCTTTTTACAGATCTCGATGGAGGAACCGTCGAAGATCGGGACCTCTTCGCTTACCTTTACAAGGAGGTTGGTGACCCCGTACATATGGCAGGCAGAAAGAAGGTGCTCTATGGTGCGGACCACGCTGCTCTTGCCTTTCACCGACGAAGCGTAACCAACGGAAAAGACATAGTCGATATATGCCGGGATGCGTTCGCCGTCGGGGATGGTCTCGAAGATGATGCCCGTGTTCTCCGGCATGGGCAGGAGGATCATGCCCGTCTTTACGCCTGAATGGAGCCCGAGTCCGTAAACTACGGTGCTTTTCCCAATGGTCTTCTGCTTGGTCATCGTGAGTCCGGGGGAGACTTCCAGCCTGAAATCCGACGTGCCGGCGTCATGCTTTCCTGCCGCGCCGATGCCGCGCGATACGACTTCCAGGACCTTGTCGATGGAAAGGGGTTTTTCAAGGAAATCATAGGCGCCCATCTTTACGGCCTCGACCGCTGTTGATATGGTGCCGTGGCCGGAAATGACGATCACCTTTGCGTCATCCCTTTTCCCGCGCATTTTTTTAAGGACCTGGATGCCATCGAGTTCGGGCATCCATACGTCGAGAAGCACCACGTCAGGCTTTTCACGCTCGAAGATCGCAAGGCCTTCCTTCCCGTCTGTTGCCTTCAATACGGCGAAGCCTTCATCTTCAAGTATCCCGGAAAGGGAGTCGATAATGTCCCGTTCATCGTCTATGATAAGGACCGTGTGCATGACCCAATATTCTATACGAAATGTTCACAAGTTACAAATATATGTGTTTATTGTTTCTTTTCCGGGCAGGAAATTTTTGCAAGCTTGTCTATCATGGTGCCTTCGGGGATGTCCTCCCAGTCTTTCTGGCTTCCCGCCTTGCCGTAGTCGAGTGTCTTTTTGTCCTTCGATACCTCGAAGACCTTCATGATGGCATACCGCTTCGGCTCGGCGGCGCACTTGAAATCATAGAGAATATACCGGTTGGCCAGCGTGTCCATCCCCGTGGTGAACATGCCGTTCCTGCGTCGCTTGAGCACGTAGGCGTTCCTGCCTTCCCTGGAGTAGGTGAGCCTGTCCCAGGCACTGGCGATCTGGCCGGACTGGTCGGGCCTTTTTTCGACGATGTAGTGGTGTTCGCCTTCCTGATCGGCTGCCAGGCTCTGCCAGCCGTCTTTTTCCTCCATACGCGGGAGGGTCCCTTCAATGGACGCCGTAAGGGTCTTGCGCTGCTGGAGGTGTATGGCGATATAGGCGATAACGATCACGGCGATGCCTATTATCACGCCTATTGTCAATACTGCTTTGAAGGACAGCGTTTTCTTTGCCAAGGGGCCTTCCTTTCGGAGGGCCGGAAGGGGCCCTCGTGGATTTTTTTCCAAAACGATACCATCGAACAGGCCCCTTTGCAAGCGTGTCGTTGAAAATTCTTACCTGTTTTGCAAATCATTGTTTTATGGTATATATTAGGGTATCAAAACAAGGGGAAAGAGAGGATTGTTGGACGAGAAGACCGAGGAAGGATTTTTACGACTGTCCTTCGATGATATAAACGTGGCCAGGAACCTCTTCGGGCCGCGGGAAGAAAACATCAAATACCTGAAAAAGTACTTCAATATAAAGGCGAGTATACGGGGCAACCACCTTACCCTTATCGGCGGTAAAAAAGATATTGAGGACACGGGAAAGGTCATAAATGAACTCCACGGTATCGTCAAGAAAGGTTTTCCCGTGGGTGCCTCCGATATAGACCATGCCGTCAGACTTATCGTTCACGCACAGCAGGGCGCCGAAGACATCGAGAAGGACCAGATATACATCGCAGGCTCTAAAAAACTTATAACGCCCAAGAGCCCCAATCAGAAGCAGTACGTCAATGCCATGAAGAAATACGATGTCGTCATCGGCATCGGCCCAGCGGGTACAGGCAAGACATATCTTGCCATGGCGATGGCGCTTTCAGCCTATTACAAGAGGGAGGTGTCGCGGATCATCCTCACGCGGCCCGCTATCGAGGCAGGGGAGAAGCTGGGGTACCTGCCGGGCACGATGTATGAGAAGGTCAATCCTTACCTGAGGCCCCTTTATGACGCGCTGTACGACATGGTGGACATGGACAGGGCGACCCGGCTCATCGAAAGGGGCGTCATAGAGATTGCGCCGCTGGCATTCATGCGGGGCAGAACGCTCAACGATGCCTTCGTTATCCTCGATGAGGCCCAGAACACCGCCTCCGAGCAGATGAAAATGTTCCTTACCAGGCTCGGGTTTTCGTCCAGGACGGTCATTACCGGGGATATCACCCAGATAGATCTTGCCGATAAGAAAACGAGCGGTCTTGTCGAGGTAAGGGGTATCCTGAAAAGCGTAAAGGGCATTAAGTTTGTATACTTTACTGAAAAAGACGTTGTGCGCCACCCGCTTGTGCAGAAGATAATCAAGGCCTACGAGGCGCGCCGGTTGGAACTGGAGGAGTCAAAAAATGCAGAACGGAAAGGATAAACCTCCCTCGCAAATCCAGTACGGGAAGTTGCTCGTTCTTTTCTGCCTTGCCGTAAGTCTTTCCGCCATAGTAAGCCTCAAAAACCCGTTTTTCTCCGCTGAGTACCAGCTTGGCGATATCGCCAGGGAAAACATAAGGGCTCCCGTCCTTTTCGCCGTACCCGGCACGGAAACGACGGTCAAGAAGGGGGAGGTCGTAGTGCGTGAAGGCGAGCGCATTACTGAAGACCACCTGTCGAAGCTTGCCGTCTACAATACCCTGGAGAGGCGGGAGACGTTTGCGATAAAGAAATTCATCGCCGTTTTCCTCCTTCTTTTCTTCCTCATCGCTATACTCTATGAATATGCCGAGAGGAACATAAAAAAGTTTTTCCTTTCCTGCAAGGACCTTGTTTTTTGCAGTGCCTTCACAGTACTGTGCATCCTTTTCGTCAAGGTCTTTCACCTGATCTTTGAATACTATGCTCCGGGCCACCTTGGCGAACTGGTCTATATCATACCTGTCTTTCTTTTTGCCATGGTGGTGCGGATCGTTCTTTTTTCAGAGATCGCCATTATCTTTTCGATATTTTACGCCGCCGCCCTGGCATTCTCTTTCGAGAACAGTCTCCACGTGTTCCTCTACAGTTTTGTCGGCTCCATCCTGGGCGCTTTTTTCGCGGGCAAGTGCGAAAACCGCAATACCATTCTGAGGGCGGGTTTATACACGGCATTCCTGATGGCCCTTTTTGTGCTTGCAGGCGATATCTTCACGGGTAATACATGGGGAAGCAATGTTCCCCTCAAGATCGGCTTCGTCCTGGTCAACGGCATTGCCGGCAGTTTTATCGCCCTCGGCCTGCTGCCGGTCATAGAGAGCGTTTTTGATTACACGACTGACATCAAGCTCCTGGAATTGGCAAACCTTGAACATCCGCTGCTCGGAGACATGATGCTCAATGCCCCCGGGACATATCATCACAGCATCGTTGTGGGCAGCCTGTCAAAGGCGGCGGCGGAAAGCATCGGTGCCCACCCGCTCCTGACAAGGGTTGCCGCTTACTACCACGATATTGGCAAGCTGAAGATGCCCCATTACTACATCGAGAACAGGGTCGGCTCGGAAGATGCTCACAAGGGCCTGACCCCGAACATGAGCGCCCTCATTATTCTCTCCCATGTAAAGGAGGGAGTGGAGCTTGCCGGTGAATACAGGATAGGAAGCAGGCTGACGCGGATCATAAAGGAACACCACGGAACGACTATCGTGAGCTATTTTTACAGTAAGGCCAAGGACCTGGAAGACCCGTTGCTCCATGTGATCGAGGAGAAGGATTTTCGGTATCCCGGCCCGAAACCCCAGACAAAGGAAGCGGGCATCATCATGCTGGCCGACGCTGTCGAGGCATCATCCCGGGTCCTTGAGGAGCCTACGCCGAAAAGGATAGAGAACCATGTGCAGCAGATCATAGAAAAGATATTCCTCGACGGCCAGCTCGACGAGTGCGAACTGACGCTCAAAGACCTCCACGCTATCCAGAAGAGCTTCATAACGATCCTCATAGGCATTTTCCACCAGCGCATAGAATATCCCGAAAGGACACAGAATGGCGGTACTGATAAAAAACTCCCAAAGGTCGATGAAAACAGACCAAAAAGCGATAAGAAAGGTGACCGGGGAGTTACTGGCCTCTTTAAAGCTTCAGGATAAGGACCTGAGCATCCTTTTTGTGGATGACAGGGGGATCACCGCACTGAACAGGGAGTATTTCGGAAAAGACCGCCCCACGAATGTGATCTCTTTTTCCTATTCCGATGGCATGCCCGGCGAGGCGATGGGGGATATCATAATCTCCGTGGAACGTACGGCCGTCGAGGCAGGCGAGGCCGGAATACCTTTTTACGAAAGGCTGTTCGCCCTCATTGTTCACGGACTTGTCCATATAATGGGTTATGATCACCTGCGGGGCGAGTCCGAGGCGAGGAAGATGCGTTACCGGGAGCGCAGGTTCATGGATCTTGTGCGTTCGCAGCCGGCATACCGGGCGCTTGTCGATATATAACGGGATCGAAGTGTTATGAAAGGACGGAAAGGGTCCGCGATGGATCTGTTTGAAAAGAGAGGCCGTTTTTCCGGAGCCCTGGGGCGCTATGGGCTTTCGGCCGCATCCGGCGTCCTGCTTGTCCTTGTGCAGCCGCCGGTGTCATTGTACCCGCTCGCCTTTTTCGCTCTTATACCTCTTTTATGCACCATCGACAGGGACGATCTCTTTCTGTCTTTCAAGCGCGGTTTTGCGGCGGGCGTCGTCGCCTATCTCGGGCTCATCTACTGGGTCATCGTTGCCATGAACCATTACGGAGGCATCAACACTCCCCTGAGCGCCCTTATCCTTGTCCTTTTTGTTCTTTATCTTTCCATCTATACGGGTTTTTTCGCCTTTGCATGCGCGTACCTTGAAAGAAGGTTCTCTGTTCCGTTGTATCTTTCAGCCCCGCCGGTATGGGTCATCATGGAGTATGCCCGCGGTTCGGTTATGACCGGATTTCCCTGGTCTTTCCTCGGTCATTCGCAGTACTCCTTTCTTCCTCTTGTCCAGGTGGTTTCCGTTACCGGGACCTACTTCATATCTTTTCTGATCGTGGCCGTTAACGGTGTATTATTTTCTTTCCTGGCCAGAAAGAAGGTGTCTTTTACATGGATTGCCATTGTTCTCCTTCTTTTCGCATCATCCCTGGCTTACGGTTTTGCGAGATTGCAGCATAAGGACACAACTTTGCTCAATACGGCCATTGTCCAGGGCAACATCGGGCAGGACATCAAGTGGAATGACTCGGTCAAGATGATGACCGTCAGTAAATACTATCGGCTGAGCTTCGGGCTGGCGCAGAAGGCCGACCTTATTATCTGGCCTGAAACGGCGATGCCCTTTATCATCGAACGCGATATCCAGGCCCATAAATATGTGAAGGCCGTTCCCGCAATGCTCGGGTCGCGGCTTCTCTACGGGGCGGTGGGGCAGAACAGCAAGGGGAATCTCCTCAATGCGGCCCATTACATCGACCGCAGCGGCGAGACCGCGGGGACCTACAACAAGGTCCACCTGGTGCCTTTCGGAGAATATACGCCCATCGTTTCATACTTCCCCTTTCTTGAGCACATAACCGCCATAGGCGCCGATTTTGTGCCCGGCAAGGGGCACCTGCCCATCGTGACGGACACGGGCAGGGTGGGCATACTCATCTGTTTCGAAGGGATATTTCCCTATATTACGAACGAAACTGTGAGGAATGGGGCCCAGGTGCTCGTGAATCTCACCAACGACGCCTGGTACGACAGGACCTCGGCGCCTTACCAGCATTTCGCCTTTTATGTGTTTCGCGCCATAGAAACGGACCGGTTTGTCCTCAGGGCCGCCAATACGGGCATCAGTGCCGTCATCGACCCAAGGGGGCGCATCCAGGGGAAGACGCCCATCTTTACCGAAGACGTCCTGAGGGGGACCTACTCCCTGAAGAACACCATGACGCCCTACGTCCGGTACGGCGATTACTTTATCCTGGTTTGCCTGGTCTTCCTGGCCGGCATCGTTGCCGTATACATGTTCCGGGCAAGGGTGAGGGAGAAATGAATGCTGACCGGGTGGACAAATCTAACAAATTGAATAAACTGTTTTTTACCGCAGATGAACTCGGATGGTATGAGATCTTATGGCCTCCATCAGAATGTATCCGCTTTGATCCGCGTTAATCTGCGGTAAAAAAACTTGTCTTGTCAAAACAACCAAAACAACCAGACAAACCGTTTCCAGCTTTGTGCGGTATAAAAAAACCGCCCGGCGGAAACACGCCGGGCGGTTTTATGCTGCAATATCAATACGTTTTACTGTTTTTTAAATTCCTTCTCCATGGCCTCTTTTGCCGGCTTCACATACATGTCGCGAAGTTTCGGTTTTTCGATCTTGCCAGAGGGATTGCGGGGAACGGTCGTGTAGACCATCTTTTCCGGCCATTTGTATTTCGCGAGACCCTTTTCCTTGACGAAATTGATGATCTCTTCGTCAGCTATGGTCTCCCCTTCTTTCGGCTGAATGATAGCCATGACTATCTCGACGAGCCTGGGGTGAGGGTAGCCGAGGACAGCGACGTCCTGGACCTTCGGGTGTTTACGGAGCGCGTCCTCGATCTCGGCGGGGAAGATATTCTCACCGCCCCTGATGATGAGGTCTTTCGACCGGTCGGCAAAGAAAATGAAGCCTTCCTCGTCCATGTACGCGAGGTCGCCGGTATAAAGCCAGCCGTCCTTGATCGTTTTATCGGTCATTTCCTTGTTGAAGGCATATTCTTTCATGAGACGGGGCCCCTTGAGGAGCAATTCTCCCACGGCGCCCGCGCCGAGCGTTTTGTCCTGGCTGTCGACAACCTTGGCTTCCATGAACACCGTTGCCTTGCCGATGGAGCCCGGCTTTCTCATGATGTCCTCGTCGTAGCAGTTGGTGAGACCGCCGCCGCCGCCCTCGGTTATGCCGTAAATGTTGGCGATGGGGAGGTTGGGGAAGAACTTCTTTGAATCCTCAAGGAGGACATAGGGGACAGGCTGCGCGCCGATCTCTATGTGACGGAGCGCGGACAGGTCGTAATCCTTGAGGTTTACCTGACCTGATTTGAGGGCGTTGATAACATCCGACCAGGTCGGGACGGTGTTCCAGCCGCCGGTGCATTTCTCGTCGGCCATAGCCCTGAGGTAGAATTCAGGCTGGGTCTCCATGGCCATGAGAACCTTGCCGGCCGCGATATAGCAGGGGAAGGACAAAAAGAGCGTACCGCTGTGATAGAACGGGTGCGGCGAGAGATAAACGCTGTTGAAGCCTTCGTTGTAGGTAAGGGCGTTGCCGATGCCGATGTAGAAAAGGCTCTTGTGGGTGTGGTTGACCGGTTTCGGCGCGCCGGTGGTCCCTGACGTGAACATAAGCTCCGCCATGTCATCGTCGGCTGTTTCCACGCAGCAGGGACTCTTGTCGCCTTTTGCCACGATCTCATTATATGATTTTGCCCAGGAAGGTACGGTCTCACCGAGGCAAACGAAGTGTTTGCAATAGTCCATCTCTTTGATGATCGGTTCGACGCGTGCGTTGAACTGGTCGCCGAACATGAAGACCTTGCATTTTGTGACATCGGCGGCGTACTTGATGTCGGCGCTGGCGAAGCGGAAATTGAGCGGCGTCACCGTCGCGCCCGTTTTCAGGACGGCGATGTAGCTGGCGTACCACTCCATGCAGTTCATCATCAGGTGGAGAACGATGTCGCCCTTTTTGACACCGCAGTCCTTGATGAGATAATTGGCGATCTTGTTCGCCTGGTCATCAAACTCTTCCCACGTGAGACTCCGGCGCTGTTTCTTTGACGGGTAGGTCTCGATGATGAACTCTCGTTTGGGGAATTTGCTCGCATTGAGCCCCGAAAACATACCAAAATTCATAATAACCCTCCTTGTTGGATCACTTTTTTTTTATTGCTTTAGTCCCATTAGCATGATAAAAAGATTCAGGATTATTTGTCAACAGTAAATTCTTCAAATACACATAGGAGGTCTTGCCATGGCAGAGGTTTTTACGCACATAGGTGAAATTTTGGCACGCAACGCACGCATGTACCCCGACGATGTCGCCCTGATCGAGCGCATTCCCGCAGAGAAAAAGAGGTTCGAGATTACCTGGAAACAGTTCGATGATCAGGCAAACCAGTTCTCCAACGCTCTCGCAAAGATGGGCGTTAAAAAAGGTGATAAAGTCGTTCATTTCATGAACAACTCCATGCAGTGGCTCGTTGCATATTTCGGCATTATTAGGACAGGCGCGTGGGTAGTACCGCTGAACTTCCGCTTTACCGCTGAGGATGTGAAATACTGCAGCGATGTCGCACAGCCCAAGGTCGTCGTTTTCGACGAGGAATTTACCGACAGGATCGAAGCGATCAAGGACCAGCTCCCGACAGTGAAGAACTACATTTGCGTGGGTGCCAAGACACCGGCATTTGCAGAATCATACGAAAAGCTTCTCGCCGGTGCGCCCGCAACCAACCTGAATGTCACGCTTCTTCCCACCGATGAGTGCGGTCTCTACTTCACATCGGGCACAACGGGACAGCCCAAACCGATCCTTCTCACGCACAACAACATGTTCTGCGCCTGTGTCACCGAGAACATGCACCACAAGCAGACCAAGAAAGACTGCTTTATCCTCATCCCGCCGCTCTATCACACCGGCGCCAAGATGCACTGGTTCGGCAGCTTCATCGTCGCCAGCAAGGCGGTCATCCTCAAGGGCGTATCACCGGAATGGACCCTCGAAGCGGTCAGTGAGGAAGGCGGCACCATCGTGTGGCTGCTTGTCCCCTGGGCACAGGACATACTGCTCAAGTTCGACAAGGGCGACCTCAAACCGTCAAACTACAAGCTCGACCAGTGGCGGCTCATGCACATCGGTGCGCAGCCTGTACCCCCCGCGCTTATCAAGCACTGGAAAGAATATTTCCCCACAATGGACTATGACACCAACTTCGGCCTCAGCGAATCGACCGGCCCCGGCTGCGTGCATCTCGGGCTCGGCAACGAGCACAAGATCGGAGCCATCGGCATCCCTGGTTTCAACTGGGAATTCAAGATAGTCGATGAGAACGGCGTCACCGTGAAGGCGGGCGATCCGGGCGAGCTCGTTGTCCGCGGCAACGGTGTTATGAGGGAATACTACAATAACCCCGAAGCGACAAAGAAATCCCTCATCGACGGTTGGCTCTTCACCGGCGACATGGCCCGCGTGGACGAAGACGGTTTCATCTGGCTCGTGGACAGGAAGAAAGACATCATCATCACCGGCGGCGAGAATGTGTTCCCCGTCGAAGTGGAAGATTTCCTCTATACAAACACGAAGATCAAAGACGCCGCGGCAATCGGCCTTCCCGATGAGCGCCTCGGCGAGATCGTCGCCGTTGTCATCGAGCTCAAACCGGGCGAGACCATGACAGACGAGGAAGTGATCAAGTTCTGCGACCCGCTGCCGCGCTACAAGAGGCCGAGAAAGATCTTCTTCGGCGATGTGCCGCGCAACCCGACAGGCAAGATCGAGAAACCGAAACTGAGAAAACAGTATTCCGGCATGGAAGAGGCATTCAAGATCAAATAAAGAGCATATGGTATTCCGGGACCAGGGTGAGGCGGCTCATCCTGGTCCTTCCTTTTCACGCCAGTGTTCATTAAAGAGAAGAACCGGTAGCTTAAAAAGTGCCCTCAAGACCAATAACCCTCGAAGCGACTATCGGATACAAGTTCAAGAACAGGGAATTGTATGACCAGGCTGTGACCCACAGCTCCTGTTTCAATGATAAGAGGCATTCGCGCCGCTCCGACAATGAGAAGCTCGAGTTCCTGGGCGATGCCATACTCAATACCGTCATCAGCATCATCCTTTACAAGCGTTTTCACGGAAGGGACGAAGGTTTCCTGAGCAACGCCCGCTCAAGCCTCGTGAAACGCGAGACCCTGACAAGCATCGCGAAAGAGATCCATCTTGACAGGCACATGAGCTACGGCAACGGGGACGGCATTGTTCCCGAGGAATCAAAGGTCCTCTCCAACATGCTGGAGGCCCTCATCGGCGCGATCTATCTTGACAGCGGCATCCGAAACTCGACGAAGGTGATCAGGAAGCTTTTCTCTCCCTATTTTACCGAAGAGAAGCTGACAGAGAAAAACCCCAAGAACATCCTCCAGGAACATTCCCAGAAGAAATGGGGCCTGTTGCCGAAATACAAATTTCCACGCAAGACAAAGGACGGCTTTGCCGTTGTGGTCTTTGTCGGCAAGGAATACAAGGCAAAGGGCTCCGGGAAAAGCAAAAAAGAAGCAGAGCAGAACGCGGCCCGCACACTGCTGGACCATCTGGTGGAGATAGGCGAGATCTGAAAAGAATCACCTTGACCGTTTTTTATCCGGTTTCGTTAGTTCTCCCGGTTTATCTCGTTAATAATCGATCTTCAATTTCAGTTCACGGTGAATATCTTTTTCCCGGTCTTATGATCGAACCCGATAAGCCCCAACTGGTAAACTTCCAGCACAACCATATTGCCTGAACGCAGGACCGCGATCTTGTCCTTGCTCAGATCGACCCTTGTCATAACATCCCTGTCTTCGTCTATCTTCAGTTGGTCGAATAGTTCGCTTTGCGGGACGGTCCATTTTATTTTTCCGTCATGATCGACGCAGGTAATGATCCTGTCGGCCTTTCTGCCCGTCTGGTTCAGGTGTATGATAATGGCGCCCTCGTCATCCTGATGGTAGATCATACCCTGGAGAAAGACAAGGTCCTGCATACGCTGTGTTGTGAACCCTTTGATATGGCGGGTAATATGTTTCATATTACCGGAACAATTCCTTTCCAGGGCCGATCTTCGGTCTAGCAACTGCCGGCGGGGGCCCGTGGCCCGATATAACAATTTCCGCGCATCGTGGCTGTCTTCGGAGCACAAAAAGAACATGTCGGTTTCTCTCGTATCCTTTCTTTGCTCATCTAAAAAACTGCTATAAGAAGGGTAGACCCTCTCGTCCTCCGAAGAATATACCAGGTTTGTTTTCCCGTCCCTTGTGTCGAACTCCATTGTTCTGTTGTTCTTATCAAGCCGGGCTTTTGTTATCCCGCCGGACAGTTCGGGGTGCCGGGAAATGAAGCTCTTTGTGTCGCCGACCATCGTCCCGGTCGCCGCGTCATATAAAAGGACCCTTGCTTCGCCTTTACGGTAGGCATCTGCCACATGATATACGGTCCCTTTACTGTATAAGATCCCCGCGTTCATGATGATATCGTCATATTTGACCTTGATCTTGCGGATCACCTTTTCCCTGACGGGATCATATTCATATATCCAGGCCTTGCAGGAAAGGCATTTCCTCCCGATGGAATAGCGCCCCGGGGTCTTTGTGGAGGAAATGTAATTGAACGATCCGTCAGTGAGGATCCACAATCTGCCAGTTTCTGCATTTTGCGGCACGATGACGCAATCGATCAGGTCGCCCCTGATCCTGTCGGGCGTCAAAATGGGGTAAAGAAAGAAATATCCCCCGGCGACGAGGATCAAGACAAGGATGACCCCGGTGCACCCGATGCGGAATATCGGCAATGCGCGATGTCTCTGTGACATATCCACGAACTTTGCCCCTTTCTCAATAATCCGAACCGGTGCGGCGTTGTCTTTCGAACGGGCACAGGTTACGTATGCCGCTCGTCTATCAAATATGAGCCCGCGCCTGCGACAGACCGGTCCTGACAGCTTTAATAACGAAAATTTGTTTTTGTTTCATTTTCCATTATATGCCCATTTTATGCAACAGAAAAAACCTGCCTTATCTTTCTGTTTCTTCCGCCGGTTCATCGCCTTTTTAGATCGGGTACGTTCGGGGCAACCTTTTCCCGATATCCAGAAAAGATCCTCTGTCTGGGGCACAAACGGCCCCGCGGCTATCGCTAAAGCGGCGTAAGCCGCATCCGCCGCGAAGGCGGGGAGCGCAAGAGGGTATTGATAGCGGTCCTGTGACAGGCGATCCGCCGTAGTGTATAATATCTGATAAGAATATCCTTTTGCGCAGGGAGGCACACATGATGAGAGCCGCGTCCTTCGTAATTGTCCTCGTTCTCCTTTTCGTCCCCGCCGGGGCGGGCGGTGCGGAGGAATGGATATCTGACAGCACAACGAACTGCAGAGTACTCAAGGGTGACCCAAAACCGAATGAAAGGGTCTCGTGGTCCGGCAGATGCGTGGACGGCCGTGCCTCCGGTCCAGGCACAATGGTCCTGTACCATGACAAACTGGAGACAATCCGCTACGAAGGGGAACTGAAGGAGGGCAAGTACAACGGCAAGGGCACTCTTACCACGATAACCGGCAACAATTACACCGGTGACTTCGTGGATGGCAAACCACACGGCAAGGGAGCGGTCATATATCCAAAAGGCGGCGGGTACGAAGGTGACTTCGTGGATGGCAAACCCCATGGCAAAGGGACGCTCACCTGGGTCACCGGCAGAAAATATGAGGGGGATTTTATCAACGGAGGATTTCATGGCAAAGGGACGATCATCTGCGCCAACGGCAAAAAAATCCCGGGTGTTTTCGAAAACGGGAAACCGGTGGGATTTGTCATAAAATGCGACTGACCATGAAATGAAAATAGCCGGTTTCTCCTGTTTTTTTGGCTAAGGCCGAACCAGGCAAGCCGGGGAAACAATGATCTTTCCCGCTGGAACGTTTCATAAACTTTAAGAACCCTGGAACCGCTTTTTAGTTTTCGATGGAAATCAAGGGGTGTTTGGCCGGATCGAGCCAACCGGTAAGCTTCAGGATGTTCTCTTCCGAGAGGGCCACACAGCCGGACGTGGCAGTGTTCTCGTCTTTCCAGACATGGATGAAGATGGCGCTGCCGGCGCCTGCTGTGACGGGACCTGTATTGTATTCGACAACGATCCCGTATTTGTAGCGGTCATCGGACAGGACCATGTCCTCGAAGGAGCGTGCGGCGGTCATCCCGCGCTTTGTCAGCCTGTTGTAATCGGGTGAATCGGGGTCATCGACCCAGATATCCTCCGATGTCATCTGTTTGTAGGGCATTTTGGAATCGATGCTGCTTGAGTAGCCGAAAATGAAGCCAAGAGGGAACATGCCCGGCGGCGTCCTGCCGTCTCCTTCGTGTTTTTCGCCGGCAGGCGCGATACCGTTTCGGCCTGTCATGGTCCGGACGGGCCCGAGAATGACATGCCACGCATTCCCCTTTTTTTCAAGGGCGTAAAGGGTGGAGGCCTGCCCGGGAACGCCGCCTGAACGAACAACAATGAGCTGTGATGATGCCGGCCATTGTCTCTCGACAGCTTGTATCATCGCCTCCATGGATGGAACCGTTGCCATATCCCCCTTCTTCAGCTCTCCCGCTGCACAATTATGCAGAGGGAAAACAACGTGCAGGAAAATTGTGAACAATAAAAAGATAACCAGTCGGGAACCTCCGTAACTCAAACATGATAAAGTTTATCTTGTTTCTTTAGCTTCTTTGGTTCAAAGAAATATTAAACCGGAAAAACCAAACAAACCGGACAAACCAGAGAAACCAGATCGTTTTCTTTACAGGTCGAATTCCATCTTCTGCACCTGCAGGCCCTTTATCACCTTCAGCTTCGCCTCCATGTCAGCGATGGCCGCGTCCCCGCCGTAGATCTCCAGGATGATCAGACCGCCGGGTGCGCACAGGTTCTCGCTGACATCATGAAGGCCGAGGCGCGTCTTGATGTAGCATCCGCAGTCCGTCAGGACCTTTTGCAGTTCTGCTGCATTTTCCACCCTGTTGGTAACGCATATCCCCATTACATAACGTTTTGACATGGTTTTCTCCTTCTAAAGAAAGTTTTAAAGTTTCAGAGTTCCAAGTTCCAAGGTTGAAAGCAAAAAACATAAAAAAAGAGAAGCCTGTTAGACCTGCACTATATGTGCACAAAGGCCTTTGTGACCGTTTCTTCGCGCACGGGTCGCGTGATCAACGCTATGGTGATGAAAACGATGAACGACACGGGCAGCGCGATTATCTGGGGGTCGATCATGTTCCAGGGGTGGCCGGCAAGGGTTTCGACATTGAAGAGCTTTTTGCAGAGGCCGAAGGCCTTTGCCTCCTGTTCGTGGAAAAAGAGCATCCACAAAAGGGATATGGCGAAACCGGACAGGATACTTGCCTTTGCCGCCGCCCTGGTGGCCCGCCTCCAGTAGAGCGCGAAGAGGTAGGCAGGGATGAAGGTGGCGCCGCAAAGGGAGAAAAAGAAGGCCGTTGCGACGGCCACAACGCTTTCGGGAAGTATGAGGCCGATGATCAGCGTGGCGAAAATGCTGAAGACTATCCCCACCCTCGTGACGATCGTTGTTTCTGCAACGGACCGTCCCTTCAGAAGCGCCTGTTCGAAGATGTCCCGGGAGAGTGACGTCCCGAGGGCGTGGAACTGGCTGCTGCCGGCGCTCATGGCCGCTGACATGAGGGCGACAAGGAAAAGCGCCACGAACCACTGCGGATAGAAGCGGTCGATGTAGAGCGGGATTATCTTGTCGATGTTGCCGCCGACAGCCATGATGGGCAGCTCGGTGTACACGTTGTAAAAGCGCACGTTCGTCAGCGCCCCCACCGCGTAGGCTATCGCCGTTGTGCACAGGATGAAGATGGCCGTGAAGGGCACGGAACGGTTCAGCTCCCTGTCGGATTTAAGGGTCATGAAGCGCACGTTGAGCTGGGGCTGGCCGATGACGCCAATGCCGACGCCCATGATCATCGTGGTTATGACATACCACCAGATGGGTGAGAATGATCGCGGCATGGACGTGAATCCCCTGTGCCCTGCCTCCTGGAGAAAGAGAGGTATCATGGGTGTGATCGTTTCGAGGCTGCGGTGCGCGGTTGTTATGCCGCCAAGGGAATGATAGGTCGTGATACCGATGGCGACCATGGCAATGACCATTATGACGCCCTGGAAGGCGGATGTGTAGAGAACGCCCTTGAGGCCGCCCCATATGACGAAGCAGGCGGTTATGAGCAGGAAGGCGAGAAAGGCAGTCGAAAAAGGGATGTTGAGGTAGACCTCAATAAAGCGTGAGATCCCTATGAGCACTGCCGCGGTGTAGACAGGCATGAAGATGAGCACGACAAGCCCCGAGAAGCCCTGGATGAACCTTGATTCATAGCGCCTTCCCAACAGCTCCGCGAAGGTGTGCGCGTCAAGGGCCTTGCCCATCTTGCGGGTCCTTTTGCCGAAGATGATAAAGGCAATCCAGACCCCTATCATGATATTGAAAAAGGAGAGCCAGGTGAGGCCAAAGCCGTACAGCGCGCTCACCCCGCCGAAACCGATGATGGCCGAGGTGCTGATGTATGTGGCGCCGTAGCTCAGGCCCATCGTGACGGGATGGACCTGCCTGCCGGCAAGGAGATAGTCGGAGACCGTAACGGTCCTGCGGTAGCCGAGGTAGCTGAAATAGACCGTAATAACGAGATAGATAAGGATGAAGGTTATCAGATAGAACATGGGGTCTCAGGGGAGCTTTTCGATGAGCTCGATCTCCTCGCGCTCCCACTGGATCTCTTCGCGGTAGTCGCCTTCCTTTTCGGTGGCGCCCCTGTGCCAGTTGATAATTCCGTAGATGATGCAGAACACCATAGAGAGAATTGTCAGTGCGTAGCCGGAGAAAATCCAGGGATCGGAGAAACCGAGCATCATCCTATTTGATTAGCACGGCGATTTTTTACCTGTCAAGCAATTAATGTGCAAAAAAGGGGTTGACAAATACGGGAACAAAAGTAAAATGAATATATAAATTGACTATATAACTCGGGTTCAGAGATAGAAGTTGTCTCTGGAGGGTTATGCGGGATGGTCGGGCCGCCATCCGGGAAACCGGATGGCGGCCCTTTATTATACTCATCAAAGGAGGGTTTTATGAGGAAGACAGCAGTTTTATTGATGGTCCTGATCATCGGATCTTTTATGTTCTTACCGGGCGACGGGCTCTCTTTCAATCCTCAGGATATGCAGAAGCTCAATACTACGAACAAATGCAATAATTGCGATCTGTCAAAGGCGAACCTTGCCGGCATCGATTTATACGGCGCAAATCTTGCGGGGGCAAACCTGAGCGGGGCGAACCTCAAGGGGACAATATTCGGGGATGCAGACCTGAACGGCGCCAACCTTCAGGGAGCTACGGCTGACAAGGAGACAAATTTTTCCGGGGCCAAACTATCCAATACTATCTGGATGGACGGGAAGAAATGCAAGGCAGGCTCAATAGGGAAGTGCAAGTAGTTTCAGGCAGTGTGTTGATCGCGGGTTGACGCTTAAAAATATAGCTTGGACTTTTTAAGGTCATTCCGTTAGAATGATGGGGCTTCCTGTATAAAAAAACAATACGATGCGAGGCCCCATGAAATATCTTGTTATTGTCTTTCTTGTGTGCGCGGTCGTTGTTTCCGCAGGCTGTTCCGGGAGTGAAAGCGATGGAATGACCGCGCAGGAATACTATAAAAAGGCCTATCAGTTCATTGACGCCGGTTATCCGGTGGAGGCCATAGAACTTCTCGACCTTGCCATCAAGAAGGACCCCGGCTACTTCGAGGCTTATTACAACCGCGGCGTCGTTTATTACCTCATGAAGAACTACAAGGCGGCGATATGGGATCTTTCAAAGGCAATATCCATAAATCCTAAAAGCTCGGAGGCATACGCGAGCCGTGGTGAGGTGTACGAGATGATGAAGGAGAGCGAAAAGGCGTACAGCGATTACAGAACGGCGGCCCGGATGGGAAACAAGGGAGCACAGAAATATCTTAAGTTAAAGAACGTTTCCTGGTAGCCCTTATTTTTTCCTGATTTTGCTATAGATGAAATATGCCAGTATCCCTATCCCTGCCGCGAGCCACGCAACGGTATATATCTCCATATCCCCTCCGTAATAAAAAGTGCTGCAAACGCAGTACTGTAATTATTCAACGATAGAAAGAAAAGAGGGGCTTTTAAAAAAGCCCCTCTTTTATAAGGTCTTTGCAATATCAGTTCTTTGCCGGGAAGAGCTTGTCCAGCAGTTCTTTCGAAGGCGCTTTCGTGACGGCGCTGACGAGGAAATAGAGAACGCCGCAGCCGATGACGAGCCACCATTCGAAGGTCCCCATACCGATCTCTTTCTTCATGAGGACCTTGTAGCCTCCATAGATACTCATGCCTGTGCCGTAGATAACACAGACAAGCGCACCCCATTTCGTGGCGCCCTTCCAGTAATAGGAAACGGCGGTGACGAAGAAGAAGATGGCGCCGAGGCCCATCGCCGCAAGGCCCATGAAGATGGAAAGCAGCGGCGGCGGGTTGACGAGCGTCCAGTAGAACGGCAGGAAGAGGAAGAGGGCGATGAGGAAGTACCCGAGGTACAGCATGGATTTGTCCGATACCTGCGGCCACCAGAGCTTGATGACGTCGCGGGTGATGTTGGCGCTCATGATGAAGACCATGCCTGCGAGGGTGGAAAGCGCGGCTGCGAAAAGGCCCATGACATAGAGGGTCATCATGGGGATGCCGCCGACGGCAAAGGCGAGCTCAGGCGCCGCGAGGTCAGCGGCCCAGGGCTTTACCTTCAGCAGGTTCGGCCCGTAGATCATCCTGGCAACGAGGCCGTTGCTGGAGCAGTCGAGCATGATGGGGATGCCGGCAATGAGATAGACCATGATGATAAGCGTCCAGTAGCCCTTTTTGCTCAGCGTGCCCATGCCGAGGAACCGGCTGACGTTATGCGGGAAGCCGATGGCCATGGTGAAAAAGATGACCGGAGTAGCAAGGATGCCGACCCAGCTCGAGAAGAGCTGCGTCGGGCCCACCTGCGGCAACTCGGGCCTGATGAGCTTGATGAGCGCGGGGCCCACCTTTGGCTCCATGTAGAGCTTTGCCGATATTTCGTAGAAACCGCCGGCCCATATAATGGCCCAGATGCCGAGGAGTGCCCCGACAAAGCCGAGGAACGCCCCCTGGAAGGCCATGGACCACTGGGTGCCGACATAGCCGCCAAGGACCATGTAGAGCCAGGCGATGAAGATCGACAGAAGGAGGCACCATACAGTGGGCAGGCCCGTCGTGGCGTACCACACACCGCCTGCCGCCTTGAGCTGGCCGACGGAGTACATGAAGAGGAAGTAGAGCATGCAGAGGGCGACGACGGTCTGGAGCATCTTGCTCTCGAACCTGCGGCCTATCGTTTCAGGCAGCGTCGCCGCGCCGAGTTTTTTCGAGAAGTCGGCTGTTTTCACGGCGGCGAGCCAGCAGCAGGGGATAAGGCCCAGAAGGCTCCAGATGCCGGCGAACCACATTCCGGAAAAACCGACGGAGTAAACGACGCCGGTGCTTCCCGCGAAGGCCCACCCGGAAAGGTATGACGCCGCCAGCGCGCAGCCCGTGACGACGGGGCCGATGTCACGCTTACCGACGAGGTACTCATCAAAGGACCCTTTCGCAACCTTTTTCTTGCTCATAAATCCCAGTATAATGGAAATGATGAGAAGGATCGCTACGCCGACCGCGCCGTATATCGCCATCTCGGTAGTTGGTTTCTGGTAATCAAGATAGGTTATCGGATTCATTCTTTCCACCCCCTTGTGATGAGCCAGGTGCCGATAAACGTCATGAGAAAGAGTCCGATGACCAAAACCCACCACACATACCAGGATGACATCAGGACGGACGCATCAGGCAATGTGACAGGTGGTAAAGCTGGTTGTACTGGCTGCATAATAACCCCCTTAACGTTTTTAAGTACAACGATGCCTCAAAGGTTGCCTCCACCTCCTTTCAGGTTGATTGGATTGAAAAAGGACTTGTTGAAAAAAAGAACCGTTATGAAAACGGTATAACTATAGTGATAAGCTTGATTTCCCAAATGCCCCCTTCCCCCTTTTACTATTCTTAATCATAGTATTATGAGGAAAAATGTCAAGAAAAAAATCCTTGCCCCCGGTCTTTGCGGAACAAGACCAGCAAAGGAACTGCGTGGCATATCAATGGTATACGGTAACATTGTAAAAAAATGCATTTGCTTGGGAGGGAGAAAAATGTCGGACGTTGTCAGAGCCTGACGGATACCGTTTTGGAGATACCTTGCTCTTCCATGGTGATGCCGTATATCATGTCGGAGTACTCCATGGTGATCCTGTTGTGGGTGATGAAGATGATCTGCGATTTGAGGCTCATGCTCCGTATGATCTCAAGGAGCCCCGTCAGGTTGGCATCATCGAGGGGCGCGTCGATCTCGTCCATGAGCGCGAAGGGGCTTGGTTTCGTGTCCATGAGGGCAAGAAGGAACGCGAGCGAGATGAGCGCCTTTTCGCCGCCGGAGAGGAGTTCCATCCTGGTGACCTTTTTGCCGGGCGGCTGGACAAAGAGATCGATGCCGCCCTGTTCGGTGTTCACCGCCAGATGGCCCTTGCCTCCCTTGAACAGGAGGTCGGTAAAGCGCACGAAGGCCGCGTTGACCTTGTCGAAGGTTTCCGAGAAGAGCTCTTTTGTCAGCGCGTCGATCTTTGCGATCGTTTTTTTAAGGGAGTCCATCGCACCCCGCAGGTCCTCTTTCTGTTTGTCGAGGAACGCGATCCTCTCGTCCAGTTCGAGGTACTCCTTTTCGGCGCGGAAGTTTATCTCGCCCATCTCGGTGATCCTGCCCGTCAGGGATGTTCTTTCCTCTTCGATATCGGCGGGGAGCTGGACCGATACCTCGCCGGGATCATCTATGCTGTATGTATCTCGAAGGCGTTCGATGATGGTGAGGCGTTTTTCTTCAAGGATGGCAAGATCTTTTTCGGTGTTCTCCCGCCTGTTCCTGACCTTTTCGATCTCCCTGCCGGTGTTTTCGATGGATTCCTGCAGTGCCTGTTTTTCGCCGTGGAGGGTGCCGAGCATCGCCTTCAATTCCTCGAACCGTTCGAGATGCACGCGTGTCTCATTCTGGAGGTGTTCGTAGGAACGTTCGAGGATGATGATCTTTTCGGAGCGCGAGGCGATCTCCCGGTTTGTCACGGCGAGTTTTTCCTTGAGGCCCTCTATCGAGCCGGTGAGACTCGCGATTGCGGCCTGCGCCCGCTGCCGGTCCTCGCCGACCGCCTTAAGCGTGTTGCGCTTTCTTTCGATGCCTATGGTCACATCGTGCCACGCGGACTGTGCGGCCTCGTGTTCTTTCTTTATAATGGTGAGCTCGTCCCTGAATGAAACCATGGATTCCTCGATGGCGGTCTTTTCATTTTCATAGAGCACACGCTGTTCGGCAAGCCGTGCGATTGAATCCGCCGCAGCTTCGTCAGGGGCCTCCGCAATTGCCTCGATCGCGGCGGCCCTGTCGGCGGCGGTCTTTAATCTTGCTTCCACGATCAGGAGCTCTTTTTCGATTGTTTTGACCTTCTCCTCACCTGCCTCACGGCCGGCCTTCGCGCCGCGGCAATCTGCGTCGCACCGTTCAAGTCTCGTGCGGACCTCCGACAGGGCTTCGCTGCGGCGCCCGATATCAGCGGATATCGTCTGCAGTTCCTTTTCGAGTTTCAGTTTTTCCTTGAACTGCCTCACATCGATCTTTTTCGATCCCTGCCCGCTTATGATGATGCCGCGGGAGTCGACATACACTTCATCGTTTATGAATATGCCTTCCTCTCCGGAAGAGATCCTTGTGAGTGCGTCTTCGATGCCGTTTATCCATTTGATATCTATCTCGACATCACCTCCGCTGTCCCTGAAGATGCCCCCGGGGGAAAAGAATATGCGGTTGCCTTCGCGCGCCTTTACCGCTTCGATCACGGCGGCGGCGGACGGGTCCCTGATGACGTCATATTCGAGCTCTTCAGAGAAGAACCTCTCAAGCGCCTTGATCCTCGACTCTTCCACCTTGATGAGATTGACGAGCCTGTCTTCCCTGGACCCCGCTTCCTGTTCGCTGATGTATCCGCCGAGCTGGGTGAGAAAATCTTCCTTGATGCGCTTTTCGCTTTTGGCGCTCTCGATAAGCCCTTTGAGCGTCTCCATTTCCTTCATGACGGTTTCCCGCTGCGAAAGCAGGGTGTTTTCCAGAGCGAGGGAGGATTCCTTTTCATTCAATGCGGCATCGAGTGATCCCTGGAGGACCTTTCGTTTTTCTTCCAGCCCGGCCGTGAGCGCTTGGAGCTCGCCGCGTTCGGCCGCCTGCTTCTCCATGCGCCTCTGCCGTTCCACTTCCTGCCTTTCGATCTGTGCTATCCTGTTTCTTGTATCGGTGAGAGAGCTCATGGCGACGAAGAGACTTGTCCGTGATTCTTCCAGTTTCTTTTCCTGGTCTTCGATGCCGGCCCTGCAGCCATCGGCCACGGATCGGGCAGAGACCTCTTTCTCCTCCTCTTCTTTTAGCTGCAGCGCGAAGGTCTGCGCCTTTTCCGCCAGTGTGCCGATCTCGGCTTCACGCTCCGATATCTGCCGCCTCAGCGATGATTCCTGTTCGGCCAGTCCTTTCAGCTGTGCTTCGAGGCGCTTTTTTTCCTCGTTCAGGTATTCGATCTCGAGCAGGCGGCTTTCCATGTCCTTTTCCTTGCTCTTGATGTCAATCTCCATCTGCCGGATGATGTTGTCGGTAAGGGAGAACTCACTGTCCTTCGCATCGAACTCTTCCTTGAGGGTGGCCCTCTCCGCCTCTTTCTGGAGAATTTCCTCTTCAAGGTCGATCTGGCGCTCCCTGATCCTGGCCATTCTTTTCTGGAGCTTTCCCAGGCCGTCAAGCAGGAGCTGCCTGTCGATCTCATGGAGCCTGTCGGCAAGCTCCTGGTATATTTTCCAGCGTTCCCATTCCTGTCTGGCCTTTTCGAATGAAGCAGTCACTTCTCGATAGACGTCCTCGACACGCTCGAGGTTCAATGTGACCTCTTCCATGCGGGAGATGGCGTCGCGTTTTTTTTCTTCGAATCTTGTTATGCCGCTCGCCTCTTCGATGACGATGCGCCTCTCCGGGGGTTTCATGGAGATCAGGGCCTCGATGCGCCCCTGTTCGATGATGGCGTAGGAGTTCGTCCCGAGCCCCGTTCCGAGGAAGGCGTCCTGGACGTCCTTGAGCCGAACGAGCTTGCCGTTGATATAATACTCGTTCGTTCCATCGCGGTAGATCCTTCTTTTTACGACGAGGTCCTGGGCCCCGTCGGTGAGATCAATGGTCACCTCGGCGATGTTGACGGGTCTTTTGCCGTTGCTGCCGTGGAAGATGACATCCCCCATGTCTTTGACGCGCAGGCTTTTCGTTCCCCTTTCGCCGAGGACCCACACTATGGCGTCGACGATATTGCTTTTTCCGCAGCCGTTGGGGCCGACGACGGAGGTGATGCCTTCCCCGAACTGGAAGACCGTCCGGTTGAGGAATGATTTGAATCCGAATATCTCGAGCCTTGCCAGCTTCATTGGATTGACTCTATGGCCTTTGTGAGTCTTTTCCCGACCTTCTCTTTGCCAAGGATGGCTATGACCTCGAATATACCGGGGCTTACGGTCTTGCCGCAAAGGGCCACCCTTATGGGCTGGATGATATTGACGGGTTTTGCGTTGTATTTTTGAGTCAGCCCTTCGATGAGAGGCTTCTGCGCTTCCTCGTCAAGCGAAGAAAGGGCATTGAAACCTTCCAGAAAATCGACAAGTATCGGTTTTGTGGCAGACGTGAGGAACTTTGTCCGGGCAGTCTCGTCGACGGGAAAATCATCGCGGAAGAAATATTCCGACGCCTGCGCCATCTCTTTAAGCGTCTTCGCCCGCTCGCGCTGGTTCATCACTATCCTGACAAGCTGCGCCCTGTCTGGCGCGCTTATGCCCATATGTTCCAGAAAAGGCAGGAACCTTTCGGCTATATCCTGCGCGGGCAGGGTTTTCATGTAGTGGCCGTTGAGCCAGCTTAGTTTGTCCATGTCGAAGACGGAAGGAGATTTGCCTACATTGGGGAGATCGAATTTTTCGATCATCTCTTCCTGTGAAAAGATCTCCTGGTCCCCGTGGGCCCAGCCGAGCCTTGCAAGGTAGTTCATGAGGGCCTCCGGGAGGAAGCCTTCATTGCGGTACTCAAGAAGTGATGTGGCGCCGTGCCTTTTGCTGAGCCTCGCCTTGTCCTTGCCGTGGATGAGCGGGACGTGAGCGAACCGGGGGGCAGGGTAATTGAGCGCCTCATAGATGAGTATCTGCCGGGGCGTGTTGTTGATGTGGTCGTCGCCCCTGACGATGTGGGTGATGCCCATGAGCGCGTCGTCGATGACAACGGTGAAATTGTATGTGGGTGTGTTATCGCTGCGCAGGATGATCAGGTCATCAAGTTCTTCACAACGGAAGGTTATGGTGCCGCGGATGAGGTCGTCGAAACTTACCTCGCCGCTTAAAGGGTTCTTGAACCGGATCACGAAGGGTTTGCCTTCATTCGATACATCGTCTGCCGGCAGGTCTCTGCATGTACGGTCATAGTGGGGTTTGCCGCCTTCCTTCAAGGCCTTTTTTCTTTTCTCTTCCAGCATTTCCGTGCTGCAGTAACATTTATAGGCGAGCCCGGCCCCAAGGAGTCTGAAGGCATGTTCACGGTAAAGGTCCACGCGGTCCTTCTGGTAGTAAGGGCCTTCATCCCAATTGATGCCGAGCCATGAGAGGCCGCCCAGGATATCTTCCACATATTCCTGCTTCGAACGCTCCACATCGGTGTCCTCGATCCTGAGAACGAATATGCCCTTGTGGTGCTTCGAGTAAAGATAATTGAACAGAGCGGTCCGTGCGCCGCCTATGTGGAGATTTCCCGTAGGGCTCGGCGCGAACCTTGTTTTGACCATCAGGGTTTCCTCCAGATAAAGATTGTAGTGAATTATAAAGTAAAAAGCGGCAGGCATCAATCCATTTTTCTTCAAACGGGCTGCTCAGTGTTCATTCACAAGGAAACAGGACAGATAGTAAAAAAAGCTTTTTTTTTAAAAAAGGTAGTGTATAATGGTTATGGTGGGGAGCCAGTATACACAACAACTGATTATGGTAGCCGAAAAGGGTGATCTGGACAGCGTGATCCAGTTCATCGGCAAGGGCGCCGAGATCGACGGGAGGGATCACAACGGTAATACCCCCCTCATGTATTCGGCAATGCACGGGTTTACCGACACGGCGCGCCTGCTTATAGATAACGGTGCCGACATCAATGCAAAGAACAGCCATGGCGTCACCCCCCTTATCTATGCCTGCCGCAATAATCAGGAAGGCATGGTCCGCTTCCTTGTTTCCCGCGGGGCCGATGCCGGCATAGCAGATCCCGAGGGCGGATCGCCCCTGACCCTGGCCTGCAAAAGCGGTCATCTGGAGATTGTCCATCTTCTCGTGGACCACGGCGCCGATGTCAACGTCCGCGACAAAGAGGGCAACACGCCGCTAATGTGCGCTATCATAAACAAATTTGCCGGGATGATCAATTTCCTTT
This sequence comes from Deltaproteobacteria bacterium, assembly GCA_022711595.1. Taxonomy (GTDB): domain Bacteria; phylum Desulfobacterota; class Syntrophorhabdia; order Syntrophorhabdales; family Syntrophorhabdaceae; genus Delta-02. The sequence goes on from JAKLET010000002.1 coordinate 71,635, forward strand.
TGAACCGGAAGGTAGACCTCAATATAGCCAACAACCACAACAAAACAGCCCTTGATCTGGCAGCCGAAAAGGGCCTCGCCAGGGTTGTCAGCGATATCAAGATCAGGCTCGAGGAACAGAAAAGAAAAGTGTCCTGATCACCGCTGCATCCATGGTGGATGCGCGGGGCGATGACATCCTGATTTCATTACGAATAATCGCATAAAAACAATTACTTATTTAAATTTATCAAACAATATGGTACAATATGGCAACTTAGCCGAAAAACGATGATCGTTTATTGGAGGCGCAATGTTTGATGTAGGAGAAGTTGCAGTATATCCGGGGCACGGCGTAGGCAGGATCGAATCCATTGAGGAAAAAGAGTTTTCAGGCACCAAGCAATCCTTTTATATCATCCGGATACTCGATACCGACATGACCATAATGATACCCATCGACGGCGCAAAAAATGCCGGATTGAGATGCGTTATCGATTCATGCGAGGTAACGAAGATCTACGATATTCTCAAGGACAAGAACGTTGTTCATGACAACTCCCCCTGGAACAGAAGGTACAAGGAGTACATGGAAAGGATCAAGAGCGGCTCCATTTATGAGGTGGCGACGGTCTTGAAAGAGCTCTATAACCTGCGGTACTGGAAAGAGCTTTCCTTTGGTGAAAAGAAAATGTTTGAAATAGCGCGCGGCCTTATCACTAAGGAACTCTCCATATCACTGGGAACGGAAGAGATGATGGTGGAACAGGAGATCGAAGAGATATTTGTGAACAACAGCAACCATAAAGGAAATACAGCTAACCACAATAAAGGTTGATTGTTTGGATATATTTGTTCAGATAATCCTGCTTACAGTTACAACCCTCACCGGTTATTTTATCCTTAAAGAACTTTTATTAAGCGGGATATGGGCGCTTGTCGGAGCGACATGCGGCCTGATCCTCGGGTATGCCATTCTGAAGGTCGAACAGAAGCTCAGGGACATATCGCTGAAGATCATCCTGGGGAGCCTCATCGGCGTGTTCGTGAGCCTCTTTGTGGCAAACCTTTTCGTCTCCCAGCTCCTTCTCGCCCTTATCAAGGATATTCCCATCACGCTTCCCATCTATATCCTTTTTTATTTCGTATTGGGGTACCTGGGTTTTGTCATAGGGAAAGAGAAGAGCAAAACCATCGATCTTTCCAAGATCCCGCTGTTCGACAAACTCGACGAGAACCAGGACGTGAAGCTCCTCGATACCAGCACCATCATAGACGGACGGATAGCCGATATATGCGAAACCGGCTTCATGCAGGGAACGTTCGTCATTCCCCAGTTCGTTCTGTATGAGATGCAGCACATCGCGGACCACCAGGATCCTGTGAGGAGGACTCGCGGCCGGCGTGGTCTTGATGTTCTCCACAGGCTGCAGAAACAGACCTTTGTGAGGGTGAAGATCGTGGATTATGATTTTCCCAAGCTCAAGGACGTGGACACAAAGCTTATAGCCCTTGCAAAGCGGCTCGGCGGAAAGATCATAACGAACGACTACAATCTCAACAAGGTGGCCGAGCTGCAGGGCATCGAGGTGCTCAACATAAACCAGCTCGCAGCATCGATGAGGCCTGCGATGCTGCCCGGTGAGCAGATAAGCACCAAGATACTGCGCGAAGGCAAGGAATACGGCCAGGGGATAGGATACCTTGATGACGGCACCATGGTTGTTGTCGATGATGCCAAAAAGAACCTCGGCAAGAGTGTTGACGTTGTCGTCACGAGTGTTTTGCAGACCACTTCGGGACGTATGATCTTTGCAAAACTGAAAGAGCAGGCAGAGAAGGATTTCATCTTTCCCGATGAATACCAAATAGAAGAACAGGCACGATAATACCATGAGGACAATCGCTATCATTCTCGCAGGCGGCGCGGGAAAGAGAATGGGTGCCGCAACCAACAAGCAGTTTCTGCTTATCGAGAACAAACCGATCATTGTTCACACGCTGCAGATCTTTGAAGATTGCAGGGCCATTGACGGCATTTACCTTGTCGTGAACCAGAAAGACCTGCCTGTCATCCAGGAAGAGATACTTGAGAACTATAAGTTCAGCAAGATCATGAAGCTTGTCATCGGCGGCAAGCTCAGACAGGACTCGGTCCGCAACGGACTGGAGGCCATCGAACATCCCTGCGACGTTGTCGTCATACACGACGGGGCGCGGCCTTTTGTCTCACCGGCCTTTATTGAAAAGGGCATCTTTCTTATGGAAATGTTCGATGCTGTCATCCCGGCGCTGCCCATGAAAGACACCGTCAAGGTCATTTCCAAGGAAGGGTTTGTGGTCAAGACCCTGGAGCGGGATTCGCTCTGGCATGTCCAGACCCCCCAGACCTTCAAGCACAAGCTCATAGTCAAGGCATACCGGGAAGGGATGGCAAAGAAGCATTACGGTTACGACGACGCCACCTTTATCGAGCACATGGGCAAGAAGGTGAAGGTCATCGAAGGTTCACCTTACAACATGAAGATAACCACGCCGGAAGACCTGATAATAGCGAGGGGTTTGCTCTCTGAGCTCAAAGGCAGCCTATGAGGGTAGGGATCGGTTTCGATTTTCATCGGCTCACCCATGGGAGAAAGCTTATTCTCGGGGGTATCGGGATCCCCTTCGAGAAGGGGCTGCTCGGGCACTCCGATGGCGATGTTCTGCTCCATGCCATCAGTGACGCCATTCTCGGCGCTTTGTCCGAAGACGACATAGGCGTCCATTTTCCTGATACCGACAAAAATACGGAAGGTATCGACAGCGCACTGATACTCGAGCGGGTATCGCAGATTGTCCGTCAAAGGGGCTACAGGATAGTCAATATCGATTGTGTCATTGTCGCGCAGCTCCCGAAGATCGCGCCTTACAGGTCCGCAATGAAAGAAAGGATAGCCTCCATCCTTTCGATAGACCCGCAGGCGGTGGGAGTGAAGGGGAAGACCACGGAAGGGCTCGGACCGGAGGGCTCAGGCGAGGCAGTGGCTGCCCACGCCGTGGTACTGCTTGAGAGAGCTTGATAACCGGCAGCGGGATCCCGGGGAATTCATCGTTCACTGTTCTCGGAGCCCATAGGAGTGAGATGGTCAAGGTAAGATTTGCACCAAGCCCTACGGGCAATCTCCACGTGGGGAACGCCAAAACGGCACTGATCAATTATCTCTTTGCGAAAGGAAACGGGGGGACCTTTGTCCTTCGTATGGAAGACACCGACCTCACGCGCTCCGATGTTTCATACGAACGGTCCATCATGGAAGACCTCGGCTGGCTCGGCATCACCTGGGACGAAGGGCCGTATCGTCAGTCTGAGCGCACCGGCATATACAGGTCGCATGCCCAAAAACTGCTTGAGGCCGAAGATGCATACAAATGTTTTTGTACCGAAGAAGAGCTTTCCCTGGCCAGACGCAGGTCCCTTGCAAAGGGAGAGCCGCCGCGGTATAGCGGGAAGTGCCGAGGCCTTTCCGGCGAGGGGATAGCGAGGCTTGAGAGGGAGGGGAGACCCTTTGTCGTGCGCTTTCGTTCCCCCCTGAAGCCCGTTTCCTTCCATGACGGGATACGTGGAGATCTTTTCTTCCCCCGTGATCACGTGGACGATCTTGTCATCCTCAGGCAGGACGGGACGCCGACATACAATCTGGCCGTAGTTGTCGATGACATGCTCATGGGCATAACACATGTGATTCGAGGAGGAGACCACATCTCCAATACCCCGAAACAGATAGCGCTCTTTGAGGCGCTCGGGGGACAGCCCCCGCATTATGCCCATCATTCCCTGCTTATCGGGGCAGACCGCAAGCCCCTGAGCAAAAGGCACGGCGCGACCCGCGTCATCGACTTCCGTTCCATGGGGATACTGAGCGGGGCGCTGGCCAATTACCTGTGCACGATGGGCAGGAGCGTTGCTAGGGAAGTGATGGACCTGAACGAATTAATACAGACCTTTTCCCTCGATTCCCTGTCCGGTTCCGACAATATCTTTGACATGGAAAAACTGCTCTGGTTCAACAGGGAGCACCTGAAGCATATGCCCATAGAGAGGCTCCTCGGCGAGGCCGGCCTTGCCGGTTCACAGGCGCGGCCGGTCCTGGCTGTGCGTGAGAACGCCTCTACCCTGGAGGAACTGAAAGAATATATGGCGGTGTTCGATGAAGCGGTGTTGAAAGAGGACGCTCTCGCATACCTTGGGAGTATGGAGCGGGCCGGGCAGATGGGGCGCAGGGTAAAAGAGCTTCTCGGGGGCGGCAGAACACCTTCATTTGAAGATCTCGCGGGCGAATTGAAGCAACAGGAACCGCTCAAAAGAAAAGACCTTTTCATGGTGCTCAGGGCCTTCATCACCGGCAGGACCGACGGCCCGCCCCTTAAGGATATCTTTCCCCTCATACCGGCGGATATCATCAGGCGCCGTATCGATGTATATCTCGACCTCATGCATAAAAACGAGGAATAGATGGGCCGCGCCGGCATACCCGCGATAAAAGAAAAGGCTGTTTCGTTCTACGCATCAGTCAAATCTATCTTCCGGAGCCTTTCCCTGAGGACGCAGCTCCTCTTGATCCTTTTTTTCCTGCTTCTCATATCCATCGGCTCGCTGACCATCATCTACACGAGGGCGGAAGAGGCCCTCCTGGATAAGGTGAGCGAGAATATCGACGACATAACCAAGGCGATAGAGATAAGCGTGGAGGAGCTCACCTACCACGGAGATTCGACCGCACGGCTGAAGAACTACGTTGACATGCTCAATAAAAAGGGGATCAAGGAGATATCCATCATCAGCGACACGGCGGAGGTCATTGCCAGTTCAGACCCGAAAAAGATCGGCACGAAGCAGAAGCTGACAGAGAAAAGGCCGGCCCGGAAAAAAGACCTCATGATCACAGCCCGCCTTGGCGATGACCACAGGACAGGCACCCAGAGGCTTTACAACATCATCATGCCGGTTTCCATACAAGGGCAGAACATCGGCTATATCCACATAAACATGGCCCTTGACGATTACCGCCTCCTTCAGAACCGCAACCAGTTGAAGAGGATATTGAGCATGATCTTTGCCTTCACCATCGGCATAATAGTCTGCCTCATCATCGCGGAAAAATACACGGAGCCCATAAAGCGGATCGCCATGGCAAGCAGGAAGATCGCCATAGGCGAGTCTGTAAGGATCAAGGAAAGCGGGAGGAAAGACGAGATAGGCGTTCTGGTGAACAGCTTCAATGAAATGGTGGGAAAGCTCGACGAACGCAAGGAGCTTGAGGAAAAGCTCAAGAAATCGGAGAAGCTTTCGCTCATCGGCCAGCTTTCTTCGGGGATCGCCCACGAGATACGCAACCCCCTGAACTTTCTGACACTCTCCATTGGACATATAAAGGAGAGGATAAACGAGGAGAAGATCGATGACAAGAAAGAGCTTACAGACCTTCTCGACAGCCTGCTCACGGAGATCTACCGGGTCAACGAGCTGATCCATAACTTCCTCTTTCTGGGGAAATCGATCACGCTGCGCAAGGAAAAGGTGGACCCCGCGGAACTTATCAACGAATCCCTTTTGATCGTGAAAGACAAGATAAGAAGCGATATCGACATCGAGCTTGCCTGCGAGAACGGGGCAGGCCCCATTCTATGCGACAGGGAATATATGCGCATCTGCGTCATCAACCTTATCATAAATGCTGTGCAGGCGATTCCGGGTCCGGGCAGGGTGCGGATCGGGTGCACCGTCGAAGACGGCTTTTTCTCCATCCGCGTTACGGACAACGGCGAAGGCATTGAAAAGGATGAGCTTGACAAGGTCTTCGAACCTTATTACTCTACAAAAAAACTCGGCATCGGTCTCGGGCTCGCCATCACCAAACGTTTTGTGGAAGAACACGGCGGCAGCATATCCGCCTTGAGCGAGATCGGGAAGGGAACGGCCATGATAGTGAGGCTGCCTCGTGAAGCATGACAGGGGAACCATTCTCGTTGTGGAGGACGACAGGAACCAGCGGGAGATCATTAAAACGATCCTTTCGAAGGAAGGTTTCTATGTTGAGGCCGCCGATTGCGGAATGAAAGCCGTCGATATGCTGAAAAACGGCAATTTCGACCTGGTCTTGACGGACCTAAAGCTTCCTGATATCGACGGCACAGAAGTTCTCAGGGAGGCCAAGGCCCTCGGGAAGCCCTGCCCCGTTATTATCATGACCGCTTTCGGTTCCATACCATCGGCAGTGGAGGCCACAAAGCTCGGTGCCTTCTATTACCTGGAAAAACCCCTTGAAAAAGACCAGCTCCTTCTTGTCATAAAGAATGCCGTGAACCAGGTGAAACTGCTCAAAGACAATATAATGCTCAAGGACCAGCTGCGTGACCGTTTTCATATCGACAACGTTGTTGGTGCCCATGGTGCCATGGAAGAGCTTTACAAGATCGTGAAAAAGGTTGCGCCGACGAGCTCCACGGTACTTATTCATGGTGAAAGCGGAACGGGTAAGGAGCTCTTCGCGAAGAGCATCCATTACAACAGTCCCCGGAAGAACAAACCTTTTTTTGCCATCAACTGTGCCGCCATACCCGAGACCCTGCTGGAAAGCGAGCTTTTCGGGTACGAGAAGGGTGCCTTTACCGGTGCCGTTTCACGTCATATCGGCCTTTTCGAGCAGGCAAACGGGAGCACGCTTTTTCTCGACGAGATAGGCGATCTTACCCAGAACATGCAGGCGAAGCTGCTTCGTGCGCTCCAGGAAAAGGAGATCAGGAGGATCGGCGGAAAGGAAACGGTCAAGCTCGATGTCCGCATCATCGCCGCGACGAACAAAAAGCTGGAGAAGGAGATCGAAGCGGGGAAGTTCAGGGAAGACCTCTACTACCGGCTCAACGTCATTGCCTTTACACTGCCGCCGCTTCGCGAAAGGCTGACCGATATCCCGCTGCTCGTTGAACATTTCCTGAAAAAGTTCGATGAGGTACACGGCGGCGGCAAGAGCCTGTCCAATGAAGTCCTGCAATGTCTCATGTGTTACCATTGGCCGGGGAACGTGCGGCAGCTCGAATCCGTGCTGGAGCGTTCCTATATCATGTGCGAGGGGCCCGCGATCACGATGGAGCATGTTCCCGCAGAGGTCAGGCAATACGCCGCGCCGGAAACATCCTTCGACAGGATAAGATCAAATATCGATGAACTTATAGACGCCAAGCTGACCGCGGCGGAATACCGCCTTTATCTGTACCTTACAAAGCTCGATCCGCGCGATGACCGGTTCCACAGTCTCATGGAGCCGAAGGAGATCATCGAACGCCTGAGCATCAGCAGGGACACTTTCTTTGTCGCTATATCGAAACTCAGAGACCTCGGTCTCTATGATTTCAAGGCGAAGGCGAGCGAGATAAAACAGGCCGCGCAGGCAAGGCCCTCCAGGAAACCGCAGTCGGATATTTCCGATTTATAGAATGCTTTTAAGTCGGAATATTCCGATTATTTACGGCCCCGTTTCCACCTCATTTCATATAATCCCTTTATAGTCATGTTGTTGCAGTTATGGCACGGCGAATGCATTATGATCCGCCATGCAAGTTAAATTAAACCGTAAAAAGGGGAGGAGGTGAAAGATATGAAGAAAGCATTAATGATCGTTCTCGCGATCCTCATCAGCGTAGCGTTCGTGACGACAGTGCTGGCACAGGAGAAGAAAGCCGAGAAACCGGCCGCAGCGACTGAGAAGCCTGCCGCAGCAACGGACAAACCGGTGAAGGAGAAAGCAGTCGACAAAGCCAAGAAGGCCGGCGCAAAGAAATTTGCCGGTGAATTCGTAAGCGCAGACGACGCAGCCAAGACAATCGTCGTAAAAGGCGAAACCGAGATGACCTTTGACGTTTCCAAGATCAAGAAAATGGCGAAGTTCGCAGCAGGAGACAAGGTCAACGTAGTGTACGTCGAGTCAGACGGCAAGAACATTGCCAAGGCAGTGACGAAAGCCGGCGCAGCAAAAAAGGCCAAAGAGAAAGTAGAGAAGGCCAAAGAGAAGAAAGATGAGAAACCGGCAGAAAAGAAGTAAGAAGTAAGCCGGTTGTGCAGTGTGAAGGGGGGAGGCCCAATAAGCCTCCTCCTTTTTTCGTTTCTTTCGTTTCTTTCGTTTTTCTGGTTTCTTTAGTTAAAAACTCCCATTCATAACCAGATAAACCAAAAAAACCAGATAAACCTAAAAAGAAGGGGGATCCGCTTCCAGTTCCACGCCCGGGATGTCGTAGAGTTTTTTGAAGGCCTTATGCAATAGCTTCTCGTCGCCCTTGAGGACCACCCTCCATATATGAAATGGAGGTTTTTTAAGGGGCAGTGCGCCGAATAGGGCTGATTCGAGGCCTTCTTCAGAGATGACCTTTCTGATCTTTTTCAGTGCGGTATCGGCGCTGGATCGGGTCTTTTTTCGGACCTGGACAAGGAAGGCCCTCGTAAAAGGAGGAAAATCCGCCTCTTTTCGTTTTTGGAGTTCTTTGCTGCAGAAGGAGGAGATGCCTAAATACCCCTGCAGGTCCGGAACCTCCTTTCTGCCTGAGAGGCAGAGGACATCACCGGGGGTTAGGGCGTCTATGATGTTGGTGATTACCTGATGGACCTTTTCTTCCGACCTGTGCCCGCTCATTTTTCTCAGTTCTTCCCACCCCGCAAGGATGAGCTTGTCGACATGCACTCCGTAAAGCTTGGACAGCGATTGGGTGCCGACAAGCACAACCGTTCCGGTATCGGAGAGTTTATTGACCATGGATATTTCTTTTTTCAGAGAATCACCGGTGATCCTGATGACCTTCAGATGGGGATACACCTTTTGAAGATGCTCTTCGATGAACTGCGCGCTTATGCGCGAGAAGCCGATCATATTGCTGCCGCAGGACGGACAGGTGCCCTCGTAGGGAAAGCGGCCCCCGCACCCCGGGCACAGCATGACGTCGTGTTCTTTGTTGTAGTTTAACGGGCCGGCGCACTCCGGACAGGTAAGCGGCTGCCTGCAAGCCTGGCACCGCAGAAAACCTCCGTGGTCCTTCCTGGGTGTGTAAACAGCGATTCGCGTGCCCCCGGAATCAGCGGCGACCTGCCGGATCTCCGATGAAAGTTCGTCGAGGAGCTCTCCCGTAGAAGGGAGCCCTTTTTTTGAGGTTCTTTCAGGGTAACACCCCGCATGGATCCACTCATTGACGTTGACCGTGAAATCCTTTGACCCGGCGAGGTGAAAGAGATCGACGGAACATGATGCGCCGCCGAGCACTATCGATGCATCGCGAAGCCGCGCTTTTTCAATGGCCAGTCTCACGGCACTGAACTTGAAACCTTCCTCATTCCTGTATTCGTCGTCCTCATACCTCTCCGCGATAATGAGTGAAAGGTCTTTGACGGGAAGAAACACGCAGCTTTTGTTTCCCAGGATAAGGTTTCCCCCCTCCCGGCGGGCCTTGAAGAAAGCCTCCATTTTCTGGCGAAGCGTGGTGCCGGAGGTAAACCAGAGAACATTCTCGCCGTAGAGCGCTTTCAGTTTTTTTGTAAAAAGGGCACCGGCGGCATAGTAATCAGGCAGGAGGAACATCACGTTGCGTTTGTCCTGAAGATGCTGTGATATAAGCGAGGTGTAATAATCAAAACGGTTCTCGATCGAATCGATGAACAGGATTTTTTCTCCCGGTCTGCCAAAGATGCCGGCAGGGGGGCAGGAAACTGTCCCGGGTGAGAAATCACAGCCGGTCAGTGTGTCCCGCAGAGAAAGGGACCCTTCTTTGTAGTATTGCAGGAATTTCCTCCTGCCGATCTTCCGCAGGGCCTTCCTGAACGGAAGGCCGCTTATCCCTGAAAGCGTTTCATCACCGGTTTCGATCGTGAGGAAGCGTTCCACATTTTTCAGAGGAGGGAGGGCATACTTGAAGACAAGGCCAGGGGGTGTTATATAATGGGACGAAGACCATTCGATGAGGGCGGGAAGCTCATAGACGGCAGACGGAAAGGCCTCCGCGATGTCGGTGACAGGCTTAAGCATTGGATTGTCGCCGCCACGCACATCAACGACAACCCCGACCACCTCTTTGTTGTGAAAAGGGACCATGACGCGCAGGTGATTGACGGTGAAAGGGGAAAGCTCGCCGGGTACCGTGTATGAAAAAGACTTTCCGACGGGGATCGGGAGGGCCACGTCGGCGATCATGAAGAGAAAAGGATGTCTTTGTAATCGAGGTTGCCCGGTGACCTCACAAGCGTCAGGGGCTCCCCGAGGATCCTGCCGCCCATCTCTTTAAAAGATTCAGGCGCATCGGTAACGAAGTATTCGCATTTCCCCCGGCCCCTCTTGTTGATAAGGTCTTTTCTTCCGAGGATCTCCTGCGCTTCCTTGGCGGTTTCTTTCCCGGAATGAACGATCTCGACGCCCTTTCCCAGGGTCTCCTTGATCACATATTCAAGTACGGGGTAGTGGGTACATCCCATGACAAGGACATCGATTCCGGACCTTTTAAGGCCCTTCAAATATTTTTCTGCCATGAGGCGGGCCACCTCGTCGTGTTCGAGCCCTTCTTCCACGATGGGGACAAAGAGCGGGCAGGCCTTTGAAAAGACCTGAATATCCGGGTCGAGCTTCTTGATCGATCTGTCGTAGGCCATGCTTTTAATAGTTGTCCTGGTACCGATGACCCCGATCTTTTTCACCCTGGTATGCGCGACCGCTTCTTTCGAGCCCGGGCTGATGACCCCGACAACGGGTATGGGCATCTTTTTCTGCAGTATACCGAGAGCGAATGCGGATGATGTGTTGCAGGCGATGATAAGGAGCTTTATCCCTTTTGTCAGCAGGAACAGGGCACTTTCAAGGGCATATTTTGTGACCATCCGGGGCGACTTGTTCCCGTAGGGGACCCGGGCCGTATCGCCGAAATAGATGATGTGTTCGTGGGGGAGAAGCTTTTTGACCTCCTTGAGGACGGTAATGCCCCCGACCCCGGAGTCGAACATGCCGATCGCCAGTTTTTGCATGGGTAAAGATTAGGAAAGATGGGTTAAAATGTCAAGGGAATAGGGAAGCGGCCATAGGGAAACGGCCGCAGGAAAAAGACTTAGTACTCGTCGAACATCCTCTGTATCTCTTTTGGGTCATTTGTTCTTGTCAATGCGAGCATGAGGAGTATTCTTGCCTTTTGAGGGTTGAGGGTGTTCGACGCGACAAACCCGCGCCGGTCATAATCCGCGGCGCGGGTGACCATGCCGCTTCCGACCCTGGAGGCCCTGACCGTCACGACACCTTTTTGTATTCCATCGGTAAGGGCTTGTTTTTCCGCGGGAAAGATGCCCCCGTTGCCGGCGCCTGCATGGACGATCCCGCCTGCTCCGGCCCGTATGGCGGCGTCCACGAGGTCTCTGCTGCCTTGCACGTGGCCATAGATGATGTCTACCCTGGGGAGAGATTTCAGCCCGCCAAGGTCGAATTCGGAATCTCTCGTGTGCCGTTTTGTTGTGGCCTGGTAAAAGTTTGTACGGCCATCCAGCACATATCCGAGGCACCCGAACCCCGGGGACTGGAAGGTGTCCACGTTGGTCGTGTTTGTTTTCGTAACATCCCTCGCTCCGTATATTTTTTCGTTGAGGGCCACAAGGATTCCCCGACCCCGAGATCCCTTTTGCGCCGCGAGGATGACCGCATTATAGAGGTTGAGGGGGCCGTCCGCGCTGATGGCCGTCGCGGGTCTCATGGAACCGACGAGAACGACCGGTCTGTCGCTCTTCACGGTGAGGTTCAGGAAATATGCCGTCTCTTCGAGGGTGTCCGTGCCGTGGGTGATGACGATACCGTCAGCTTCCCCCCGTGAAAAAAGATGGTTGATCCGGTTTGCCAGTTTGATCAGCAGGTCGTTCGTCATATGGGAGCTGTCTATATTGGCCACCTGTTCGCCGGAGATGTCCGCTATCTTTTCAAGTCCGGGTACGGAACTGATTATGGAACCGATGTCGAGCGAACCAGGTTTGTAATCCTTTGTTTCCGTCGAAGACGCCGCAGCGCCCGCTATGGTTCCCCCCATTGCAAGGATCTTCACCTTTGCCAGCCCGGCGGACCGGTTATCGGCGAACGCGCTGAGGGGGCAGGTTATCGCCGTGACCAGAACGGCGAAGGCAACCATGAACGACGTGACCGTGCTGCAGCTCTTGATATGCTTCATGTTTTCCTCCATGGATCTTTTTCCGTTTATTCCGGCTTAAAACCGGTGGAAAAGGAGTTCTTCACTTCCCGGCTTTGTCCAAAATATGCATAAAACTGCCCGTGAATTTGGCCGCCCAATTGTCGCGGATGAGCGGGGCGGTGTAAGCGAAGCTGAGGAACATCGAGGAGCGTATCGTTGCCGCCGAGATGAACATCACGTGCTCCGCGCACCGGCGGCCGCCCGCAAAGCTTACACTCTCAATAATGAACGGTTCAGCCGGTGCAAGATCGATCTGCCCGAGGTCTGTCAATGTGCAGGCGGGGTTGAACTGCCCCGCGGAGCGTATCGTTTCAATGACCCTGTCAGGCTCTTGGCCGCCGTCTGCAAAGAGAGCTTCCCGATCCGATGTTATGCGGTCGAGTTCATCGTCATAATGTTTTGCCAGATGCCAGATGTCGCTGCGGGCGGTGATGCGGTCGTATTCGGGCCTGATGTCCGTGGAACCGCACCAGGGACCGACAATGACCATCCCGGGGCCGATCAGCTTTCTGATGTCGACACAGGAAACTATACGGGGGCTCACGTGCTCATCGAAATATTTTCGCATGGTTATGAGTGCGGCCGCCGCGAGTATCCCCGTGGCCGTCGTGTTGTTCCGGCGGCAGCGCTCGAGAAGCGCCGCGAGTCCGGGGGGTTCGATGACGTGTTGATGAAAGCGCGTCTTCCGCCTGTTCATTGGCACGAATTCATGAAACGGCACCGTTGCCTCGTCATCATCGGTTCCGGGCACGGCAGCCTTTGCCTCATTTCCGTTCGGCCCGGCCTGCAGGACAGGCGCGATCAAGTCCTCGAGGGGAGGGCGCACCGGCAGGATCTCCACGTGGATCTCTTCACGGGCAAGGATCTTTGCACAATACGCGATCAATTCATGAGCGAGGAAGACCGCGGATGCAGGGTCGCTGACCGAGCGGTGCAGGGACAAGACAAGGTAGTGCCTGTTAAAGCTTGTCCTGTCGGTAATGAGCAGGGCACGCCAGAGATGCTTCGAAGTGTCGAAGGGCGTGTCAGCCTCCCGCTCAAGGAGACTGTGGATACTGGTCTTGCCAAGTTCGAAGAAGGAATGCACCGGGATGTCGGGAAAGGGCACATCGAAGACAAAACAGGGGCCGCTGTCTTTTTTGCTGATGCGTGCCCGGAGAAAAGGGTGGCGCGCGTAAAGGTGATGACAGGCGTGTTTGACCAGTTGTATCTCCAGCGGCCCGGCTATTTTCACATATACGCAGAGAACGGCAAAACCCCCTTGCATCTCTTCGTGGACGCGATGGAAGAAGGTTTCGGTGCCGCCCAGTTCCCGATCCGGGATGATCACGCTGGAGATCATTTCAGTTATTCTTTTAGCTTCTTTTCGCCGTTGCGGTGCCATGGTTTTTCCATTGTCCTGCGAAAGGATTTTTTTTGCAACCACTTTTCGATCGCATCTTTTTCGTGGCTGCAAGAAAATGGGATAAAAAAGGAAGATATATGAACTTTGGTGTCCTTGTTTTCCTGGACCGGAATATTTGCATTTTAAGAGTAAACGGTGCAGAATACAGAAGGTCTTGAATATGGTTGTTCCCGTCTTTCTTCCTCACATGGGCTGTACGCAGCGATGTATCTACTGCCATCAGGGATACATCACCGATATCCGTGAAGATGACCTGAAAGCGAGGATCGAAATGGCCCTTCGCGGCAGGGGCACCCCTTGCGAGGTCGGTCTTTTCGGCGGGAACATCTTCGGTATCGAGCCTGCCGTCCTTGAAAGGATCTTTGCCTGCTTCGATGAACATCGCGATGTGATAAGCGGTTTTCGTCTCTCAACGAAACCGGTGCCCCTTCGCGATGAGACGATCGCCATTCTCAAAAGCAGCGGAGTCAATGTCATCGAACTCGGGGTGCCTACTTTCAACGATGGGATCCTTCATGCGATGAACAGGGGGCACACGGCGGGAGACCTTTTTCGTGCATATGAGAGGCTCGCCGGCGAGGGCTTCAGGCTCGCCCTTCAATTCATGGTAGGTCTTCCCGGCGAAGGACCGGCAGATATTGAAGAGACCATCAGGAACATGGCCGCCCTCCATCCTCTGTACATTCGTATCTATCCCCTTGTGATCCTCAGAAACACACCGCTTTACAAGCTTTACGAAGGCGGGGAATTCTCCCCGATCCCTTTCGACGACGCCCTCGACCGGGCCGTTCTCATATATCTCAACGCCTTGAAGAGAGGTATCGATGTGGTGAACGTGGGGCTTACCGACAACGAGCTGGTAAGGGACATGGTCGCGGGCGGTTTCTACCATCCGGCCTACGGTTTTCTCGTGCAGTCGAGGGCTTTTTTCATGGCTGTCTCAGGTGCGCTTAGAAAGCTGGGAGATCCCGCCGAGGCTACCGTCATCCTCCACAGGAACGATATCCCCCTCTTTGTCGGACACAAGCGGGAGAACCTCGCACGTTTCGCGGCCATGGGCATCACGCTCCACCGTGAGGCATCGGGGCCGCTGCAAGGCAGTTTCGAGACCGTGAGCAAAGCGGGAAGCGTCAGCGGCACCATGCTGGATGGCGGCGGCCAATGAACATGTCGAGCTTTTCCCTTTCCTCCGATGCGGCAGATCTGCCTGACAGGTTAAAATACAGATAAAGAGTTGTTAAAAAAGATTATGAACAGTGAACTGATCTCAATAATCAGGCAAACCAGATCAGGTTATTGTTTTTTCTTTACCATTTATCAACGATCAGGCCCGAGACCCCTTCGTAGACGATAGGCTCTTTGAGGGACCCGGCGAGGACTTCCCGCATGAGCCTCTTTTTATCGGTGCTGATGAGAGCGGAGAGCCGCAGGAAGAAGCGCATCCTGTCGCGCGTCGAGATCCGTTTCGGTATAGTGTTGCAAAGCTGGAGAAAAGTCCTTTTGAGCACATCCCCTGTCACTTTTTCAAAGCGTATGTCCTCTACATCCAGAAGGCGAAAGCCTCCGGAGGCGACCACGAAGATGTTGCAGGCCTTGAGATCCCTGTGCGTGATTCCCCACGTCATGGCGCCGAGAAAGAACGCGGCAAGGGAATCGATAAAGTCCTTTTGTTCCCCTCTGCGCATCGAGTCATAATTACGGTCCAGGAAGCGGTCGAGTTCCTCGCCCTTGCCCTGCAAGTCTTCCATGGAAATATATCCTTTGCCTTCCCCGGACGGCAGGCGGGCGTGAAAGGCCTTCGGTGCTACCGGCATGTGGAGGTATTCCAGGACAACGTGGTTCTCCCATGCCCTCTTGAGCCGGGCGCGCCCCGCGTAGGTTTTTTTTACGTGGTCGCTGAAGCGTTCCACTTTTATCTTCCTGTCTTCCTTTATCGTTGCCTCGTACCCTCCTTTCGCTCTGTTTTCCATGCCCCGGATAAAGATATCGTTCCCTTTCCTGATGACAACGGAGGTGTCCCTGAAAGCCCTTTCCATCTTTTTTATGATCCATCTCGCACGGAGCCTTTCAACGGCGTTTTCAACCTTTTCCCTTGTTTCTGCCGTGCAGCCGTAACGGTCGAAAAAGATGTCCCTTTCGTGTTTCGTTATATCGTTGTATATGATCCCGAGTGCGTGCGTGAGGTTCGTCACCTCGTCTTCATTGGAAAAGGACCTTTTGAGACGCACCTTGTGGAGATCGACGAGGTAGAGGCTGTCTCCCGATACGAGGATGTTATCGAGATGGAGGTCATCGTGTCGGACCTTCCTGTTCCTGAGAGAAAGCAGGAGGTCGGCAAGGCGCCCGAGCAGGTCTTCCCTGCCGGTGCCCTCCTTGATGTGCTCCAGGAGGCTTTTGCCGTCGATAAAGGACTCGGCGACGGCGGACACCAGGTCGCCGGTGCCGTATCCCAGGGCGAGGGGCGCGGGGATGCCGAGGGAGCGAAGCCCCCTGGCGATGGAGAATTCCTTTTTGCCGCGCGGGGCCACCATCTGACGGATGCGTCCGGCAACGCCTTTTTCGCTGAATGACTTGACGAACACCTTTTTCCCGTCCACCTCAAGTATGTCGTAATGCCTTCTTTCTCCGGCGGGGTGGCGCACGGCGGCCAGGGCGTGAAGGAGCCCTTCATCTTCGGTGAACCATGTAAACTCTCTCGCGGGGTGTTTTTTCATGTGTTCTTTATTATCTCCAGCAGTCTGGGGGCGCAGGCCTCGATGGTGTATCCCTCAAAAACGGTTTCCCTGCCTTTAAGTCCCATTTCTTTTCTCAGCCGGGGATCATCGATGAGCGTCGAGAGCTTTTCGAACCACTGCTGCGGTGAATCGGCATAAAGGCCGTTAACGCCGTCGCTGACCACGTCCCTGTTCACACCCACCGGTGTACAGACAGCCGGCACGCCGACGCCGAAATACTGGAGGATCTTGAGGCCGCACTTGCCTTCCGACCACAGGTCGTTCATGAGAGGCATGAGCCCGATGTCCATTTCCTTGAGATCAGAGACCTCCGTTTCCTGTGACCACATCTTCTTGATGACCGGGATGTTCTCGCAGTCGATGAAGACATCGCAGACGATGCTGAGCTCGGCGTCGGGGTATTTTCTGCCCAGCTGTTCGAAAATTGGTTTCATCTTCTCCATGTAGTGGATGCTCCCGTGGTCGCCGATCCATCCCAGGGTGACACGGTCTTTAGGCAGGTCGTAATCTTTTCGGGTATAGCGGTTTCCGTCTATGGCTGTTGGAATTACAGCGACCCTGTCGGTGAATGCAAGGGTCTGCTCCATGAGGAAACGATTGCCGGCGATGACGAAGTCGGATGCACTCACCATGTCGGCGAACCGCTTCATCCTTGTTTTCGAATGGGGAGACCCCGCCTTCGAGTTACGGTACATCACAGAGTCGTCAAAATCATAGATGATCTTCTTTGCCCGCCTGCGGAGCAGTTTAAGAAGGGGACCGCTGAAGCGCTTGCGCTGCAGGAACACACAGTCGTATTTCTGCAGGTCGCGAAAGAAACGCGTGAACTCCACCGGAGTGCGGGGATAGGCGCGGACCTCCGCCGTGATCCCCCCGGCGTTGAGATAGGGGATGAACTGAAGGACGCGGTAGCGGCTTGCCGCCACATTGAATCCCTGTATAAGAAAAAGTACCTTCATTTGCACCTGTCGCAACCCGGGCCATGGTTCATGCCACAAGGTTTTTGAATTGCCCTGATGCGGTCTGCCGTGACAGTCTGATTAATATATCATGGAACAGTTGTGAAGAAAATGGAAGTTCAGTTCTTTGTCGCAAAGTATCGGGGCGCCCGGGTACGCGGGCGCGTGCGGGTGTCGGCCGCCTACTGTTTCTTCCAGTAATATCCCGTCCAGTCTATTCTTTCCATCTTTTCCGTTATGCCCTGCTGCTGCCTGTAATCATCGACAGCCTCGCGGCATGTCTCCAGGGCATAGTCGTCAATGATGCAGTAGCCGCCCTTCGACAGCTTGGGATAGAGGTTTGCGAGGGCATCCATGGTGGAACCGTACATATCGCCGTCAAGGCGCAGGACAGACAGCTTTTTTATCGGTGCCGCCGGAAGCGTGTCCTTGAACCAGCCTTTCAGAAAAACGACGTTTTCGTCAAGGAGACCGTATCTTTTAAAGTTCTTTTCCACATCTTCTCTGGAAACGGCCAGAAACGGACGTTCGTGCTGCGTGTCACCCCGGTCCGCCGGCCATTTGCCGGCATCCGGTTTCGGCAGCCCTTCGAATGAGTCCGCCACGAAGACCTTGCGGTCTTTGACACCGTGCACGGCCAGGACCGCGCGCATGAAGATGCATGCACCGCCGCGCCACACGCCGGTTTCTATAAGGTCCCCGTCGACCCCGTCCCTGATAACGGTTTCTATGCAGTGTTGGAGGTTGTCGAGGCGCTTCATCCCTACCATGGTGTCGGCATACCCGGGCCAAACCCTGCCGTCGGCCCTGTCTTCCTCGGAGAAGTCCCTTCGGCGGACGATCTGGTATCTGGTCTTGTCAAGAATGCCTGATAAAATTGAAAGAAAGAAACGCTTCGAGGTTTTTTTTCTGAAATGGAAATCCTTCACCGGCGTGGGGGGTTCCGGCCACAGCGAGAAGGAAAGTGTTTTTTTCAGCAATTCAAGGTAAAGGTCTTCAGGTCTGCGGTCCATCGGCCCCGGCAACAGAGTTATGATTTATTTACAATGTCGTCAATATAGCTTTTTGCGAATGAAATTGTCAATAACATAAGTATATTGAACAGGTTGTATCTCTTTACAGCGGTTGAATAATCATTTATATTTATGCTTTGGATAAAACAGGGAAAGGCGTTTATACAGGGCGGGTAATGGAAAAGAACTATCTTGCTGACCTCGGCGGTACAACTTCCGGGGCCGTGTGCAGCGTGCTCGTTGCCACGTACAACCGGCCCGAGACGCTGAAGCTGATCCTGAGGGCGCTCGACATCCAGACGGTCAGGGAATTTGAGGTGATCATCTGCGATGACGGGTCGAAGCCGGAAACCCTTGAAATGGCGAAATCCCTTTGCGGCGGCCTTGGTTACAGTGTCCGCCATGTCTGGCATGAGGACAGGGGTTTCCGCAAGTCAAGGATCCTCAACCGGGGGATAATCGCGTCGAGGACGGACTATCTTCTTTTTCTCGATGATGACTGTATTCCCCACAGCCGGTATATCGAAGGGCACCTGCGAAGGCGCCGGCCGGATACCCTTGTCTTCGGCAAGTTCATAAAGGTCAAACCGGCGCAGATCAGGCTGCTCACCGAAGAACTGGTGCAAGGAAAGGGCCTTGAAGAAAAACCCTTTTTAACATGCGGGAAAAAGATCGATCTTGCGCTGAACCGTCTTCGCTTCTATAGTCAGCTGCTGCGGAAGAAACCGCTCCGCCCCAAGCTGTACGGCGCGAATTTTGCCGTGGACAAGGCGTCGCTTTACAGGGTGAACGGTTTCAACGAGCAGTTCGAAGGGTGGGGGTACGAGGACAACGAGCTGAGATTGCGCCTCGTCAACAGCGGCGTGGCGATGAGAGAGGCGATAACCGCCGCGATCGTCTTTCATCTCGATTTTCACGAAGAACGCAGGGATTCGCAGTATGTGACAGGGCGGTCCAACAAGGACCTGTTCCTGAAGCTTCAGCATGAGAAATGGGCACAGCAGGGCCTGAGCGGCCACGAGGGGGCCAGGTGACGGATCATATCATGTCCAGCCGGCTTTTGCCGCAAAAGGCTCCCTGCCGCCTGACGTGAAAAGGGGACCGGGTGTAATGGGAAAACATTTGATGGAGCGGATATTCAGCGGGCCCCGTTTCCAGGGTGCCTGGAGACGGCTTCACAAATTGTCGCTTCACGCGATGAACTACGGCCGCGGCGGGTTCATGGACGAGAGCGGTGAAGAGTGGGTCCTGCGGTATCTGGCAGAAGCCGGCCGCGGCAGGCGGCCCCGGGTCTTTTTCGACGTCGGCGCCCACAAGGGCGAGTATTCCGAGGGGATCATCCGGGTGTACGGCGGCGATGCGGACATATACTGTTTCGAACCTGCCGGGGCGACATATGATGCTTTGCGGGATAGACTGGAGGGGCGCTCCAATGTCAGGCTTTTCAACGTGGGGATGAGCGACGAAGAAGGGTCCGTCGATCTCTATTCGGACACGCTGGTGAGCGGACGGGCGTCCGTGTACCGGCGCGGCATATCGGAGGGGTCATATAATAAGGAAAGCATCCGGCTTGTCACGATAGACGGTTTCTGCGCAAAAGAGGGGATCGACCGCATCGACCTGCTCAAGATCGATGTCGAAGGTCATGAACTGAGTGTGCTGAAGGGGGCGCAGGGGATGATCTCCTCAGGTTCCGTTTCTTATATCCAGTTCGAGTTCAGCGAGTTCAATATGGAATCGAGGGTCTTTTTCCGGGATTTTTTCACTATGCTGGCACCCCGTTATTCGATCTGCAGGATCCTCCGGAGGGGACTTGCACCGATAGATGAGTACAACGCCTACCAGGAGGTCTTCAAGACGACCAACTACCTCGCCGTGATCAGGGAAGAACGGCAGTGAAAGACGGTTTGAACCGCTTGAGCAGCTTGAACCGCTTGAACGGGAAAAACCAGAGAAACAAGAGAAACCAGATAAACCGTATAAACTGTTTTAAATGAAATCCCTGTCCATGATGGATTCGAGATACTCGATGGTGACGCACCTGGTGGCCTGGACCATCTTTCTTGACCTGAGGATGGAAGGCAGGAGCAGAAATGCGCCGAAGGTGCCCCTTATGTAATAGAATGTCCTGACCTTCCAGAAGTTCTTGATGACTCTCCCCAGGAAATAGCCCGTTCTCAGCCGGAAGATCTTCCAGAAATTCTTTTTTATCAGCTCACCGGGCATGTCCTTCAAAAAGAAGATGACCGAATTGCGGTTGTTCAGGTATGTAGGGCGGTAACGCCTGCGCTTGATGGTGGCCCCCACCATGTGATATCCGAGGGCCTTCGGTTCGTAAAGGGCCTTGAAACCTGCGAGCTGCGCCCGGAAAGCGATGTCAACATCCTCGTAGGATGCGAAAAAAAGCTCGTCAAAAAGCCCGATCCTGTCAAACATGGACTTGCGGTACATGGAAGCGCCGGCATTGACCCCGAACACATACCTGGCTTCATCATACTGGCCCCTGTCGTAGTGACCCGCGCCGATGATCTCCACACCGCTGTCGCTGTTCATCCTGATACCGAGGACGTTGATCCGTTCCCTTTCCTCCAGCCTCATCAGCTTCGGTCCGCATGAACCCGCTTCCGGATGTTTTCGGAGTGCGCCGAGGAGCTCTTCCATCCAATGCACGTCGAGTTCGATGTCGTTGTTGAGCAGGCAAACGAACTCGCCCCTGGCGGCCTCTATGCCGCGGTTGACGGGATAGGCGAAACCATAGTTCTTATCGAGTGCAATTATGTCCGCCTCGGGATATTTCTCCTTGAGGAGCTCTATGGAGCCGTCACTGGAGCCGTTGTCAACGACGATGACCTCGAAGTCCTTAAAGGTCTGCATGCGGAGGGTGTCGAGGCACATGGGAAGGAGGCGCCTGCCGTTGAGGTTGGGGATCACGACGCTTACCGCCGGCACTTACATGACCTCCCTTGCCTTGCGCGCGGCGATGATGTACTGTCTCACGAGAAGGTCGATGAGACTGTTCCTGATGAGATTGTTGAGCCCTTTGATCCACGCCGCGCCGGAGGGTTTTTTAAGTGTCGTGGTGACTTCGAACCCGGCGTCTCTTATCATGGCCAGCGCTGTGCCAAGCGTGAAGAAGCGCAGGTGCGTCCTGTCCATGATGCCGTCGTCCTGATATTCCCACTGTCCCCTGAAGGCGAGCTTTTTGATGATCCGGTAGTGGCGGACATTGGGGACACTCACGACGATGGCGCCGCCTGGTCTTACCAGCCTGTTGTGCCTGCACAGTACGCTCCAGGGATCTTTAAGATGCTCAAGCACGTCGCCGTAAAGTATGCAGTCGAAATGACCCGTCTCGTAAGGGAGTTCCATGGTCTCCACGTCGCCGATATGGAGGGCATCGTAATATCGTGAAGCCTCACGGGCCACATCGTCGACTATCTCTATGCCGACAACCTCTTTAATCCCTTTTGCCTTAAGTTCCCTGCCGGTCATGCCTGCCGCGCAGCCCACCTCGAGGACCCGTTTCGCGTCCGGAGGGACAAGACCGATCATGTCATGGCGGACGTTCATATAATAAGGCGAATCAAAGGCCCCCGGCACTTCTTCCCCCCTTTTTCTTTTCTTCCGAGGCCCTCAGGAGAACCTCTTCCATTTCCGCCGCGTTCTTCTCCATGGTGAAGGATTCCATCTTTCTGCGGGCGTTCCTTCCCAGTGTTTCCCGCCTGCCTCTGTCAGTAAGGGCGCGGATGGCGCCGCTGAGGGCGTCGATGTTTTCCGCTTCGTCAATGACGAAACCCTCTTCAGGGGAAACGAAGGCCGACGCGCCGTTCCACCGGGTGGTGATGACAGGCAGTCCCGATGCCATGCCTTCCATGGTCGTGAGCGAGCAGGCGTCGTAATAGGTCGGATGCGCAAGGACATCTGAGCGCCGGTAGATCTCCTCCGGCGCCGATGTCTCACCGATAAAGGTTATTCTGTCGGCCATCCCTGTTTCATTGATCGTTCCCTGGTAGCGTTCTTTCTTGCCCCGTCCCATTATGGTAAGGCGCACGTCCCCGCCTTCCTTGACGACACGCCCCATGGCCTTCAAGAGGGGTGCAAGCCCCTTGAGCCTGAAGTTGCCGGCGCAGAAAAGCACCGTCATCGGGCCGTCGTCCCCCTTTTTTTCCGCCGGCCTGAAGCGGTCCGTATCAACGCCGTTGTAGACCACGTCGAATGCCTCTTTCCCGATGCCGTAATATGCGGACATATGGTCGCGGACCATGTCCGATATGGCGACTATCCTTGCGAACCTCCGGTTTTTGACCGGATGGCATTCTATCAGGCGCTGCATTGTCTGGTTAAGGCTGTTTTTTAAAAGGAAGGCCTTGAGGGCGCGTTCCCCGGGGTTGTCATAGCTCGCGATCTCCCTCTGCATCCAGATCCGCTGGACGCCGCCGTGGCTCTGATAGACATCAAGTTCGAGGACGTTGCCGAAACCGAGCATCACGTCGGGACGGACCCTGCGGAGTGCCTGCCTGTGGGCCAGGGCGAATGAAAGGTTGCGCATCCACCTGGGCCAGGCGCTCGTGTGAAGGTGGACGAGCGTGATCCCGGGGGCCTCGATGCCGCTGGCGCAGAAAACGAACACCTCGTGTCCGCGGGAGGCAAGCCTTTGCGCAAGATCAAAACCGTAGCGTTCGGCTCCGCCCTTCTTGGGGTCGAAGTTGTATATCGCAAGGCCGATCTTCATTTTCCGGCTATCCCGATGGATCCGTCACACCGCAGGTTTTTCATCTTCTTTTACCCTTGTGCAGAAGGGAATCGTAGAATTTTATCATCGCCTTTGCCTGCGAACGGTAGCTCCATTCGTCGACGGCCCGCTGTTTTGCATTCTCGCCGAATGTACGCCTGGCTCCGGCGTTATTGACGAGAAGCTCCATCTTTCCCGCGAGGGCATCGGCGTCCCAGGCAGTGACATATCCTGTTGCACCGTCCTCTACAAGATCGGGCAGCATGCCCCTGTCGGATACGATCGCCGGCACCCCCATGCCCAGGACCTCTCTGAGCGCCCTTGCCGTGCCATCGCTGCCGGCGCGCATCATGACGAAGAGATCGAAGGTGGATATAACGGAAAAGTAATCCTCAAAACGGTAACCGGCAAGGACGACATCCTTTTCGATGCCAAGTTCCCTGAGGGGCTTCATGATGCTTGTTTCGATCTGGGAGCTCCTGCCGACGATGACGAGCCTGACCCGGTCCGTGTGGGCCCGCAGCATACTGAAGGCCTTCAGGACCACGTCGTAGCCGCGGTCGGGCTTGAGCCTTCCGATGACGCCGATGACCTGGTCATCGTCCGCGATCCCGAGCTCTGAACGCATATCCTTCACCGGGCCATCGTAGGGTTTGATCCCCGGGGGAATGACGCACAGGCGCTCTTCGGGCAGCCCGAAATGTTCCCTGTCGAGTTCTCCGATCTTTTTGCTGTAGGTGACAAGACCGTCCGTCCTCGACATGGCCCAGGACATAAACAGGTTCGTGGGCAGCCCGTCGCGCTTGTGGTCGCTCCTGATGATGTAAGGGCGCGTTTTGAAGAACGAAAGGGCCGTGATGGCGGTGAAATAGTCGTGGGAAAGATGGGTATGGACGATGTCGAAACCTTCTGAGTCAACATAGGGGCTAAGCGACATGAGATCGTAAGACCAGTCGATAACGGAAAAGTACCTGTTGAGCCTCAACCCCTCATAACAGCGGATACCCCTTTTGCCCGCCTCTTTCCCGACGGTCCTCTCGGGAAAATCGATAGGTGTCTTGCGGTAGGCAAGGGTGACCCCGATACCCTCGTTGCCGAGGTGTTCGCACAGGGACAGCACCGGTTCTGCCGGCCCGGTCCACTTCCAGTCGCTGAAAAGATGTAGTATTTTCATTTTTTAAAGAACTCGCCGATGGTCCGACATACGAAGGATATCTCGTCTTCCCTGAGCGATGGGTAAAGGGGCAGGGAGATGATCCGTCTCGAGGCCTCTTCGGCCCGCGGGAAGGAACCTTCGCTGTAGCCGAGGTACCCATAGACCTTCTGGAGGTGGATTGGCGTGGGGTAATGAACGAGGTTCACGATGCCATGTTCACCCAGGAACTGTCTCAGTTCGTCGCGCCTGTCAGCCTCTATGACGTACAGGTGATACACATGGTGCGCGAAGGCCGCCGCGACGGGTCTTTTTACCGGAAGGCCCTCAAGGCCTTTGTCGTACAGTGAAGCGTTATGCCGCCGCCTGCCGTTCCAATCGTCAAGGTGCGGAAGTTTGACTCGAAGCAGGGCGGCCTGCATCTCGTCGAGGCGCGAGACGAAACCGTGGATATCGTGGACGTGCCTGTCGGATTGGCCGTGATTGCGGAGCATGAGCATCTTTTTAAAGACCCCTTCATCGTCGGTGACCATCATCCCGCCGTCTCCATAGCAGCCGAGGTTCTTTGTGGGGTAGAAGCTGAAGGCGGCCGCGTCGCCCAGTGTCCCGGCGCTTTTCCCGTTGCAGCGCGAACCGTGTGCCTGGCAGGCGTCCTCCAGGATCTTCACGCCGTAGCGGCCGCAGACCTGCCTGATCTCGTCGAACCTGCAGGTCTGGCCGTAAAGGTGCACCGGCACGCAAAGCCTTATGTCGCTTTCTTTCTTGAGAAGGCCTTCGAGCGCCGCCGGGTCCATGTTGTACGTGTCCGCCTCGATATCGCAAAAGCGGGGGATGAGCCCGTGTTCCGACAGGGCCATGGCGGTGGCGATGTATGTGTTGGGAGTTGTCACGAACTTGTCGCCCGCATTGAGTCCCAGGGCAAGGCCGCCTATCTTGATGGCGTCTGTGCCGCTTGCCACACCGACGGCGTGGCGCGTACCTACGTATGCAGCGAATTCTTCCTCCAGGGCCTTCACTTCACCCGAGAGGATATACTCCCCTTTTGACAGGACCTTTTCGAAGGCGGCGATGAGATCGGTCTTTATGTCCGCGTGGTCCCTTTCGATGTCGAAGATCTTGATATTCATTAAGACTGTACCTTCCTTATGTATCTTTATGCTATGAGGCCTTGCCCCGCTGCCAGTACTCCCTGCCGTGTTCGCGGTAGTAGTCTATGGTCCTGGCAATGCCCTCTTCAAGGGATGTTTTCGGCTGCCAGCCGGTGATCTTCTTTATGCGGGTGATGTCCGCGTAGTAATCGCCGGGTTCCACCTCTTTCCTCTCCTGCGTGAACTCGGTGAATTTTGTCCTGCCCGAGCCGGCAATGGCAACGATCTTTTCCGCCAGCTCAAAGAAGCTCACCGGGATGCCGGTGCCCACGTTGAACACGGTGCCGTACGCGCCGTCGGTGGCGGCCACGCTGAGCATGCAGTCCACGAGGTCTTGCACGTAGAGGAAGTCCCTCAGGATCCTTCCGTCCCCGAAGACCGGTATCTCTTCATCGTCAAGCGCCTTGCGTATGAACCAGTTGAAGACCCCGTATTCATCGTGGGCCATCTGGTGGCGGGGCCCGTAGGTATTGGTTATCCTGAGGCAGCTCCCCTTTATCCTGTAGATATCGTCATAAACAAGGACCATTTTCTCCGCCGTCAGGTTCGTCACGGCATAGATACCCTTGGGGTTCGTCGGGTGGTCTTCGTCGACGGGCAGCTTCACGCTGGAGCCGTATTCCCCCCTGGTACCGGCGAAAACGATCTTCGAGTCCCTGTTGTGACGGCGAAGGGCCTCAAGGAGGACCATGGTGCCCAGGCAGTTGATCTCCAGGTCCTGGATGGGGTTTTTCATGCTGTCCACGTGGTTCACCTGCCCGGCCAGGTGGAATATGTAGTCCTTTCCCTTGACGAGATGGTCCATGGAAAGCTGGTTCCGTACATCGGAGACGTTGACCGTTACCTCGCCGGCAATATCCTTGATATTGAAAAGATTGCCGCCCTGGCGCGGGAGCATGTTGTCGACGATGGTGACCCGGGCGCCGAGCCTGACAAGCTCGATACATAGATTGCTCCCTATGAACCCCAGTCCCCCGGTGACGAGGACCTCTTTATTTTTGAACACCGTTCTTTCCTCCATGTTCTTTCTCCAGTTCCCAGAGCCTGGCGTGTTTCATGAAAACGTAGTACATCGTCGAGGCCATGATGATGATGCCCGGTATGCCGTCAAGGAAGCCCATCTTGAAGATGTAGTCCCGAAAGAAGCGGAATACGGGACGAAGGATCATGTTTGCAAGGTGGAAACGGCGGCCCGCGGAAAAAAGATCCCTGGCGTAATTTTCGGAGTAGCGGTCCACGGTCCTGATCTGGTGGGCGGTATCGGCGTAGGGGGCATGGAGGTAATGGCCTTTCATGTGCCCCACCTGTCCGTCGACATGCACCTTCGCGTGTATGCCGCCGCGCCAGCCGCCCTTATCTTTCCTGTAAAGGCGGATCTCCCTGTCGGGGTACCAGCCCCCGTGCCTGATCTCCCTTCCGAGGTAGATATTGCGCCGGTCGGCGATGTACCCGTCTCTGGCCGAACCGGAACCGATGAGTGCCTCCACCTCTTTCCTGAACGCGTCGGTGAGCCATTCATCGGCATCGATGAAAAGGACCCAGCGGTTCAGGCAGTGGTCCTGAGCGAACTGGTATTTTTCCCTGAGGTCGGTAGTGTCGTAATGCAGTACCCGGTCGGTGTAGCGCGCGGCTATGTCAGCCGTGCCGTCGGGGCTATGGGAATCGACGACTATGATCTCGTCCGCCCACCCGGCTACGCTCGCGAGCGCCTTTTCAATGGTGGCGCTGTTGTTGAAAGTGATCATATACACAGACAGGGGTAATCTTTTATCCTGTTCATTGTCCATATTCGAAAGGCCCGATTGTGTTACATTACAATAAAAAGTGCTTGAAATCAAATCAGAAAATCGGTTTATCCAGTTTCTCCGGTTTGTTCAGTTTATCTGGTTGGTTAAAAGACCAGAGAAACTGTAGAGACCATATAAACCGGATTGGCCTTATAAACTCTATTTTTCTTTCAGGTTCTTGATGGTCTTGATGATGTCGCGGGTGGAGTGGTCCTTGGGGTCGCCGACGATGGCCACTTTTCCCCCGTATGAAAGGACCATGTCCCTCTCCGGTACGCTGTCTTCCGTGTAGTCCGTGCCCTTCGCGTGGATGTCGGGTTTCAGGGCTGAGAGGAGGCCCTCCACGGTGGGGTCGCTGAAGATGACCACGTAGTCGACGCAATCGATGGCGGAAACGATCTCGGCCCTCTCGGCGGCGGGAGTGACGACCTCTTTGCGCTTGCCCAGACCCGTCACGGACGAATCGTCGTTGACGGCGACGATGAGGATATCGCCGAGTTCCCCGGCCCCCCTGAGATATCGCACATGCCCCACGTGGAGGATGTCGAAACAGCCGTTCCCGAAGACGATCTTCCTGCCCGCTTTTTTTTCTTTTTCGATGATGTTCTTTAATTCGTCAATATCCCTGAAAATCTTTCCCATGATAAATGTGCTCCTTTAGTGCGTATGGGGTAATAGGTTATGGGTTATAGGTTTTATGAAAAACAAAATCCTTAATCTGTGAAAAAAAGATCCTGTTCGTCACCCTGGATGGGACCAAGGATCCAAAACGGCTCCAACCTGAAAAATATCCTGGGTTCCGGCCTTCGCCGGAATGACAGATTGCTTGTCTCTTATCACCCATCACCCATCACCAGGGGTGCTAAAGCACTCCACCATTTTCTATCGACCGTTTCAGTTCGTCGACGGTCACCGTTGCCGTTCCCCGCTTCATGACAACAATGCCGGCGGCGTAGTTCGCTATCCTCGACGCGTCGAGGAAGTCCGCGCCGCTTGCGAGGGAGAGGGCGACGGCAGCGCATACCGTGTCGCCGGCCCCGGTCACATCCGTCACATCATCCTTGCCCGATATGGGTATGTTATATGCCATGCCGTCCTTGAGAAAAAGGGTCATACCCCTGTTCCCGCGGGTGACAAGCAGTGATGCAAGGCGCATCGTCTCCATGATCCTTTCCCCCACTTCCTCGATGGGCCTGTCTTCGGCGATACCGGATAAGGCGTATGCTTCCGATTCATTGGGCGTGATGATGGTGAATCCCGCGAACCTCTTCAGATTATACCGGGAATCACCGACAACGATCTTGTCGTTGGCAAGTATTTTCATGTATTCGATCACTTTGGATCCGACGGCACCGTGGCCGTAATCGGAGACGACAACGGCGTCCATGTGGGGACAGATGGCCGCCAGTTTTTCCATGAAGAGGCCCTTTTCTTTCGCTGAGCGCCTGCCGGCCTCATCCCTGTCGATGCGGATGACCTGCTGTTTTGACACGTGGGTGTCGCCGGCGAGTATCCTTGTCTTTGTTATGGTTCCGCCGCTGTGACGTATAATGCCGCCGGTGTCGATGCCCTTTTCCCCGGAAAAGAAGTCCATGAGCTTGTTGCCGATGGAGTCGCCGCCGACGAAGCCGATGGGATAGACCCTGGCCCCGAGGGCGGCAAGATTGTTTATGGTGTTGCCGGCGCTGCCGGGGTAGACCTTTGATCCTTCGTATTTAACGACGACGACCGGGGCTTCCCTTGACAGGCGGTAAGGTTTGCCGAGGATGAACACGTCGGCAATGATATCACCGACGACACAGATCTTTTTTCCTGCGAAGCGTTCGATGAAGCGCGGCAGGCCTTTCGTGCCGCTGACCTTTCCCGTCTTTTCCCCGGATCTTTTTCCCGTCACTTTCTTAATTGTTCTTTTCAAGGATATCCCCCAGTGTCCGGGCGACCTCTTGAGGTGTGATCGCCCTCATGCATTCATGACCGCTGTCGCAACGTTTTTTATTGCAAGGCCGGCAGGCCATGGTCTTTGACAGAACGCGGGTGCTTTTGTTCGGATAATCGGTATAACGTTCGTCCATGGGCCCGGCGAGGACGATGGTTGGAACGGAAAGCGCCGCGGAAATGTGCCGGGGCCCCGTGTCGTTGCTGACCACGAAAGCGGACCGGGAAAGACAGACCTTCATGTCCCGTATGTTCATCGACATCACGCCCGCGTGGTCCCTGAAGGTGATCCCTTCATAGATCCTTTGTGCCAGATCATCCTCGTTCCTGCCGGGGAGCATATATACGTTCATGCGGTATTTGTCGATGATCATGTCCGCCAGTTCGGAAAAATACTCCGCCGGCCAGCACTTCGACGGGCCGTACTGGGCGCCGACGACCATGATACCGTAAGGCCGGGCAATACCGTCGAACTTTTCGTCGAACTTTTCCTCCTCGTCCTGGGTGACGGCAAGTGCCGGTGCCTCGATTGAGCGCGTTGCGCCAATGAAATCAATAATTTTCAGGTAATGTTCCACGGTGGATTCGATCCCGCCGTGCTCCTCGACCTTCAGGTTGATCATGAAGCCCCTCTTGTTGCGGGGGTAGCCGATGATCTCCCTGACCCTCAGGTTGTAAAAGAAGAGGGCCGATCTGAAAGAATGGGGCAGGGCGATGGCCCTGGTGAAACCGACTTTTTTGAGCTTGTTCGTGGTATCGAAAAAGAGAGAAAGACCCGTGTTGTCTATGGGGACAAAACGGTCGAAAAGGTCGAGCCCGTTATAGAGGTGTATGGCGCTTCCTTTCCCGATTGCCCATATCTCGTCGCAGGAGTGCTTTCTGAGGGCATGGAGGAAGGGAATGGCCATCACCATGTCCCCCAGCCAGTTAGGCAGATATACTATCGTCTTCCCAGTCACTTCTCACGCCCATGAAAGGATTGTACCTAACAGTATAGTGGAGTCCGCCCGTTTTTTCCATTTCTTCGTTGAGCTTCTCCACCTTGCCCGCGATGCTTTCCTTTTTTTCGTGCCAGGTTTTGTCGTCCATGGCCTCGATGGCGTCGACAAGGCGCCTGAAACCTTCGGTGTGTTCAAGACCGGAATTGGCATTGACGAAGGCGCACAGGAGGGTTTTGACCTTGTCGCAATAAAGATCTGTCTCGGGCCCGAGCTTCATGCAGGTCTCATCGGTAAAGTTGTCGAGGTCTTTCATGCGGTCGAGGTCGATCTGTCCCGATGACTGGGCGATACTGTAGGCCTTTGTCCCGATGAAGGGGAAAAAAAGGGACCAGCGGAACCTGCCGGGTTTAATCGCGGCAAGAAGGTCCACCGTTTCGCGGATGTCCCCGATGGTTTCATAGGGAAGACCGAGCATGACGAATGCCGAGGTATGGAGCCCGAACCTGTGTGCGGTGGAGAAGGCCTCCTCGATGTGCCTGTTGGTCATGTACCGGCTGAGCACGCTGCGGCGTATCCTGTCGCTGCCGCTTTCAAGGCCGAACTTGACGATACGGCAGCCGGCACTTTTAAGAAGATGCGCAGTTTCCCCGTCGAAGATGCGGGCGTGGGCATTGCAGACGAAGCTGATGTCCGTCATACTTTTATACCGGTCGGTGAATTCCTTGAGCCATACCTTGTCGAAGGTGAAGATGTCGTCGTCGAAGATGAACATCTTGATCCCGTTGTAGCGGCCAAGGAGATATTCGATCTCACCGATCATCTGGTCCACGGTATGTCTTCTGATATAGTGTTTCGGCATGTGGCCATGTTCCTTGTAGAGCCCTATGATCTTGTGATTGAGACAGTAGGTGCATCTGAAGGGGCATCCCCGCGAGGCCGTGAGTCCCACCCAGCCGTCCTTGGCGTCGATCATCCGCTGGAAGTCGAAGATCTCATAATCCTTGAAGGGAAGAGAGGTGATGTCCGTGTAAGGGCGCAGGGGTTCGATGACCGGAGCCCCATGGTCTTTGCGGCCTATGTTCATAACCCCCTTCGGATCGCCGGTTTCTGTAAGCTCGGCCAGCGCCAGTTCTCCCTCGCCGACGCATATGAGATCGACCTCTTTCTGCGACAGTGTCTCAACAGGGTCCATTGTCACGTGGATGCCGCCGAAGAGTATGGGAACATCGATGTAACCCCTGATGTCCCGGGCGATATCGAGTGCGTATTTATACTGGTTGGTCAGGACCGAAAACCCGATCATATCCGGTTTGAAAGCGAGGACATCCTTTTTTATTCTGGCAAGGTCCATCGGGTAGCCGAGCTTTTCGTTTATGTTGAGAAGCCCCGTTTCAATCCCTTTTTCTTTCAGGAGGCCCGATATGTAAGAGATGCCGTAGTTGAACCCCACCTGTGTATTGATGTTGGGATATATGAAGAGGATGCGCATTATCTTGTACCCTGCCTTTCTGTGTGGATCTTTTTCAGGATTTCGAAGACCTCATCGGGAAAGATCGTCATGAGGCATTCGCGGGTCTTGCAGGCCTTGTTCTTGCAGGGGCTGCAGCTGATATCCTTCCTGACGATGACGCTGTTTTTTGAATAGGGACGGTTGACCACGACGTCTGTGGGGCCGAAGATGCTTAAGACCGGTATGCCGGCAGCCGATGCGAGGTGGGTTGTCCCCGTGTCGCCCCCGATATACGCGTCGACACTTGCAAGAAGCGCATGGAGCTGGGCAATATCCGTCTGGCAGGCAAGCCGGGTATTGTTTCCGGCCAGGGCCGCGAGCCTTTGCGCCTCCTCGCGCTCTCCGGGCCCCCATATGATGATAACGGTGCCTCCCAGCTCTTTCTCTATGCGGCCGATGAGGTCGGCGTATCTGTCGAGGGGCCACCGTTTGAAAGAGGAATCCCTGCTGGCGAAGGGGTTTACCGCGAAGACGGGTGATCGGATATCACGTGAACGGAAAAACTCATCTATGTATGCCTTCGCGCTGTCATGGACCGCGAGGGGGACATCAGGTATGCCGTTCTCATAACCGAGACGGCGGGCGATGAGCATGTTGCGCTCGATCTTGTGGATCCTTTTTTCAGGCCCGTCCACCCGTTCTTGGTAGAAAAGATGACTGAAGTCTTTCGCGAATGTCCTGCCGAAACCTATCCGTTTCTTTCCGTGCGCGAGCAGCATAAGGGCCACGCTCTTCGCGATGCCATGGAAATCGATGATGAGGTCGTATTCACGTTGTCGAAGAATTTTCAGAAAATCCTTGAGGATATACAGCGTGGTGGGCAGGTGTCCGCCTTTGAGATGGCGCATGAGGGCGCTCCGGGGGAAAAAAATGACCTCGTCAATGAAACCCTGCCGGGCAATTATCCCGGAAACGGCGCCCTCTACAAGCCAGGAAATATGGGCATCGGGAAAGCGGAGCCTGATCGCCTGTACTGCAGGCACGCTCATGAGGACGTCTCCCAGGGAACTGAGCCGGATTATGAGGATGTTACGTGGACCGGCCATCTCGCAGTATTTCTACGATATTCTGAGGCAGGGCGACGGGTTTTCTGTTTTCGGCGTTGATGCAGATATGTTTCGTTTTTCCTTCAACAAGAAGTGTCCCGTCCAGGGTTACTTCATAGTGGAATGTCATGCCCCGTGATCTGAGTTCCGTCATCCGCGTCCTGACGGTGAGGACGTCATCGTAGGTGGCTGAATTGTAGTACTTGGCCTCGAGGCCCACAACGACAAGGAGATAACCCATTTCCTCCAGTTCGCGGTACGTGTAACCCTTCCGCCGTATGTATTCGCTGCGCGCCACCTCGAAAAAAGCGGGGTAATTTCCGTAATATACAACGCCCATCCTGTCCGTGTCGGCGTATCGGACGCGGACGGGCACGTCGGTGTACCCTCCATTATCATGTTCATGAGTATGCCTTTTCATTATCAGAGGGCCCTCATGAATTCCGGGCGGAGCATTGAAGGGTCCCGCCGGGCGAGGACGTGTTCGATCGCCTTTAAGGTCTTTTCCTTTTCATCGGGAAGCCACGCCTTGACGGGAAGGTAATTGGACGCGTGGTTCGACGCGAAATACATACGTTCGACGTTTATGTTCTTTATCATGATGTAGAGCTCTTCGAGGAGCATGTAGGGGTCGGGGACAACAAAGGTGCCCTCTTTGACCTGCCTGGCAAGCACTGTTCCGGGTACGACGATGACGCTGAGCGCTCCTGCATAATCTGGCTTGATCCTGCTCAGGAACTTGCCTGTCTCCTCGGCGTGTATCCTGCTGCGCTCCACGCCGCCAAGTCCGAGAAGTACCGTCACAGAAAGGAGTATCCCGGCGTCCTTAATTCTTTTTGCGGCCTCGGCGGTCTTGTCGAGGAGCGTTCCCTTGCTGACCCTGTCAAGGACGACCTGATCGCCGGATTCCACACCGAGATAGACGATGCCGACGCCAAGGTCTTTCAGGGTTTTCAATTCTTCAATGGACTTTTTAAGGATCGACTTCGTGTTCCCGTAAACGCCGATGCGTTCAAGTTTGGGAAATGCGCCCTTGACGAGCTCAACGATAGGCAGAAGGGTCTTCTGCGGGATGATGAGCGCGTCGCCGTCGGCAAGGAACACCTTCTTTATGTACCGGGCATACTGCTTTGCCTCGTTCACGTCTTCTTTTATCTCGTCAAGGGATCTGACGCGGAATTTCTTGTCTTTAAAAGAACCGCAAAAGGTACATTTGTTGTGAGAGCACCCGATGGTGACCTGGAGGATGAGACTGTCCGCCTCGCTTGGCGGTCTGTAAATAGTTCCTTCGTATTTCATGGTTCAACCCTGTACACCTTTTCCCCTTCTCTTACGAAACCGTGTTTCTTTCTGACCATCTCTTCCAGGTACCCGTCATCTGTCCGGATCCTGCCCAGCTCCCGCGTGAGTGTTGAGTTCTCGTCTTCGATCTGCATGATGGACAGCCTGGCGGTTCTGATCTTCAGTTTCACTTTCAATAGATCGTATATCCCGCCGTCCATGAAAATGAGGTGAAAGAAAACAGTTGAGAGAAAGATTATAAATCCGTATCTCTTTACGGGATTTTCTGTCATGCTTCCTTTATATTAAAGGCACTTAACTAAAAAGTCAACCCGGGAACTGAAAACCTGGGCGAAAGGGTTATTACGGAATATACAGACCGAGGGTCTCGCGCACCTCATCCATCGTGGTTTTTGCTATAGCGCCGCAGGCTGCGGCCCCCTTCGCGAGGACATCCTCGATGTAGCCCATGTCTTTGCCGAGGGCAAGCGCCTTTTCCCGGATGGGCGTGAGCTCATTTTTCAGGTTCCCGAAGAGCATCTTCTTGCAGTCTATGCAGCCGATGCCCGCTGTTTTGCATCCCTTGTCGATCTCAAGAAGCATGTTATTGTCCGAGAAGGCCCGGTGGATGGTGTAAATGTTGCAGACGGCAGGGTCGCCTGGATCGTTTCTTCGGACCCTGTTCACGTCCGTTACGGCGGTGCGCAGCTTTTCCCATATCTCCCCTTCTTCTTCAAGGATGCCGATGTAGTTGTTCAGGGTCTTCGACATCTTTGACTGGCCGTCGACCCCGAGGATCTTCGGTGCCATCGAGAGGATCTCCTGCGGTTCGGGGAAGATGGGTTTGAAGCGGCCGTTGAATTTCCGGGCTATCTCCCTGGAGAGCTCGATATGCTGCACCTGATCTTCGCCGACGGGCACAAAACCGGCTTTGTAGAGGAGGATGTCGGCGGCTTGAAGAACAGGGTAGCTCATGAGCCCCATGTTGATGTTCGAACGGTGCTGTTTCGCCTTGTCCTTGAACTGCGTCATCCGTTCCACCTCGCCGATGGGTGTGACGGTGTCAAAGATCCAGGCCAGTTCGGTATGCTCCCGGACGTGGGACTGGACGAAGATATTGGCATTTTCCGGCGAAAGGCCGCATGCCAGAAGGATGAGGGCGGCGTCGAGCGTCCGCCGTCTCATTTCCTCTATGGGATACTCGACGGTGATGGCATGGTAATCGACGACACAGAATATGCAGTCGTATTCCCCGGTGAGGTAGACCCAGTTCCGGATGGCGCCGACGTAGTTGCCCAGGTGTATATCGCCTGTCGGCTGTATGCCGCTGAAGATCCTTTTCATCTTTCCTCCGTTATTGAACAAAAAAGGTCTTTTTTCCGATTTTGTTGTGTCTAATCTACAACAAATGGCAGAGCAAATCAATTTTTAAGGGTTCAGGGCCGGAGCCCGGGGGTCAGAGAAAAAAAGCAAAAGCGGATGTTATCTGCTTTTGCTTTTTTCTGGATCCTGAGCCCTGTTTTTCGGTCTCTATTTAGTCCATTCCCTCCAGGTGAGCCCTGTTTTCTTTTCCCAGTCGGATTCGAATCTCTCCGTGAAGAAGGTGTGCAGTTTTTCGAACAGCCTTGTCCAGCCTGTCTGGAAGTCGTTCGCAAGGACGTCTTCGAGAAATGGAACGACCTCGCCCAGCTTGTCCTTCGGCAGGTATGCACGCGCTTTCATCTCGTAAGACCTTTTCAGTGCATCGGCACTCAGGGCATGTGCCGTCAGCATGGCGACCTTCATGTTCTTTTTGACCGCCATATCAAGGAGGTCGAAGCCACGCACACCCATAATGTCAAGAACAACGATATCGTAATCCTTCGATTCGAGGAGTTTGGAAGCGGTCTCGAAACTGGTTGCCGTATCCAGGGTGCATTTCGGACAGGCATCCATGATCTCTTCTTCAAGTACCTTGAGAACATCAGGCTCATCGTCGACTGCCAGGATCTTCTTGCCGTTAAGAATTGATTCAGCCATTATAACCTCCTTTTTGTTTTAAGGTAATATCACAGGGGAGGAATACGTACAGTGAAACAGGAACCTGCCCCTTCACCGCTTTTCAATGAGATCTCCCCCCTCATTGTTTCGACAAGGCTTTTCACGCAGGAAAGGCCGAAGCCAAGCCCCTCCGGTCCGCCTTTTTTCTCCTTGATATTGAAAAAACGCTTGAATATATAATTCTGTTTTTCTTTCGGGATCCCCTGGCCGTCGTCCTCCACAGAGACCATCAGGTCGACATCTCCCGAGATATTGAGCTTCATCATTTCTTTTCTGTATTTCAGGGCATTAGAGATGAGGTTCCGCAGTATCTGGCGTATCTTTTTCTGGTCATGGTTAAAGGGTGCAAGGCCGTATTTCCCTGAAATATCGATAAAGATGCCGTTTTTTGCGAGGACATCGCTGAATGAGGCGTCATCACAGACTCTTGCCAGTTCTTCCCCGACAGCGGGGGCAACGACCTCAACGGCGTCCATCAGTGCATCCTTGAGGATGTCGGCGATGAGAAACTGTTCTTTCCTGAAAAGCCCTTCTTCGGACCGGTATACCTCGATGATCTCCTGGAGAAGCGCCTTTGCCTTGTCGGTGTTGCGCAATATCCGCTTGAAGACATCTTTCTGGTATTCATTATACGGACCGTACTTGTCTTCCTTGTTGATAAGGTTGCTGACGCTTGTCGATACGATTGACAGAGGACCGGTGAGATCGTGTATCAACAGATCGATTAACTGGTCTTTAGTGGCCATATAACGAACCCTTTAATGCGCTGGAATAGTCATTCCTAACTGTTTGTAAGATATTCTGCCGCAGCGGGAAAAGTCAAATAAAAAGTACTTCCTCCCGATGCGAGGCAGCCTTCCCGGTCCACTATGTGAGGGCATTCGGAGATCCTGCCCGGGCAGAGGTCTCTGTCGGTGGGGATGTGGATGCACCGGGAGCTCTCCATGGTGATCGAAAAACCGAAACGCCGGCCGTAGATCTTCATCTGAAGAAGGTCGAGCCCTTTTCCTCCGGCGCCGAACTCGTAGGCCTTTTTTGAGCCGTACAGGTCGGTGTCCTGCGTATGGAAAAGGCCCTCGAATATATTTTTTTTGTTCTCCTCGGTAATGCCTACACCGCGGTCCCGGACGGCTATCGCCGTGCCGTTGTCTTTTCGTTCCAGGGACATTTCCACGAGGCCGCCGTCGGGCGTATTTTCAACGGCATTCTTGAGAAGCCCCGCGACCATATCCTGAATAATGACGCTGTCCATGAAAACGGTCAGATCCTTTTCCCCGCGGAGGCGAAGCTCGATGTCGCGGTGCGGTGCGGTATGGCGGATTTCGGAAAGGGCCCTTTCGGCCGTGGCATACAGGTCTACCAGACTGAGCGAATCGTTGCCCGGCGGAACATACCCGGCGATCCATTCCTTCAGGGTCTGACGCAGTTCCATTGTATTTGGAGGCAGCCCGCTTCCAGAGGTTTCCAGTTTTTTCCAGAGGCGCTCGAACTCGTCGACTATGTTCTCGTTCTCGATCTCTCGATAGGTTCTTATGATCTTTTCCGATTCCTCCTGCACCTCGAAAAGCCTTTTCATATAGTGCTTCAGGACGGGGAAGTACTTTTCCACCGACGGGTCGTTGAACTGTTTTTCGACTTTTCTCTTGAGGATGCGCAAATATCCCTGGATGAGGGCAAGGGGCGTTTTTAATTCATGGGAGAGATGGTCAAGGGCCTTACCTTTTGCCCTGTTGAGGCGTTCCAGTTCTTTTCTGGATTCTTCAAGGGTGTCCATACGGGCCTTCTGGAGCTGGGCGATCTCGATGAACACGGCCGCATGGTTGTTGAAGATCCTGAGGATCTCTTCATCTTCACCGGTAAAGGTCCCTTCACGCTTGTTGATGATCTGGATGACCCCCAGCGGCGGACCGGACCTGCCAAAAAAAGGCATACAAAGCAAGCTTTTTGTCCGGTAGCCGGTCATCTCGTCAATGTACCGGAAGAAGCGGGGGTCCTCGTAGGCATCCTCGACATTGATGGTTTCGCCGGTATGGAAACAGTGTCCTGCTATTCCCACCCTGGATGGTGTGCGCAGCACTTTTCCCTCAACCTCAAGGGGCATTTTCGTCCACAACTCATCGGTTTTGGGATCGTAAAGAAGGATCGTGAACCTGTCGGCATCCATTACCGTTTTTGCCTTTGACGCTATCTGGAGGAGCATTTCATCGAGTTGAAGATCCAGGCCGATGAGCTGGCCGAGTTCCAGCATGGACCTGAGCCTGCGCTCCGATGCCGTAAGCGCGCTTTCGCAGACCAAAAGGGCCCCTTGATTGTCGATCTTGTTGTTCATGTTCATTTCCGACATAAGATCTTCCAGCTATTGCGGATGCTCATAATATTCGACAGGCATGACGGTCTGTCAAGGAGCCTTTAAGCCTTTCATTTGCCCGCCCTGTCCTTGAGGGCGGTGCGAATGTCGCCTATGATCTGTCCGGAGAGCTTTTTCATTGCCTCGCTGAGTCCGGCCGCCAGCCCGTCGGGAGAATGCTCCCCTGTGGGGACCGAATGGGTGTATTGTTTCTGGAAGACGACCTGTTCGACGGGGTTTTTCTGGGCCGTATCGAGAAGGGTCACGCGCACGCTCAGGAGCGCCTTGTCGGGAGAGGTTTCCGTGGATTCGCAAAACTCGTCGATGTGACCGTCCAGGATGTACCGCGACAGGTCGCTGTCATAGGAAGAGTATGTGCCTTTGAACAGCCCGGCCTCGGTGATGTCGCGAAGGATGAAACCGCTCACCATATCGGCAGGGTTCACGCGCCACCGGCTGTAATTGTATGTGTCATAGCGGTACGGCCGCGTCTTGATCACCATCGCGGTGGTATTGAAAGCGGGCGCCACGGAAAAACGCTCGACGCGGATGAGTTCGTCGAATTGCGCCGGTCCTTTAGCAGTCACCGCGGATGTGTAATCAAGGGTGTACTGGTCGATCACGTAAGGCGGTTTGGTCCTGCCGAAACAGCCCGTGATCAGCGTCAGGCAGAGAGTGGAGAAAAAGAAAAGCGCGAAGATGCGTTTTGCGGATAGTCTCATGTTTTCACCTCTTCTTGGGGGGTGGATCACTGAACAGGATGTCAGACGGGTCCGCCTTGAGCCTGTCTATGAGCAGGTCGAGGTTTTCCGATGCCCTGCGCAGGTTCTCGCTGGTTATCTGGACCTCCGTAGTGATGACCTTCGATCTGCGTGAGAGATCGTCGATGAGCCTGTTTGTCTTTGCCGTGGTCTCGGCGAGCTTCATGTTGTTCAATTCTTCCTTGATCTTCTTTATCGTCGCTTTTGCTTCGCGTATCGTATCGCGAGCATCGGTTATGATCTCGTCAGCCCTGCCGTCGCCTATCATCCTGGACAGCTTATTGGCTGAATCAGCGAGCGTGTCCGTCATGTTCTCGAGGTTGGTGATTATTTTGGTCATTTTCTGACCGCTGAAGAACTTGTTTATACTGGATGTCGCCGACACAAGCTCGTCCGAGATGGCCTTGAAATCCACTTTGTTAAGTTTTTTCACCACGTCGTCCACGCCGGAAACGATCTCCTGGATCTCGGACGGGTTGGAAGGGATCAGCGGGTAATCGGGTTCGAAGTTGATCTGGGGCGTCCGTTCCACGTCCCCCTTTTTTCTGTGGTCGAGTTCAACGTAAACGATGCCCGTAATACCCGCCATCTTCAGTTTGGCGATCGTCTTGTTTGCCGCGTCGCCGGTGAAGTTGATCTTCATGACCACTTCAATGAGACGGTAATCGGGGGCGACATTGATCTTTTCCACCATGCCGATGTCCACACCTCTGTATTTCACGCTGGAGTCGACCTGGAGGCCCTGGACGGATTCGTCGAAATAAGTGACAAAACGGTCACCTTTCTTTAAATATTGTGAAGCGCCGAGCCAGACAATGGTGCCCACCGCTATCAGGGTCCCCGCGAGCACGAAGAACCCCACCAGGAAATAGGTCTTCTTTTTTATCATGTCGTCATTCCTTCGTTCTTTTTCTCCGTCACGCGCCTGTTAAAGAAATCAGTCACCCTCGGATCGTCCGAATCTGTCCTGAGCTTGCGGGGGTCGCCCTCGGCGATGATGCCCCTGGCCTCCCTGTCGAGCATGATGATGCGGTGCGATATATTGAAGATGGTTTCCAGTTCGTGGGTGACGATGACCATGGTTGTACCGATGCCCTCGTTGAGCTTTTTTATGAGAACGTCAAGCTCGGCGGACGTCACCGGATCGAGCCCGGCCGAGGGTTCGTCAAGGAAGAGCATGGCAGGGTCGAGCGCCATCGCCCTTGCTATGCCGGCCCTTTTCTTCATGCCGCCGGAGAGCTCCGACGGGAAGTGATTGTCGTATCCGGCAAGCTCTACCATGCCGAGCTTCATTTTCACGATCGATTCGATATCATCCGCGGGCAGTCCGGTGAATTCCGCCAGGGGAAGGGAAACGTTCTCGCCGATCGTCATGGAGCCGAAGAGGGCGCTTGACTGGAAAAGCATGCCGATGCCCATGTGGATCTTTCTGAGTTCCATGTCATCGAGCTCAGTCGTGTCTGTTCCGTTGATCCATATCCTTCCTTCAGCCGGGGTTTCGATGCCTATGATCTGCTTGAGGAGCGTCGATTTCCCGCACCCGCTGCCGCCCATGATGACAAATATCTCCCCTGCCCGTACCTCGAAGCTCACGTTGTCGAGGACGGTGTTGTCCCCGTATCTTACGGTGAGACCCTCAACCTTTATAACCGGCCCTTCAGTGTTCACTGGTGTGTTCTCTCCCTGGAAGCCATCATATATAATGCAGTATTATAGCAAAGGTCGAATCAATTACAATAATGAGAAATATGGAGGCAACAACGGCGGATGTCGTGGCGTTGCCGACGGCATCGGCCCCGCCGCGCACCTTGAAGCCCCGTTGACATCCGATCGCCGAAATGGCCATGGCGAATACGAAAGACTTTATAAGCCCCGATGTGATATCGAAGATCTCTATGGCCTTCATCGTTTGCTGGATATAGGTATATATGGTAAGGTCCAGTCCGAGGACCCCCACAATGAGCCCGCCCATGATCGCGAATATGCTGGAAAAGACGGTCAGGACAGGTACGACAAGGAGGGAGGCTATGACCTTGGGGATCGCCAGGAACTGCATGGGGCTGAACCCCATTGTGGTCAGCGCGTCTACCTCTTCGTTCACCTTCATTGTGCCGATCTCCGCGGCAAAAGCGCTGCCGGAACGCCCGGCGACAATGATGGCGGTCATGATGGGGCCAAGTTCCCGAACCATTGCAACGGCCACAAGGGAGGCGACATAAATATTGGCGCCGAACTGTTTCAACTGCAGCGAAGACATGAAAGCCATGATAAGGCCAAGCAGGAAACTGATGAGCCCCACGATGGGGAGGCCGTCGACGCCGACCTTTTTCATGTATGAAACTACATCGTTCCAGCGCACCTTTTTCAGGTGCGCCGCCGAATATACAAGGTCATAGAAGAGTTCGCCGGAGAAGGACACCACTTCATAGATGTCCTGAAGGGCCGACACTGTGCCGGCTCCCAGCTGTTCGACGATGCTCATGGGGCGTTCTTTTGTCGCCAGGCTGGGAGCGGAAAGGGACTGCCTGTCAATGAGACTCAGGATCCCCATTTTTTCTTTAGACATACCCGAGAGATTGAAGGGCACGGACCTTCTTTGCGCCTCGTCCTCGAGCCTGACAAGGAAAAGGGCCCCGCTGCTGTCCAGGTAGTCAACGCCCGCCAGGTCGACGGTCAGCTTTGCCGGGGTATGGGAATCGAAAATGGAGTCTATG
Organism: Deltaproteobacteria bacterium; assembly: GCA_022711595.1. Lineage (GTDB taxonomy): Bacteria > Desulfobacterota > Syntrophorhabdia > Syntrophorhabdales > Syntrophorhabdaceae > Delta-02. The sequence continues at coordinate 113,351 of JAKLET010000002.1, forward strand.
CGGGAGGAGAGGTCGCCAAAGATATCGAGGCTTATCCTGCCTGACAGGACAAGGGTAACATCTCCGCCGTTCGTACCTTCAATAGTGTACGGAGTTTCAGCAGACATGTGTTATCTATAACATACCGGAAAGAAAATATGAACACCGGAAAGCCCATGATCTATTCGGTTTCTCTTGTTTCTTCGGATTTTTTCAGTTTCTTTGGTTAGTTGCAGACCAGACAAACCGATCCATGGGGTTCGGGCAGGTCAGCCTTCCGAGCGGCTCCCCTTTGTAATTTTGTATTTCTTGATCTTATACCGGAGCATGCGCTCGCTGAGGCCCAAAGACGCAGCGGCTTTTGTCTGTACCCAGTCGGCGTTGACGAGGGCCTCGATGATCATCGTTTTTTCGATGGATTCGACGGTCCCGCGGATGCTCCCGTCGCTTCCGGCCATTGCCTGCTCGGCGAGGTTGGGCAGGTCCTCGCTCGTTATATGGTCGCCGCGGGTCAGGACTATGGCCCGCTCGATGATGTTCTCCAGCTCTCTCACGTTGCCGGGGTAATCGTATTTGACCAGCACATCACGCGCTTCCCTTGTGAGGCCCTTGACGTTCTTTTTATGTTTGGAGTTGTATTTTTTCAGGAAAAAGTCGATGAGCAGGGGAACGTCCTCCTTGCGCTCCCGAAGCGGCGGAATGAGTATGTTGACCACGTTGAGGCGGTAGAAGAGATCTTCTCTGAAGGTGCCTTTTTTTACCTCTTCATCGAGGTTTCTGTTCGTCGCCGCAATGATCCTCACATCGACCTTGACGGGCTGGACGCCGCCCAGGCGCTCGATCTCTTTCTCCTGAATGACCCTGAGGAGCTTCGATTGGAGGACAACGGGAATATCTCCTATCTCGTCAAGGAAGATGGTACCCTTGTTGGCAAGCTCGAACTTGCCCGCCTTTCTCTGGTAGGCTCCCGTGAATGCTCCCTTTTCGTATCCGAAAAGCTCGCTTTCCAAAAGGGTCTCGGGAATGGCCGCGCAGTTGACCTTGACAAGGGGAAAGGACTTGCGTTCGCTCAGGGCGTGGATCATATTGACGATTACCTCTTTGCCGACACCGCTCTCGCCGCTTATGATGCACGTCGAATCGGTCCTGGCGATACGCACCACAAGGCTTGATACCTCGTGCATTTTTTCGCTGTGATAAACAAAATCTTCCGATTTGAACCGGTCTTTGAGGGTTTCGCGCAGGATCATATTCTCGCGGATGAGATATGTTTTTTCCTCGATCTTGCGGAGCTTGAAGAAAAGATCGTCAAGGTCGACGGGTTTCGTGAGGTATTCGGAGGCGCCGGCCTTCAGGGCGCCAACCGCGTTCTCGATGCTCCCGAAAGCGGTGATCATGACAACCTCGGTCGCCGGGTTTACCTCCTTTATCTTTTTAAGGAGAGTAAGGCCGTCCGTATCGGGCAGCTTGTAGTCGAGAAGGACGATCTCGAAGATCTCCTTTTGAAAAAGCGCGGCGGCGCTTTCCCCATCGGCCGCTTCACCCACGGTGTATCCTTCTTTCCTCAGAAGCCCGCCGAGAAGGGACCTCTGGGTTTCCTCGTCTTCCACTATCAATATGCTCACCCTGTCCATAACGGTAACCCCTGTGTTTTTTACTTTTTCGCTGTTTTGATCTCGTCTTGTTTCAACGGCAGAACGATGGTGAAGGTGGTTCCCTGTCCGATCGTGCTGTTTGCCTTTATATCGCCCCCGTGGTCCTTGATTATCATATAGGATATGGGCAGCCCCAGGCCCATACCCTTATCTTTTGTTGTATAATAATATTCGAATATCCTGGAAAGGGACTTTTCATCGATGCCGGTGCCGGAGTCCCTGATCAATATTTCCAGAGAGGCGTCTTTTTTTCTTGTTGTCATGTCGATCTTTCCGCCGTCTTTCATAGACTCTATTCCGTTGATTATGATATTGTAAAAGGCCTGTTTGAGTCTGTCCCTCTGGCATTCGACGAAGATATCCGGATCCGCGGTGTTCTCGATGAATATACCCTTGGATGCGGCCTTCTCCCCCACGATGATGATAACCTCTTCAATGATGTCGCGCAGACCTTCCCTGCTGAAAGGCGCCTGCGCCCTTGTTGATTGAAGGAATTCCTCGACGATCCTGTTGACCCTCGTGAGTTCTTTTTTGATTATATCAAGAAAGGTGGCATATTCATCTTTCTTTTCCTCTACCGGCTGGAATTCGCGCTTGAGGCGCTGCACGGAGAGGCTGATGGCGTTTAAGGGATTGCGGATCTCGTGGGCCATGCCGGAGGCCAGCTTGCCCAGCGAAACGAGGCGTTCCTTCACCTCCATCTCGCGCTCCATCTCTTTGACCTTCCTGGTATGTTTCCGCTCCATGATGAAAATGGCAAAGACGCTTCCCGCACCCGAAAAGAACAGGACTGACAGTATCAGGATAAAACTGATGGCAGTCCTCCGTATGGTGTCGCGCACGAGGTTCTGTGAGACATAGACTTCCATGCGATAGCCTGGAAGGAACCTGGAATCGAGAGAGCGTGAAACAACAAAGGTCCCAGCCCCGGCGTTGCTCGTTCCCACGAAGGGCCCTCCTTTTGCGTCAAATACTTTAATTGCGTTGATATTGAACCTTTTTTCCTCCCGTTCGACGATGTCCTTGAGGATGACCTTTTTCCGGAGCGTGTCCAGCTCCCCGGGGTCGATGACAAAGAAAACGATGCGATCATGGAGCCGTCTGCCGAACAAAAGACCCTTGTTTTTGCGGGAGGGCATCCTGATGACTGTCCGCTGTCCGCCTGAAAGGAGCTTGCCGAGGTCATCCGCGGGTACGGTCCCGTTGCCTTTTTTCGCCGTGATCCGTCCTGCAAGATCATATTCGATAATATTGTTGAAAGAAGGCTTGCCGGAGTCGGCATCCCAGGTTTTGCCCTCTGTGTATCCGATGGTGTTGTCGATATCGTCGACTATCCCCTCGTCGAAGACCATTATGTTGAAAAAGTAGGGCGTGATGATCGCGGGGGACCTGTCGAGAAGGCTCAGATATTCAAGGTTGATGTCTATCTCCCTCTTGACATGGGAAAAGACGATCTCGGCTTCGCCGGAGAGCTGCTGTTCGATATTATTTTTAATTATCCTGATCTGGAAAAAGCCTGTCAGGGTGATAAGGATCAGGAAGATTACGAAAAGCAGTGATGGAAAGACAAGCGTCCGTTTATCTCCCATATCGTCTCGGGTTGAAGCGATTGGGGTTTTTCCTGCGCTCCTGATCACAGAAGCTGTTGTAATGCTCCCGCTGCCTGTCGTTGAGAGTTCGTGAAACCTCGCCGCGGTATTGCTGGTAGAGATTGTGCTTTGCCGTATCCAGTTCCTGTATCTCCCCCTGGACCCTCCCCATCCTTTCTGTGTTGGCCCGGGGGTTTCTGCTGAGTTCCCTCAGTTCCAGCCGCTTTTTCATGGATTCCTGCCGGAGGGATTGAAATTCGTTTGTATACCTGTTCCTGATGCCCTCGATCTGTGTCCTTTGGGGATTTGAAAGGCCGAGCCCCCTCTCGAACTCGGAATAAGAATTCTGAGCATAAAGAGGGGGCGCGATCAAAAAACACAGAATGAAGAAGGCCGGAAGTTTCATTAAGGATTGACAGGTACCCATACCTTATGAGCGGGGACCCATTTCCCTCCTATCCACTGGCCCGGCACCTGTACCCATTGTCCCGGAGGAGCTTCCTGCTGATCCGGCGGCGTGGTGGCAGTCATGCCGGGCTGAGTGCCCACTGCCTTCTGCTGATTTGTCACGTGCTGGTCAACAGCGTTGCCGGCCACTCCTCCTACAAGGGTTCCCACTGCTGCTCCAATAAGGGTTGATGCCGTATCGTGCCCGATCACCTGCCCTGCGATGGCGCCGAGGCCGGCACCAATAGCGGCACCTTTCTGCATATTATATCCTTCCGAGGCGCAGGAAATAAGAAAAAAACCTGCCAAAATCACAAGTAATGTTAAAAAGGCCCTTTTCATCTACTCCCTCCCTTTTCTTTTTATTGCGGCGGGCCTTGCCGGCGCCCGCCGCAACTGTTTGTTGATCAGAACCTGCCGCAAGGGCCGCCGCGTGAACCGCGGTGGTAGCCGCCGCCAAAGCCTTTACCGTAACCTTTGTCAGCAAGCGTCTTGAGCTGATCGGGTGTATACACCTTTCTCTGTTCCAGCTTGAACTGGACCATCCTGTCGTGCATCTTCTGTCTTAATGTATTGACCTCTTTCTCCTTTGCCAGGATCGCACCGTCGGTTGCTTTCGGGTCCGCGTAGAGTGCCCTTAGCTCACCCCGCTTCTGAAAAAGCTCATAACGCAGGGATGAAGTTTCGTTATTGAACTTTTCCTTGAGCTGCCACATTTTGTCCATCTGTTCCTTGGAAAGATTCACGCCTGCACCGGGTCCGTACCCTTTCGGTCCGCCCCCGAAGCCTCCGCCTGTTCCCGGCCCGATAGCTAACGCGGCCGTGGCAACCGCCAGGAACATGATCACCGTAATGATACCCAAAACCTTCTTCATTGTAACCTCCTCGTATGGTTTTTTGCAAATCATGGCTGTGATTAAGGCAATAACCGTGCCATTTACAATGTGCGTCTATAACAAGCTGTTATTATTGATTTAATAAAAAAGAAAGGTCTTGAGGCAGCAATGTGTCGAGGAAATAAATGTCGATGGGTTGGGTGTATGTCGACAATAATGTCGCTCAAGATAACACAGCTATATTTATATAGCCCTCCAACGGCAGATATGGTATAGTTTCCAGTTACTTAACAACAATATCGCGTGAATGCGCGCATGGTTGAGAAAGATTATGAGAAACCTTCTGTCCATAGCCGGTTTTGATCCCTCTTCGGGTGCGGGTATCGTAAGGGATGCCGATACGTTCTTTTCTCTCGGTTTTCACGGAATTACCGCGCCCACCTGTACAGTAGTGCAGGGCCCTGGCGGGGTCAGGCGCGTCCATCCCTCACCGGAAGAGCTTTTCCGTGAAACCCTCGATGCCGCGACGGGGGGTGTCACGCTCGACGGTGTGAAGATAGGCGCCCTCTGCAGTGAGCTCCATGTAAAAGAAACGCTGCGCTTTCTCGAGTCACGCAAAAACGTGCCTGTTGTCCTTGACCCGGTATTTACAGCAAAAAACGGCACCTTCCTGCTTTCTGAAAGGGGCAGGCAGATCTGCGTGAAATCACTTTTCAAAAAAGCGAAGGTCGTGACGCCGAACGCCGAAGAGGCATCTTTTATAACCGGCAAAAAAGTGCGGGGTGTGGACACCGCGAAAAAGGCCGCAGAGGCTATCTATGCAATGGGACCGAAGGCGGTTGTCATAAAGGGAGGACATTTTGAGGGAGATCCCGTTGACGTGCTTTTCGACGGCCGGGATTTTGTTCTCTATAAAAAGAAAAGGATCGCGAGATCGATACACGGTACAGGGTGTTCTTTTTCTTCCGCACTGATTTGTTTTCTCGCCAGGGGTTGCAGTCTGCAGGAGGCTTTCATGGCCTCGGAGTTTTACCTGGAAAAATTTTTACGTTCCAGCTACCGCATCGACAGAAACGGCCATTTCTATCTCTCATCAGCCGCAGTGACATCGCTCGATGCGGAGCGGTGGATGGTTGTGAACAGGCTTTTGCAGGCGAAGCAGCTCCTTGGCCGCCTCAATCCCGTCGAGCTCATACCTGATATCCAGATGAATATCTGTTACGCCCTGCCGGACGCAAAGACCGTTGAGAATATAGCGGCCTTTCCGGGAAGTATCGGCTGGCATGAGAAAGCGATGCTCTTTCGCGGCGACCCTCAGTTCGGTGCATCGTCCCATGTCGCAAGACTTGTTCTCACCTATATGCGCTATCACCCTCATGTACGCTGTGCCGCCAGCATCCGTTATGACGAAACGATCATTAAAAAAGCAACGGCAAAGAGACTCGCAATAGAATTTTTCGACCGTATGAAAGAATCGAAAAAAATAAAAGGGGCCGGGGGAGAGAACCTCGACTATCTCGTGGACAGTGTCTTGAAAAAGGCCAAAAAGCCGCCTGACATCATCTACGATCGAGGCGCTATCGGGAAGGAGCCGGTTATCAGGCTCTTCGCGAAAGACCCCCTTGAGCTCGTTCAAAAGATGGAGATGATAAGACCATGAAAAACCAGCTTATTGCAGCACGCGAGGGAAAGATCACGAAGGTGATGGAACGCGTTGCCCGGGACGAGGGGGTCGATAAGGAAGACCTTCGGAGACTTGTGGCTGAGGGGAAAGTAGCCCTCCTCGCGAACAACAGGCACAAGAAATTTATCCCAAAGGGAGTCGGAAAAGGCCTCAGCGTGAAAGTGAACGCTAACATCGGGACATCTCCTGAACGGGTCAATGTCAAAGAGGAATTGAAGAAATTGGCGGTTGCCCGCGAGGCCGGGGCAGATGCGGTCATGGACCTCAGCACCGGCGGGGACATCGACAAGATCAGGAAGATCATCGTCGACGCGGCCATGATACCCGTGGGTACCGTACCGATCTACCAGGCGGCGGTCGAAACGGTAAAAAAGAGAAAGACCATCACGAAGATGGAGGCCGACGACATCTTTGAGGTCATCGAAAAACATGGTATCGATGGGGTTGATTTCATAACCGTTCACTGCGGTGTCACGAAGAGTTCCATTGAACGCCTGAGAAAACAGGGAAGGGTAACGGACATTGTGAGCCGCGGCGGTGCTTTCCTGGCAGAGTGGGTCATTGTCAACGGGAAGGAGAACCCGCTCTATGAGAATTTTGACCGCCTTGTCGCAATTGCAAGGAAATACGATATGACCTTGAGCCTCGGTGATGCCATGAGGCCGGGCTGTATCGCCGACGCGACGGACCGCGGGCAGATCGAAGAGCTTATCATACTTGGCGAGCTCTGCGCTGAGGCCATCGATAAGGGTGTGCAGGTCATGATAGAGGGTCCGGGTCACGTGCCCATCAACCAGATAGAGACGAACATCGTCCTCCAGAAAAGACTTTGCAATGATGCTCCTTTCTATGTTCTCGGGCCGATCGTCACCGACATAGCGCCGGGCTATGACCACATCACATCCGCCATCGGTGGAGCAATCGCCGGCTACCACGGCGCCGATTTCCTGTGCTATGTAACGCCGTCGGAGCACCTTGGTCTTCCCATGCCGCAGGATGTCCGTGACGGGGTCATCGTCACAAAGATCGCGGCGCACGCCGCAGACCTTGCAAGGGGAAACCGCAGGGCTTTCGAAATGGACAAGGCGATGTCCACCTATCGCAAGGCCCTTGACTGGAAGGGACAGATAGAATGCGCCATCGACCCTGAAAAGATAAAGGCCTTCCGCAAGGAGCGCAACCTTAAGAACGATGTGTGCAGTATGTGCGGCGAATTCTGTTCCATGAAACTGATAAAGGACCACCTGAAGAAAAAATAAATGCCCCTCTACCCTGAACACGATACAGGGCTCTTGACGGTATCGCAGTTGACGGCCGAACTGAAGAGGTTTGTCAGCGGGCGGTTCCGTGATGTACGTGTCGGGGGAGAGGTTTCCAACGCCAAGCTCTATCCATCGGGACATTTCTACTTCACCCTGAAGGACGATCTTTCCATGGTCCGGGGGGTTGTTTTCAATTATGCTGCACGGACAGGCGGCGGCAGGACCGTGAAGGACGGCGACAGGGTCATCTGTGCCGGCAGGATAGATATCTATGAAAAGCGGGGCGAGTACCAGCTCATCGTCAGTGATATCATCACGAGAGGAGACCAGGGCCTTCTCTATACCCGTTTTCTCGAACTTAAAGAGAAACTGTTCAAGGAGGGGCTCTTTGATGAGGCGATCAAGAAACCCCTTCCTGTCCTTCCGGGGTGCATAGGGATAGTGACTTCACCCGCAGGCGCAGCGATAAGGGACATGCTCAGGATCATCCACGAAAGATACTCCAATATGCCGGTGCAGATCTACCCTTCTGCGGTCCAGGGTGAGGAGGCGCCTTTTGAGATAACGGCAGGGATCGAACACTTCAACAGGGCTGGCGAGGTAGATGTGATAATCATCGGCAGGGGAGGGGGATCATACGAAGACCTGGCGCCGTTCAATGAAGAGATGGTGGCCAGGGCCGTCTTTGCGTCGGTCATACCCGTTGTCTCGGCAGTGGGACACGAGGTTGATTTCACCATAGCTGATTTTGCGGCGGATGTCCGCGCTCCCACACCGACGGCCGCTGCGGCCATCGTTGTGCCTGACAAGGAAGAGATATCGGGATACATCTCGGACATGAAAGATTCACTCATTCAGGCGATGGAAAGCAAACTGGAGAGAGCGAAATATCTCCTTGTCCGCGAGGTTATGGAGTTCAGGGAAAGGAAGGATTTTTTCACCCCCCAGAGGTTCTATCTCGATGACCTGGCGAACAGTCTTTCGCACAATCTCGAACTTTACATGAAAAGTGTCCGCGCAAAATGCGACGGCCTTACGCAGAGGATGGAAGACTTGAACCCAAGGACCATCCTGAAAAGGGGATACAGCATCACTGCCAGGGGCGATAACGGGACGGTCGTCACCGATGCCGCGTCGGTCACCTCAGGCGAGACGCTCTCCATCACGCTCCACAAGGGTCTACTCGACGTTTCGGTAACGAACAAGAAATAAACCAGGTCAGACCAACCAGATAACCGTCACCTGTCGCTTGCACAGGACATGTTCTTTGTACCGGCGGTCTCGAGCGCTTTACTGCCCGAACAGTGATTCATCGGTGTCTTTAAGGCGGCCGGCCATTTCCCGGAGGATTGAAAGAACGATGGACGCGTTTTCCCTGAGGATTATGTCGAAATTCTCCCGTGAGATCCCGATCAGTTCCGTGTCCGAAGAAGCGGCAAAGGCACTGGCCGATCTTGGTGCGCCAAGGAGCATTGACATCTCACCGAAATATTCCCCCTTTGTCATGGTCCTGATGCGTTTCCCCTCGCGGGTTATATCGACCCGCCCGGAGATGACGTAGAACATGTTGCCGCCGTCCTCTCCCTCGCTGAAAATGACTTCGCCTTCATTGAAATGCGTCGTGAATCTCTTGAAGAGGGTTGCCGAGAAAGGCTGGTCCATCTGCGTGGTGAAGAGTCTTTTAAGCAGAAGGGCGTTGCGTTTATCGGCATTGACCGTTATCTCGGCACCGAAGAGGATGACGAGAAAACAGTAATAAACCCATACGATCATCACGAATAGGATCTTCAGGGAACCGAAGGTTTCTCCGTATCCGGGGTTCGTCCTGATGACGAACGCGAACACCTCCCGCATGAAAATTATGAGAACGGCGGAGATTGCCGCAGCGCCGATCAATCTGGCGAGAGTGAACCTTACCGGGAGGAAGACGGCGTAAAAGACGATCACGCAAAGAGTTGCCACACAGAGGGAAATGAGAACGTCACCGGCCTTTATCAGTATGATGTGGTTCGGGTTAAGTGCATGCAGTACCCTGGAAAAGACCACTTCTGCCACAATGAGGATCACGAAAAGAAGAAGCATGATCAATGCCGCCCGTGCGTTCTTGAGTTGTGACACTATAAAAGACGCCGGAAGGTCCTTTCTGAATATTTTGTGAAAGGCAGTTCTCAGCGAATCCATAAGAGACATGACGGCTATGAAGACAAAAACCATTATCGCAGCGCCGAGGGTGAACCGGTGCTTCGTAATGGTGGTGAATTCAATGCTCATCCAGTCGCGTATGCGGGGAAAGAGGTGGTCGATAAGGCCCTCAATGCCCGGAATAAGGGCGGATGCCAGGCTGCCGTGGCCTCCGGTGATGTTCACGATGAAGAAAAGAAGCGGTACGATGGCGAAGAAGCTGTATGTCGCAAGGGCGGCGGACATCTCGAAATCGTTGTTGTTGAGGAATGACCTCAGGGACTCGCGAATAATGATGCCGCCGACGCGCACGTACGCGGCGATCTTTTCCGTCAGAGATGTCCTTGCCGGGGGATCCATTGATGAACAATTATAACAGAAAGCTGGAAAAGATAATAACCAATAAACGGCGACGACACTAATGACCGGATCTCAATTGCCAAACATAAAGATCGACTCCAATATTTAAATAATTATGGACAGTTGAAAATTTCCAGGTCCTGTCTCTATTTATCGTTTGGTTATCAGCGCCTGATTACCGGCCACTAATTTATTGGCTATTTCTTTCCCCCGTCTTCCTCTTTCTTCAATTTGTTCAAAAGCCTTGCTGCAAGACCGATGATGCTTTTTGATCGAGGCCTGATAGTGATATCGCGGGAGGGTTCCATATCCTTGAAGCGCTCTATCTTGATCGAAGGCGATTTGCCGACTGCAAGAACCTGGCTCGGGTAGACGCTTCTGTGTCCCGTCATCAGGAAACTGATGACACAGGAGATAGCGGCATAAGGCCCGATCGACGGCCCGAATAATTCGATGGCAAGGACGCTCGCGGCAATAGGCGTGTTTGCCGCGCCCGCGAGGAGGCTCACCATGCCTATCGCCGGAAAAACGGACTTTTCAAAGCCAAACATGTCCGCAAAGAAATATCCCGATGTTGCACCTACAAAAAATATTGGTGTTACGATACCGCCGCTTCCACCGAAACCGAGAGTGATGGAGGTAAAGACGATCTTGAGAAAAAAAGCGGCAAAGGGAACATCCCGGCCTTCAAGGGCCGATTTGATGGTGTCAAGTCCCAGCCCAAGATATTTTGTTGAAAATACGAAGGCGAGCGCTACTATGGCACTGCCGCCGATGAGACTTTTGAATGGTTCCCAGATGGTGATCTTTTTGTTCAATTTTTCGAAATAACGGAGCACTTCGATGAAGACAAAGGAACAGAGGCCGAAGAAGATCCCGCCGAAACAAACCTTTGCGAACATGATCCCTGAAAAGACAGGAACAAAAGAGAGGGTTTCGTGAAAATACGTCACGCCGAGATAGGACGATACCTGGTAGGCGACGAGGCCCGATATGAATGAGGGCAGTAGCACATCGTAGAGCACGCCGCCCACAAAGAGCACTTCCAGTCCGAAGAGCGCGCCCGCAATGGGAGTGCCGAACACCGCGGCGAAACCCCCGCTGATCCCGCATATGACCAGTTTGCGCCTGTCTTTGTTTCCGAATTTGAGGATGCCCGCAACGATCGATGAGAGGCCCGCGCCGATCTGGGCGCATGGGCCCTCTTTTCCGGCAGACCCGCCAAGGGCGAGGGTGATGATCGTTGCCAGGAGCTTTACGGGAACCACGGCAGGCTTGATCTTGCCGAACCTTTTATGGATCGCCTCGATGACCTTTTCTGTTCCATGCCCTTTGGCCTCGGGGGCCAGGTATCTCACGAGTATCGTACTTGCAAAGAGCGCCAGGGGAAGAAGGAGGAAGTAGTATTTGAAACCCGACGCATAGGACGTGCTGAGGTCAAGGAGCCTCAGGAACCCCGCCGTGGCGGCGCCCACTATGATCCCTATGATGGTGGAGAGAAGCGACCACTTGACGATGCTCACAAAGAGAACCGATTCTTCGAGGAAACGTTTATTCATGGTTCAGAAGAAAGAGTATAAACGACCGAACTGCGGGTGTCAAAAAAAACCGGGCCGCACGCGGCAGGTGGCAGGTGAAAGAGCATAGAGACGGTTTTATTGTTTGAGTGTTTGCGAACAGTTCCAGGGGAAGGGGTTAGTTTTTCTGTATCGATTCATGAACTTTCAAACTTTCAAACTCTGAAACTGTTTTTCCTGTCACCCATTACCTGACGTTGTAAGCCGGTCCTGTTATTTCCAGTGACCCTTGTTTTTTCCTGTGATTAAGGAAGAATATGGAGTCAAGGTCAATGTAGTCGAAGGCCCCCGTCCCGAGAGCGAGATTTATTCCTGCGGAAAGACCGGTCATGGTTTCCGTCATGCAGCCGATCATGAGCTTGAAACCATGCTTTTTTGCGAGGTCAAGGATAACGAGGGATTCTCCCACCCCGCTCTTTGCAGTTTTGATGTTCACACCGTGGCCGAGGCCCTCTTCGACGGCAAGCTCCATGTCGTGTACCGTGAAGACCGTCTCATCGAGAATGACGGGTATGTGTGAGCGCCTGGAAACCTCCCGCAGACCTTGGTGATCGTCCTTTTTCAGCGGCTGCTCAAAAAGCTCTACGGGATACCCCTTCTTTTTGATATGATCGGTGAAGGCAAGAAAGGCAGGCGCCGAAAAGCCCTGGTTCCCGTCGAGGCGCAGGGTGAAGGCCCCTGGTTGCCTCGCGAGCATGGATACAACGGATGAGATGATCCATTCATCATCTGCCGCGTTGCCGCTCACTTTTATCTTGTAGGTCGTGAAACCCTGTTTGGCCGTGTAGGCCGTCCATGCGCCAAGGACGCCCCTGTCTGTGGTGAAAGGTACGGTAATATCCGTGGTGATCTGACGCAGGGCCCCGCCGAACCAGGTGCGTTCCTCTTTGCCGGCGCTTTGAAGCCAGGCTCGAAAAAGGGCGATCTCCAGACCGGATATGGTCATCGGATAGCGCGGATATTTTTTTCGAAGCGCCTGGATGATAAAAGAGAAGTCCCCGATCTTTCTGCCCGTCAGGCGCGGTCTTTCTTCATTGAGTATGCTTTTAATGGCATCTGCCGATTCATGAGGAAGGACAAAGCTTGTCGCGCATTCCCCGACCCCTTTCGATCCATCCTGCAGCATCGTTTCCACAATGACGCTTCTCATATGGTCCTTGCGGCCGAGAGATGTCGAAAAAGTTGTCTTTAAAGGGCGGACCATCTCTCTTAATCGTATGTTTTTTATCTCATCGCCGGTCATATGCCGTATGTCCTTCGATCATCCAGGGCCGATAAATACAGGCACCGCTTCATCCGTCCCCCAGATAAGACCCGCAGAGTACTCGCCTGCTGCCGGCCGTGGAATCGTTTTTCAAAATATCTTCCCAGGTCCGGCCGAATTTTTCCCTGAATGTCCTGATCCCGACAGGCAAACCGGTTTCCGCCGCCTCAATAAATCTTTCTTCGTCAAGAAAGAGCATTACATGGACAATCCTGTCCGGACTGTCTTCTGAAGAAAGGAAAATGAGGTCGGCGGGTTTGAGTTTGTCGTGAGCGACCCTGCGCGACCCTGCCCACTGGTCGTGTGCATTGCGCGGGATGTCCAGCCCGCTTACACGAAAGGCGAGATTGGTCAGCCCCGAACAGTCCATTCCGGTTTTGCCGGTGTTGGATGGCATTCGGGTGCTCCGGCCGCCCCACAGGTACGGGGTGCCGACAAAGGACTTTGCTGCCGCGATGACCCGTTTTCTCTTTTCCCGGGGACTTTCCTGTGCCCGCGTTCCCGCGACATCATATTTGTATATCCAGCCTGTTTTGCCGTCGGGAAGATAAAAGCCGACAAGGTCGCCGACACTTTCTGCGTTCAGACGAAGCCGGGTTCCTGCCGGGAGGCTCAGGCCGCCTGTTGTCTTCGAAACGGGGCAGTTTATCACGGCACTTTCTCTGCTGACGACAACGTCAGTATCAGGGATGTCAACGATGAAGGCGACCTCATCCATTTTTACCCATCCGGGGTAGCCGCCCCAGATGTTTACCCCGGCAAGCTTCTTTTGTTCCCGTGCTTCGACGTGATACCACCCTTTTTCTTCACCCAGACATATGAGAGTTTCGTTGAACAAAAGCTGTGTTTCCAACAGGTCATTTTCGCCGCGGCCGGCCGGTGTTTCGAGCGGTTTGTTCCTGAGGTCTGCAACAGGCACTGCAACTGTGAGAAAACTCTCCCTCGTTGCGGACCGGAAAGGGTGCCCCTTCATCACCGGACCGGCTCAAGCAGGATCGATGAGGCGCCTTTTGCCTTTTTCAGGAGCGCCGCCTCGCCGGTGATCTTTCCGATGATATTCACTTCGCTTGCCGGAACCGGCTGAGGTCCGCTGCTGAGCGGTGTGGGACCGAAAAAAATGGCGACGGCGTTGCCAACAGGCCAGTATCCGATGTCCCCGATCTTTACGATGCGCGTTGCAGTCTCGTCGAGGGGGACATGAACGGGCACTTCGAAGTAGAACTCGTCGCCCCATTCGTTCACAGCGGCCTCAATAGGGAGTACTCCGATTACGGCCAGGGCGCAGGGGGTAGCGGCAAGTTCGGCCTCAACGGAAACGGCGCCTGCCGTGATGCGGATCTTCGTGTTCATGATCACTCCTTTTAATTAATGTAGCCAACTTTCCGCTCTTTTGTCAAAAATGCCTGAAAGACATTTTTTAAGCTTCAAGCTGAAAGGCACGGCAGTCCTGAAGATTTCCTGCTTTTTATCTTTGCTTAACATTTAACACGTGAAACTTAAAACGTTTTTTTATTTTGCCCCGTCTCTTGACGAACCGCAAAAATAATGTATGATTGAAATAGTCAGTCAGACCTTTCACACTCCACGGAAAGGTGCATTATGAAGAAAAGCCAGCCGGAACAAGAAGACAGTGCCAATTCAAAAGAAGAGACCCGGGAAGGGAGAGCCGATGCCAGAAACGGCAGCGGAGCAGGGAATGGACCCGATGGGGCCGGGATACATTTTTTGGACCGCCAATTGAGAGATTTCATCCAGGTTGCAGCCCAGCCTATCATGGTGCTTGACACTCAGTTCAGGATAGTCACGGCCAACGGGGCGACATGCGAAATACTCGGTATTGATGAAGAGGGACTATTCGGAAAAAAGTGTCACAACATGTTCCACGGCAGCTCCTCTCCAGCCTCCGGGTGCCCCATGAAAGCAATGCTGGAGAGGAGCTGCATTGAAACGGTCGAGATGGAGGTTGAGACAGTACACGGTACTTTTCTCGTATCCTGCATTCCCGTTTTTGATGCCTCCGGCCACCTTGCCGGTGCCATACACATGGCGACGGACATCACCGAGAAAAAGAAAAGCGATGCATTGCTCCGGCAGCAGGAGGAGAAATACAAGTACTTCTTCAATGATTCCCCGGCGGGAATGTTCAGGACCACCCTTGAAGGAAAGGTCGTGGACGCGAACAGCGCCTTGCTCAAGGCCTTCGGGGTCAAAGAGAACGAAAGCCTCATGGCTGCCGACTTTTACGGCAATCCGGAGGACAGGGAAAGGGTGATCGAGACCATCAGGAAAAAAAAGGCCGTCAAGGGTCTCGAGATCAAGATGCGCAAAAAGGACGACTCCTTCATCTGGGCGCTTATGTCCGCGCGTCTTAATGAGCAGCAGCAATGTATCGAAGGTATCCTTTTTGATATCACCCCTCAAAAAAAGGCCGAAGAGGCCCTGCGGGAAAGCGAGGAACGCTACCGTACGGCCATTGAGAGCTCCAATGATTGCGTTGCCATATTCAGGGACGGTGTGTATGTCTATGTTAACCAGAAGTATGTCGAAACGTTGGGTATTGACGACCCTGCTGAAATACTGGGTACGAAGATAGGGCAATTTATCCATCCCGACGATTATGGACGCATAGACCGCTACCGCGAGATTCGAAAGGCGGGAGGCGATGCTCCTTCACGCTATGAGCTGAGGATAGTCCGAAAAGATGGAAGGGTCCTGTACTTCGAGGCATCCATTTCCACGATCACCTTGAAGGGTGAGCCTGCGACCCTTGTTTCCATGCGTGACATTACCGACAGGAAAGAGACGGAAAAGAAGCTTGAAGAGCAGGTCCATTTCCTCCAGACACTCATTGACGCCATGCCGAACCCGATATTCATCAAGGACCCGGAAGGGAAATACCTGTTATGCAACAAGGCCTTTGAGGATTACCACGGCGTTTCACGAAGCGAGGTCAAAGGGAAGAACGTTTTCCATATCAGGCCTCTCGATGAGGCGGACATCCATTGGGCAAAGGACCTCGCATTGCTTAAGAGTTCGGGGACCGTCGAATATGAATCAGTCCTTATTGATCCTTCAGGAAAGACCCATAACGTTATCGACAGGAAGGCCACCTTTTTAAAGCCTGACGGTACTCTCGGCGGTATCGTGGGTGTTATTATCGATATTACCGAGCTCAAAAGGGCCGAAGAACTGCTCAGGGAGTCGGAGGCAAAATACCGCAGCATCGCAGAGGAATCGCACGTCGGTTTCTACATTATCCAGAACGGTCTTTTCAGGTATGTGAACAAAAGGCTTTGCGAGATCATCGGTTACAGCTATGATGAGGTTGTTGACAGGATGGCGCCCCTTGATATCGCATATGATGAGGACCGGCATGTTGTGGAAGAGAATTTAAGGAAGCGGTTCCAGGGAGAGATAGACAGCATACGCTACGGGTTCAGGATAAAACGGAAAGACGGCCACATTGCGAGGGTCGAGGTCATCGGAGGTGTTTGCAATTACCGGGGCAAGCCTGCCGCGTCCGGCACTCTTCTTGATATCACCAAGGAAACCATGCTGGAGCAGCAGCTTCAACAGGCGCAAAAAATGGAGGCCATAGGACAGCTTGCCGGAGGCATTGCCCATGATTTCAACAATATCCTCACCACTGTTATCGGGTATTGCAGCCTTCTTCAGATGGAAATGGGAAAAGATGATCCCCAGGCGCTCTACGTGGACCAGATCAGGATCGCATCCGAAAAGGCCGCCCAGTTCACGAGCAGTCTCCTGGCGTTCAGCAGGAAGCAGGTGATGGAATTAACAACTCAGAGATTCAACATCCTCATCAAGGGTGTTGAAAAGCTCCTGGAGAGGATGCTTCCCGAGGATGTGGTATTAAAGATACTCCCTGCGTGCGAGGATGCCACAATCATTGCGGATTCTGCCCAGATCTATCAGCTGCTCATGAATCTTACTGCAAACGCCCGCGATGCCATGCCCCGCGGTGGTGTTCTGACTATCGAAACGGGTACGACCGTGATTGACGAGGATTTTATAGCAAAGAAAGGCTTCGGCGAAAAGGGGCATTATGCCCTTCTGTCTGTCAGTGACAGCGGTGAGGGAATGGACGCCAGAACAAAAGAAAAGATATTTGAACCTTTTTTTACAACGAAAGAACCGGGCAGGGGAACCGGCCTCGGCCTCTCTGTTGTTTACGGCATCGTGAAACAGCACAACGGTTTTATCAATGTTGAGAGCGAACCGGGGAAGGGGACAGCTTTTTTTGTGTATTTTCCTGTTGTAAAAGAAAGAAAGGAAAGAAAGCGCAGCAAGAGCAAGGAATTGACATACAGGGGCGGCAACGAGACGGTCCTTATTGCCGAAGACAGCGATGACGTGCGGGACCTCACGAGAGAGGTCCTGCGTAAAGCGGGCTACAATGTTATCGAAGCCGCGGACGGGCTTGAAGCAATATCGCTTTTTCAGGAAGACCCCGGCGGTGTCGATCTTGCGGTCCTCGACGTGGTCATGCCTAAAAAGAACGGCAAGGAGGTTTACGATGAGATCACCCGCATCAGGCCGGATATGAAAGTGCTCTTTGTCAGCGGTTACACCGCGGATGTCCTTATCGATAAAGGAATACCCGACTGGTCTTTTGAATACTTGCCAAAACCGGTCTCACCGGTGTTATTGCTTAGAAAGGTGAGGGACCTGCTGGATAAGAAATAATAGAGTTTCAACCGCTTAAACCGCTTAAACCGCTTCAGCAGTTAAAGACTTCAAGTTTTTTTCCAGTTTTTCCTGTTTAACAGCCTGTTGATAGGGGTTTCATTTTTTTGTCATTAACATTCAAGCTGCTCAAGCATTAAAGCGATTCAAGCTGTTTTTAGAGGTCGAGGATAAGTTCGTCAAGGGTGCGTTTGGGAACATAATGGACCTGGCCGGCATCGCGCCAGTACTTGATGTCACCGTCTTTCACATCGGTAATGACGACCTGTTCTTTGGGTTTACCCAGTGCGATGGCAAGGAGTATCTGGTAACGTTCAGGTATGCCCAGAAGGGTCGCGAGACGGCCCCGCTGAATGTTGGCTATCATGCAGCCGCCGAAGCCCATCTCCGTCGCTCCGAGCAGTATGCTCTGGGCGGCAATGCCATGATTGCAGCCGAAATCCTTTGCGATGGATGTGTCACCCAGTATTATTACATAACCCGAAGGCCTCTCGCCTTCTTCCGGTCCCGGCCAGTCTTTCAGGTAGCCGGCCCAGGCAAGGCACGAAAAAATGGCGTCGTTTTTACCTGCATCATTGGAAAGGATGAATTTCAAGGGCTGGAGATTCGCTGAGGACGGAGAGAGCCGGGCAAGTTCTATGAGGCCCTTGAGCTGTGCCGTGCTTATCAGCTCGTCCTGGTAAAACCGCCGGTAGCTCCTGCTTTTCGCGGCGAGCTCGTTTATCGTCATAAGATGCCTCGTGTAAAAATAAGGTTATGGGTCATAGGTGATGGAAAAAAGCCTATAACCTATGGTCTACCACCCGTTACTTGCTGTCAGAGGTCCAGTATTATCTCGTCGAGGGGGCGTTTCGGGACGTAATGGACCTTGTTGATGTCTCGCCAGTATTTGATCTCGCCGTTCTTTGCGTCCGTGATGACCACGCGTTCCCTGGGCACGCCCAGCGCGATCACCATGAGTATCTGGTAACGTGTGGGTATCTTGAGCAGGGACCTGAGCTGGTCATGCTTTATTTCGGCGAACATGTAACCGCCGAAGCCCATCTCCGTCGCTCCGAGCAGTATGCTCTGGGCGGCGATGCCGTGATTGCAGCCGAAATCCTTCGTGATGGACGTGTCGCCGAGCGTCACGATATATGCGGCGGGACGTTTCCCCTCATTAGGGCCGGGCGAATCCTTGATGTAACTTTCCCACGTGAGGCAGGAAAAGATGGCCTCGTTCCCGCGAGGGTCATTGGAGAGGAAGAATTTAAGGGGCTGAAGGTTCCCGGCCGATGGAGACAGCCTGGCAAGATCGACAAGGTTCCTTAGCTGCTGCATGCTTATAGGTTCGCTTTGCTGAAAGCGCCGGTAGCTCCTGTTCTTCGTCACCAGTTCAAATATATTCATACAGAAACTATAGCATAGGTATATAATGATGCAAGAAAAAAGTAAGAAGCCTGGTACGGAAAAAACCAGCGGCCGGATCTCAATAACCAATTTTCAAATTCCAATGATCAGGCTATAAATATTTTTTTGAATACCCCTTATTGGTTGTTAAAGTAAGGTTTAATGTCCCGGCACAGGTCTTCGGGCAGGACCACGCAGACGGGCTCGGACAGGACGGCCTGGAAGAAGTTCAGGTCAGGGGCGAAATCACGCATGTTCAGGAACGTCCTGGGAACGATCCGGAAGAAACTGCAGAAATGGTCCTGGCCTGCCGGGCCCAGTGAAAGCGATGCGTTGAAGCTGAAGATCCCCGACTCCTCGTAAAAGCGAAAGACACGCAAAAGGCCGTAAACAAGGTCGTCCATGTCGGCGTCTGTGAGGTCGCGGATGGAAAAGACCCCGGGGAAGACGCACATGATCTCACCCAGCAGTCCCAGTGAAGTGAACGGGGCCAGCCAGTGTCCGCGGCCCTTCTGGCATATGTAGCGTTCACCTTTTTCCGCCTCCAGGTTCACAAGGCTGTGCCAGTAATTCTGATTATGTTCATGTGAGAACCGTTTCGATGCAGCCAGTTCGTCCATGAACTGGTTTCCCGGGAATGCCGTGGCGAAATATTGCTGGTGGGGATGAACAAGGCCGCCTCCCGAAGGGGGCATATAGTTCCAGGTCATGAGGTGGTAGGGGAGTGACGGGTCGAGATCGGCGATGTTCCGCAAAAAATCGATACCCAGGGAAATGGCGTCGCGGAGCCTGTCCCCGGTGAACCCTGACAGCGGCACCACGTGATCGTCGGTCATGATGGCGACACCGCTGTGGATGTCGTAGGGGAAAAGGTTCGGGACCAGCAAAGCCTCTCCGCGGGCCAGCCTTCCTTCAGGAACGACGTCGGGAGAGAACCTGGGTGTTGCCTTTTCGCGTTTTTCAGGGCAGAAAGGACAGAAGCCTTTTACATCGGCGTGATGGTATCTGCTGAGATCGAGCTTTTGAGATCTTATGGCGCCGAAATGGGAAAAATGACATGTCCTGCCGGTCAACGGGTCATAACGGACCTGGAAGCGTATCGTGGCGGGAGAGAACCCTTTTCTCGGATCCAGAAAAGTGCTCTCCGACTCGATGATCCTGAAATTTATAAGTGGTGTCAACAGGGTTCGGATCTTCCCTGTCTTATTTGGTAAAAACAGAGAAAAGCTTATCCAGCGCCGATTTTTCCAGATTGGCCACGGACTCGAATTCGCCGGCGTCCAGCCATATCCCTGAACATTCCGAGCATTCATCGACCTTAATACCTTTATAGTCAATCTCGACAAGTTCCATGCCGCACTTGGGGCATTTCATGAAATGGAGCTTTTTAAGAGACTCCTTTTCTGTTTCTGCCAGCTCCTTTTGTTTTTCATGCTGCAGTTCCTTAAGTTTTTCCAGTTCCATGCGTGCGAAATATTCTTCTTCATTTTCGCTTGGTTTATCGATCATGGCGCGCTCCTTGAGGTGATTTGATCAAGCAATATTGACAAAAAAAGGACGCATTGTCAATACGTTGTTTCAAGGTTCTTCTAAAGATGGTCGATCTCGTCCCGTGTTTCTTCTTTTTTACTTTCTATGTTTTTTTCAAGGTAATCTTTTGCCATCTTTCTGCCGCCGAAACCGAAGGCGATGGCAAGGGCGAGGACGATCCCGCCGAAGACGATCGCAAATGCTATGATGACCGTTTCCCTGCCGATGCCGAGCTGTTCAAGGGCCATGGTGGCGGAGAGGATGAAAACAGTGATCTTGACTAGCCTGCCCAGCGTGCCCGCTTTTTTCAGTCCGGCATTGACACAGGCGATGAGGGCCGCCCTGCCGAAGAAGTTGCCCAGGACATAACCGAACAGGAGGATCACGGCCGCGGTGAAGACGTTCGGCAAATAGAGGAAGAACCTCTCGAGGAGGTGTTCCACCGTGGGGATCTTCAATGTTTGCAGCGCTACGACGGCGAATGTGAAGATCGTGAGCCACTCGATGATCCTTGCAATGAAGGATGAAGGAGGTTCCTTGATCCCGCTCTTTGAGAACATTTCGAAGAGCCCCAGCCGTTCCGTGGCCCTGTCGAGGTTGACGGCCCTGAATATCCTCAGGAAGATGACCCTGAGAACGACACCGAGGATGATGCCGGCAATGAACAGGGCCAGCGAGGTCAGGAAATAAGGGAGAAATGTCAGCATTTTTTCGTAGCAGCTCTCAAACGGCTCTATGATTATCCTTTGAAGAAAGTTCATGTCATAACCTCCTTTCGTTACGTCCAGCGGTTTGCAAAGGATGGTTTCAGTTGTTCATATACCCTGCAGAGATGTTCGATCTTTTCTTCCACCTCGGGAGCGTTGCTTTCCCAGGCCTCGATCACGAAGGATGCTGTCCGGCCGATGTATAAAGGCGTCAATGATTTGAGAAGGTGCTCCTGGTTGATGATCTTGCTGTGCGCGGCTAGGGCGAAGCTGTACACGATGTCGGCCCATATCTCGTCGGGCATTCTGAACTTTTTCTGGGAAGCCTGGGAGAGCTTCCTGAGGAAGCCGAGGGTGTCGCCCGAAAGGATGTTCTCCCAGATGGGGACCAGTTCCCTGGTGCCAAGTGTGAACTTGTCTATCATGCGCTGGATGTTGACGCTGACGGGTTCGAGACCGACCTCGTAATGGAAGCCGAAGACGGGTACTTTTTTAGTTTCAGAAACCTTTTTCCACATCGATACATATTCCTCCATGAGCCCGAAAGTGGCGGCCACAACCTGGAACAGCATGGCGCTCAGGTCCGCCCCCGGGTCCTTGGCATCGTGGATCTTTGCCCCCAAAAATGACTGGCAGACACTGAAGCCGTTCGCGATGGCGGTGGTCGTCATCCAGATATCGATGCCGTACCTTGCGACATCCGTTTCCCAGACGTCTTTTGTCAGGTAAAATTGGGCAAGTTTTCCCGAGAACCCGAAATCCCCTCCGATTGGTTGGCGCACGATCTTTCCGTAGAGGGACCGCGTGAGGGGGTAAACGATGCTGTTTGTTATCGTCCCGTCGTATTTATGGCGATGGTAAAGAGGGGAAACGTAATCGTAACCGTCGTTGACAACGGGCTTGATAAGGAGCTCGATCCATTCGGGCGTGATGCTCCTGAGGTCGGAATCAACGACGGCACAGGCCTTTACCCCCAGGGCTCTCGCTATCTCGAAGACGGTCCTGAAGGCGCTCCCTTTGCCGGGGATGCCGTGATAGGGGGTCGCTATCTTTGAAAAGGATGCCACCCGGTGCGAAAGGAGGATGGAGCTGAAATCATCGATGGTAGTGGCCTGTACGACATCCATCGTGCCGTCCGTGGAGCCGCCGTCCGAGTTGACGAGCACCGTCCTTTTGTCGGGAAAGTACTTCGCAAACCCTGCCTGCACCGCCTTTACCACGTGGCCGATGGTGCGGGCGTTATTGTAGCTCGGGATGCCGACGAGTATATCGGCCTCGCCTATCCCGGTTATTCGCTCATGGACACCCTCTCTCTGAGTGACCGCACCGGTCATGTTGTCTCATAGCCTCCGGTGACCGTTTCTCCGTCCCCTATGTTTGTCCCGGAAAAGTCTTCGGCAGGGATCAGCGGGTAGATAATGCAGTTCGTCCCAACGGTGATGCCCGGGGGAATGTCTGTCCTCTTGCCGATCACGGTCAGGCCGGAGTAAAGATGTTCGGGATGCGCGGCATTGACCGTTTTGGGGTCGCCCCGGCCAACCGTTGTGCCTGCACCAACGGCCACTTCTTTATCGAGGATGGACCTTTCCACCTGGGCGCCTTTTTCTATACGGCAGTCGTGCATGATGATGGAGTCAGACACGCGGGCGCCCTGCTCGATGGTGACACCCGGCGAAAGCACGCAGTTCACCACCGTTCCGCGTATGGTGCAGCCGGGCGATACTATGGATCTTTGCACGTGTCCGGTGGAAGAAACGCATACGGGGGGTCTGTCGAAGGCAGGCCCGGCGGCATTTATGTTGGTCATGGTCCGCCACGATCCGGGGTGTATCCCCGACGCAGGGTCGAAAAGGTCCATGTTGGCGTCCCAGTAAGCCTGCACGGTACCCACATCGCGCCAGTAGCCGTTGAAGGGATAGGCATAGACAACCCCTTCCCCAAGGGCCATGGGAATGATGTGATGGCCGAAATCGGCCTCCTTGCTTTCCGTAAGAAGGGCCACAAGGTAGTCCCTGTCGAAGACATAGATACCCATGGATGCCAGGTTGGATCTCGCGCGGGGTGATTTTTCCTCCCATTCCACTATCCTGTTTTCGTTGTTTGTGACGGCCGTGCCGAACTGGTGGGTCTCTTCCCAGGGGACGGTTATGGTGGCTATGGTGACGCGCGCTTTTTTTGCCCGGTGAAAGTCGACCATGAGCCGGTAATCCATGTGATAGACATGATCTCCCGAGAGTATCATGATCTCGTCGCTTTTGGCGGAGGTGACAAAGGAGATGTTCTGTCTCACAGCATCAGCTGTTCCGTGATACCAGTCCCAGTCTTTCTCGCCTGTTTTGGGAGGGAAGATCTTGACGCGCCTTGTCCGCCCGGAAAGGTCCCAGGATTCGCCGTTGCCAATATGGTCCATAAGGGAAAGCGGTTTATACTGGGTGAGAACGGCCACATCGGTGATCCCTGAATTGGCGATATTGCTCAGCGTAAAATCAATGATGCGGTAGATGCCGCCGAAGGGGACCGCGGGTTTTGCCCTTTGCCTGACCAGGATATTGAGCCTGCTTCCCACGCCGCCTGCCAGAAGTATGGCCGCCGGGTTTCTCATTGCACCACCTCCCCCGGGAGGTATTCCTGCCTTGCGAATATGTCTTCCCTGAGCTTGGGGTGGACGGTGACTCCGCCGTGGATCCTTGTTTCTTCCGGGACGGCAGTTTCCATGCCGATTACGGTGAGGCCGTCCGGGCCCCCGCCTATGTCGGACCGCCGCCCGATCGTGCACCCGGTGTCAGCGATAGTGCGGCGCACAACAGACCCGCTTCGGACAGTGGCATCGAAGAAGAGGATGGAGTCTTCCACAACAGCACCTTCTTCGATGGTGACCCCGGGAAAGAGGATCGACCGGGCGACGCGGCCATTGACGTTGCATCCGCAGTGAAAGAGGACGTCTTCCGTTGTTGCTGACGGACCGATGAAGGCGGGCGGTCTGTCGCGTATGCTCCTGTCGGACATGTTGGTCCGGATCTGCCAGGAACGGATATCGACCCTCGGGTTGGCGCCAAGGAGGTCCATGCTTGTACGGTAGTATTCCTCAATGGTGCGGGTGTATCCCCAGTAACCGCTGTGTTTGTAGCCGTACACCCTGTGATTCTCCATGAATATCGGGATGATGTCCTTTCCGAACTCGTGGGACGAGGCGGGCTCGTTCTCCATGAGGGCCCTGATGAGCAGCTGGGTCCGGAAAACGTAGATGGTGAGCGAGGCCCACTCCAGGCGGGAACTTTTCGGCTTCTCCCTGTACACGGTGAGGCGCCCCCCGCGGGGTTCCTCGTCTTCTATGGAGCCGAGGCCGAAACGCGAAGACCCTTCCGGCGGGACCTTTGTGAAGGCCACGGTGAGATCGGCATTCTTTTCCAGGTGGAAAAGTATGATATCACGGTAATCCATCCGATAGATGTGGTCCCCGGAAATGACCACAACTATCTCGGGGCTGTGGAGCCTTATGAAATCTATGTTCTGCGCGACGGCATCGGCGGTGCCCTTGTACCAGTCGGAGGCGCCGCGGCCCTGAAAGGGGGGGAGGATAACAGCGCAGCGCTGCCTGCCCGTCATGTCCCATGGCTCCCCGTTGGCTGTATGATTGATCAGCTCGAAAGGCCTGTACTGGGAAAGAATACCAACGTTCTCGATATCGGAGTGCATGAGGTTGCTCATGGGAAAATCGATGACCCGATAGAGCCCCCCGTAGGGAAGGACCGATTTGGGGCGAAAGAACGTGAGAACGCCAAGCTCGCCCACCCTTCCTCCCGCGAGAACCATTGCAAGCACCTGTGCCATATCTGCTTACCTCCTCAAACAGGTCCGTGAACGCTTTCAAGGAGAGCCACGGGAAAGCTGAGAAAGGCATCGCGGCACGCAAGGCCCGTAATCCCTTCTTTTTCAGTTTTCATGAGGGTCTCTCCGGTAAGGACGTTGACATAACCCAGGTCGTTTGTCCCTGCGTGCGTGACTATCATGGTGTCTTCCCATATATCATGAAAGAGTGCATCGGATAACGGCAGTATTTTCGTGAGGAACCTCGGCACGACAGCAATGATCGTCGTATCAAGGAAACGGCGCGCGAAGGCTATGACATGCTCCGAACGTGTCCCTATAGCTTCAAGCGGTATATACTCACCTTTTTCAAAAATTTCGCGCATTTCTTTCCTGAGCCGCAGTGCCCTGTATGCTGCATATAACTTTATTCTGCCGTCTTCCATGGTCTTTGTCAATTCATTCGCGTATTCGAGGGGGCCTTTTTTATCAAGTTCCTGTTTCATTTCATCGAGTATGCGTGTGCGTGATGTGAAATCTACGGACCTCCTGTTGTCGGGGTCGACGAGGCTTAAGTCCCACAGCTCCGTGCCCTGATAGAAGTCGGGAATGCCGGGAGCACATATCTTGAGAAGGACCTGGGAGACAGAATTGTACATGCCGAAGAAGGCTATCTTTTTCTGAAAGGGCATGAAATCATCAAGGAAGGGGTTTTCCCTGCTTCTGTCCAGAATGGAATCGATGAACACCGTGAGGGCTTCTTCATAGATCGTGTACGGATTGATCCAGCTCGTGTTGACCTTGGATTCCTTTGCCGCTTTTATCATGTAGTCCTTGATCCTTTTTTTATACAGGGCGTATTCCTCTTCGTTCTGTTCACCGAATGGCCAGCTTCCCAGGAGGGTCTGGTAGAGGAGATATTCTTCATTCCTGTCCGGTACGCGGAGGTTATTGACAATGATCTTTTTCTTTCTGTTTATTTTCGCCCAGAGGAGCAAATGACCCTGCCACTCGCCGGGTATCTCGGAGAGGACACTGATCCGCGCCCTCACGTCCTCCCCGCGCTTTGTGTCGTGGGTGGCCGATGTGATGAGCGCGTATGGCCAGTTCTTGATCCGTTCTATATTCTGCCCGTGAAAGGTGTCGGGGAGTGTGCCGAAGCGATCAGGGCTGCCCCCGACCTCGTTAAGACATACAAGGCGATTGTAGATGTAAAATGCTGTATCTTCAACGCCCTTCGCCATGACGGGCCCGGTGATCTGCTGGAACCTCATGACAAAATTGAGCCACCCATTTTTCGTTTTGTCATCCATGCCGGGGTGATATTTCAAAAGAAGCACGTCTTTCATAAACAGGAATATGGATTCGTTCATGACGGGGTTTCTTCTTGCCGCCCTGGAGACCGCAAGTTCAATGTAGTGCCGGTCCCTTTCTTTCACATCGGGCCCGTTGATGTAGGTCCTGTAGACGGGAAAACAGGCGATGATCTCAATGATGGTTTTGATAAGACTGTTAAGAGTGAAATCGCGGGTCTGGCGGTTCTGCTCGGTTATCAGGTTCAGGTGGTGCCCGAGTGTGTTGACCTCGCTCGACATTGCCACCTGCATGACAAGCTTTTTGCTTTCGTACACTATCTCCTGGAAATCCATCTGCAGTCTTGTGAATTTGCGGTAAAGGGCGTCAAAGGCCTTGACATTGCGGCTGTCAACGAATAGCCCGGTCAATGAATTGAGAAAGACATAGCCTGTTGTACTGAAAAGCGGCCATTCGGCGGGCATGATCTCGCCCCGGCCCAGTATCTTCTCGGCGACGATGTAAAAAGGTTTGAAACGACTTTCGGACTGCAGCATTTCGTCGTAACGCTTTGAAATGGATGACTCGATGTATCCATTGCCATAGGGGAGGTCCACATCTTCCCTTACTTTTTCAACATGGGACATCATGGCGATCGAGAAGCAGCGTCGCTGGAGACGGTCAAAATATTCGGACGGGTCGTACAGCCCGTCAGGATGGTCCACCCTGAGCCCGGTCACTTTCCCGGTCCCGATGAGATCGAAGATGAACCGGTGTGTTTCTTCAAAGACCGATGGTTCTTCGACCCTTATGGAGGCGAGGCTGTTGATGTCAAAAAACCTCCGGTAATTGATCTCTTCCGTGGCGACCTGCCAATGCGACAGGCGGTAGATCTGTCTGGAAAGCAGGCCGTCAAGAAGATCGAAGCTCTCCCTGTCGCCGGGGGTTCCGTTGAAAGCGGCGACATTTGAATCGATCAGGGTCTGCATGTCTGCATCCGACCGGTATACTTCAAAGAGCCTCTTTTTTATGATCTCTTTCTCCCGGCTTCTCACGGCCGCCATGGCCGGATCGGTCTGCGTATATGGCGGAAGGTTCTCGATGGCGGTGATGATGCTCAGCAGTTCGTTGAAGCCGTCATCGCTGTCCGTTCCGGTCCCGCCAACCCCGTGGATGTTCAGGGCCAGGATGTCCCGGTATGTCTCCGGCAGCACCGGCAGCCGGTGATCGTAAAATCTGATGAAAAATGAACCTTCGTCGAAAAAGAGCTGTATCTCACCATTCTCCAGCACGTTGCCATACTGGTCGCCAAGAAAAGGCAGAAGGACCTTGTTGAAGAGTTCGTCCTTTACGGGGTCCCAGTCGATATCAAAAAAAGCGGCAAAAGTGGAGGATGGCCCATTTTCCATCACATCCATCCAGTATGCGTTCTCACCCCCCGTGATACACATGTGGTTGGGAACGATGTCGAGCACCTGTCCCATGCCGTACCGCTTCAGTATGTCAACGAACAGATCGTATTCTTCCTGAGTCCCGATCTCCCGGTTTATCCGGGTGTGGTCCGTTATATCGTAACCATGAAGGCTGCCGGGGCGGGCAGCCAGGTAGGGAGAGGCATAGACATCGCTTATGCCAAGCTCGGCAAGATAGGGGACGATTGCCGCCGCATCGGTGAAGCGGAAATTCCTGTTGAACTGGACCCTGTAGGTCGCAACGGGTATGCGGAGATTATGAAAGAAAGGCCTTTCCATGGTTTACCTCATCTGCTTCCCCGGTATCGAGCCGGTATCGAAATTGAACGTTTCCCCGAGCTTGAGGAAAGCCCGTACCCATAGCGCAGCGTCGGGGTCTTCCTGCGCGGTTTTTTTCGATATATCGTGATAGACAGACCGTGTCATGGCATAGTAGGTGTTCTGCGCCTCCCAGAGGTTTACATTGATGGGGAGGAGCCGGGCAAGTTCCATCGTTGTCTGCATGGCGTCTGGGAGCGACAGGTCGAATGGGTTTTCCTGAAAACGGGTCATGAGGTCCTTGAGCCTGCCCCTTATGATCAATTCTGTCTCGAGCGTATCGTAAGAGAGGCCCCATTTTACGATCTCCCTTACAATGCCCGAGATCATATTGCCGTCGGGAGTGTCCTGTAAAAAGGCCTTTCTCAGGTCGAGGTTGAGAATGAACTCCGCGGCGGCAAGGAACGCGTTCGGGACGGTCATGCCCGCTTCGCGGAAGAAGTTCATAAGGATCCGTTCGCTTTCAAAGAGGTCCCTGTAAACGATCTCGTATTTCTCGAAAGTGTCTTTGAGGAGGAGGTCCATGACCGCGCGCTGCCGGTCCCTGAAAAGGCTGGTAAAGGAGTAATTGTGCATGCCGAAGTGGTCGTCCATCAGGTGGAAGATGTCCGCGAAATCGCCCCTTTCGAAGGCGTTGATGATCTCTGAGCGCATTGCCCTGAATACATCCTCTCCGCGGTATTCCCTCGCGCCGCCATTGAAGGCGTGACCTCCCATGTGCAGGAGGGCGAAGCTTATGAGTTCCGAATCGCACGTTATCCGCGAAGTGACAAGGACCTTGCCGATGGCCAGGGTTGTCTTGCCGGCGGGTATTTTGAAATAATCCTCCCTGTCCACCGAAAAACTGTATATTTCAGTGTGGTCCCCGAAATCCTCGATCACCGAGGACACCGCATAGTGGACGGCGACCTTTTTTAGATCAATCGCAACGGGTTTTACGAACTTCTCGAAGATGCCGGCGCCATCCTTGTGCTCGGGGATGTTGCTTTTCGCCTTCCTGAGCATTGATGTGAAAGCCTTTTCCAGGTCATTTCCGTGGACCTGTCCGGCGAGCTGGATCGCCCGCCCGGCGTATTGCAGGACCTGGACTGTTTCTATACCTGACAGCTCATCGAAGAACCATCCGCAGCTCGTATACATGAGAAGGCAGTGTCGCTGCGCTTCAAGGAGCTTTAATGCGGAAGCCCTTTCATCGGCTGAAAGTGGCTTTCGGCCGTGTTTCTCGAAAAAATTGTCGAGAGTCCCTGTGCTACGATCCAGGATGACCTCTATGTAGTCATCGCGGGCCGCCCAGGGATCGTGGAGATATCCGATCGCGCTTGTGGTATACAGATCGGCGAGCTCATCGCGAAGCCAGTCGAGGGCATCACGCAGCGGGCTCCTCCACATCTGGTTCCATTCGGGATATCCTCCTGAATTGCACCCACAGTCGCTGCGCCAGCGTTCGATGCCGTGAGCGCAACTCCAGGACGTGTTCTCATAGATCTTTACCTCGTGCCCGGGGGGGAATTTTTCCAGGAATTCACCGTAATTGGTCAAAGCGGCAAGATTGTTCTTTTCTATATGATGCAAAGCAAAGGCAAGCGCCATATCGCCGAAGGTGTGATGGTGGCCGTATGTTTCCCCGTCTGTTGCTATATGCATGAGCTGACTCCAGGGTCTTGCATCGGAAAACCCGGAGAGGAGTCTTTGCGCCAGGTCTTCCCCGCTTTTAAGAAGGCCCTCGAAGGCAACAGCACGTGATATCGGACCGTCGTAGAAGAATACTGTTATCCTTTGTCCCGAAGGGAGCCTGACCAGGTAGGGGCGTGTGGGGTCTATGCGTCCCGCGCTCACATCCTTCCACTTGCCTGCACCTGTCTTTCTCACTCTCCAGGCCTGGTGGGGCGCGAGGATGGTGAAGCGGATCCCCGCCCGGGCGAGGTGCTCGAGCGTCTCAAGGTCCACAGCAGTCTCGGCAAGCCACATACCTTCGGGGAGGCGCCCGAACCTTTTCTGGAAATCCCTGATCCCCCAGATGACCTGGGTGCGCTTGTCACGAGAGTTGGCCAAGGGCATTATTATATGGTTGTATACCTGGGCCAGGGCGCTGCCGTGCCCCGAGTGCATGGAGGCGCTGAGCCTGTCGGCTTCGAGTATCGCTTCATAGACCGCGGGGGCGAATTTTTCCATCCATGCAAGCAGCGTCGGGCCGAAATTGAAGCTGATCTTTGAATAATTGCTGACAATATCGGTGATACGGCCGCCGCCGTTGAAGATCCTTGACGCACAGTTCGGCGCATAGCACTCCGCGGTTATGCGTTCGTTCCAATCGTGATAAGGATAGGCCGAGTCCTGCAACTCGACGGATTCGAGCCATGGGTTCTCCCGGGGGGGTTGATAGAAATGACAGTGAACGCAGATATAACGTTCCATCAGCCCACCTTTCTGTATACGACCGAGTTAAAGGGGCCGATCGTGATGGACGGTATTGACTCTCCGGTTGCCGAAAGCCCGATGTCAGGGGGAGCCGTCTCTCCTTCGCCGCCCCATCGCGGTGACGCGGTGTCGACGATCTTTGTCCAGGAGGCTGCAGGCAGCGGGGAGCGGATGGGAACCCCAGATCCACTGAAGTTGAAAAAGCAGGAAATATCGCCGGTTCTGAGGGGCATGAGAACACGCAGAACATTGTTTCCGCTCAGCAGTTTCACTCCGGGCCGTTTCTTTTTCATCTCCCAGGGCCGCAGGGAACGGCGAAGTCCCGTAAGGTGCCTGTAAAAGTCATACAGCGAGCTGTGCGGTTCGGCAAAACGGACCTCCCTGTTGACCTTTGACCGCATGAAGGTCTCTTCCGACTGTGGATCGGGGATGTCCCCTTTCCAGCCAAAAGAGGAGAACTCTTCAGCGCGGCCTGACCTGACAGCGTCAATAAGCGTTTTGTCCGAATGGTCAACGAAATAGAGGAATGGGGCAGTTTCACCGTATTCTTCCCCCATGAAAATAAGGGGGATGCTGGATGAAAGAAGGACGGCGACGGCCGCTGTCCTCAATTCTGCCATCGTCACCATGCTCGCAAGTCTGTCACCCAGGGCCCTGTTGCCCACCTGGTCATGGTTCTGGGAGAATACGACGAACCTGGCTGCGGGCATGTGCCTTGAGGGGCTTCCATGCCTTTTCCGGCGATAGTGTGAATATTGGCCGGTGTATACATAACCCTCTCGGTGCGCCTTTGCCAGGCATTCGATAGTGCCGAAGTCGCAATAATACCCGCTTCGCTCCCCCGTCAGGATAGTGTGGAGGGCATGGTGAAAATCGTCGTTCCACTGAGCGTCAAATCCGGACCCTCCCTGTTTTGTCGGGGTCACGGTACGGATGTCGTTGAGGTCGCTCTCGGCTATGAGGTGTGCCGTCCTCCCGAGTTCGCGGCCCCGCTTGTTGACCGCTTCTGACAGCTCTTCCAGAAAGGTCTGCGCGCTGAAGTCGAAGATACCGTGTATCGCGTCTATTCTCAAGGCGTCGATGTGGTAATCAGTTATCCATGCAAGGGCGCTTTCAATGAAAAAATGCCGGACCTCGTCGCTGAAGGGGCCATCAAAATTGATGGCATCTCCCCAGGGCGTGCGGTAACGATCGGTAAAATACGGGCCGTATCTGCCGAGATAGTTGCCCTCGGGGCCAAGATGGTTGTACACAACATCAAGAATGACGGAAATATCCTGTTTGTGGCATGCGTCTACAAAGGTTTTAAGACCTTCGGGGCCGCCATAGGAGTTATGGACCGCGAATGGGAATGTGCCGTCATAACCCCAATTGTATCTCCCCGGGAACTGGGCAACGGGCATGAGCTCAACCGCGTTGACGCCAAGGTCTTTCAGGTATTCGATACACCCCGCAGCCGCTTTAAGGGTCCCTTCACCTGTGAAGGCGCCTGTATGAATCTCGTATATAATATACCGGGCAAGAGGTATGCCTTTCCATGCCCTATCGCTCCAGCTGAACAGGGTGTGGTCCACGATCCGGGAAGGGCCGTGAACACCGTCCGGCTGGGACCGGGAAGCGGGATCGGCAAGCGGGTATCTGCCGTCGATGATGTAGCGGTACATGCCGTAATGCCCGGTGTTGTCCACGGATCCTTCAAAATAGTCTCCCTTGCAGCGTATGAGGTCCGTAGTATGGTGCATGTCATGTTCCAACCCTGTTTCGACGGATACCATGCTGGCAAAGGGTGCCCATACGCGGAAGAATGTTGAGCCGTCCCGAAAGGGCAGGGCGCCAAGGTACGTTCCGATACGTATGTCATTCGATTTCTTCATATGCGGTTCTATATAATTTCAGTATAGCAGAAAGACAGGTAACAGGTTATGGGTGGTGTAAAAAAACTGTTTCAGGGTTTGAACGTTTCAGAGTTCCAAAACTGTTAGGCGTAAAGCGTGAGACGTTAAAGACAAAGTCCATCACCTGTGTTTTTGTATTGAAACAGTTTTTCCCATGGCCTAAAACCTGTGACCCATTGCCTGTCTTTTTAAAATATTGCCCGGAAGGCGCGTTATGGCCGCCTCCCGGGCGCCCGGAGTCGGGGCATGTTGTGTGACACAAGGCCCGATTATCTCTTCATGATCGATTTCGCATAGAGGTCATTGTTTTCAAGGAGATATCGTAAAATGACCCTGTCACCCTCCCTGATGTCTCCAATAGATAGTTTCTCTTTACGGGAGGAAATGACCGTTCTGTTGTCAATTATGGCCCCGACAATGAATTCTTTACCACCTATGTCAGCGGTTACCACAATGCCCTTCCCTTGGCCGTCAATATATTTCACAACACCGCTCACCTGTCTCATGTGAACGGTATCGGCAAGGCAATAAACGGTCAGCACGAGGCAAAGGAAGGGAAGAATGAATCCTGCCACCTTTAAAAGCCTCATTGTTTTACCTCCTTCTTGATGTCTTTTCCCCGAAGGGTGGCATTGCTGCTGCGTGCATGTCCTTTTACCGCTTTATTGATGTTCATGCGGTTTTTTGTTTCCGAACACGATTGTGAGCACAATGGCCAGGATGCCAAGCAGTATTGCCCCTGCGATAACAAGCGTTGTTGTTGTCATGAGAACACCTCCATATGGTTTATTGCAACGGGGCCTTACCGGCGCCCCGGCTCTATGGAACCGCGAATTGATCAGCATGGATCTCCCTGACCAATCCTTCAATATATGGATCGTTCTGTTGCACCTGTGATTCACCGGGCAGCCGCGCATTTTTTTCACGGGCGGTCCCGGCAAACATCTGCTTCAAGGACCTGATAGGGACCAGCAATGAGAGGGCATATCCAGTCATAAAACTCAGCGCCAGGCCTGGTATTAAGTACCTGCATTGTTTCATGTCATCTCCTTTCCCCGGTTTATGTCATGAAAAGGGTGCACTATCTCATTAACCTTACTGTATTTTTAGCACAGAGATGTCGATCGGTCTGTCAAGCAGGTTACAAAAAGACAGGCGATGGGTCATGGGTGATAGAAAAAACAGTTTGAGTGTTTATGAAGCGTTTGACAGTTTATGAAGCGTTTCAAGGGAAGCAACCGGTTTTTCTGTATCGCTTTACAAACTTTCAAATCCTCAAACTGTTTTTTTATGACCTGTCTTTATAGTTCTATAAGGCTTTTGCCTTTCGACAACATTGTGTACCAGACGGAGAGATAGTCCCTTGTCTGCCGCGTTATGAGGAAGTTCTGGCGAACATACTCCCGCGCGTGCTGTCCCATCCGTGCGGCCATTTCATCGTTGTTGAGCAGTTGCCGCATCCTGAAGGCGGTCCCTTCTATGGAATGGACAAGAAACCCCGTTATGCCGTGTATTATCTGCAAAGGTATCCCGCCTGCCGCACCCCCGATGACGGGCTTGCCTTTCCACATTCCCTCGGCAACGGTGAGTCCGAAGCCCTCCTTGAGAGATTTTTGAAGGATTACCGTGGCCATCCTCTGAAGAGCGTTGATGTCCTTGTCGCTGAAAGGGGGCAATAGAAGGATGTGGACATCAGGATCGTTTGACGCAAAATCCCGGACCTCGCTGAGGACCTCGGCGCCTTCGGGATCATCTGTTGCCGGGCTTCCCGCCAGGACAAGGACACAGTCGTTGTATTTTTTTACCATTCGGTAGGCCATGATGACACCCGTGGGGTCTTTGAACCTGTCGAACCGGGAAACCTGCAGGATGACCGACCTGTCCGTGGGGATGCCGAGCCTGTTTGCTGTCTCGGCGATCTCCTCGATGGTGAGTTCCCTGTTCTTCTCGGAAAGCGGGTCGATAGACGGCGGTATGATAAACTCGTTGGGGCACATTGCGCCGGCGAAACGGGAAACGGAATATATGGCCGCATCGAATTTATTCGCGTATGTTCCGATCTCTTTGAAGACATCCCGTTGCGGATTTGAAACATCGATATGGCAGCGCCAAATCCAGACGCCCCCCGTGCGGAACGACACGAGCGGGGCAGGCTGAGGGTCGTGGATGAGAACGGCGTCGGCATCGAGGTCCAGTTTGGCGGCGTTCTCTTCGTTGACCTTGTAGTGATGTTCCCACATGGCCTTGTCGATGAATTCCGTATAACCCTGGAGAGCGTTGTGCACCTTTTTCGTCATATCGAAGAACCTGTCATCCCCCTTTATGATATCCCAGCGTGCCTTGATGCCGAGGCTTGAAAGGATGGGAACCATCCTCTGGAGTATCTCTGCCACGCCGCCGCCTTCACGCGTGGAGTTGACGTGAAGAAATGTTTTTCCCGCGAGGTTGTCTGCAAGCTTCCTCAGGAGGAGCAGGTCTCCTCTCGGAGAGATGCCCTTGTAGGATTCTATCATGGACGCACCCCCGATTTTTCCATGTCTGCGCTTACTTCCGCCATGATCATCTCGGAAATATGGGCGCGTATCTCTTCCGTGGTGTGCATGAAAGGATCAATGGCCCTCACCTTTTCCGCAAGTTCTTTCTTCAGCAGGGTGTCCTCGAGCCATCTCGAAAAATCGTCGACCCCTCCGGCGACGCGATTACGCGCCTCGTAAAAGTGGTAATAGATCGGGCCGTTGTCTATGAATTTCAGGGCGATAAGAAATTCCGCCAGGTTTTTCGCCCATACTCCCACAGGGAAGACGTAAGTGACCGTTTCGTTGAAAAAAAACTCGTCACCGGGAAGGGAATCGCGGGGCTCAGGAAATTTATCGAGGTAGGAATCGATGACCGCGACCAGGGCTGACCGGACATCCTGGATCGTTTCCGAGCCGTAAGGATCGATGTTGGACAATTGTTCCGCCAGGGCCCGTTCCTCGAGGCTTTCCCCGGCCCACTGGGCAAAATCGTTGGTGTATTCAAGGATGTGTTCTTTCAAAAAGTATTGATAGGTATGATGGAAGATCGAATCGTCGCTCACGGTTGCGATGATCTCCCGAAGCTGCCTCAGGCTTGAAGCTTTTTTGCCCGTGGACTTGATAATGCTTATGCACTGCCGGAACTCAAAGGAATGTTCCCTTTCATCGATTATTTCTTCCATTGTTTCTCCTCGCTTATATGGACGGTCCTTTGCGGAAAGGGAATCTCGATGCCTTCAGCGCGGAACCTTGCAAAGATCTGCTTTCTCAGTTCGTGCTGGGCCAGGTACTGGTCCACAAACTCGCCAACCTGGCAGATCAAGGTGAAATCCAGGGAGCTTTCGCCGAATCCTGGCATGAAGCGGACAAAAGGTTCGGGTTCGCCAAGAAGCCCTGGGATATTGCCCACAGCTTTTTTTGCCTCGTCGACAAGCACCTGTTCCACCATGGCCGGGTCGCAGCTGTAGCTGACCGAGACCGGTATCAGGAGAGAGAGGCGCTTTTCGGGAAGATAATAATTAGTGACAATGCTTTTCGCAAGCTTGTTGTTTGGTATGATGACCATGTTGTTGGGGAGCATCCGAACCCTTGTTGTCCTCCAGGTGATGTCTTCAACGTAACCCTCCTGGCCTGACTCAAGCTTCACGAAATCACCTATCCTTACGGACCGCTCGAGCAGGATGTGGACCCCGGCAAAGAGATTGGACAGCGTGTCCTGGAGCGCAAGGGCCACGGCAAGGCCTCCCACTCCAAGGGCTGTTATAAGGGGAGTAATGGAGATCCCGAGCATGTTAAGGATTATGAGACAGCCTATGATGATTATCGTACCTTTTATGACGCCCTGCATCAGACCGGTCGTTGGAATGGGCAGGTTCGAGGTTTCGACGTAATTGGAAAAGAGCCTCCCGACGAGGTTGGCGGTCGCGATCGTTATCGACAGGACGACGAGGGCATCTATGGTGAGATTTATATAGCGGAGGTAGCGCGAGGGTATATCGGACAGGGCTATCCCGACGGAAAGTGATATCGCGATACACCAGTATACAGAAGGCGTGCTGAGAGAGGAAACGATTATATTGTCCACTTTGGTCGATGTTTTTGCGCTCCAGTGACGAAGGAGCTTGAGAACAATGAACCGGATCAACAGAAGAACGATAAAGGAACCGGCAGCGATGATCATGGGTGTGGCGAAACGTTGATACGAAGTGATGATCAGCCTCCTTTCGGTTGTGTTCCGGACGCCGTCATCGCCGGCAGCGGCGGACCTTTCGAGATAGCCGCGAGTTCAAGACGGAGGTCCATGGACCTTACAAACTCCTTAAAACGGGGCATTTCGCCTGCGCGCAGAGGTTCTTTGTTTACGGGTTTGACCGAGAACGGGTTGACAGGTTTTCCTGCCACTCTCATCTCAAAGTGGAGATGGGGGCCTGTTGCAAGGCCCGTCGTGCCTACAAAGCCCACGATGTCACCCTGGGCGACCCGGGCACTCCTCCTAATATCCCTTTGGATGCGTGACAGGTGTCCGTAATATGTACTGTAGCCGTTACGGTGCCTGATGATCACGAGTTTTCCGTAACCGCCCCGGTAACCGGCGTAACTGATGGTACCGTCGCCAAGTGCCGATACAGGTGTTCCTGCGGCTGCCGCGTAATCGATCCCCATGTGCGGCCTGTATCTCTTCAGGATGGGGTGATATCTTTTTTTCGTGTATAAGGAACTGATCCTCCTGAAATTGAGGGGCGCCTTGAGAAATGCTTTTTTGAGGGGCGTTCCTGCGGCATCGTAATACTCTGCCGAAGCACCCGTTCCGAACCTGTATGCCGTGTAACTTTCGCCGTTATTTACAAATTCGGCGGACAGGATAGAACCGAACTTTCTGAAAGTGTTTCCCATATAGAGGCCCTCGACAACGATCCTGTATGTGTCCCCTTCCCTCAGGTCGGTCGTGAAATCTATGTCCCAGGCAAAGATGTCTGAAAGATCGAGGGCAAGGAGCAGCGCATCCCTGCCGGCGCCAAGGGATTCGATAAGGTTCTCTTTAATGGTGCCGCCGAAAGAGATGATCCGGCGGTCGTATTCAACCGTTCCAAGGGTGGCCGTGAAGGAGCTTCCTTCCCGTGAAACCTCAAGATATGTATCGTCATCGACACTATAGGTCAGGGAAGTGAGCCTGTGCTCCCGGTCGATGGTGATGCTGTAAGGGTGGTCTGAGCAGAGTTCCCCGAGATCATAGATGCCGTCCGTGACATCTCTTGCGCGTTTGAGGTCGGCAATATTCAGCTTGTTGTGCTTAAAGAGCTGAGAGAGCGTGTCCCCCTTTTTGATAGTGCCGGTTATCTTCCTGAGCATCCCATCGCCGCGTTTTGTCCCTGGTCCCCCGGCCCTGCGGTTTTGGCCGATAAAGGCGATAATGCAGGCGATCGCGATGAGGACGAGAAGTAACCTTGCAATCTTTCCCGTGTTCATAGATCGGCATCCCCGGCTTGTTTGCGTGTGATCTCTGATTCGTTGTTTTTCCCGGCCCCATGTTTTTTGGATAATCTGATGAAAAAGGAGGACAGGGCACCGATAACGATGCCGGAAACAACTGACAGGAACACCACTATGGCGAGGGATGCTTGAAATTTCCAGGCAAGGAACGAAACGGAAACGGGCAGCGAGTTCTGGGTTGAAAAAATGGCGACGAGAACAACGATGCATATGATAAGAACAAGAAAACGCATCACACCTCCCATCCGGAATTTGTCCGTGCCCTCACGCCGAAACCCGAGGGTGCGGGCCGCACGGGTCTATCGATTGTCTTCTCCCACAGATTCCCGTATCCTGTCGAGGATATCAGGCAATGCGGCGGTCACCCTGTCCCAGCTCGATATGAGGGGGACGCCCAGCGGATCTTTCGTGATGACCTCGGCCGCCCTTTTGATGCCGCTCGTGAAGGTTTCCACGGAAAGGCTTTCTTCGTGACGGTCAAAAAGCAGGCTGTTGATGGAGGCATCGTCCTCGTATCGCTTGAGCATGTCCTGCGCGGTGCGGGCATAGGTTGCAACGAGTGTCTTGAAAAAGCCGTCGGAAAAAATGATCCCTTCAGAGGCGAGGGTGCGGAAAATGGATTTGCAGATATCGACACACATCTTGTTGAGGCCCTTTGACGCGTCTTCCGGTGAAAGACTCTGGTGCTTGTGTTCGTAGTTCTCCGCGATGTCGACCTGACACACGCGGTTGATGGAGGTATTTTTATAGACCTCGGCGAGGGTCCCCACTTCAAGGCCCCAGTCACCGGGGATCTTGTTGACGCGGGCGAGGTTTATGTCCATGGAGAACTCGCCGGCAAGGATATAGCGAAAACTGTCGAAGAAAACCAAAAGCGGATGGTCGCCTATCAGTTTTTCTAATGCCCGTATGAGCGGGGTCACAAGAAGGCGCGTTACCCTTCCGTGCATCTTGCCGGTGACCCGCGAGTAGTATCCTTTGCAGAAATCGTAGTCAAGGCTGGGATTCGTGACCGGATAGCAGAGCCGTGCGAGCATATCGCGGGAATACGTCACGATATCGCAGTCATGAAGGGCGATTGAATTGAATTCACGCTGCGCAAGAACGTAGCCGTAAGCCATCCAGACGGATCGTCCCTTGCCTTCAAGACCGGTCGGAAGGTCTTCGGCCTCTATTGCCCGGTATATTTTTTTCATTCTCTTGCCGCTGTTCCATATAATGCTTGTTTTCTGGGGAAGAACGGAAAAGAACTGCTTTGCATTCTGAAATTCCCTGTCCGATGTCGGGCCCAGCGTTACGACAATTTCCTTTATGTATTTGACCTCTTTGAGCTGGTCGATTATCCTCGAAAGGGCATCGCCGGCAAGTTCACTGTAAAGCGACGGCAGAACAAGAGCGATGGGCCTTTCCCGTGCGTAACTCTCAAGTTTTGATTCGATTTCCTCGAGATTGCCTTTTCCGAGCTTATGGAAGGTTGCGACAACTCCTGTCTGGTAAAAATCGGACATATTCGCCTCCTTTGCGTGTGGCTTAACAATCTATTCGAGAAGGGATATGGTGTCTGTAAACTACTTTACACTTTTTTTTATGCTTTGGATAGTAGGATAATACTATACCGGTGTATGGGCACGCCAGGCGCGTGATATTTCGGCCGGGCCTTGAAAAAGGTCCTGAGGGGGCGGAAAAATGAAAAAAATTATAATTATCACCGATCTGGACGGTACCCTTCTCGATCCTGGGTCCTATTCCTTCGATGCCGCCCTTCCCGCCCTCGCGCTCATAAAGGAACGGCACATTCCCCTTGCCGTCTGCTCGAGCAAGACAAGAATTGAGATAGAGCATTACCGGGGAAAGCTTGAAAATAGCCATCCTTTTATATCCGAAAACGGCGGCGCCGTTTTTATACCAGAGGGGTATTTCCCGCGGGAGGCGCAGCCGCCCATACCCCGCGAAGATGTCGGGGGCGGCTACAGGATCATTCGCCTTGGCGCAATGTACCGGGACTTGCGCAGGGCCGTTTTCGAACTGCGCGACGACGGTTTCCATATACGTGGTTTCGGGGACATGACCGTGGAAGAGATAGCGGCCGTGACGGGCCTTAACGAACATGAGGCTGCCATGGCAAAAATGAGGGAGTTTGACGAGCCTTTTATTTTCCGTGGCGGCCCCGAAGATCACGAAAAGCTTGCAAACGCCGTTAAAGGAAAGGGTTTCAACGTCACCAGAGGCATTTTTCACCATATCATCGGGGACAGTGATAAGGGAAAGGCTGTCGAAATCCTTATCGGCATGTACCGGAGAGAATACGGGAAGGTTTCAACGGTTGCCATCGGGGACAGCCACAATGACCTCCCCATGCTGCGCCGTGTTGATCTTCCGGTCATCGTGGAAAAGAGCGGGGGCGGTTACGATCCGTGTTTTGACGGCGAGGCCTTCGAGCGGTCAGAGGGCGTGGGGCCCCGGGGATGGAACAGGGCGGTGATAAAGCTGCTGTCACAGAAATATCCAATTACCCGATAATCAATTTATCAACTCAATGTTTTTTTGGTTCTGGCGATAGAAACTGTTTCAGGCGGTTTTCTTGATCGTCATTGATCATTGGAATCTGGTTATTGGCCATGATCTGGTTCACTTAATAAAGAACAGGACTATCTGCGGGAAGGCGAGGACCAGACCGAGGGTTATCAGGTTGCAGAGAATGAAGGGCAGGGCGGCCGTATATATGTCCACCATGGTGATGTCATCGGAAACGATACCCTTCATGACAAAAAGGAGCAGGCCAAAAGGCGGCGTGGTGAAACCGATATCGAGAGCGATGAGCATCATGAGGCCGAACCACAGGGGATTGATATTGACCTGAAAGATGATGGGCATGAAAAGAGGCATGGTCACCATCATCATCGATACCTGGTCCATGAAACAGCCCAGGAAAAGCAACACGGAAAGCATGAGGAGAATGAGCACTGTATCGGGCAGGTTGAGAGACGTGACACATCCTATCAACCCGGTGCCTGCACCGGTGAACGAGATGATCTGGCTGTATCCGATTGATCCCGCAATGATGAGAAAGATCATGCAACTCGTTTTCAGGGTGGACCGCAGTGTGTCGTAAAGGACCTTGAGTGTCAGTTTTTTGTATGCGAGGGTCAGGGCGAGAGAGCCCACGCAGCCCAGGGACGCTGCCTCTGTGGGTGTTGCGATCCCCATGTATATTGGTCCCAGTACAAGGATGATGACAGAGAAAAGAGGCAGTACATAGATGAGAAATTCTTTGAATATGTTTCCGGGGCTGATCCTGTTTATTTCGTAATCGGGAGCTATGGAGGGGTCGATGATACTCCTGGTGATGATATAGAGGGAGTAGAGCGAGGCCATAATGAGGGCCGGCAGGATGCCGCCGATGAGAATGCCCGATATCGATATGTGTGCCACGGACCCCAGGACAACAGCCAGGGCGCTTGGCGGGATCATCATGGCAAGTCCGCCTGTCCCGACAATGGGGCCGATCATAAGAGGCTTCCCGTAGCCCCGTTTGTGCATTTCCGGCATAAGAGAGGAGGCAAGCAGCGCCGTATTGGAGATGGCCGAGCCTGTCAGTCCAGAAAAGAATGTGGAGGCGGCCACGGCGAGAATGCCGAGGCGGCCGGGTATTTTTCCAAAGAATTTGTCGAAAACATTCAAAGCGTTATTGGCTATACCGGACCTGAAAATGATCTCACCCATGAGAATGAAAAGCGGTATCGGTGTGAGCGTGAAATTGCCAAGGGCGCTGTACATATTAAGGGTAAGCTGCTTGATGCCCTCCACACCGCCCATAAAAAGAAAGGCGCCGACGATATTGATGAGGAAAAAGGCAAAGGCTATGGGGAAGCCGGTCAATATGAGGACGACGAAGCCGCCAAAGAAGAAAAGAAGAACGGTCCACCATTCCACCGCGCTATTCCCCCTGCCTGATATGGGCAAACAGCCTCACCAGGAATTCAATGGCAAGCAGCAACATTCCTGCGGGTATAGGCATGATAACGATCCATTTGGGTACCTCGAGCGTTTTGATGACGGGGGTGCCAAGCATCATCTGTTCGTATGTTATGATCCCGGAAAAGACCGAAAGCGCCGTTGCGACGGCAACACCCAATATATCGGTAATGACGGCGCATGTTCTTTTCCACGATGGGCCGAAACGGTTGACGGCGATATCGAGGGCGACATGCCCTTTTTGCCTGAGCACCCATGCGGCGCTTAAAAAAACAAAATAGATCTGCAGGTATTCCGATATCTCAACAGTCCACATGAGAGGATGGTTGAACAGGTATCTGCCAAGCACTTCGTAACAGATCGAAAGGGCGATAAACAGTATGCACAGGGCCGAAACGGCGGCCGTGGCGTCGAGGAGTCTTGTGAAGAATCGGCCCAGTGTTATTGCTCCATCAGTCTTTTCAAATGCTGACCGGTGCGGGGGGTTTTTGCGAGAACCTTTTCCCAGCCTGCCCGGTAGGCGGTATCGGTATAAAACTGACCCATGGCGTCTTTGAATTCTATAACCTTTATACCCTTGCCGATGAGGAGCTGTTTTTCCTGATCAGCCATTTTGCGTGAAAGATCGTAGCTTTCACGTTCCGCTTTTTCCATGGTGTCGCTGAGGTGTTTTTGCTCTTCCGCGGCCAGGCTTTCCCATTTCTTTTTGTTCATGAGCACACAAACGTCGGTCTGGTAGAAACCCGGTTCAATGATGTAGCGGACAACTTCCTGCCATCCCATTTCGTGCATACCGATGGAAGGCCAGCCGAATCCATCGACGATGGCCCTCTCGAGTGCAACGTAGACCTCGCCCGGCGCGGTTGTCACACCAACTCCTCCAAGTGCTTTCACAAAAGGTTCATAGATCGGTGTTATCCGTATCTTGAGACCTGTCAGATCGGGTTTGCTCACCGGTCTTTTAAGATAAAAATGATAGCTCACGCCGCCGGCAATTTTACCGAGATAGATGACGTTGAGCTCTTTTGCCATCAACTGTCTGTAGAACGCGAAGATACCGTTCTTTCTTTCTTCCATCGGGGAATGACGGGAGAGCTTCATGGCGTCCGCCTCAGGCAATTGGGGGACGAAATAAGCGGCCGGAAGCAGCGCGACGTCTACAACGCCCCGTCTTATGGCCTCGATCTGCTCGAAGGGGGGTATGGCCTCAGGCCCGCCAACGAAGAGAAAACGGGTCCCATGCTTCGAGCCCCGGGAAGCGGCATCCGTGAAAAGATGGAATTGCCTTACCCATACACTGTTCGTCGCGGCGAAGGTGACCGTTTTCAGGAAGGAAGCGCAATGGGCTGATGTAAGAAAAAAGAAAGACAAAAAGAAAAGAGCAATGCCGCATATGACTGCAGGACAGGTACGGGATCTATTCATTGGACTCTACGAACGACTCGAGCTTTTCCCGGTCTATGATCGTATATTTGAGGCGGCCTTTGGTGATGAGCCTAAGCCTGTTGAGATGGTTGAGAACATTCGTTACCGTTACCCGTGAAAGGCCTGTGATGTTTGCCAGGTCTTCATGGGTGATCCGTTTTTTGATAAGAATACCGGTGCCGGTAACCTCTCCGACCTCTTGCATCAGTTTTAAAAGAATGTGGGCAACCCTTTTCTGCGCGTCCAGGAAGGAGAGGTCTTCCACCTGGAGGCCGAGAAGCCTGAGTTTCCTGATAATGGCGGTGATGATGAGCAGGGAAACCTCTGGATGTGCCTTTATGAGGGACTCGGCCTCATCGATATTGATCACATGTATGTCGGACTCCTCAAGGGCCGTGGCGGTTGCGAAATACGGGTATCGGTCAAAGGCGGCGCTTTCTCCAAAGAAGGTATTGTCTTCCTGGATGGCGAGTATCTTTTCCGACCCGTTTTCCCTGAAAATGCTTATTTTCACTTTACCCTGTCCCAGGAAGTAAAAACACCTGCTCCTCTCGCCTTGCATGTAAATGATCTGGCCGTTCTGGTACCGTCTGGCCCTTGATATGGTCAGAAGCGTTTTCAACTCATCGCCAAACTTACCCACGTTGTCAGTTACGTATGGAGAGTTGGGGAAATAAGGCATCCCGTCCTTGTTTTGGTTCATAGATTATTACCTTTAGTTTATTAAATAGCACGAATGTAGCCTGTTTTACAGAAAAAAGTCCTGTTGTATTGGGATAATACACATGCTTGCCGTTGCCGGGGACCGGTTGCGGCCCGCAAATTACTTTACGCAAAGAGGATGGCAGCGCACGTGTCATTCGAACTGGTTTTATTGAT
Source organism: Deltaproteobacteria bacterium (assembly GCA_022711595.1). Taxonomy (GTDB): domain Bacteria; phylum Desulfobacterota; class Syntrophorhabdia; order Syntrophorhabdales; family Syntrophorhabdaceae; genus Delta-02. The sequence continues at coordinate 157,507 of JAKLET010000002.1, forward strand.
GCTTGGGATACTGGTTTCTTTCGGCATAATTGCGCTGGTTGTAGTCCGCCTCAGCAACAGCCACAGGTCCCGGACAGGACAGCGGTGAAAAGGGGGCGCATGTTTTTTCAGGTTTCCTTGAAAAAGAAATAAAGAATGCAGGGCAGCTGGCTTGCCTGCTTCGGTGCCGGGGGAGATTTTTTCCGGGTCTCCCCCGGTTTTATTAAGCACCGGGATCCAGGGAAAGGCGATGCACGGTAAGCCATTTCTTCTCTGAACCCGGCCCCTATTTCCCTCACTCCGCTCTTTCAATCTTGACATGAGGGATAAGTTTATATTATAAAAAACAACGCGCGGGAATAACTCAGCGGTAGAGTGCAACCTTGCCAAGGTTGAAGTCGCGGGTTCAAATCCCGTTTCCCGCTCCATAAAGAACATGTCGCGGGTGAAGATGCCCGCTCCATAAAGAACATGTCGCGGGTGAAGATGCCCGTAAAAACGTGAATGAGTTGCCAATAGCAGGCTCGCACGGTCCTTAAATCAATGGCGGCATAGCCAAGTGGTAAGGCGACGGTCTGCAAAACCGTTATTCTCCGGTTCAAATCCGGATGCCGCCTCCAAACTAAAAACACAGTTTGAACAGCCTGAATGCTTGAGCCGCTTGAATGTTGGAGACAAAAAAATCGTCAAACCGGTGTTCACCGAAATGACGATTTAAAGTTTAAATACGATTTTTTTATTTCCTTATCTTATCGCTCAAGCCCTCAAACGGTTCAAGCATTCAAGCGGCTCAAGCATTCAGGCCGTCTTTAATCCAGTATGAAATCCCAGGCGGTTTCATTGATCCAGATGCTGTAATAACCTCTTCCGAGGAGTCCTTTGGGCTTGACGGTGTAAAGGTCTTTTCCCTGGGGCTTTATATCAAAATCTACGTTCTTGCCGAATGCAAAGCGTGGTTTACCCACTGCTGAGGGCTGCATGAACAGCATTGGATTCAAGGTAAGGACGCTCAGGTCATACTTGCCGTAAAGAACGAAGTACTGGAAATCTTTCAGAAAATAATGGGTAGGATTGTTCGATTCCACGAAGATGGCATTGCCCTCGTCAAAGACGATGTTCGGCAAAAGCCTGATAAGGCCCTTGCTTGTTTTTATATAGGCTCCGGGTTCCTTGGGGGTGGTTATTTTTTCATTTTTTGCGTGAAGTGTCAGCGAAAAGGCCCCCATAAGAATACAGCACAGTGCTGCAACCATCAATACTTTTACTGTTTTCATAGCAGTCTCCATTTTTTGTTTCATTCACCAGCCCTGGGATGTTCACAGGAGGCTGATAATTACCTTTCTTTCCCTCGGTCCGTCGAATTCCATCAGGAAGATGCCCTGCCACGTTCCGAGACGCGGAGAATCCCCGGAAAAGGGAACGGTAACGGATGCTCCTACCAGGACCGATTTGATGTGGGCGTCTGAATTCCCCTCGACGTGGCGGTAGTGGTGTGTGGAGGGCACCAGCCGCTCCAATGCCTCGATGATATCGCGCATAACGTCGGGATCGCCATCCTCGTTGATCGTGACGGCACACGTGGTGTGCGGGGTATATACGTGGAGGAGCTTGCCTGTTCGTCCTTTTATTGCGCCGACGACTTGGTCGGTGATGTTCACCGCCTCAATCCTTTTAGATGTTCTCACATGCAGTTCGGTCATGAAACGCCGCTACTTCCCCTGTTTTTTTCTATAGTCTTCTATGGCTGCCCGCAGGGCGTCCTCGGCCATGACCGAACAGTGATGTTTCGCGGGGGGAAGCCCTCCGAGGTGCTCGGTCACGGTCTCATTGGTCAGCTTCATGGCCTCATCGAGGGTCTTTCCCTTGATGAGCTCGGTTGTCATACTGCTCGAAGCGATGGCAGCTGCGCAGCCGAAGGTCTTGAACTTCACATCGACGATGCGGTCGCCCTCTATCTTGAGATAGAGCTTTGTGACATCGCCGCAGGTAGGATTACCTACCTCGGCCACGCCGTCTGCTTCTTCTATTTCACCCATGTTGCGGGGGTTCTCGAAATGGTCTATTACTGTGTCGCTATATGGGCCCTGTGGCATACTTGACCTCCTGCCGTCTTTTACATTGAACTATAGCAGAAATATAGCACAAAAGGCCTGTATTTTGTAATATCATTTTCCTTGACGTTTTTAAGGCTAATCTGTTAGAAAGTAACATTAAAATTTAGGAGGTTAACAATGCAGAAACGGTACTTGCTCGCACCGGGTCCCACCCAGATTCCACCCGAAGTGCTTTTAAAAATGGCTGAACCGATCATCCATCACCGCAACCCCATGTTCGAAACAGTGGTGGAAGAGGTCCGGGAAAATCTGAAATATCTCTTCGGCACCAAGAACGAGGTGCTCATTTTCTCTTCATCGGGCACGGGCGCAATGGAAGGCGCAGTGACCAACATGCTTTCACCCGGCGACAAGGCCATCGTGGTGCGCAGCGGTAAATTCGGCGAACGCTGGGCCAATATCTGCAAGGCATATGGTGTTGAGGCGATCAATATCGACCTCCCCTGGGGCGATGTGCTCGATCCCGGGGTGATCGAAAAAGCGCTCAAGGAAAACCCCGGCGTGAAGGCGGTCTATACGCAGGCCACTGAAACATCCACGGGGACCAGGTTTCCCACCAAGGAGATCGCGGCGATCGTAAAGAATTATCCCGACACCCTCATGGTCGTGGACGGTATCACTGGTGTGGGAGTCTTTGCGCTGCCCATGGACGAATGGGGCATCGATATCCTTGTGGGCGGTTCCCAGAAAGCCCTCATGCTGCCGCCGGGTCTGGCATTCGCGGGTGTCAGCGACAAGGCGTGGGAATTCAACAAGAATTCGAAAATACCTAAATTCTATTTTAATTGGGCGAAAGAACTGGACAATCTGAAAAAGAACCAGACAAATTTCACCCCCGCCATATCCCTTATCATAGGACTTCGCGAATCTCTCAAGATGATAAAGGAAGAAGGGCTTGAGAACGTCTACAAAAGAAGCGAGATCCTTGCGAATGCGACACGGGAAGGCGCCATGGCCCTGGGTCTCAAGATTTTCTCCAGGAACCCCTCTCCGGCGGTCACGGCAATATATGCTCCGGAAGGCATTGACGGCCAGGCAATTTACAAGACCCTCTGGAAGAAATATGGTGTCACCGGCGCCGGCGGGCAGGACCAGCTCAAGGGCAAGATATTCAGGCTGGCAACCCTCGGTTATGCCGACAAATACGATGTTATAACAGCCGTAGCGGCCATTGAGTTCACGCTCAAGGACCTGGGGTACAAGTTCCAGATGGGCGCAGGGGTCGCAAAAGCGGTAGATTGCTTGAAAGACCTATAATAATGTTTGGGGGTACAAGGTGAAGGCAGAAAAGATCAAAGTGCTCATTGCAGATCAGTTGTCTGACAAGGCAATAGAAATATTGAAATCGAACAAGCTTGCAGTGGATATAAAAACAGGCCTCAAGGCTGAAGACCTGGAGGCCATTATCGGCGATTATGACGCCCTTGTCGTCCGCAGCGCCACGAAGGCGACAAAGGGCATCATAGAGAAGGCCGACAAGCTGAGAATAATCGGCAGGGCCGGTATCGGCGTAGACAATGTCGATGTTGCGACGGCAACGGAGAAAGGCGTCATCGTTATGAACACACCGCAGGGCAACGCCCTTGCGGCAGCCGAGCACTCCATCGCCCTCATGTTTGCGGCGGCAAGGAACGTGGCCGAGGCTGACAGGACCATGAAGGAAGGCAAGTGGGAAAAGAAGGCCCTCATGGGCACCGAGATTTTTGAAAAGACCCTCGGCGTCATCGGTATCGGCAACATCGGTATCCTCGTGGCCGAAAAGGCCCTTGCCCTTGGCATGCGGGTCATCGCGTATGACCTCTATGTTTCGCAGGAGTTTGCTGAAAGCAAAGGCATCAAGCTCGTGGATTTTAACACGTTGCTCAAGGAAAGCGATTTCATCGCTGTTCACGTACCCCTGGTAAAAGAAACGAGAAACCTTCTCAACAAAGAGACCCTGGCGAAAACGAAAAAAGGCGTCATCATCGTCAACGTGGCACGCGGGCCAATAGTGAACGAAAAAGACCTGCTGGCAGCCCTCGAAAGCGGCCAGGTTGCCAAGGCGGGCCTCGATGTCTTCGATGAGGAGCCGACACCAAAGGATAACCCGCTGGTCCTTTCCACGAAGACCGTCTGTACACCCCACTTGGGAGCGTCTACAAAAGAGGCCCAGGACAAGGTGGCCATCGACATAGCGAACCAGATCGTTGATTATTTCAAGAACGGTGTCATCAAGAACAGCGTGAACGCCCCCTCTGTTTCTCTCGAAGTGGCGAAGCAGATCGCGCCGTACCTCACGCTCGCGGAGAATCTGGGGAAGATCGTATCGGGCATTACTGATTTCCCAATTGAAGAGATCCTTGTCAACTATATGGGGGACATCTCGAAGATGGATACAAAGGTCTTGTCCCAGGGGATCATCAAGAACGTTCTTATTGCCCAGGTTGAGGGCGTGAACTATGTCAACGCACCGCTTGTGGCAAAGAGCCGGGGCATCAAGATAGTGGAATCAAAATCGGCGGAACACCCCGATTTCACATCACTTCTCTCCATTACCGTCAAGGCCGGGAAAAAACAGAATACCATTGAGGGAACGCTTCTTGGGAAAAAGGAACCCAGGCTTATAAAGGTCAACAATATATATGTCGAGGCGGACCTTTCCGGGCATACCCTGTTTATTTACAATAATGATAAGCCCGGCGTAATTGCCAGTATCTCCAATATTCTTTACAAAAAGGCGATCAATATAGGCGGCATGCATTTCGGGCGCGAGACCGAAGGAGGCCTTGCGGTATCCCTCCTGGATCTCGACAAGACAGTGGATGACAGCGTGATAAAGGAAATAGAATCACTTCCCAATATCATTTCTGCCAAGCTGATCGACCTCCAGTAGACAAGGATTATTTGCCAGCGACAGGGTAGACAGGTTTTCGCCTGTCTACCCTTTTTAAACGGTATGTATGACCATGATCAGCGCGGCCATATTTGATTTTGACGGTACCCTGACACCTCTTACACTTGATTTTGCGTATTTGCGCGTGAAGGTCGAAGAGCTTGCGCGGCAATACGTTGACGACGCGCTCATCGCCGCGCAAGCGCACCTTTACATCATTGAAACGATACATGCCATAGGGGACGCACTGGGCCACAGGGGCCAGGAATTTCAGGAGAAGGCCTTTCGGCTGCTTTGCGATCTTGAGGTTAAGGCCGCCCGGGGCAAAGACCTTTATCCCTGTGCGAGGGATGTTCTCACCCGGCTTAAAGCGGCTGGCATAGGTGTTGCCATAATAACCCGCACCTGTGCTGATGTCATAGAGACCGTATTCCCGGACCTTTGGGACTACGTCGATGTGGTGGTGACGCGTGACGATACGCGGCATGTGAAGCCTGATCCGGAGCATGTCCATATGGCCCTCACCCGGCTCGGTGTGGCACCCGCTCAGGCGGTCCTTGCGGGCGATCACCCGACAGATATCGAAGCAGGGAAGGCTTCCGGTACCATAACGGCCGGCGTTCTCACGGGGAGGACACGCCGGGAGCAATTCACCGAGGCCGGAGCGGATTACGTGTTTGAGGATATAAGGGGGATCCTCGGGATAGTTTCAGCCGCTTGAGCCGTTTCAACCGCTTGAACGCCATAGGTAAAAAGATCACCTGCAATGTAACGCCTGAACCTTTTCTGTTTCTTGTTTTTCAACGTTCAAGCTGTTCAAGCTGTTCAAGCTGTTTTTTCTGTAGACTTATTCCCGAAAACTACGTAAAATCATAACCGTTACGCGGGAATTGGTACTGGATGTCAAAACCCATTCAAGGTTTCTTCGGGTACGCCCGGATCGAACCTGGGGAATTAAGTATGATCACCTTTACAGAGGTCAACAAGTGGTTCAAGGAACTCCATGTGCTGAAGGACATCAACCTTCACGTCAACCAGGGCGAAGTGGTCGTGGTCTGCGGCCCCTCCGGTTCCGGCAAGTCGACGCTCATCAGGACCATAAACAAGCTTGAGCCTATCAACAGCGGGACCCTTATCGTGGACGGGATGGACCTTTCAGATAAGAAAGCCGATATCAACAGGCTAAGGGCGGAGATCGGCATGGTCTTTCAACAGTTCAATCTTTACCCCCACCTCTCGGTTCTGAAAAATATCACCCTCGCTCCTATCAAGATCCGAAAACTGAGCAAAAAGGATGCAGAAAGTGATGCCATGGCGCTTCTCGAAAGGGTGGGCCTTACCGAAAAACGCGGGGCCTATCCGACACAGCTCTCCGGAGGGCAGCAGCAGCGTGTTGCGATCGCCCGGGCCCTTGCCATGAAACCGCGCATCATGCTTTTTGATGAACCGACATCCGCACTTGATCCCGAGATGATCGGAGAGGTGCTTTACGTCATGAAAGACCTTGCGCAATCGGGCATGACCATGATGGTCGTTACCCATGAGATGGGTTTCGCAAGCGAGGTGTCGGACCGGGTGATTTTCATGGACGAAGGAGAGATACTCGAAGAGGCCCACCCGAAGGATTTTTTCAAGAACCCGAAACACGAAAGAGCGCAGCAGTTCCTGAAGGAAGTGCTGTCGCCCATGCATTGATACTTTAAAGGAGGAGCATTATGAAGAGAGCAGTCGTATTGATGGCGGCATTCTGTTTTATTGTTGCCATGGGGGGCATTGCCTTTGCGGCCGATACTCTTGAGACGGCCAAGAAGAAAGGCGTCCTCGTAGCAGGGGTCAAGGATTCCACGCCGGGATTTGGTTATGTCGATGAGAAGACCCGCGAGATCGTTGGTTATGATGTGGATTTTGTGAAGGCCATAGCAAAAAAGCTTGGCGTCAAGCTTGAACTCAAACCTGTCACATCAGCAAGCCGTATGCCGCAGCTCGTTGAAGGCAATATTGACATAATCGCCGCCACCATGACAAAGACGGCGGAGAGGGCAAAACAGATCGATTTCAGCAACACATACTTTTTCACTGGGCAGAAATTTATCGTCAAAAAGGGTACGGTCAGGTCTCTTGCTGATCTCGACGGCAAAAGGATAGGAACGGCAAAGGGATCGACATCGGAGCAGAACGCCAAGAAGGCTCTGCCCAAGGCGACGATACTTTCCTTTGATGACTACCCGCAGGCCCTTCTTGCGCTCCAGCAGGGGAAGGTGTTTGCCGTAACGACGGACGAATCTATTCTCGCCAATCTGCTCGGCAAGGCGCCCAACAAAGAACAGTACGAGATCCCCGACATTCAGATTTCCGATGAGCCTTACGGCCTTGGCATGCGCAAGGGAGACAAGAACTTTGTCGCCTTCGTGAACAAGACACTGCTTGAAATGGAAAAAAGCGGCGAGGCCAAGAGGATATTCGATAAATGGTTTGGGCCCAATTCTCAGACACCGCTCAAGAGAAATTTCAAGATTACGGCCGATAAATAGAGCATGGTCAATTCGGGGGCGGGCCATTTGGCCGCCCCCGAATTTATGCGGGAGGGCATTGCTCTTCATGCGCTCCGGTCTGAAAGAGGTCATGGGCATTGTTTAAGTATCAATTCGATTGGTCGGTTGTTTTATCCGGTCAGTATGCCGAGTGGCTGCTCTCCGGCATCAAGGTAACCTTCCAGCTTTCAGTTGTTTCCATTATTTTCTCGTTTCTCCTCGGGCTGCTCATTGCCGTAATGCGTATGAGCAACGTCCGGCCTGTCCGATGGTTTGCACACGGTTATCTGGAATTCTTCCGTAACACACCGCTTCTTGTGCAGATCTTTTTCTGGTATTTTGGTTCTTACAAGATATTGCCCATGGTGATAAACGACTGGCTAAACAGGACGAACTTCGAGTTTGCCGCGGCCGTGATCGCCCTGACCATATACACCTCGGCCTTCATCGCCGAGGACATACGCTCCGGCGTGAGGTCCATCCCCAAGGAACAGATGGAGGCGGCACGGAGCAGCGGTTTTTCATATATACGGTCCATGCAGTATATCATCCTGCCGCAGGCAGTGAGGATCACCGTTCCGCCGCTGATCAACCAGTTTCTCAACCTGACGAAGAACTCCTCCCTTGCCATGACGATAGGGGTGATGGAACTGACCTACCAGGCGCGGCAGGTTGAGTCGTACACTTTCAAGGGTTTTGAAGCTTTTACGGCGGCGACGCTGGTCTATGTGGTCATATCGATGATCATCGCCGGCCTGATGACACTCTACAGCAGAAAAGTGTTGAATCCCATAAGGGCGAAGTGATATGGACGCAGGATTCGATTTTTCAGTCATCTGGAGGAACATAACCTATTTCTTTATAGGCCGTTTCCCTCACGGGGCACTCGGAGGTATAGCGCTCACCCTGTATCTCGCCGTAATTGCCTGCGTGCTTTCCTTTTTCGGCGGGCTCATCCTGGGGATGCTCAATATTTCCCATAACCGCGTGGTAAAGTATGTCTCCCTTGCTGTTGTCAATATCATCCGGGGAATGCCCCTGTTGATGGTCATTTTTTGGATGTATTTCCTTTTGCCGGCTTTCATGGGAAAGACGGTATCGGAGAGCTGGACCGTCATAATGGCCCTGACGCTTTTCACATCCGCCTATATGTCGCAAATAGTCAAAGCGGGTATTGACAGCATTCCGAGGGGACAGACGGAAGCGGGCCTTTCCTCGGGCCTTTATCCCTGGCAGGTCATGGTCTATATAGTCCTGCCCCAGGGCTTGAGGAACATGATCCCATCCTTTGTAAACCAGTTCGTTTCCATGATCAAGGACACCTCGCTGGCCTTTATTGTCGGCGTGTCAGAGCTTACACACGTGGCGACACAGATCAACAACCGGACCATTATATATCCCACGGAGATATTCTTCTTCATTGCCGTCATATATTTCATTATCTGCTACGCCTTCACAAGCCTTTCCCGCTGGCTTGAGAGGCGCCTTGCCTGGCGCAGATGACCCTTCTGCTCCCGGTCTTTTCCCTTCCCTTTCAACTCATATCGGTCCGTGGTGAGCTAAGCAGGGTGAAAAGCCTTGCGAATAAAGACGCCCTCCTTATTGTTATCGGTGCCTGATACATAAAACCTGATGTCCTTTTTTAATAATTATTCATGGCAATTGGCCGGCGTCGGTGATATATTTGGACGACCGACCGTTACCAAGGAGGAAAGATAAAAATGACTTCGAAATGTTTGCGAATACTGATACTTGTAATGTCGCTCGCCGTTTTTCTCGCGGCAGGCGGTTTGTGTGCCGAGCCTTACGAGGATGCCTTCAAGAAGGCGTATCCCCAGATAGCTTTTGATTCGATGAAGCCGGCAGGTATCAAAGGTGTCTATGAGGTGGTCAAGGGGGGGGAGATCATATATTTCCTCGAAGAGCCGGGCCTTCTTTTTGTCGGAGAGATCATAGACAGGACGGGGAAGAGCCTGACAGATACAAGGAGGGCCGAGATACTCATGGCCAACGCGAAGAACCTTCCCCTCGATAAGGCCGTCAGGGTCGGTAGCGGGAAACAGACCGTCATAGAATTCACCGACCCCGATTGTCCATATTGCCGCAGGGCGGCGACATTTCTCGAATCCAGGAAAGATGTGACGCGCTATGTCTTTTTCTTCCCCCTGCCGTCCCACAAGGACGCGGAGAACAAGATCAAGTACATCTTCTGTGCCGCCGACAAGGCAAAGGCATACGAAGATGCGATGAAGGGCAAGCTGGATACCCAGAAGTATGCGGCCTGCAAGACCAAAGATGCTGCAGACCTCCTTGTGATTCACAAGGAGGCAGGCAGGCGCATTGGTGTGGGCGGGACCCCTATGTTCATTATAAACGGCAAGGAATTGATCATGGGCGCCAACCTGCCCGCCATAGAGGCCGCTTTGCAGGCTGAACCCAAAAAAGATGAACCTAAAAAGCCCTGATGTTAAGGAACAGAATATCAGATGATAAACTGTCAGATATTTTTTATGAGATGGTGAACTGATGCGAGGCCATGGGAATGCTTTACGAGTATGACGGAAAGAGACCGATTGTCGGCAGGGACAGTTATGTAAGCGAAACCGCCCATGTCATCGGCAGTGTCACCATAGGCGACAATTGCTACATCGGTCATGGGGCTATCCTCCGGGGTGATTACGGCTCTATAGTGATAGGGAACGGAACAGCCGTAGAGGAGGGTGTCGTTGTGCACGCACCTCCCGATAAATTATGCCTCATTGGAGAAAGGGTGACAATGGGCCATGGTGCGGTCATACATGCCGCTAAGGTGGGCGATTTTGCCGTGATCGGTATGGGTGCCGTACTGAGCATTGAAAGCGAGGTCGGCCGATACAGTATTGTCGCGGAAGGCGCGGTAGTGAAGATGCGGCAGGTGATCCCCGAGGAGGTAGTTGCGGGCGGAAACCCCGCGCGCGTGATCAGGAAGACAGCACAAAAGGACATTGAGTTCTGGACGGCGGGAAAGCAGCTCTATGTGGATCTGGCAAAAAAATATCTCGAAAAGGGAATGAAGCCATTGTGATGATACGTGAGTTATTGACGGTCTTGCGGGCGCGGTTCCTTTTTGCGGAACGGACATGAAAAAAGTGTTTATCGAAAATCTTCCCGAGACCAGGGAGCCTGAGGGCGCGAAGCGCTGGGTCGATGAAAAGGGCGAATTCGCGCAGATCTCTTACCGGGAGGACATAGGCCATCTCGCTTTTTTTGAATTGCGCGAAGGACAGACCAGGGCCAATCATTACCATGAACGCAAAGAAGAGGTCTTCTATGTTGTTTCTGGAAAGATAAAGGCCGTTTTCCTCGATCCGGCGAACGGTGAAAAAGAAACCTTTATTTTGGGAAAAGGCATGAAGTTAAGGGTAAAGACAGGGGTGGGCCACCTGTTCTACGGTATTGAAGATTCCCGCGTTATCGAGTACAGTCCGCAGTATTATGATAAGACCGATGCCCACAGAATTGATATGGGGGAATGATATGGCGGAGATAAAGAGCGCAATAGAATTGGCCATGGAAAAGACCAGGGGCCTTGTCATGGACGATAAGGAAAAAAGCTCCCTTGCCCGGAAAGAACTGGCCGGCATCGTCAAGACCATCTTCAGGCGCCACCGTGAATGCCTGATCGATGAAGACGGGGCAAAGGCGGAACTCCAGGCGCTCGACTGTGATGACGATATTAAGAGGAAGATCGTCCTCGATCTTTTGACCGATGAATTTGAGCTCTCGGAGGATCTTCCGGCGACGGCGCAGCTTTTCTCGTTTGTCGGTTTTGCCATTGACGAGGGGCCGCACAGGGAATTGAAGCTTATCGAAAAGGCCTATCGGGAAGAACTTGAAAAGATGAAAGCAGGCATACGCTCCCGGATAGCCGAGGAGCTTGCTTCAAAAGGGATATCGGGAGACAGCGTGGAGGCGAACGTTGAGGCATGGCCGAAGTGGAAGGAGGCCTCAGATGACGTCCGCCGTGTTTTCCGGAAGCAGATAGAGAAGTGGAAGGAAAAACTGGCATAAAGAAGTTTCAGCCGTTTCAGCGTCAAAAACAAAAAAAAGTCTTTTTTTAACGGTTGATACTGTTGAAACTCCTTCTTTTTACCCCTTCACCCTGAACTTCGCCGTCGTGCTTCCCAGTACCCCGGTGATCTCAACCAGCTTGTTCACCTCGAACATGACCTGGCCCGATACCTCTTCGATCTCTTTCGCGATGGTAGAGGTGGAGGTTATATTCTTTGCTATCTCTTCAGATGTGGCCGACTGCTGCTCCACGGCAGTGGCGATCTGCATGATCTGATCGCGGACTTGCCGGGAAGATGCAACGATATTGTTAAGCGAATGCTCGACCTCCTTCATATACTGAGTTACCCGTTCCACCTCTGCCGAGGTGACTTCCATGGATTTGGTGGTTTCCCGTGATTCCTTCTGGACCGTAACGAGGTGGTCGGTTATCTCCTTTGTCGCATTCATCGTTTTTTCCGCGAGCTTTTTCACCTCATCCGCGACAACGGCGAACCCCCGCCCGTGCTCGCCCGCCCGTGCCGCCTCAATGGCCGCGTTCAGCGCCAGGAGGTTTGTCTGATCGGCGATGTCATCGATAATTGTGATGATCTTGGCGACCTCGCTTACCCTCTGATCGAGCTTCTGGATGGTACTTGCCAGTTGCGCCGAGGAATCGCGGACATTTCCCACCTCCTCAACGGCCTCCTGGGTCACTTTTTTCCCGCTCATCGCGGCTTCCATGGCATTTGTCGAGGCTTCCTTGACCCCGGTAGCGTTGTTTGCCACATCTATGATAGTCTGGCTCATTTCCTCGGCCGATACGGATATCTGGTTTGCCTGGTCGGACTGTGTCCTGGTGCTTTCAGATGTTCTGACGGCAAGCGTTTTGATGGTTCCAACAGATATGTCAAGATTCTGGACCGACGCCTTGATGTTCCCTACCATGGTGTTAAAGGAGGCTATCATGTTTTTCATGGAATCCAGTAGCTGGCCGGACTCGTCGGAACCGGTCGATTCTATGTCGATGCTGAGATCGCCTCCGGACAGACATCTGCTTGCGTCAACGGCCTTATTCAGATCCCTCTGTATGCTGTTGGCGATAAGGTAGCTCAGTCCAAGAACGATAAGGGCGCAAATCAAGGTGGTACCTATGATGATCCAGCGGAACTTCGCGATCTCGCGGTTCACGTCGTCGAGAAATATGCCGGAGCCTACGATCCATCCCCAGGGCTCAAAGTACTTGACGTAGGATTGTTTTCTGGCCGGCGTTTTTGTTCCCGGTTTCGTCCAGTAATACTCGTAAAAACCTGCTTTTTTGTCCTTTGCTATCCCGGTCATCTCAACGAAGATCTTCTTTTTTGTTTTGGGGTCTTCAAAGCCTGACAGGTCCTGTCCTTCCAGATCTGTTTTGCCCGGGTTCGAGAGCATCTTAGGCTCGGTGTTGTTGATCCAGAAGTATTCGCTGCCGCGATAACGCAGCTGCTGGATCGATTTTATGGCCCCAATTTGGGCCTCTCCCATTTCTATATCGTGTATTTTCACCCTTTTATCGTAATCGGCAAGCGTGCTGAAGGCAACGTCCACCACATCCTTGACGGCGTTCTGTTTTTCCGTCATCATGATCCGCTCCACCTGGGGCAGGAAATAGAGTAAATTCCAAAGAATTATAAGGACGATCATAATGACGGATATCCCCATTATTTTGTAGAAAATTCCCAGGTCCTTCAGTTTTCGGATTCTCACCTGAACGTACCTCCTCGTTATTTTTTATTGCTAAACGGCAGAGGCATTATGATTGACATTTGGTGCGGAAATTGCCTGTTTTAATATTATCGGTTATCTGCTGGCAGACTTTAGCTGAATATATGGTCTTGCACGAGAGGGCCCATGGTCTTTCGCGGCATTTTCAGGGCAAGGACATTCTTGACAGCGGTCGGTGAGAGCGGGTATGTATTATGAGCGTGCGAAAGAGACACAGCGTACAATAACGAAATAAAGGAGCCATTTATGAAAACGATAAAGATCATGCCATGTCTCGATATGAAGAACGGGCGGGTAGTGAAGGGAGTGCATTTCGTGGATCTCAAGGACGCCGGAGACCCCGTTGAAAATGCTTCCTATTATCAGAAGGAGGGGGCCGACGAGCTTGCCATGCTCGATATTGCCGCCACCGTGGAGAACCGCAAGACACGTCTTGAATGGGTCAAAGAGGTTTCGGCGGTTATCACCATACCGCTCACCGTAGGCGGCGGGATCAACACGACAGAGGATATCGAGCTTGTCCTCAATGCCGGGGCCGGCAAGGTGTCCATGAACAGCGCGGCCGTCAGGAACCCGGACCTTGTAAAAGAGGCCGCCGCCAGATTCGGCAGCGACAAGGTTGTGATAGCCGTCGATGCCAGGCGCAACAAGGCTATGCCCTCTGGTTTCGAGCTTGTTGTGGCCGGAGGGACAACACCTGTTGGCAAGGATGCCGTCGAATGGGCAAAGCGCTGCCAGGACCTTGGCGCCGGAGTGATACTGCCGACGAGCATGGACGGCGACGGTACCCTTGCGGGATATGACCTGGAGTTTACGAAGGCCATATCTGATGCGGTGACACTGCCGGTGATAGCTTCCGGCGGTGCAGGGACCCTGGAGCATTTCTATGATGGTGTCGTCAAGGGTGGGGCAAGTGTGCTTTTGGCGGCATCGGTCTTCCATTTCCGGACCTTCACGGTACGTCAGGTGAAAGAGTACCTCAAAGGGAAAGGGATCCCGGTGGATCTCTGAGAAGAGAGCATTATCGTGAAGCAAAACACGACGCTTCACGCCTTACGCCTGACGCTTCACGTTCTAACAAAGAAACACTTCAAATATTCCCCCTCCGTGAAGGGAACAAGCCGGGGATGATCGATCCCGTGGGTGTGGACCTCCAGGAAGGTCAGCATTCTTTTTGTTCTTGCACCCGCCTCAGACAACAGGAAACGGAAATCGTTCAGGGTAAGATGGGCGGAGCAGGAACAGGTCAGAAGGACACCACCTTGTGACAGGGCCCTTAAGGCCATCTCGTTGATCGCCCGGTAACCTGCGGCGCCCTCGTTTTTTTTCCTTCGGTCCTTGATGAACGCAGGGGGGTCGAGAATGATCGATTCGAAGTGTAATGAAGGTTCTCTCAGATAACGTTTCACGTCGTCACATATAAATTCACAGCGGGAAAGATCGAAGCCGTTGAGGGATACATTCTCCCGGGCGATCTCAAGGGCGCGCTGAGAGGAATCGACGCTTACCACCCGGCGCGCATTGCCGCCCAGGGCGTAGACAGAAAAGCCCCCGGTGTAGGAAAAACAATTGAGGACATCCCTCTCTTCGGCATATTTCATGAACGCATGCCGTTTGTCGCGCTGATCGAGAAAGAAGCCTGTTTTTTGCCCCTCCTTGACATCGACGAGGAACTTAAAGCCATTCTCCATTATTTCTATGATGTCGGGGACCTCCCCGCTTAAGGGGCCCCTGACGGCATCGAGTTTGTCTGCCGCCCTCACTGAGACGTCAGAGCGTTCGTATATGCCTTTTGGCCGGAGCGTTTCTTCAAGGGCTTCGACGATACCGCCCCTCCATCGCTCGATACCCCGTGTGTGAAATTGTACAACGAGGTACTGCCCGTATTTATCTACGATAAGCCCCGGCAGAAGATCACTCTCTCCGTTTATAAGGCGGCAGGCATTTGTGTCGGGGGATAAAACGTAGCGTTTCCGTATCTCCAATGCCTTCCCGATCCTCCGGCTGAAGAATTCCCTTCCGACAACCTCGTCCTTTTCTTGCCCCCAGAGCCGCACGGATATTTGCCCGTAGGAATTGAAATAACCGGAAGCGATGAACGATCCGGATTCGTCGAACAGCTCGACCGGCTCACCTGACCGAAGGCCTTCCGGGATCGTCTTCAATGCTTTCGAGAAGACCCAGGGGTGGAATCCCCTGACAGGTCCGCTGCGGTCCTGCCTGACGGTCAGTTTTATCATGGAGTCAGTATAGAATAACCGGATGCAAAAGGGAACAGGAACCGTGAATGAAACGGCTGAAACAGTTCTCACGCCTCACGCCTCACGCCTTACGCTTTACGGTCTCTAACACGTTTTACGGCATTCCCCGGTTCCCTTCGGCCGTTGATTGTTATATTATGTGACAAAGGAGGTTCTCATGAGTCGCTTAAAAGATCTGAACACACCGGTATTCTGGGCTGAAGGCCATCCGGGAAGCCTCGACCGGGAGGGTTGGGAGATCAATGTGACAGGGCTCTGCGAGGCACCGCGGACCTTTGCATGGAAAGACCTGCTTTCCATGCCGAAGACCGTCGCCGATGCCAGGCTCACGAGCGTGACTCGTTTCAGCGTGAGGGGTCGATGGGCAGGAGTGAGGGTGTCCGATATCTTGAAGGAGGTCCGGGCCACCCCGGCAGTCACACACGTAAGGTTCTGGTCTGTAAGGAGCGTTTATGATACCTCGATCCCGGTCGGGACTGCGATCAGGGAACGGACGCTCCTTGCGTATGAGTTTGACGGAGAATACCTCGAAGAAGATTACGGCGGGCCAGTTCGTGCCTTCGTGCCTTACCTGTGGGGGTACAAGTCCGCAAAGAGCGTTGTCCGCATTGAGCTCATGGACCATTACCTCTCTGGGTACTGGGAAAAAAGAGGTTATACCGATGAGGCATACATAGAGGCGGGCCTTGTCAGGGACATGAACGAAGGTGGCAGGGCAAGGCGCATTGCCGACGGAGAGGTGATAGACTTCATAAGCGAGTGATGCGGTTGACAACGGTCTTCCAAAGGCTTAAGTATTATAAACAACTTCGGCCGGACTGATGCACTTTGCCTGATCGTGCCGGGAAGCCGGACGTTTTGTAGAGAGTTCGATAAAAAAGGAGGTTGTCATGAGCAACGCCAAAGCCGTAACGGATAGCGAATTCAAAGTGGAGGTCCTTGATTCGAATATACCCGTTCTTGTCGATTTCTGGGCGGTGTGGTGCGGCCCGTGCCAGATGATGGGGCCCGTCATCGATGCCCTTGCCGGAGAATATGAAGGAAAAGTGAAGATCATGAAGATCAATGTCGACGAAAATCCCCAAACTCCCGCGCAGTACGGGGTACGCGGCATCCCGACCCTGATCGTCTTCAAGGGCGGCCAGGAGGTCCAGCGCATTGTCGGGGCCCAGCCCAAGAACAATGTGGAAGATGTCCTGAAAAAGGTCATATAAAAGGCATGGACGACCGGAAAAGAAACGCCTATTTCAACAAGGTCGGACAAGAGCCCTTCGCGCGCCTTCTTGACATAAACCTGAAGGATGTCGCGGAGGGTTACGCCCTGTGCGAGATGCGCTACACGGGGGAAATGGACAATATTTACGGCAATGCCCACGGAGGGGCGATCTTCGGCCTCATCGACGAGGCATTCGAGATATCATCGAACAGCCATGATAATATTGCCGTTGCACTCAATATGAACGTAACCTACATGAAGCCCCCGAAAAAAGGGTCCACGCTTGTTGCCGAATCGAAGGAGACGCATAAGACGAAACGGACGGCCTCCTATTATATTACGGTGAAGGACGGAGACGATATGATCGCCGTCTGCCAGGCGCTGGTCTACAGGAAATCCGACGCCATCCCGTTCCTGGAAGGAACTTAAAAGACGGTTTGAACAGTTTGGGCCGTTTGAACGTTAAAAACAAAAAGGAATATGCATTGGTTTGAGATCCTGGTCTTTGCCTTTTACGTTCAAGCGGTTCAGGCCGTTCAAGCTGCTGCGGTTTAATGCATCTTTTTTAGCTATTTCTTCGGATAAATGGTGACCTTGGCCTTTTTTGATTTATCTCCGTCGACTATCGCGAGGTCTTCGTTGACATAATAGGTGACGACGTCACCTTCGACCCTGTCCTTGCCGGATGTGACCACGGCGTTCCCCGTGAGTATGATCTCACCTTGATTGTTATCGAAAAAAGCCTCCCTGCATGTCGCGGTCCTGTTCTGTTTAATGATCTTGACATTGCCTTTGGCATTGGCCTTTTCGATCTCGTTGGTGTCTGCGTTCATGAAGGCTTCC
Source organism: Deltaproteobacteria bacterium (assembly GCA_022711595.1). GTDB lineage: Bacteria > Desulfobacterota > Syntrophorhabdia > Syntrophorhabdales > Syntrophorhabdaceae > Delta-02. The sequence continues at coordinate 175,116 of JAKLET010000002.1, forward strand.
ATGGTGTCTGAATAGATATATAGGTCATCCTGCTTGGCAATGACGTTGCCCTTGAAGACGACGTAGTTCTCCTTGTCGAAACCTTCCATGGTATCGGAAACTATGTCGATGGGTTTTTTCTTGTCAATGAACCCCAGCCCCTCTTTGGCCTTCGGCTTGTCCTGACCAGGCTGTTTTGAGGAGGTATCCGCCGGAGTCGCTTTCGCCGTCTCTGTCTTTGGCGCCAGCGGTTTAGTTGTTTCGACAGGCGAGGCTTTCGCCGTCTGTGGTGCCTGGGGTTTGTCTGACGGAGCTGTTTTTTCCGGTTGTGCCGCCTGTGGCGCCGGCGGTTTCAGATCGATGTCCCTCTTTTTCTGTTCGGTATAGGCAGGGGGTGCCTGGGGTTTGTCTGACGGGGCTGTTTTTTCCGGTTGTGCCGCCTGTGGTGCCGGGGTGCCGACGCCTGTTTTTGATGGTTTCTCATCAACGGGAACTATCTTGAGGGATTTGCGCTCCCTTGTGGTAGTACGGGCGTAAATGCTTTTCGGATATTCAATGCGCAGCCTCTCCAGGTAACGATCGCTCTTGTCCTGGTTGCCAAGTTCCCTGTGCGACTGTACGAGATAGAAAAGGGCCTTGGCCGTGTTTTTGGAATCAGGGAACTGTTTGAGCATGCCTTCAAGCCTGATGATCGCACCGTTATACTGGGCTGTCTTAAAATAGAACTCACCGACATAAAGCTCGCGGTCGGCAAGCTTCTGGATGAACTTTTCAAGTCTCGGCTGAGCTTCTCTGGCGTAATTGCTTGCGGGGTAGCGGTTTTTGAGATACGTGATCCTTTCGATCCCTTTGATCGTGTAAGCCTGGTCCCGGTCAACGCTTGGCGAGAGTTTTTCGTAACATTCACTGAGACGGAAAAGAACGTAGGGAATGTTTTCCTCGTCGGGGTGGGCCTTGAAATAATCTTCATAGGTGCCCGAGGCAAGTACGTAGTCTTTTTTCAGAAAATAGGTGTCACCGAGCTTAACGGTAGCGACAAGGGCCATTGGATCAAAAGGGTATTGCTCGCGTATGGCATTGAACTTCGCGATGGCCTTTTCGTATTTTTTTGCTTTCATGAGGTCGACACCGGCGACATAGAGGTCGACGGGGTTTTCGGCCTTTTTCGGCGCTTTTGACGCGCAGGAAACCAGTACAACAAAAACAATGAGGAGAAGAGCAATTTTTCGCATGGCATTAGTATAACAGAAGAAAAAAAATTATGCTATTCTTTAAAACGTGAACCTTGAAGAGCTGATAGGAAAGACCATGGAGCGCCTGTGCGTGCCCGAGGCGCAAGGGGTCCCGCAGATGCTTGCCCGCTTCCTGGGGGAGCTGGAAAAATGGAACCGCAGGGTCAATCTTGTCGGCGTGAAGGATGTGGAACGGGTCTGCCGGGAGCTTATGGCCGATGCCTTTTTCCTCAATCATTATTTGAAGGACAGGCATCACATTGTGGATATCGGTTCGGGATCGGGTATCCTCGGGATACCAATTGCCGTTCTCAATGGGAGCATCACTGTGTATTCAGTAGACGGCAATCTCAAAAAGGTCCAGTTCCAGCGTCACATCCGCCGGGAACTCGGGCTGGCCAATTTCTTTCCCATCCGGGGCCGGACAGAGATGATAGACCCTCTTGGTGCGGATGGCCTCATCGCCAAGGCTTTCGGGACGACGGAATCGATACTTGACGCCGCCGAAAGGCACCTGGGTGTGTCAGGAAAGGTGTTCATCGTTAAAGGAAAAGACGGGCAGGGAAAGGACCACCCCCGTTACCGGCTCGAAAAGGAGCTCTCCTATATGCTTCCCGATGTTGAGAAAACCTACCGGCTTTTCATTTATAAAAAAGTTTCCTAAGACATGTCTTATTGTGGTATGGTAATGAAATCGTCATGGTAATCTCCATCGCGAATCAAAAAGGCGGGGTTGGCAAAACTACGACCGCGGTTAATCTCTCGGCTTCCATAGCGGTCTCCGAACGCAGGACCCTCGTCATAGACATGGACTCCCAGTGTAATACCACTTCGGGCTTCGGGATATCATATAATAGCCTTGGTGACAACATATACCATGTTCTCATAGGCGAGAAGACCATTTCGGAGGTTGTACGGAAGACTGCCATCCCGTTCCTCGATATTGTCCCGTCCCATCCGGATCTGATCGGCGCCGAGATCGAACTTCTCGATACGACGGAGCGGGAATATGCCCTCCGGAAGGCCATCGCGACGCTCGGAGACACATACCAGTACATATTCATCGATTGTCCTCCGTCTCTGGGGCTTCTGACGATCAATTCGCTGGCCGCGTCAGATTGCGTCATCATCCCCCTTCAATGTGAATATTTTGCCCTTGAGGGCCTCGCGATGCTGCTTCGGACCATCTCGATCATTCAGAAGAAGCTCAACCCGGGACTTGAGGTGCTTGGCATTCTCCTCACCATGTTCGACAGAAGGAACAACCTTTCTTTCAGGGTCTGGGAAGAGGTGAACAAGTGCTTCAACGACAGCGTCTTTAAAACGGTCATCCCCAGGAACGTGAAATTGAGCGAATCGCCAAGCCACGGAAAGCCGGCCCTTCTTTATGATATAAGCTCACGGGGTGCGGAGAGCTATCTCCAGCTTGCCTCGGAAATATTGGAGAGGAGGAGCCGGGTGTGAAAAAGGACCCCCTGGGAAGAGGACTCTCTGCCATACTCAAGGACATAGAGGATAAAGGATCTGCAAGGCTTATAGCCGTGGACCAGATCACACCGAACCCTGCCCAGCCCCGCGTCAGAATGGACGAAAAGGGGATCGGCGAGCTTGCGGCCTCGATCGGCGAAAAAGGGCTCCTTCAGCCGATCATTCTGAAACGCAGGGACGTGGGATATGAGATCATAGCAGGTGAGCGGCGCTACCGGGCTGCCCTGATGGCGGGCCTCAAGGAGATCCCCGCGATGGTCCGCGACGTCGACGACAGGGAGGCCCTCGAGATTGCCCTTACCGAAAACCTCCAGAGGGAGGACCTGAACCCCCTCGAGATAGCCGCGGTTTATGAAAAATTCATAGAGGAATTCGCATATACCCATGAAGAACTGGCAAAAAAGATGGGTGTCGATCGCAGTTCGGTAACGAACAGCCTGCGGCTTCTCAAGCTTCCGCAGTGGATACTGGACCTCTTATCGGAGGGGAAGCTGACCCAGGGTCACGCGCGCGTCATTCTTTCGCTGAAAAGCGAAAAAGAACAGAAGCGGTTTGTTGAAAAGGTTCTGCGCGAAGGAACATCGGTCCGTGAACTGGAGCGGCAGGTAAAGAAAAATGCACCCCCGAAACACCCCGATGCCGTCTATTTCGAGGAGGCCCTCGTTAAGGCGCTGCAGACGAAGGTCAATATCACGCTCAGAAAGAACCGCGGCAAGATCATCGTAGAGTTCTATTCGCGCGAAGACCTCGAGCGGTTAACAGAATTGATAACCGGCTGAAGATATTTCTGATTTTCATATATAAATCATGATGTTACGAAGTTGTTAACCAGTTGGTCGGGCACCCTTCCAAAAATCTTGAGAAAAATAATTGAAATAATGGCACGAATTATGTTAGAAAGCTACGAACAACTGAATTCCACTCTGAAACGTAGGATTATTCTTATGATTAATTTTGACGTAACAATCCTGTATCAATTTGTCCATTTCCTTATTCTTCTTTTCCTTCTTAATTTCCTGCTCTTTAAGCCTGTTCTTAAGGCCATAGGCAAGAGACAGGACGCGATCAAGGGCCTGGCGGACGGCGTCGATAAAGCAAAAGAGGACACCAAGAACTTTGAGAAGGATTACGATCAGGCATTGGTGAGCAAGAAGCAGCCCATCATCTCGAACAGGGATGCAATCATTTCCGGGGCGAACACCGAGGCGATGCATGTGATCGAAAAAGCGAGAAACGAGTTGGCCGCGGAGCTTGCGAAGATCAAGGGCGAGATCGAACAGGAGGGCAAAAAGGTCTATGCCGCCCTAAAGGCGGATGTTGACCGGCTCTCAACAGATGCGGCGCAGAAAATATTGAAAAGGAGTCTTTGATGGCAGCCGGCGGCGAGTCCCTCTGGTCAATAGTATTCAAGTTTGTCAATTTCGGTATCCTCGTGGCGGCGCTTATCTATTTTGTGGGAAAACCGCTGAAGAAGTTCCTTGCGAACCGCCATAAAACAATAAAGGACAAGATCGAAGAAACGCAAAAGGCCTTAAACGAGGCCCAGGAACTGCGCACCCGCTACCAGGACAGGCTTGCAAAGCTGGATGAGGAGATCGAGGCATTTAAAAAGCAGATCCTTGCGGAAGCCGAAGAAGAAAAGAAGAAAATTGTTGATGACGCCGTGAAGTTCTCGGTAAAGATCAAAGAGCAGGCACGCCTGACAGCACAACAGGAACAAAAGGAAATTGCCCGTAGAATAAAGGAAGAGATCGCACGGCTTACCGTTGAGGATGCGGAAAAGCTTATTGCGGAAAAGATCACCAAAGCGGATCACGAAAAAATGGTCGATGATTTCATCGTCAAACTGAGGAGCTTGAATTGATAAGCCGGTCCATTGCTAAAAGATACGCAAAAGGGTTGTTCAATGTCGGTGAAAAGAACGGGAAATACAAGGAGTACCAGCTTGAGATCAATGGTGTTCTTGGTGTTTTCGATAAGGAAGACCGACTGAAAAAAGCCATTATGCTTCCCCTCGTGGAAGTGAAAAAGCGCAGGGAACTGCTGAGCGACGTCTTGAAATCGCTCAATGTTTCCGCTCCCCTCGCCAGTATGTTCACCATGCTTCTCGAAAAGAACAGGATGGGCTATCTTGCCGATATCAGGGAAGTTTATGATGAGCTGGTAGATGAAAAGGAAGGCAGGGTCAAGGGGATCCTTTGGACTGCATTCCCTGTTGACGATGCAGCCAGGGGAAGAATAGAGAGTGAATTGGGCGCGAAGCTCGGCAAAGAGGTCACGCTGACCGCCCTGGAGGATAAAGATCTCATCGGTGGAGTAAAGGTGATGATCAAAGGGACCATAATCGACGGAAGCGTGAGAAAACAGCTTCAAACATTGCAGGAAAATATACTGAAGGAGTAGTGTATATGGAGATCAGGGCCGACGAAATAAGCAGGATCATAGAGCAGAAAATATCGGGCTTCGAAAAGGAGATCAATCTCCAGGAGACCGGTGTCATCATGACTGTGGGCGATGGCATTGCAAGGATTTACGGACTTGAGAACGCCATGGCCGGCGAGCTCCTCGAAATGCCCCACGGCATCACCGGCATGGTGCAGAACCTCGAGGAAGACAACATCGGTGCCGTTATCTTCGGCGAGGACTACAAGATAAAAGAAGGCGACCTGGCAAAGAGGACGGGGAAGATCGCGCAGGTTCCCGTCGGTGAAGCCCTGATCGGCAGGGTTGTCGATGCCCTCGGAAATCCCATAGACGGTAAAGGACCAATTGAAGCAAAAGAGTTCCGCGGAGTTGAGCAGATGGCCCCGGGCGTTGTCGTGCGTCAGCCCGTTAAAGAGCCTCTGCAGACAGGCATAAAAGAGATCGATGCCCTGATTCCGATAGGCAGGGGCCAGAGGGAGCTGATAATTGGCGACAGGGGCACCGGGAAGACGATCGTCGCCCTTGATACGATCATTAACCAGAAGGGCAAGGATGTTTTCTGCATTTATGTGGCCATCGGTCAGAAAAGGTTTTCTGTTGCGAGGATAGTCGACCTGCTGACGGAGTACGGCGCGATGGAATACACCACGGTTGTTGCGGCTACCGCAAGCGATTCCGCCCCGCTTCAGTTTCTCGCACCCTTCGCGGGAACATCGATGGGCGAATATTTCCGGGACAACGGGAAGCACGCGCTCATCGTGTATGATGACCTTTCAAAGCATGCCGTCGCATACAGGCAGCTCGCATTGCTCCTCAGACGGCCGCCCGGACGTGAAGCATATCCCGGCGACATATTCTATCTCCATTCAAGACTTCTCGAGAGATCAGCGAAGTGGGACGACGCACACGGCGGCGGTTCACTGACAGCCCTTCCCATCATCGAAACACAAGCGGGTGACGTTTCTGCATACATCCCCACAAACGTTATATCCATTACTGATGGACAGATATACCTGGAACCGGAATTGTTCTATGCCGGTGTAAGGCCCGCCATCAATGTCGGTATTTCTGTATCAAGGGTCGGCGGCAACGCCCAGACAAAGGCGATGAAACAGGTCGCCGGCAGATTGAGACTGGAAATGGCGCAGTACCGTGAGATGGCCGCATTCGCCAAGTTCGGAAGCGACCTGGACAAGGCGACGCAGGCACTTCTTGCCAGGGGCTCAAGACTGACGGAACTTTTCAAACAGGGACAGTATGCACCGATCGCTGTTGAGAAGCAGATTGTTCTTCTTTATGCTGCTGCCAACGGATTTATCGATACATACCCCGAGCGCGCGCTTAAGAAATATGAATTGGAACTGTTAAAGTTCATGGATTCAAAACACGCAGATGTCCTGAAGGACATTGATACGAAAAAAGCTATCGATGCGTCAATCGATGAAAAGCTTACCAAGGCGCTCAACGAATTCAGGGAAGGATTTACCTACTAAGGGAGCTTTCAGTGGCTACGTTAAGAGATATTAAGAGAAAGATAGGAAGCATCAACAGCACACAGACCATCACGAGAACGATGAAGATGGTTTCCGCCTCAAAACTGAGGCGCGCACAAAGTGAGCTGGAAAAGATCAAGGACTACGCACTGAAGATGGAAGAACTCACCGGGCGGGTCATCAAGAACATGCCCGAGGACGCACACCCGCTTCTTGCTGCGAGGGAAGAGGTCAAAAAAGTGCTCATAGTTTCCGTGGGATCCGACAGGGGTCTTTGCGGCGGCTTTAACACCAACGTGGCATTAAATGCCGAGAATTTTGCGAAACAGAACCGCGACAATTACGAAAGGGTCGGGGTGTACCTCTTCGGACGCAAGATACGCGACTATCTGACGAGAAGGAAAGCGGATATCGTGAAGGATTGGGTCGATATAAAGAAGGTCGACCAGGAACTTGTCGATGCCGTTGCGGAAGAGCTCATCGGCCTTTACCTGAGCGGCGAGTTCGACAAGATCTACCTTTCATACACTTATTTTGCATCTCCCGTTAAACAGGAGGTCGTGTTTGATGAGTTCATCCCCATCAAAACTCCCGGGGACGTGGAGTATATCGATTACATATGTGAACCGGAACGGACAAAGATAGTGGAATCGCTCATTCCGCGCTACATTAGCACAAAGATATATTATTCTCTCATTGAATCCCAGACGTCGGAACACGCGGCCCGGATGAGCGCCATGGAGAACGCCACAAGCAACTGCGGCGAAATGGTGAGATACCTCACTCTTGTTTATAACAAGAGAAGACAGGAAGGTATAACCAACGAAATGATGGATATCGTTGGCGGCGCTGAAGCCTTGCGAGGAACATAATTAAGGAGGAAGATAGATGAGCAGCGTGGAGGTCAGAGGTAAGATAGTGCAGGTTATCGGAACGGTTGTAGATTTCAGGTTTCCACCTGATCAGCTTCCACCAATAAACGGGGCAATTTATGTTACAAATACGGCGATAAACGATAAAAAGGAAAACCTGATCCTTGAGGTTGCCCAGCATGTGGGCGACAATACGGTCAGATGTATCGCCATGAACACGACCGATGGTCTTATGCGTGGCCAGGATGCCGTTTACAAGGGGACGCAGATATCAATCCCTGTTGGAAAAGAGATCCTGGGCAGGGTGCTCAATGTTGTAGGCGAGCCTGTTGATAATCAGGGCGAAGTAAAGACGGCAATGACATATCCCATCCACCGCCCCGCACCAACACTGACCATGCAGAACACGAAGATCGAGCTTCTCGAAACGGGCGTCAAGGTCATTGATCTCCTTGAACCGTATCCAAAAGGCGGGAAAGTCGGGCTCTTCGGCGGCGCCGGTGTCGGCAAGACCGTTGTTATCATGGAGATGATCCATAACATCGCAATGCACCACGGTGGTATATCGGTGTTCGGAGGTGTAGGTGAGCGCACGAGGGAAGGTAACGACCTCTGGCTCGAAATGAAAGGTTCCGGCGTTCTTGATAAATGTGCCCTTATATATGGTCAGATGACGGAAGTCCCCGGCGCACGCGCCAGGATCGGGCTCACGGCTCTGACAGCAGCGGAGTTTTTCCGTGATGAGGAAGGTCAGGACGTGCTCCTTTTCATAGACAACATATTCCGCTTTACCCAGGCCAACTCAGAGGTTTCGGCACAGCTCGGCAGGATGCCCTCTGCTGTCGGCTACCAGCCGACACTCGCAACAGACCTTGGAGAGCTTGAAGAACGCATCACCTCAACATTGAAAGGTTCAATCACATCAGTTCAGGCTATCTACGTTCCCGCCGACGACTTGACAGACCCGGCTCCGGCAACGACATTCGCACACCTTGATGCCACGACGGTCCTTTCGCGTCAGATCTCCGAGCTTGGCATTTACCCGGCTGTTGACCCTCTCGACTCAACGAGCCGTATCCTTGATCCGCAGATCGTCGGTGAAGAGCATTATCAGGTTGCCCGTGATGTTCAGGCGGTGCTCCAGAAATATAAAGAACTTCAGGATATCATCGCCATCCTCGGCATGGATGAACTCTCCGAAGAAGACAAGCTCACCGTTGCAAGAGCCAGGAAGATCCAGAGGTTCCTGTCGCAGCCGTTCTTCGTCGCAGAGGTTTTTACCGGTCAGCAGGGACGTTACGTTGCCCTGAAGGACACCATCAGGGGATTCAAAGAGATCGTTGAAGGCAAACATGACGAGTTGCCTGAACAGGCATTCTTTATGGTTGGCACTATCGAAGAGGCCGTCGAAAAAGCGAAACAGTTTATGGGAGAATAATAATACAAAATGCTCAATCTTGAGATAATTACCCCTGAGAAAACGGTTGTCAAAGATGAAGTCGACATGTTGGAAGCAACGGGAGCTGAAGGTGAATTCGGGATAATGCCAGGACACACCCAGTTCCTCACAACCCTCGGGATCGGTGAGATCCGGTACACGAAAAACGGAGCAACGACTCATATTGCGTCAAGTGCCGGATTAGCCGAGGTTGTCGATGATAAAGTGACGATCCTTGTCGATACCGCAGAGTCTGCAAAAGATATAGATATCGAGCGTGCGAAGAAAGCAATGGAGCGTGCAGAGGCCATGCTGAAGTCCATTCCATTCGATCATACGGAATACCGGATGTACGAACTGGCACTTCTGAGGGCCATTGCCCGCATTGGCGTTGCGTCTAAAAAATTGTAATGATTTTTGCCGTCGATGAAGGGCTTTTCGGCCTTTTTCCTGCATTGAAGATAGGTGTTGTCGTATGCGAGATCGACAACATCAGGTATGGTGAGGACGGGCTCGAAGAGGTCATCGACGATCTTATAATTCATTTTACATTCGAGCGTACACAGGATCATCCCAATATTAAGGTATGGCGGGAGGCCTTCAAGAAGATGGGCATACCCGTTACAAAGTACCAGAGCTCCATGGAGACCCTTCTTAAACGGGCGCTGAAAGGCGGGCCGTTCCCGCGGTTCAGCCCCGTCGTCGATCTTTACAATGCAATTTCTCTAAAACACCTGGTGCCCATAGGAGGTCATGCAATAGGCGGGATAGATGGGAACATCCGTCTCGGTTTTGCTGACGGTACGGAAACATTCATTCCCCTCGATATGGGGGAAAGAGAGAACGTGGACAAAGGCGAAGTGGTATACAAAGATGACAAGGAAGTGCTGACCCGCAGGTGGGTCTGGAGACAGTCGAACAAAGACAGGATCGAAAGCGAGACCACCAGGGTCTTTCTTCCTGTGAATGTAATGTCGGGATTGCCTGAATGGTTGTGCGAAAGCGTCGTAAGGGATCTGTCCGAAAGCGTTCTGGTAAACGAATACGGAAGGATCGTGCACAGGGAGATACTTACAAAGGACAAAAGGGAAACGGAGTTTTCCTTTTAAGCCGGCGTCATACGTCATCAGTGTTCTTCAAAGGCAGGAGGTGTGAATATATGGACTTGATTGATGTTATAAAGAACAGGAAGAGTGTCCGTGCCTTCAAGTCCGATCCGGTTTCAAGGGAACAGCTTGAAGAGATATTGGGCCTTGTCATTAATGCGCCTTCCGCGATCAACCTCCAGCCGTGGGAATTTGTTGTTGTCATGGGGGAAGAAAAACAGCGGTTGAGCCGCAGGCTGGTCAAACTCTACCGTGAAAAACAGATCTCCTGCAGCCCGGGAAACGTAAAGCCTCTTGCGGCGCAATTCAGCAAGAGAGGGGCCGAATCATTCATACTTATGAATCCTTATCTTGAGAAGATGGGCCAGGAGTTCAACCGTTTCGTGAATGAGGGAAGCTGCAATTTCTACGGTGCTCCAGCCGCGGTGATCTTTTGCCTCGATAATGCTTTTTCCGAGGCGCGCCTTGTAGACATTGGCATCGCTCTTGGATGCTTCGTTCTTGTTGCCCACCATTTCGGCCTTTCCACATGTCCAATCGGGCTTATCAACGCCTATGAGGACGATATTAAAGAGATGCTCAATATCCCTGACAACAAAGATGTTGTTATAGGCGCAGCCATCGGCTATGCCGACCCTCAGAGCCCTATCAATGAGTTCAAATCCCCAAGGGACACCCTGGAGCACTTTGTGCGGTGGATAGACTAAAAAAATAGGCTTGAAAGTTTGGGTGCCTGAACGGCTTGAAAGCTTGATGTGAAAGACCTTCATTCCTGAATATTACCTTTAAATTTGAAATGCTAATGTATCCCAACGGTTAAGCGCCCGAGTGTTTTTTCCACCGTTGACATCAATGTGCAATTGAGATATCGTTCTTTAATATTGTAATGTAATAAGTTACTTTGCAATGGTTTCGTAAAATGCAAAAAGGAGGCGTCTATGTATCGGGAAAGACGAAGAGGCACATTGGTCGGGCCGATCATCGTGTCGGCCTCACTGATAATACTTTCGGTCTTTTTATTTCCGATCTCCGGCAGTTCCCAGGTCACTTACGGTGCGAGGCTCCAGCAGAACCTGATCGAGCAGAACAACCTGAAGAGAAATATAAACTTTCTCATGCGCCTGAGCGACCAGGCAAAAGGCAGGGCGCAGCTCTCACGGACGGCCGGTGACCGAAAGGCCTACAATTACTGGAGAAATCAATATCGTGGCCTGCAGAATAGGATCAACCAGTATCAGCAGAGACTGGCATATCTGCAGTCCCAGGAGCAGCAGCTGCGCTACGCTGTCAACACTTATGGTCCCAATGCCGGAGGAGGTTCTGTTACGGGCGGGTCATCGGGCGGAGGCTACGGTTCAGGCTCGGGCGGAGGCTACGGTTCAGGCTCGGGCGGAGGCTACGGTTCAGGCTCCTCAGGAGGTTCATCGGGGGGTAGATCAGGCGGCAATCAGGGTGGCAGCTCCGGAGGCGGAGGGCAATGCAAAGGATTGGATCTCCTGGGCAATTGTATAGAACGGTGAATTGCTTGAATGCTGAACTTCCTTAGGAGAGGTCTGCATTTTATGCCGCTCAAACATTAAAAAGATTCGTGTATTCAAGCTGTTTTTTTAATATCGGGGCGACTGGATTTGAACCAGCGACCTCTTGCTCCCAAGGCAAGCGCGCTAAACCATGCTGCGCCACGCCCCGAACAGCCTGAGCATATCACAGAAACAAGTGTTTTTCAATAATCAGCACCTGTTTCAAGGCCCACAAGAGCGTTGACTTTTTTTGCTTTTCAGCACAGAATAAGAGCATAATGATCGGTATATCAAAGCTTTATTGCGGCGCCGTAGAAGCATCCGACCCGTTGCGTTACGGAAGGGAATCGGCGCATCTTCCGTCCCACCTTCTCCAGTTCTCGAAGGACAAAAAACCCGTTGTCGTATGGAACATGACAAAGCGCTGCAACCTCAGGTGCGTTCATTGCTATGCTTTCGCGGAGGGCGAAGGTTACAAGGGCGACGAGTTGTCGACAGAGGAAGGCAAGACACTCATCGACGACCTCGCGCAGTTCGGTGTCCCGGTCATCCTTTTTTCCGGAGGTGAGCCGGTCCTCAGGGAGGACCTGCCGGAGCTTATCGACCATGCTGTCAAGAGAGGTCTTCGGGCTGTGATATCAACGAACGGGACGCTCATCACCGGGGAAAAAGCGCACATTTTCTCGCGGTTCTCTCTATCATACATAGGGGTCAGCCTCGACGGCTTGAGCGATATAAACGACGCCTTCCGGGGCGTGCGGGGGGCTTTTGAGAGAGCGATAGATGGCATGAGGAACGCGAAGAAGGCCGGTATCAAGGTGGGGCTCAGATTCACCATCAATAGAAGGAACGTCGGTGAAATACCGAAGATCTTCGATCTCATAGAAGAAGAGGGCATAGAGCGCGTCTGCTTCTATCACCTGGTTTACGCCGGAAGGGGTTCCAAGCTTATGAACGAGGACCTCTCGCACGAGGAGACGCGCCGTGTTGTAGATCTTATCATGGACAGAACAAAAATGTTTTTCGATAAAGGCAGGCCCATAGAAGTGCTGACTGTTGATAATCATGCCGATGGCCCTTACATCTATCTCAGGCTCCTGAAGGAAGACCCCGCAAGGGCGAAGGAGGTACTTGAACTACTAAAAATGAACGAAGGCAACGCCTCCGGTGTCGGTATCGCCTGCATTGACGAAAAGGGCTTCGTTCACGCCGACCAGTTCTGGAGGCACTATAGCTTTGGAAATGTCAGACAGCGGCCATTCAGTGCCATCTGGAAAGATATGTCGGACCCCGTAATGGCTAAGCTGAAGGAAAAGAAAAAGCATGTGGGGGGGCGCTGCGGCGACTGCAGATGGCTCGATGTATGCGCCGGCAACTTCCGCGTACGCGCAGAAGCAGCGACAGGGGACCTGTGGGCCCACGATCCCCAGTGTTATTTAAGCGATGAAGAGATAAAAAAAAGACAATGACCGGTGATCAAAAGCGAAAGATCCGATGTCCGGTCACCAATGGCAGAATTGATTAATAATGTCCGATGAACGGACCCCAACGGCCAAATCCGGTTGTTGTCTTCTCATTGGTTACTAGTCATTGTTTTTTTAAACACAGGAGGCAAAATGCGTTATCCGACCTACAGGCCGAGAAGACTCAGGAAGAATGAAAAACTCAGGGCCATGGTACGTGAAACAACCCTCTCAGTGGACCACCTGGTTTACCCTGTTTTCGTCAAGGAGATGGGCGAAAAGAAGGTTCCTATTGCCTCCATGCCCGGTATCTGCCAGTTTTCCGTCGAAGGGGTCCTCAAAGAGATCGACGCAGTGGTCAAGGCGGGCGTGCCCGCGATCCTCATTTTCGGGGTTCCTGAAAAAAAGGATGAGACCGGCACCGGCGCCTATGACAAGAACGGCATAGTGCAGAAGGCGGTGCGGGGTATCAAGAAGCGTTTCAAGAATGACATCCTTGTCATCACCGATGTATGCATGTGCGAGTATACGAGCCATGGCCATTGCGGTATCGTGAAAGATGGCGATGTAGATAACGACGAAACGCTGAAACTATTGGCCAGGAGCGCCCTGACACATGTCATGGCCGGCGCAGACATGGTTGCCCCCTCGGACATGATGGACGGCAGAGTGCGCGCCATCAGGGAGATGCTTGATCTCCACGGTGATTACAGCGTACCCATAATGAGCTATGCAGCAAAATACGCCTCGTGCCTCTACGGTCCCTTTCGTGATGCCGCCGAGTCGGCGCCCCAGTTCGGTGACCGCAAGTCCTATCAGATGGATCCGCCCAACGAGCGTGAGGCCATGCGGGAGATAACTCTCGATATCGGTGAAGGGGCCGATATCATCATGGTGAAGCCGGCACTTTTCTACCTCGATGTCCTCGCGCGTGCGAAAGAGCAGTTCAATATACCGCTGGCGGCGTACAGTGTGAGCGGCGAATATTCAATGATAATGTCGGCGGCGTCGAAGGGATGGCTTGACCTGAAACGGACCGTCATCGAATCGACAACGAGCATCAGGCGTGCAGGCGCGGATATCGTCATCACCTATTTCGCGAAAGAGATCGGCAAATGGGCGAAAGAACATTCCCTCTGAGAATGATCGCATGGGAACTGACGCGCAATTGCAACCTTTCCTGCGTCCACTGCCGGGCGTCTGCCGCGTCAGGCCCCCACGAGGGTGAACTGTCCACGGAAGAATGCAGGAGGATCATCGATGACATCCTTTCCTTTTCAGAGCCGACGGTAATCCTGACCGGCGGGGAGCCGCTCCTGAGGCCTGATATCTTCGATATTATCGAATACGGGAACGGCAGGGGTTTAAGGCTTGTTATCGCCATAAACGGAACACTCCTCGATATAGAAAAAGCGCACAGATTAAAAGCCTCGGGCATAAAAAGGGTCAGTCTGAGCATTGACGGAAAAGACAGAAAAGGCCATGACAGCTTTAGGGGTGTCGATGGTTCTTTTGGCGCCGTGATCAGGGCGACACAGATATTTAAAGATATCGTGCTGCCATTCCAGATCAACACTACCGTGACAAGGCTTAACGTGGATGATCTGGGCGAGATCTACAAGTTGGTGCGGTCGCTTGGGGCCGCCGCCTGGCATATATTTCTCCTGGTGCCGGTTGGCCGAGGTACAGGGCTGAAGGGCAGCGAGCTTTCCGCGAAGACATACGAGGATGTATTGCACTGGCTCTACGGAGTTGAAAAAAGGAACGAAATTGAAATGAAGGTGACCTGTGCCCCTCATTACTATCGTATTGTTAAAGAGAAGGGTGATACGCCGAAAAGCGCCGGTTGCCTGGCGGGAAAGAGCTTCATGTTCATCTCCCACCGCGGTTTGGCACAACCCTGCGGTTACCTGGAGGCGGTTTCCGGCAACGTCCTCAAGGACGGCGTCAAAAAAGTCTGGCAGGACTCGGAGGTCTTCCGGCGGCTCCGCGATCTTTCGTCGTATAAAGGTAAATGCGGCGGATGTCAATTCCTGCGCATCTGCGGCGGGTGCCGCGCCCGTGCCTACGAGGCGACGGGGGACTATCTTGAAGAAGAACCCCTGTGTTCATACGTGGAAGAACATGATGAATGACCAAATCACAATAACCGGATAAACTGGACAAACCCGATAAATCAAATAAACCGGACCGCCGCGATACCGGAAGATACCGCTGTTTCGCTGGTCATGGTTATTTTGTTTTCATTGCATCATCCAGCCAGTCGAGGATGCGTGCGTTGGAGATGATTGAGGCGCCTATCTGGCAGTGTTCCTCCGCCCCTTCTTCCCGGGTGAAGAGCATATAGTCCTTGGGGCTTTTGAGAGCTTCGTATAGTATTTTTGACTGGCCGGGAACATCCTTGTCGTCCTCGGAATCGACGACAAGCATTCTGCAGGAGATACGATCTGCGACTCCCTTCAGGGTATACGCCCTGGTCATTCTAAACCACTCCGACGGCGTTTTTGCCTGGAAGGTGAACATGCCGTTGCCGATGGCCCATCTTGCCGAAGGGTCTTTTTTCATCATTGCGTATGTCTCCTTATCGAAGGCTTCGGAGCTTTCTTTCGAGTCGATCATCGACTCAAGCTCGGGAGTGAGACGAGCGGTCCTGTGGAAATCATAGACCCCGCCGTTGACGATGCAAGTTTTTATCCTTTTTTCAAAGGCCATGGCCCTTGGTACGAGGTAGCCGCCGAAGCTTATGCCCATGATGGCGACGCGTTCCGGATCCACCTCTTTTTGACTGAAGGCGAAATCGACAACGGGTGTAATCACGGTTTCCCAGTTGGGCCGAAAGGGTATCTTCTGCTCACGGATGACGCGTCCCTGCCCCGGCCCTTCGAAAATGAGGCAGTTGTATCCCCTCTCAAGGGCGAAGACGGCCACAGAGTAATAAAGTTCTTCGGCGGTGCCGTCGAAGCCGGTCTGGATGATCAGAAGAGGCCTTTTCACCTTTTTCGAATCAATGAGACAATAATAACCCGGGAGTGTCGTGCCTTCGAAGGGGATTTCCACGGGGATTATGGGAAAGCGGGACAACTTCACCGCTTTGAGAAAACTCTCGCGGCTTTCGCGCCACGCAGCAAGGATGCGGGGGTCATCGGGGTTCTTATGGAGGAAGAACTCGGCCGTCCTGTAATAATTTGCAGCCTTGAGGTATTCCCGGAATGCGCTTATGTTTTTGCCGCGCGCTGCAAAATTTTCTGCCGCCTTGCTTCGTTGCTGCGCCGTGGCAAGCCACTCGCGATGCCAGCTCTCATCGTCGCCTTCCTTGATACGGTAAGCGGTCTTGAGGCATTCCCCGATATCGGCAGCCCCGCCTGAGGTCGCGGAGATTGTCCTGAGGGTCTGGAAAGAATACTGGGTATCTTTGAAGATCAGGTCCATTGCCTCCCCTCCGGCACAAAAGACAGTGAGAGAAAATACGCATATTCCAAAGAACACTTTAAGAAACATCCCCGGCGTCATGGCATACTCCTTGTGTAGTGTGGTCGTTTGTTCTAATTATGCATGATGAAGACCTGATGCACAAGGGTTTCCCGCTCACGAAAACAGTTTCAACCGTTTGAGGAGGCCGTAAAGTGTAAGGCGTCAGACGTAAGGTGTTGAAAAACGAGGAATGACATCTCTTCATGCTAAACGGTTTCACGGTTCTTTTACGCTTTACGGTTTCATTCACGCTTCACGGTCTTTAACGGCTGGAACGGCTGAAACTGTTTTTCCTATCACCCATGGCCTATCACCCATGGCCTGTTACCCATCACCCGTTTTTTACATTGACATCTCCCTCTATCGTGCCCATATTCGAGAACGGCGCTGCAGCGACCGGAAAGGGAGGGAATGATGAACAGGCTTGCCAGCGAAAGATCGGCTTATCTCAGGCATGCGGCGCGCCAGAAGATCGACTGGTATCCTTGGTCGGAAGAGGCTTTTCAAAAGGCCGGCAGGGAAGATAAACCTGTCTTTTTGAGTTCCGGTGCCATTTGGTGCCACTGGTGCCACGTCATGGCGAAGGAGAGCTTCGAGGATGATGAAGCGGCGGCGATACTCAATGAACGTTACGTTGCAATAAAGCTCGACCGTGACGAGAGGCCCGACATAGACCGCCGCTATCAGCAGGCCGTGGCGGCGATGGGTCAGGGCGGAGGTTGGCCGTTGAGTGTATTTCTGACCCCTGACAAGAAGCCGTTTTTCGGCGGAACCTATTTCCCGCCGGTCGAACACCACGGCATACCGGGTTTTAAGACGCTCCTTCTGGCAATCAGTCAATATTACCGTGAAAAGAAACAGGAGATAGAGGAGAGCGGCGGAAGGTTCCTTGATGCTGTCAGGATCGACAGAGGCTCGCCCGGAAATATTTCAGACGCCCTCATTGACGCAGCGGCTAAAAAAATGCTCTCTGTCGTGGACAAGCTTCACGGCGGTTTCGGCGGCGCGCCAAAATTCCCGATGTCAGGCGCTGTCGAGTTTCTCCTGGGGAGGCTCTTCTTCACCGGAGAAGAAAGCCTCGCCTTTCTGTTGAAGAAGACCCTGACGGCCATGGCGGCAGGCGGGTTCTACGATCAGATCGGTGGTGGTTTCCACCGTTATTCAACGGACAGTGCATGGGGTGTTCCTCATTTCGAGAAAATGACAGATGACAATGCCTGGCTGCTGCGTAATTATTGCGACGCATACAACGCATTCGGCGAACCCTTTTTCAAGGAAGTCGCGCACGGCATCATCGAATTTGTCAACAGGGATCTTTCTCGTCCCGACGGTGGTTTCTATGCCAGTATGGACGCCGACGTGACACCCGACGACGAAGGCGGTTATTTCACCTGGACGCAGGAAGAATTCCGGAGCGTATTGAGCGATGAGGAGTTTCAGGTGTTGTCTGTCCATCTTTTCAACCCCGGCAATACTGTCCACCATGACCCGGGCAAGGTTGTTCTGTCGGCCCTTGAAACGGCGGGGGACGTTGCCGCAAAGAACGGCATGCAAGCCGGCGACGTGAAGCGAATCATCGCCAGCGGAAAAAAGAAGCTCCTCTCCGCACGGGAAAAAAGGCAAAAACCTTATATCGATACATCCATCTACACGTCTCTCAACGGCATGATGATATCGGCCTATTGCAGGGCCTATCGTACACTGGGCGAGAGAGCGCTGCTTGATCGGGCCGAGAGTGCCATGCTTGAGGTCCTCGGGTTAAACGAGCACGGCGGCGAGCTGTATCATTGTGAAGGGGTTAAGGCCTTTCTTGATGACCATGTCTTCCTTGCCGACGCGCTCCTTTCCCTCTACGAAGCGACGGGCAGAGGGGATTATCTCGATAAGGCGAAAACTTACATGGACCGGTGCATAGATCGTTTTTGGGACACTTCAGACGGCGGCTTCTTCGATACACAGGGGGAGGTCGTCGGTTTACGGCTCAAGGGCATAGAGGACGTCCCCCGGCCTTCCGCCAACTCTCTCGCCATCCTTGTGCTCCTGAAGCTTGGTCTTGTATCGGACGATGAGAGGTATCAAGGATATGCGAAGGGTTCCCTCGAGGCGTTCGTTAAAGAGGCCGTACTCATGGGTATCCATGGAGGCTATTATTTTTGTGCCCTCGATGCCTTGTACCGGATGGTAAAGTTTGATGTCCGGGCGGCCGCGGGGTCACAACTGGCCGAAGCGGTCCTGGGTTCATATCACCCGTATTCGTTCGTTGTATATGGAGAGAGCCGGGAGAACCGTATCATCCCATGCATCGGGACAACATGTTATGAGCCAGTAGACACGCCAGATAAACTCAGAGGGTTTCTGAAAGGAGCAAGACAGGGGGAACAGGGATGATACATTGCTCAAAATGCGGCAGGGACCTCGGGATCCCGGGTGAGGACCGGTGCGTGGCATCCATTTCGGGCGGCATAATGGGCGACGAATACGTCGAGTCGTATTTTTTCTGCGATGCCTGCAATGTCTATACGGTGGAGATCTATCATGACCGGTTTCTGGGAGAGGGGGAGGTCCGTGCCAGGGGACCGCTGGAGAAGCGTGAAGGCGAAGCGAAAATTGCCTTGATAAGGAACTGCGAGACTCCCTGGGATAAGAAATGCCGCTGCCCGGCGCATATGGAGTATTTTAACGGACAGCTGGACTGAAAAAGCAGTTCCAGCTGTTTGAACAGTTTGAGCCGTTTCAGCCGCTTCATAAACTCTCAAACTTTCAAACTCTTAAACTGTTTTTCCCCGTCACCCGCCATCTATTGACTTTCACCAGTTACAATTATAGTATTTCGGGACTATGAGTATTGCGAAACATCTGAAAAAGAAGTTCGTCACAGGCCTCTTCGTGCTTATTCCGCTCATTGTCACTGTCTACATCATTTACCTCGTCATTTCTTTTATCGAGAACTTCATTGGTCCCGTTCTGAGGAACATCTTCTTTCAGGTCTTCCGGCGAGAGGTTTACATAACAGGAACGGCCTTCATAATCTTTGTTGTCATGACGTACATCACAGGTCTTTTTGTTTCCAATTACTTCGGCAAGACACTCTTTTCCCGGGGGGAAAGGCTGCTGCAGAGAATACCCATCGTGAAGAGCATCTATAGTTCCGTGAAGGACATGACAGAGGCTTTTTCGTCGGACAAGCTCAAGTCCTTCAAGGAAGTTGTCCTTGTGGGGTCTCCCTTGAACGGCCTTCTTGTTATCGGGCTTGTCACCAACCGCCTGAAGATGAATGAAAAGCCCTATTGCGCTGTTTTTATTCCAACGACACCAAACCCGACATCGGGATACCTTGTGCTTGTCAGGGAGAGTGAACTGGTCTTTCTTGACATGCCCACAGATGACGCCCTGAAGTATATTATCTCCCTGGGTACTTCCAGGGCAGGATTCACATGGAACGAGAAAAGATCATAGCCGGATTGACGGGAGCGAGGAATGTCATCCTCAAATCCCTGGCTTTCGTTGCCGCTGCCGGCATAGTCAGCTTCGTTTATTCAAAGGACATGCTCCATTTCCTGATCAGAGCGACAGGCATCAAGGTCTATTACCTCACCATTCAGGAGGTTTTTCTCACCACGGTCCAGCTTTCCATATTTGCCGGCATCTTCTTCGCGTTTCCCGTCATCGCTTTTCTTATCTGGCATGAGATGAGGAACATCTACAAGATGCGCAAGATCCATGTTTTCCTCCTCATCGCCTCCGCAGTGCTTCTTTTTTACGGCGGCAGCCTGTTCTGTTATAAGATCGTCCTTCCGTCGGGTGTTAAATTTTTGGTGGCAGGTTATGAAAGCACCGTTCTGAAGGCAATGATATCCGTCGAACGATATCTCGTCTTCACGACGGCAATGATCTTTGCTTTCGGGATCACCTTCGAGGTGCCCCTGATCCTTCTTGCGCTTGGAAGGCTTGGCATCGTCAAGGCGCGAATGCTCGTGCGAACAAGGCGATATGCCATACTCGGCATCGTTGTCGCTTCCGCCCTTATTACGCCCACTCCCGATGTTTATAATCTTGCGCTCCTTGCGGTGCCGATGTATGTCTTTTACGAGATCGGTATTTTACTGGTGAAAATATCAGAGAAGAAAAAGGTGATGGGTGATGGGTGATAGGTGATGAGAAAGAGAGGGAAATGAATCCGTTTTTCCATCACCCACCACCTATCACCTCGAACCTGCTTTAAATGTTTTATTGACCATTCCGCAATAATCTATATAGAATGGTTAGCGAAAAGGAGGGTTTCGGAGATTTTGACGGGCATCTGTCAGGGACATTGATGGCTGCCCCTTTAACGATATGGAAGCCTACATAGCCAAATACGGTTACATAGGGGTATTCATCGGTACCTTTCTCGAAGGAGAGACCACGGTTCTTCTGGGTGGCATTTTTTCGAGGCTCGGCTATATGAATATCTTCATGGTCATGTTTTACGCCTTTGCCGGCACTCTTGCCGGAGACTGCACATTTTTTTCCATTGGAAGAATTTTCGGGAAAAATATTATTGACCGCTTCGAATTCATAAGGAACAAGGTCCCGTTGGCCAACAAGGTCATCAAGCACTACGGTAATTTCATCATATTCATCATACGTTTTCTTGTCGGCATCAGGGCGGTTGTCCTTATCCTTCTCGGGTGCACAAACATGAGGCTTGGCCGGTTCCTTCTTTTCAGTGTTCTCAATTCGGTCTGCTGGAGCATCCTTGTGGGGCTCGTGGGGTATCTCTTCGGCAAGGTGGTCTTTGTTTTTGTCGATGATATCAAGAAGTATGAAACGATCATCGTGCCGGTGGTCCTTGGTCTTGTCATAATCTTCATTCTCGTATACAGGTATTTTGTAAATAAAAAAGAGAGGGAAACCTATGGAGATTAACGAAAAGATGATGCGTGACCTGCGCAGGAAACTCGAGATCGAAATGAATAAAAAGGAGATCGAGATAGTAGATCACTGGAAAAAGGAACTCGAATTGATCTATAAAAAAAAATACGACAGCCTTGCCGCGCTGCAGGTTGATATGAAGGGCATGATGGAGCGCATGGGAAACAGGGTCTCCATATTGATAAAGATGGTCAGGGAGGAATCGTGACAGCCAGAGGTCTTTTGTCCGGTCTTTTCAGATACCGCCCTTGCGTCGTGATTTGTACGGTGTTTTGTTTCTTTTTTATTGCCGGTTTCATTTATTCCCCTCTTCTTTTCGCGCAGAACGCATCTAAAAAGGCCGTTCCCATCGAAAAGCGACTCGGCGACCTCGAAAAGGACGTGATGAGGCTCCAGAGGCAGACCAATCTCTACAATCTGGACGCGTTGCCGGACAATCTGGTACTTTGCGGCAAGAAAGTGCCTATCTACCAGGATGACGTTCGGGAGCGTTTTGAGCGGGAATTCTTCCAGCTGCTGGAGAAGAAGGGACTGCTCACGATCATCGTGAAGCGCTATTTAAAATTTTTGCCGATGGTCAGCGAAGAGGCCCAGCGCATGGGTGTGCCGCAGGACCTCATCTTTATTGCAATAACAGAAAGTTATCTCAATCCCAGGTCTCTTTCGAGAGCGAACGCGGCAGGTTTGTGGCAGTTCATAAAAGAGACGGGAAAGCGTGAAGGGCTTTACGTCAACGACAACATCGATGACCGTTATAACGTAAAAAGATCGACCCGGTCCGCGCTGACGCACCTAAAAAGGCTCCACGGGGATTTCAACGACTGGTTCCTTGCCATGGCTGCATATAACGCGGGGCCCGGGCGTGTCCGGGAAGTTATTGAGAACCAGGGTACAAGAGATTTCTTCGACATGTATCTGCCGGAAGAAACGGAGCGGTATGTTTTCAGGGTCCTTGCCATCAAGGAGATCGTTTCCAACCGGGAGCGGTACGGAATAAGAATCGATGACAAGGAACTCTACCGGCCCCTCGTGCTTTCCGAGGTGACCATCGAGGCAGGTCGTGAATTCCATTCCAACATTCTATCGAAGGCAATGGATGTATCATACAGGACATTCAGAATGAACAACCTCCATATAAGGAGATACAGACTGCCGAAGGGCACATATCGCATCAACGTCCCTTCAGAGAAAAAAGATTCTTTTTTAAAAAAACTGAAATCGTACGATCACATCACTGTCCCGTAAAAATTAAAGATTCATAAATGAGTAATATTTTTAGGTTTAGTGAATTATTTATCAAGCTGTTAACGGAATCAGGCCATAGCTCCTGATAAATGTGAAAAAATAATTTTATAATTGACAAACCTATTCTAATAAGTATAAATAAATTTAACATTTTGAACAAGCTGATGTGTTGTTGCCGTACCGCAAACTTTGATGTTTTGTAACATTCCTTGTGAAGGATTTTACAATGTTTGAGTATGTAGCCATCTTTGTAATGATGTGTCTTGCAGCGATCATTGCGATTGTGATCATCGGTGCTTCACATTTTCTCGGTCACAGGACAAAAAGCAGGACAAAACTCGCCCCCTATGAGTGCGGCATGACGACAATCGGGCCCACGCGCCGGATGATGACCATACGGTACTATATCGTGGCAATGCTTTTTCTGGTATTTGACATTGAGATCATTTTTCTCTATCCCTGGGCTGTCATTACGAGAAAACTCGGATTGTTCGGTTTTATAGAGATGTTGATCTTTGTGCTCATTCTTTTCATAGGATATGTCTACATCTGGAAAAAAGGTGCTCTGGAATGGGAATAGAAAAGAACGTACTGGTGACATCTCTTGACTGGGTCATCAACTGGTCCAGGAAGAACTCTCTCTTCCCTGTAACATTCGGTCTTGCCTGCTGTGCCCTGGAGATGATGGTGGCAAGTTCGGCAGAATACGATATCGCACGTTTTGGTGCCGAGGTCTTCCGTCCGTCGCCAAGGCAGTCGGATCTCATGATAGTGGCCGGGACGCTGACGAAAAAGATGGCCCCAATAGTCAGAAGGATTTACGAACAGATGCCCAACCCCAAATGGGTCATAGCATACGGCGCCTGTGCTTCATCGGGCGGTATTTTCAGGTCCTACAGCGTCGTGCAGGGTGTCGATCAGATAATTCCGGTAGATGTCTACATCCCCGGATGCCCTCCAAGGCCGGAGGCTCTGCTGAAGGGCATCATCGAGCTTCAGAAGAAGATACAGAAAGAGTCCATTAAAGACAGACCTTTGATATCATTACCCGGGAAGAGCGCATGAGCGATAACAGCAAGCTCCTCGAAAAAATCAAACAGGAAGCGCCGGGTAAGGTGCAGGTGATTCCCGTACCTGTCGGGGAACCCTTTGCAATGGTGGAGAAGGACGACATCAGGGAGGTCCTTGATTACATCAAAACAGCAAGGGGTCTTGTTTTCGACATGCTTGTCGAGCTATTCGCCGTGGACTACATGGGAGAAGAGCCCCGGTTCGAAGTTGTGTATATACTGCGCTCGACGAAGCACAACGGAAGGGTGATCATAAAAACGAAGGTTGGCGAAGAGGGTCTCCATACGGTAAGCGATTTGTGGCCCGCAGCTGACTTTCTTGAAAGGGAGATCTACGACATGTTCGGTCTGCCTTTTGCGAACCATCCCGATTTGCGCAGGATATATACCGACGATGATTTTGTCGGCCACCCGCTGCGAAAGGACTTTCCACTGGAGGGAGAGGATTTTGATAAACCCTTCGTGGTGAACCTGGAAAAAGAGAAGGCTATAGATGGCTGAAACCAAGTACATGACGATCAACATGGGGCCGCAGCATCCCGCGACACACGGGGTGCTCAGGGTTGTCCTCGAACTTGACGGTGAGACGATCGTTAAAAGCACGCCCCACATCGGATACCTCCACCGCGGCATAGAAAAGATCATGGAGAACAGGACCTACCAGCAGGCGCAGCCGCTCACGGACAGGCTGGACTATACCAGCGGCATGTCCAACAACCTTGCATATTGCCTGGCGGTGGAAAAGCTTCTCGGCATCGAGATACCAAAGCGGGCCCAGTATATCCGGGTCATGCTGAGCGAACTCCAGAGGATCGCCGCGCATCTCCTGTGGGTTTCGACCCACGCTCTTGACATGGGCGCCATGACGGTCCTTTTCTACGGGTTCAGGGAAAGAGAGAGCTGCCTCAAGGTGCTGGAAACGGTGTCGGGTGCCAGGCTGATGCCCGATTACATACGCTTCGGAGGACTCAGGGAGGAGCTTCCCGACGGGTTTATCGGTATGGCCAGGGAATTAATCGACGACTTGCCGCGCAGAATAGACGAATATGAAACGCTCCTCACCGAAAACGTGATATGGAAGCGCCGGTTAAAAGGCGTATGTCCCTTGAGTGCCGAAGATGCCATAGGCTACGGGGTGACTGGCCCCATGCTCCGGGCGTCGGGCGTCAATTATGATGTCCGCAAGGCATATCCCTATTCGAGCTACGAGGAGTTTGATTTTGAAATACCCCTTGGCACGGAAGGCGATATATACGACCGTTACATTGTACGCCTCAAGGAGATGCGGCAGTCTGTCAGGATCGTCAGACAGTCCATCGAGAGACTCCCCGATGGGCCGATAAAGGCTGACGCGCCTGAATATGTGCCGCCCGAGAAGGACGAAGTGGCCCGCGATATGGCTGCCCTTATCCGTCACTTCAAGATCATGGCAGGCGGCATCAGGCCGCCCAGGGGTGAGGCCTATGCCTCCATTGAATCCTCCAAGGGCGAACTGGGGTTCTTTATTGTCAGTGATGGTACGGAGAAACCATACCGGGTCAAGATCCGTCCGCCCTCACTGCTCAATCTTGGCTCCATATCGAAGATGATACAGGGCTCGCTGGTGGCAGATGTGGTGGCAGCGATAGGAAGCGCCGACATAGTTCTCGGCGAAATAGATAAATAAGGTTAATTATGGCAGACGTGATCTTCAGTTCGTGGCAGGGTGAGATAATAGACAACAGGGGCAAGGCCCGCGAGTCTTTCGGCATCCCCAGGGTAAAGTTCCCCGGTGAGTTCGAGAAGGGTCTTCCTGTCAGGGCCTTCATGGGATGGGATGGCATTATCCTCTGCGATGAGAGCGTGGATATCGTCGATATGTCCCTCAAGTATGCAGAGGCCGTCCAGAAAGAATCCTGCGGACGATGCGTGCCCTGCAGGATAGGAAGCAAGGTGATATCGGGAATATTGAAGGGTATCGCTGAAGGTCGAGGTAAAAAGGAAGATCTGGCAAAGATCTCCAGCATTGCGGACACGATAAAGGACGGTTCAAAGTGTCAGATCGGACAGACGGGGTTTGTGCCCCTGCTCCAGGCCCTTTCATTCTTTGGCCCTGAATTTGAGCGTTCGATCTCGGAGGGAAGCAAGGCGAGGTCGGGTGAATACCGGGTCTCGGTTACAGCCCCATGCATGAGCGTGTGTCCCACTCAGCTCGATATCCCGAAATACGTGGAAGCCATAAGCGAAGGAAGGTTTTCCGAGTCCCTCGCGGCGATACGGGAGAACACCTGCCTTGCCGGAACCCTGGGAAGGGTATGTGTCAGGCCCTGCGAATCGAACTGTAGACGGGCGAACATCGATGAGGCCGTATCCATTAAAAGTCTCAAGAGGTTTGCCGCCGACTACGAATTGGATAAAAACGTAAAACGCAGCATTGAACCCAGGATAGATCAGAAGAAAAAGGTCGCCGTTATCGGCGCCGGTCCGGCCGGACTTTCCTGCGCATATTACCTTGCCCAGATGGGCTACCCGGTAACGGTATTCGAGAAGCTGGGCGAACCGGGCGGCATGGCAGCTGTCGGTATCCCCGATTATCGTCTGCCGAGGGTCATTCTCGGCGGCGAGGGCGCCTTCGTTGAATCATTCGGTGTTACAATGCGGTACGGGGTTGAGCTGGGCAAGGATATAACACTCGACCAGGTCCGCAAGGATTTCGATGCTGTATTTATCGGTGTGGGTGCCCACACATCATCGCCGATGGGGGTTGATGGCGAGAACGCGGGATATCGCGGATTTATCCCCGGCGTGAAGTATCTCCTCGACGTCAATAACGGCAAAGATCCATACCCTGACGGAAAAAAGGTCGTAGTCGTCGGCGGCGGCAATGTGGCCATGGACTGCGTGAGGTCTTCTTTCCGCATTGGCAAACCCGATGTCCATCTGGTCTACAGAAGGACGAAGAAAGAGATGCCCGCCGACCCCGTGGAGATCCATGAGGCAGAGGAAGAAGGCGTTGAATTCCACTATCTGTGCAACCCGTCACGCATCCTTGAAAAAGACGGCAAAGTCGTCGGGGTCGAATGTATCCGGATGGAGCTCGGCGAACCGGATGCGAGCGGCCGCAGAAGACCGGTCCCCGTTCCGGGCTCTGAATTTGTGATCGACACCGATATCCTGATACCGGCGATCGGTCAGGCCATAGACTGGTCATTCCTCGAAAAGAAGGAAGAATTCACTATAACTAAATGGAACACCTTTCAGGTTGACCAGGAGACATTCGAGACCAACATCCCGGGCATATTCTCGGCGGGTGACTGCGAAACGGGTCCCGATGTCCTTGTCCGGGCATGCGGGAACGGAAAGCGCGCCGCGTGGAAGATCGACGAATACCTGAAGGGAGAGAAGCCGAAGGCCCGCATGAGCGAGAAGTTCGTAAAATTCTTCGGTGAAGTCAAGGTCTACGATAAGAACGAAAACATAGGTTTTCTGGGTGACAGGGCAAGACTTCAGCTGCGGCCGATGGCCCCTGAGGTCAGGAAATGGACCTTCGACGAAGTGGAAGAAGGTTTTCGGACCGATGAGGCGATCAAAGAAGCGTCACGGTGTCTTCGCTGTTATAGAATAGGTATGATTGCGGTTGGCTGAAAAGGGAACAGGGATGATAACATTTACCATAGACGGCAAAGAGATAAAGACCGAAGAAGGCAGGACCATACTTGAGGCTGCACGCGAAAACAACATTTATATCCCCACATTGTGCTACCACGAGAACCTTCTTCCAATAGGTTCGTGCAGGCTTTGCATCGTCGAGATCGACGGATACGAGAAACCTATGGCATCATGCACTACGGCCGCCGTGGAAGGAATATCCGTTGTTACCAATTCTGAAAAGCTTTTCAGAATGAGGCAGGAGTACCTTAAGTTCCTCCTCATCAATCACCCCCTTGAATGCCCCATCTGTGATTCAGCCGGTGAATGCCGTCTGCAGGACCTTGTTTTCGAGCACAAGATAGAGAGCGTCGATCTTTCGGCCGAGAGGGAGCCAAAAAAAGCGAAACCCTACGCCACGGCGCTGATCAGGTATTCGGAAGACAGATGCGTACTGTGCCTGCGGTGTGTCCATGCCTGCGGAGAGGTATCGGGAAGGGCCGTCCTTGCACTGGAAGGCACCGGTATCGAGGCGAAAATGGCCCCCGTCAATGCCAATGATTGCATCTCTTGCGGTGAATGCCTCTCCGTATGTCCCGTCGGGGCCCTCACCGAGCAGTCGAGTCCCCTGAAAAGCAGGAAATGGCAGACCAAGCGGCAGGCGACCGCGTGCCCCCACTGCGGTTTCGGATGCTCCCTTGTGCTTGATATCTATGAAGGCGGGACCATTACGAAGGTCATAGGCGACGCGTCGCTGTCTCCCAACAAAGGTTCTCTCTGTGTTATGGGCCGCTTCGGATATGACTTCTCAAATCACGATGGCCGCATTAAGGTGCCGTCGATAAAGGAAAAGGGAAATTCCAGGGAATGTTCGATGGGCGAGGCGGTGGAAGCCGTGGCTTCGGCATTCGAGAAGCTTGACAAGGAGGGGAAGGGCATAGGTTTTGTGGTTTCCCCGAGAGCGACAAACGAGGAAGCTTACATGATCTCGCAGATCGCCGGCCGTTTTTCAAAAGGAACGACCGGGACTGCCGGATGTTACCATACAGGAAAGGTGCTCGATGCCTTCGGCAGGATGGGCCTCTCCTATCCTTACAACTATGATGATCTGAAGAAGTGCGACCTTATTGTCGTGGCGGGAGCGGATCTGCTTGCTAACAATCACCTCTTCGCGGACAAAGTCAGGGAAGCCGTGAAACTGAGCGGTGCCAGGGTTGCTGTCGTGGACCCTTCACCCACGGCCTTGACGAGGGCGGCCGATGTATGGCTGAAGGTCATACCGGGAGCAGATGCATCACTGCTGAACGGTATCGCCTCCCAGTTGATCGTCGACGGCAAACATGATCCGGACGCGCAGATCCTGCAAGGTTTTGCAGATTACGCATCCGGGCTTGGCGCATCAGGGAAACAGCAGGCAATAGAGCGCGGCGGTGTGGACGAAAAGAGCTTCGACAGATTCTACCGGCTGTTCGGCGGGGCTTCCGCTGTTGCCGTCATATTCGGCTCCGGTATCAGCAGCAAAAATGAAAGCATGGAGGCCCTCCTCAACCTGTGTCTTGTCAAGGGCATCCAGAAGAATGGGTTTATTATGCCCACCGCACTTCAGTCCAATGGTGTCGGTACCGTGTCGGTTCTGTCTGACCCCATTGCCCCTCATGAGATACTCGGTGATGCGGCCGCGGCAGGCCTTTTTATCTACGAAGACGACCCCATGCATTATCTTGGCGGGAAATTTGTCGATGAAGCACTGAAAAAAAAGGAATTCATCGCCCTGTGTGACGTGTTTCCCACATTTATCTCTGAATACGCCGATGTAACCGTTCCGGCTGGGACATTTGCAGGGAAAGAAGGGAGCTCGGTCGCCGGTGATGGTTTTGTTCGCAAGGTTTCCAGGGCACGGCAGGGCGATTCGCACGGATTTGAATTCTTAAGGCTGCTCCTTGAAAGGCTTGGCGGGGGATTGTACAGGGACGAGGCAGAGGCAACGCCGGTCCTGTTCTCGAAAGAGGTCCTCGAAGCGGATGAACAGGGGCGGGGAAGGCTTTCCCAGGCGCAAGCCGGTGCAAGATTCGCAAAACCAGCAGGCACCGCCGACGGCAATCCTGCAAGACCGTTCACCCTTGTTTTCAGGAACGTTTTTATCAACCACCACCTGTCCGGCAAGGCCGTTTATTCCAAGGTGGCTTATCTCAATAACCCGGCCATAGCCGGGGGCAAGTTGTTCATTTCTTCTGAGGACGCTGCGGCCATGGGAATTTCGGAAGGCGGCAAGGTCATTATTGAGTCTGAACGCGGCTCTCTCGAACAGCCGGTCTTGATAAAAGACGGCCTCAGACAGGGCGTGCTTGAATACAGAATGTCAGGCAACAGGAAGGATATGCTCGATCTAGTCGGAGTATCTGAAAAACATATTGCTGTAACGGTAAAAAAAGGTTAAGCGATGGAATTGGTCTATTCATTGGTTGAGATCATAGTCAAGAACATAGTAGTGGTCCTTGTTCTCATGGGGTTCGTGGCGTATACCACACTGCTCGAAAGAAAGCTCCTTGGCCGTTTGCAGGTCAGATTCGGCCCGAACAGGGTAGGGCCCTTCGGTCTGTTGCAGCCTCTGGCTGATGGCGTCAAGTCCTTTTTCAAAGAGGATATCATACCGGAGGAAGCCGACAAGACGCTATATGTGATAGCGCCCGGGATATGCCTCTTCACGGCACTTTCCATGTTTGCCGTTGTTCCCTTCGGAGGCACCATCACCCTTCTCGGAAGAGAGATCAAACTGGTCATTGCCGATATCGATACAGGGCTGCTCTATCTCCTTGCCCTGGCGACACTGGGTGAATATGGTGTTGTTCTCGGTGGATGGGCGTCCGGGAACAAATACGGCGTGCTCGGAGCACTGCGTGCAGCGGCGCAGATGATAAGCTACGAAGTGGCCCTGGGCCTTGCAGTGATCGGGACCATCATCCTTGCGGGCTCTCTCAATCTTGGAGACATAGTTGCAGCCCAGCAATCGGGGATGTGGTTCATCGTAAAATATCCCTTCGGCTTCATCTTCTAC
Source organism: Deltaproteobacteria bacterium (assembly GCA_022711595.1). Classification (GTDB taxonomy): domain Bacteria; phylum Desulfobacterota; class Syntrophorhabdia; order Syntrophorhabdales; family Syntrophorhabdaceae; genus Delta-02. Next base: position 205,513 of record JAKLET010000002.1, read on the forward strand.
CTTGTAGCCGGCCTGGCGGAGATCAACAGGACCCCCTTTGACATGCCAGAGTCGGAAAGCGAGCTGGCATGCGGCTTCAATATAGAATACAGCAGCATGAAGTTTGCCACTTTCATGATCGCCGAGTATGCACACATGTTCACCGTCGCCGCGATAGTTACAACACTGTTTCTTGGCGGCTGGTCGGGTCCATGGCTTCCCGGACCGGTATGGTTCCTTATAAAGGTCTTCGCGGTCATCTTCTTCTTCATCTGGGAGAGGGGAACATACCCGCGGTTGAGATATGACCATATCATGCAATTCGGCTGGAAGGTGCTTCTGCCCCTTACCCTTCTTAATGTAGTCGTTACCGCCGCCCTCGTGGCAATGGGGGTGATATAATGAGCAATCCGATCCTGCCCCTTCTCAAAGGACTCCGTCTTACGTTCTCGAGGATCTTCACCCGGCCGATCACCTATCAATACCCGGAAAAGAAGCACGAGGTTCCCGAAAGGTGGAGGGGCGTACATTATTTCAGGAAAAATGAGGCAGGAGAAACGGCCTGCGTGGCATGCGGCCTTTGTGTCGCCGCCTGTCCGAACCAGTGCATCACCCTTGAGATCGGTGAAAAATTTGACGGGAAGCGCTATCCCATCAAGTACGAGATAGACCCCTGGCGGTGCATATTCTGCGGGTTCTGCCAGGACGCATGTCCGGTGAACGCCATTAATCTCGGAAAGGACTATGAACAGGCGCATTACCGGAAAGAAGATTTTGTTCTTGATACGAAGAAGCTACTGGCCATGTACGAGGAAAAACAATGATCGGCATTGAAGTTGGATTCAAATGGATTGTATTTATCGCGATGGCCCTTCTCGCGACGGGATCCGCGCTTATGATGGTGACCAGGCGGAACCCCATTCACAGCGCACTCTGGCTGATCGTGACATTTTTCTCCGTAGCGGTCATATATGTGCTCCTCAATGCCACGTTCATCGCGGTTGCCCAGGTGATGGTATACGCCGGTGCGATCATGATGCTCGTGCTTTTTGTCATCATGCTGATCCATCTCGAATGGGGAGCGCAGTCGACGTCGAAGAAGTCCTTTGCCAAGCTCATTGGCGCGCTTATAACGATCATGCTTTTCCTGCAGGTTCTGGGAGGGATATTTACATACGCGAACGTCGGCAGGAAAGGAGCATACACCCCCGAGGTTCTCGCAGGCGCAAGCAATGTTCAGGCAGCGGGAAACCTGTTGTATGGGAAATATGTTTTTGCTTTTGAAATTGCATCGGTCCTCCTTCTTGTGGGCATTGTCGGCGCTGTCCTGCTTGCAAGGAAAAGAAAGGATTAGGAGAGGAAAATGTTGCCCGATATACCGCAAAACCTTTATTACCTCCTGGGGGCGGTCCTGTTCACCATCGGTGCCGTAGGCGTGATAACACGGCGCAATGCCATCATTATATTCATGTGTATTGAGCTTATGCTGAACGCGGTCAACCTGACCTTTATCGCCTCGGGGAAATTCCTGAACTCACTGGACGGAACGATCTTCGTCATTTTTATAATGGCTGTCGCTGCGGCAGAGGCGGCGGTTGGGCTTGCGATATTCGTGCTCATATTCAGATCGAAGGGAACGATAAACGTTGATGACATTAACTTGCTTAAAGGCTAAAGAGGTTTCAGATGGCTGATCTTATATGGCTCATTCCGGCGTTTCCGGCAATCGGTTTTCTCATTAACAGCCTTCTCGGGATACGGTTCCCGAAAGCGCTCACCGCCTGGGTTGCCTGCCTCTCCGTGATAGCCTCCTTCGCGGTATCGGCGGCCATTTTCGTGAAATTCCTGGGCATGCCAGCCGAGGGAAGGCTCCTCGAAAAGACCGTCTTCGACTGGATAGTTTCAGGCGATTTTAACACGAGCATCGGCTTCAGGATAGACGCCCTTTCGATCATCATGTGCCTTATTGTTTCGGGTGTGGGGTCCCTGATCCACATATATTCCGTCGGCTATATGCACGGCGACCCTGGTTTCAGACGTTTCTTCTGCTACCTCAACCTGTTTGTTTTCATGATGCTGACCCTGGTAACGGCTGACAACGTGCTCCTTATGTTCGTCGGCTGGGAAGGCGTCGGTCTTTGCTCATACCTTTTGATCGGTTTCTGGTATGAAAAGGACTCCGCCTCAGATGCCGGCAAGAAGGCTTTTATCGTGAACAGGATCGGAGACTTCGGGTTTCTGCTCGGCGTATTTACGCTGGTCGGATTTCTTGGAACACAGGGTATCTGGACATTGAAATTTTCCGAGCTGCAGGCCAATGTTCACCTGATAGGGCCCAGCCTTGCAACGGTCATTACGCTTCTGTTTTTCGTAGGTGCAACGGGCAAATCTGCGCAGATACCGCTCTATGTCTGGCTACCCGACGCAATGGAAGGCCCCACGCCGGTCAGCTCACTGATCCATGCGGCAACAATGGTCACCGCAGGTGTCTACATGATAGCCCGGTTGAATTTCCTGTATGTCCTGGCACCGACGACGCTGCTCATTGTTACTGTTGTCGGGCTTCTTACCGCCTTTTTCGCTGCAACGATCGGTTGTGCCCAGTATGACATCAAACGCGTTCTCGCGTATTCGACGGTGAGCCAGCTCGGCTACATGTTCGTCGGCGTTGGTGCGGGCGCGTACGCGGCTGGTATCTTCCACCTCATGACCCATGCCTTCTTTAAAGGCCTCCTCTTCCTCGCGGCAGGCAGTGTTATGCATGCCATGAGTGGTGAGCTGGATATGAGGAAAATGGGCGGTCTCCGCAAGAAAATACCCATAACCTACTGGACTACGTTTATCGCGTGCCTCGCGATCGCGGGCGTTCCGGGCCTCTCGGGTTTCTTCAGCAAGGATGAGATACTGTGGATGGCGTTCAGCAGGCATCACAGCTTCTGGTTCTGGTTTATAGGCGCGGCGACTGCTGGCATGACCGCGTTCTACATGTTCAGGATGTTCTTCAACACCTTCCACGGCGAGTGCCGCGCATCGGAAGAGGTGAAGCATCATATCCACGAGTCGCCGAAGGTAATGACAATACCCCTTATGATCCTTGCCGTGCTCAGCATAATAGGCGGTTATGTAGGGGTTCCCCATCTGCTCGGCGGTTCCAACCACATAGAAAAATGGCTCGAACCCGTGTTCGGTCACCATGCACCTGCTACTGCGCATGCGGGCGGTTTCAGTTTTGTGAATACGGCCTTTGCCTCTTCAGGCGAGGCGGCCGGCATTGAGGCCGGAATGGAGATGAAGCTGATGATAGGCGCTATAATCATCGGCCTTCTCGGGATATTTATCGCCTGGCTCTTCTACGTGAAGAACCCGAACCTGCCGAAGAAATTCGTCGAGAAATTCCACGGTTTGTTCACGTTGGTCCATAACAAGTATTTTATCGATGAGCTGTACGGGGCTGTATTTGTGAAAAATCTTTTCCGCCTTGGTGCGCTCTGTAAGGAATTCTTTGACGAAACGATCATCGACGGGATCATAAACGGTGTCGCTGCGGCTATGGGCGGTATCGGCAGTCTTATGCGGCGCGTACAGAGCGGTTTTGTTCAGGGCTACGCGTTTGCTATAATACTCGGAGCGATCATCGTTATCGGATATCTTGTATCAAGAATGATTTTGTGAAGGTGTGTGCATGACAGTGATGTCGATCCCAATACTCAGTTTTCTTATATATTTTCCCCTTCTGGGCGCAATTCTCCTGCTCTTTGTGAACCGCAAGAACAGCCAGTTCATAAAAGTGTTCACGCTCGTTTTTTCCCTTGTGGAGTTGGCCGTTTCCATACCCTTGTTCTTCAAGTTCGATGAAACGGCAAAGACAATGCAATTCGTGGAAAAGGCTCAGTGGTTCCCGGAGTGGGGTATCAGCTATTTCATAGGCATTGACGGAATCAGCCTGCTTCTGGTTCTTCTTACAACGTTCCTCACGGTCATTTGTGTTCTGTGCTCCTGGAAAGCGATAGAGGACAGGATAAAGGAATACTATATAACGTTCCTCATCCTCGAAACCGCGATGATCGGAACACTCTGCGCGCTTGACCTCGTGCTCTTTTACATATTCTGGGAGCTGATGCTCATCCCCATGTACCTGCTCATAGGAATCTGGGGAGGGCCGAGAAGGATCTATGCGGCGATCAAATTTTTCCTGTTTACCATGGCAGGAAGCGTCCTGATGTTTATCGCCATCCTTGCCCTGTACTTTTATTACTACAAGACAACGGGCGTATATACCTTCAATGTGCTCGAGCTTTATCAGGCAAGCATACCCGTGGTGAAGCAATACTGGTTCTTCGGGGCTTTTGCTCTTTCTTTCGCGATAAAGGTTCCCATGTTCCCGGTCCATACATGGTTACCGGATGCACATACGGAAGCGCCGACGGCAGGCAGTGTCATCCTTGCAGGAGTGCTCCTCAAAATGGGAACGTACGGCTTTCTGCGGTTTGCAGTGCCTCTTTTCCCTGCCGCCGCATTTGACGCGATCCCGCTCATGTCCATACTCGCGGTCATAGGTATAATCTATGGTGCCATAGTAAGTATGATGCAGCCTGACCTGAAGAGGCTCATAGCGTTTTCAAGCGTCAGTCACCTGGGTTATGTCATGCTTGGACTGTTCGCCTTCAATATTCAGGGTGTTCAGGGAGGCATTTACCAGATGCTCAACCACGGCATCAGCACCGGCGGTCTTTTCCTCATTGTCGGAATGATATATGAGAGAAGGCATACGCGGATGATCGCTGATTTCGGCGGACTGGCAAAGGTGATGCCTGTATTTGCCACATTTTTTATGATAATCACCCTCTCGTCCATAGCCTTGCCGGGAACAAACGGTTTTGTCGGGGAGTTCCTCATACTGCTTGGAGCATTCAAGAGCAACGCGGTCTATGGCGTGCTGGCCACAACGGGTGTCATACTTGGCGCGGTGTACATGCTCTGGATGTTCCAGAGGGTCATGTTCGGCGTTATAACAAAGGAAGAGAACAGAAACTTAAAAGACCTCGGAAAAAGAGAAATATTGATACTCTCATCCATGGTCTTTTTTATAATCCTTATGGGTGTTTACCCTAAGATGTTTTTCAAGAAAATGGATGTCTCCGTTGCGGAATACCTTTCCTTTGTCAAGGCAAAGAACGCGCAGTATAGAACGCTGCCGCAGGGCGCAACAGAGGCCGCGAAGGTCAACGACCTGTCGAATACAAAATAGAGGTGCCGGTTAATGGATGTCGCAATACCCGCTTCATCAGACTTCAATTGGATACTGCCTGAGATCATGCTCACGGCGTGGGCGCTTTTATTTTTGTTAATCGGCGGCCTTACAAGGAGAGCTTCCACTTCAAAGGCATGCGGTATAATGTGTTTCATAGGGACACTTATTACCATCTTTTATACACTAAGGCTCTGGGGGGCGAATCTCGACATCTTCAACGGCCTCTACACAATCGATGATTACGGGACCTTTTTCAAACTGATATTTCTCATCGTCCTTGCATTGGTGACCCTCGTGTCGTTGCGTTATGCAGATCGTGAGGAAATAGGCTCGGGAGAATACTATGCGCTGCTGATGTTCGGGGTGCTTGGAATGATGGTCATGACTTCGTCGCATCATTTCATAAGTATATTTATAGGGCTTGAAGTCATGTCCCTTTCAATATACGTTCTGTGCGGGCTTTTAAAAGGCAACATAAGGTCCGTCGAGGCATCACTGAAGTATTTTCTCCTCGGTGCCTTTGCGACGGCGTTTCTCCTTTACGGCATGGCAATGATATACGGGTCCACGGGGATCATCGATGTCGTTGAATTGAAAAAATTCATCCTTGCGAAACAGCCCTTCTCCGCAACAATGTTTGTTATAGGTATTGGCTTCCTTATTGTCGGGTTCGGTTTCAAGATAGCATCGGTACCGTTCCATATGTGGACACCTGACGTTTATCAGGGAGCACCTACATCGATCACCGCATATATGGCAACAGGGGTCAAGGCGGCAGCATTCGGTGCGCTTATAAGAGTTTTTTACACAGCCCTCATTCCTTTTTTACCGGGCTGGTCAGAAATAGTGTGGTTCATTGCCGTGATAACCATGTGTGTAGGGAACATAACGGCGCTGGCACAGCGTGATATCAAGAGAATGCTCGCCTATTCAAGTATAGCCCATGCAGGGTACATACTCATTGCTTTTACTACAGGAGACAGGGAGCTTGCGTCAAGCATGCTCTATTATCTTATGGTCTATTCCTTTATGAACATAGGCGCCTTCACCGTCGTGATCATGCTCGGCAGGAAAGGAGAAGACAACTCCGACCTCGACAGCTATGCCGGGCTTGGTGCAAGACATCCTTTCATAGCGCTCTGCATGAGTATATTCCTTCTTTCCCTTGCCGGAATACCGCCGCTTGCGGGCTTTATAGGCAAATTCTATGTACTGAGCGCTGCCGTGAAAGCGCAATATTACTGGCTTGCCGTAATAGGCGTGCTGAACAGTGTCGTAGCCGCTTTTTATTACCTGCGGGTGATGATGTACATGTACTTCAAAGAATCTGCAGGTGATCAAGGAACAATCGACAAAGCCCCCCAGTATGGCCTTGTAATGCTGGTTTGCGTGTGGGCTCTTCTCCATATGGGTATTTTCCCCAAGACCTTTCTTTTGATAGCTCAGAAGGCCATCAGTATCTTTGGATAATATCGGGTGTCATTATAATTAGTTGACATCCGGTCTGCCACGGTATGAAGGTCTGCACAAAGCTTTAAAGAGAACAGACAATAAGCCAAAAAAATAATAAAGTGAAAACAAAAAAATACCCGGTTATAGATAGAACAGGGAAAAGGAAGGATAATAACATCTGAGGGTATCCAGGGCAGGAGACAAAGAAGGGAACTGGTCCTGAACCTGCTTTGATATTTTGTACGAATGTTGTAAAGTATCGGCAGGATAAAAAGGTATCTGTCCAGGGAGGGATGATGAGATTTTTTCGAACAATGGCTCTCTTTGTTCTTGCGCTGCTGATTTCAATGCCGGGCATATGCGCAGACTCGAAGTGCGCCGGATTTGTGGCACAAAGACAATTTCAAAAGGCGATCGATGAGTGTACGGGGGAGATCGGATCAGGAAAATTCTCCGGAAAAGAACTGGGTGTGATCTATGGCTACCGGGCTTTTGCATATAAGGGCCTCGGGAATGCGGAGAAGTCAATAGAGGACTTTAACCGGGCCATCTCCCTCTATCCCGACGGGGATCTTATGTATGTCGGGCGGGGACAGGTTTATGAGGCCAGGAGGGAATTTGCCAAAGCCGTTGAGGATTTTTCGAAGGCCATAGAGATAGATCCAAAAAGCGTGCCTGCATATATGCATCGCGGCATCGTCCACTACTATGAAAAGAGATACGACATGGCGCTCAAAGATCTTGGCAAAGCTGTCGAACTTGATCCGAAGAATGCCAGGGCCCTGAGCTTCCGGGGCAATACTTATGCGGCGACAGGTTTGCAGCAGAAGGCGCTTGAAGATTATGGCAAGGCTCTTGAGCTCAAACCGAAGGAGTTTCTGAGCCTTCTCGGCAGGGGGCTTATCCTTAAAAAGCTGAAGCATTACGAAGAGGCGCTTGTGGATTACGACTTGCTGATAGAGATCGCGCCTGGCTTCTGGCAGGCCTACCTTGACAGGGCCGATATCAATGCTTCATTGAAAAAATACGACAAGGCGATACAGGACCTGGATAAGGCCATAGAGATTAATCCCGGGCAGGCACTTTCCTACTATAAACGGGGCCTGATTTATGTTTTCGATCACAAACCGGATAAGGCACTGAAGGATTTTAACAGGGCTATCGAGATCAATCCTGATAACGCGGGATTGTATGTTACAAGAGGAGCATTATATAAAGAGGCCGCATTGTACGGGAACGCCGCCTATGACATAAAAAAGGCGCTGGAACTGAAACCGAATGATCTTTCCGCCATAATGCTTCTTGCCAGGATCGAAGCCCTGAGAAAGAACGCCCCCGAAGCATGCAAATGGTTGAAAACAGCTTATGAAAAAGGGGGCCTCCGCGATACTAATATTATCATAAGAGAAAAGGATTTTGACAATATACGCGGCAGTGCGTGCTACAGGGAATTTATGGCTGAATAAGACGGCTTGAACGGCTTGAGTGTTAACAGCAAAAAAAATTTATGAAGAATAGACGTTTTTTACATTCAAGCGGTTAAAACTGGTTTTTCAGGGTTTGGGAACGAAAACCCGGTGGGCGGGAACGTATTTGTCACCCACCTGCTGTCCTGGTACGATAATCCATTCGCCAGGGGCCTCTGCCTTACCGTATTTGGCGATGAAATCGGGGTCCGGTGAGGCATAGGGTTGTCTTTGATCGATAGCGCCGTAAGATGTCTGCTGAGGAACGCCCTGTTGCCTTGAGTTCTGAACAATCGCCCCAATGACCACGGCGCCGACGAGTATGGAACCCGCTACCACGGCCGCCGGTACCCAGTAGTCGCTTGATCTGTAATAGCCTCCGCAGCCGCCATAGCACCCCCCATAGTAACGGCGTGAATGTCCCAGTGAAGGCATCGCCATGGACAGGCAGATAAGCAGCATAACGGTTATGGTAATCTTGTTTTTCATCTGTTTACATTATATCACTTCTTGTTCGGGCTGTCGCAACTTTTTTATTGAAGGCAGGGGTCAACCAAAAATGTTCAGGATATCGTCATGCCTTATCACCTGTTTTCATCTCGTGAGCATTTCTTCCAGTATCGCAACCGAGCTTCTGACATATTCAGGGCAAAGGGTGTGAAAAAGACCTTTCTCCTGCGCAAAAACGAGGCCTTCAGGTGTTGAGACGTCGCAACCAAGCAGATCGCGGCATACTATGGAGCCGTTTTGTTTCGAGAATTCCAGTATAAAATCTTTTATGAGACCGTAGGATCTATCTTTAGCCTGCCTGTTTTCTCCCGATGTATATCCGTATTTAAGCCCGAGCACCATCAAGGCGCCCGTCACGGCCCCGCAGGTAAGGGCCATTCTCCCCATTCCCGCCCCGAACCCGCTGCCGATCATGAGGGCTTTTTCTTTGTCCAATCCTAACTCATCAGCGAACGACGCTAAAACTGCCTGCGCACAGTTAAGGCCGCCGTTGAACATGGAAAGGGCTTCTTCTTTTTTGCACATTGTTCTCTCCTTTTATGCCAGGGTCATGCAGCAGGATAACTTAATTGCCGCGGGAGGCATCGTCCTGCCCTCCCCTGTCCGCCGCTTTTTTCCATAACCGGTAGAGAAAGCATGCCGCCACCAGGACAAGGAGCATGACAACGGACATGAGAACGAACCTTTCTGTCCGTTCTTTTTTGACGCTGTCCGTTGAGGGTTTGTAATCACTGTTCGAGATGACAGGTCCAATGGTCAGCATTTGAGCGTCATGGCTTTCCCGGTTGTCTGCCCTGACGACGGCAGCGATGTCATAGGCGGCTGGCGGGGCGGATGGATCTCCCGCATATAGCCAGTAATGCCGGCCATCATCGAGGGCAATGAAGAAGAGCTGTTTGCGCACCCATCTGAGGGTTGTCTTTACCAGTTGCAAGGGGGGATTTGCCTGGTCTTCTATGACGACCATGTAATAACGGAGGTCGGACCTTCGCGGGATGTCGACATGGTTCTTGACCTCTTTCTTTTCAGCGATGGAAAGATTGTGAATGGTGGTCCCGCCAAGCTTCACCATGCCGTCCTTTGCGTTTGTCTTTGATCCGTAGATTGCCACATTGCGGAGGTAATAGGGGTTGTCTATCTCGAAGATGACCGTTTCCACGGGCAGTATGGTATCGATGAGGACTTCTGTGGTCTTGCGTCTTTTGTCATGTGTTATGACCGGGGAAATGGCGGCCTCGTCATATGCCGTTGTTTCCCCGGTTTCCTTTTGAAGTGAAACGGCAAAACCGCTTATGCCGATCTTCCTGTCCGCGGGCCGGGCAGTGGAAAAATCAAGCCCTTCATAGCGGAGCCTGAGTTTTTGCCCTGTCGGCTGTTTCATCGCGTCTTTCATTACAAACCGGAGGAAGCGGTACCCGTTCTCTTTCAATGCGATCGTGGTGTGCCTCAATCCGACCTGCGATGAAAAATCGTATATACTGCCCTGGCCGAGCTGTTGCCATTTTATCCGGTCGTTGCTGCCGTCGATGGCGACGTGTTTGTGGAAATCGTGGTCAGTTGTCGTCACGTCCATCCTGTTGACGTTTCCCGTCTTCTCAGAGTTCCTTCTGAGTGTTATTATCGACTGACCGTTCTTTTCGTCCAGGGAAAGGACTTCGAGTGTATGATTTTCCGGCGGGCCCTGTGTTGTCCTTTCTTCGAGGATCACGAAGGGGATCTCCCGTCCGGCCGAATCGAAGATCCGCGCGCTGCTGCAGCCTCCTCCGCATTTTTCGAGGACCTCGGCGCCGATGGCGGCACGGTACAGCTTGTTTTTCGTTGTTTTGCCTTCTATCCCGGCCTTGTATGGGAAATTGACCGTCCCTGTGTCCGCCCCGTACATGCAGGGCGCCGTCAGGGTGACGGCAGCGAAAGAAAACAGGGCCGCCAGGTGAATCTTATGTCCCATCGCTTTTCGCTCCTTCGTCCTTTTGCGTCTCCAGCAGCCGCTGCTTTGCCTTGTTGTAAAGGTATGAGACAAGGATCAGGATGAGCCCCAGCACAATGAATGAAAGAATGCGGTAGGGTGTGCTGATCCTGCTGATATCGAAGAAAAAGACCTTGAGGACGGTTACGAAAAAGAGCCCCAGGGCAACTTTTCTCATCCTGTCGTTGTTCCTGCTAAAGCCCAGGACCATGATGGACATTGAAAAAAGTGTCCAGACCACGGAAATGGCGGCGAAGCGGGCCTGTCCTAAATAATCGTGGAAATAGGCAGATGTTTCAAGGGTCACGACGATGAAAAGCAGTCCGCCGAAAAGTGCGGCAAATACCGGCGCAAGCGACCTTCCCCGGTCATTCAGGAAGGGCAGTCCACCCATTGCCTTGTTGCCGGTGACCCGCACGAATTGATAGAGCGAGGCGATGAGGATCGTCCCGGTGAGCCATCTCTCCATTATGAGGTACCCGAAAGACCTCCGTATATAGAGCATGGACGGATGGAGGTTGTATCTGAAGACGTGTCCCATGTCGTATGTGATAAATTTGAAGAGTGCCAACGCGAGAAGCCCGCAGGACACCAGAAAAAAGCTGCCCTTTGACAGCTTCTTCGCCCCCAGGAGCAGGGTCACGGCCTGCAGCGTCCAGAACACCGTGATCCAGTGTTTCGAGAAGAGAAGCGGGACGGTCAGGATGAGGAAAAAGGACGATTTCAGAAGCATCACCACAAAGGCCTCGCGCTGGTCTTCCCCCTGACGGTATATCTGATAGGCGAAGATCATGAACAGGAATGCATAGGCGAGGGTTATGATGCTCACCCACTGCGCCGAATAGCGGCCCTGTATCATGAAATAGTTATAGGAAAAGGCGATGATCGAATTGGGGATGAGTATGTAAAACCCCTTGAGGTCGTGTTTTTCCCGGTTCATAAAGTGGTATGCAAAAGGAATGATGCTGTAAAGAAGGTAAAAGACGTTGAGGAAAGCAAGGGCCGCCCAGAATTTGTGGCCGCCGTGACCGTAATGATCGGCATACCACGCAGAGTACAGTATCCATGTGACCGCAAAACCGATGTATTGCAGGAGCACCCAGCGTTTTTTGAGGGAGATGGCAAGAATTCCCAGATTGAGCAGGGTCATGTAGGAAAAGAGCACCATGTAGTTGTCCTGGCCGGTCGAGAGCAACACCGGTGTCATGAAACCTCCGATGAGGCCAAGTATGGCCAGTGCCTGGGTTTCGTAGACAATGGCCGTGGCGCAGGCGAGCACCGTTATGAGGACCATTACGAAGAATGACAAATTTTGCGGTAAAAGCTGGTATATCTGAAATGCCGCGTAGGTGGCGAAATAGAGGACCGCGATCCCGCCGCCGAAAAGCGAAAGTCCGAAAGCGGGGAACTTTCTCTGCTTTATTACGTGTCCAGCCAGAAGGAAGGCCATTCCCCAGAGATAAGCAAGCGCGACCCTTCCCGCCGGTCCTACCCATCCCTGCTCGAAGGAATATTTAAGAAAGAATGCCACGCCGAATACCATGGTGACAATGCCGACAAAAAGAAGCGCCTTCTGGCCTATCTTGAATTCGGGGTCAAAGAGCTGTTTTTTAAGCCTGTCCGTTAAATCTTCCGTTTTACCGGCCGGTGCTTTTTGAGCGAAAACTCCGGGTGCACCAGGTATTTTTCGCGGCGCGGCGCTTACTCTGACAGGTTCGGCTTCCACGGCGGACCGCTGTGCCTCGCCCTGTCTTGCTTCGGGCTGGCCCGATCCTGCAAGGTCGGCTTCGATGGACTGTTCAAGGCTCAGGATCGTGCCGGCGAGGTCCTTGAGCTGCCGGTTAAGGGTGCTGCTTGTCATCATCAGCTGTTCCCATTCGTGGCGAAGAGAAAAGTAGTATGCGAGCCTTTTTTGCAGGTCCTCACCGAAGGATGAGCCGCATGCGGGGCAGCGGGCCGCCGCTTCGGCAATGAGGGTATTGCAGGCTGGACATTTCAAGGGTTTTTCCTCCCGGTAGTGGTCAACAGGGTGTTTTCGTAACGGTTCCGGTACGAAAACGGTTTTCGCCATATTTATGATGAATGCCGCATGATTGTGCTTTTCTCGGTCGAATCCCCCCGCGTTTACGGAATGTTAGCAGAAGACAACCTTCCTTGTCAACACCGTCCGGGGATACGTCAGCCCTTGTTTTTACAGGCCTTGCGGGTTATACTTAAGGCTCATTGCGACCGGTTCGGAGGACCTCCCGTTATGGAAAAGTTTTTTTACCCCGGCAGTATTGCGGTCTTCGGTGTTTCAGACACGCCGTCAAATCTTGCCCGCATTATCGTTGAGAACCTTGTACGGTTTGGCTTCAGGGGGGATATTCATCCCGTAGGTGTTTCTGGCGGTGTTGTGGCAGGCAGAAGGGTTTTGAGGAACATTGAAGAAGTGCGCGATGTTCCGGAGCTTGCCGTTATGCTCATTCCTGCCCGGTATGTCCCCGGGACCCTTGAAGCTTGCGGCAGAAAGGGCATACGCCGCGTTATCCTCGAATCCGGAGGTTTCGGCGAACTGTCAGACGACCGTGCATCCCTGGAAAATGAGGTGTGTTCCATAGCCGGGCGCTACGGGATGAAGCTCATAGGCCCCAACTGCTTCGGCGTGGTCAATGTCGAGGCAGGCGTTGTCCTTCCCTTTTTCATCATCAACCAGGCATATGTTAAACAGGGAAGCGCATCGCTCATCTCCCAGAGCGGAGGGGTCTTTTACGACACCTGCATGTTCTGCAGCGTGGAGAACGTAGGTCTGAGGAAGCTTGTCAGCATCGGCAACAAGCTCATGACGGATGAAAATGACATTCTTGAATATGTTTTGCTGGATCCGGGTACCGTCGTAGCCGGACTTTACCTGGAGAGCTTCTCGGACGGCAGGAGGTTTATGGGCCTTGCCGCGTCAACGGAAAAACCCGTTGTCGTACTAAAGGCCAACAGGAGCGAAGCAAGCGGTGAGATAGCGAAGTTCCACACGACCGCACTTGCCGGCGACGACGACGTGGCGGACGCCGCCATGAGACAGGCCGGCGTTGTCAGGGTGACAAATTTCCTGGAGATGGTGGATTGTTTCAAGATATTCAGCCTGCCGGTACTTGAAGGAAGGAGGCTCGCCCTGATATCGCGCTCCGGCGGACACGGTGTTATCTGCGCTGATGCTGCGCACCGGTACGGGTTTGAGTTTGCGAAGTTTTCCGAAGGCTTCATGCAGACCGTAATGGAGAAGAAGCTCAAGGTCATCGCGGCGACAAACCCGCTTGATATCGGGGATGTTTATGATCTTGATGAGTATGGCACCATACTGGATGCGGCCCTCGCGGAGGAAGGCGTCGATGGTGTCGTTTTTGTCGTTACCTACAGCTCGGAGAGTGACGGCACAAAGATAAGGGAATTCATAAGGCACGCCGCGCGGGTTACTCCGGAATGCGGCAAGCCGGTGGCGCTATGTGTCGTGACGAACCGCGGTGAGTGGTTCGCCATCAAGGACGCTGCCGACTTTCCCGTCTTCACCGATGTCGACCAGGCGTTGAAGACCCTTTCATGGTCTTACGAGCATCATCTTGGAAGGGTGAAAAGACGAAGCGCATCAGGCAAAGCGGGCGCGGTACAGTCTTTCCCCGGCATCGGGAGAAAGACGGAAGACAGGCGTTTCATGGAGCCGGAGGAATGTTTTTCCCTGCTGTCGCGCTACGGCCTTCCCGTTGCCGGCCACCATGTGGCGAAAGACCGCGAGGAGGCCCTGGCCGCCGCCGCCCGGCTCGGCTACCCTGTCGCGCTGAAGACAGGCGATGGTTCAGTGCTGCACAAATCCGAGACCGCAGGTGTATTTACAGGCATCGGCGGGCCCGAAGGGCTGGCAAGAGCCCTGGATGCAATCAGTGCGCACAGGTACCTTGTTCAGAAGATGGCGCCTGCAGGTTACGAGATCATCATAGGCGGGCGTCTCGACAGGGAATTCGGACCGGTCATCGTCTGCGGACTGGGCGGCATATATGTTGAGGTTGTGGCCGACAGGTCGATCCGCGTGGCCCCCGTTGATGACGCGGCTGCGGCAGAGATGATCGGGCAGCTTAAGGGCCATGCCATCCTCAAGGGCGCCCGGGGGAAGACGCCTGCTGATATTGCCGCCCTTAAGGATGTCATTGTAAAGGTCTCGCATCTGCTCATGGAAAATCCCGGTGTTGTAAATCTCGACATCAACCCCGTCATCGTCCACGAAGAAGGCAGGGGCTGCACGATCGTGGATGTGAAGATGGAGATCGCAGAAATGATCGATAACTGAGTTTCAATGCCCACACCTGTCCAAAAATAAGTTTTTTCATTTAAAGACCTTATCTCACGCCCGTTCGTCGTTTCACTCCTCACTTGAGCACACAGGGGACACTGAGGAGGGCAAAAACTGTTTTCGCCCCTTAACCCAGAAGCCTTCCCGGGTTAAGGGGCACTTTCGATCCCGCCTTTCGATCTTTGACGAAGCGGGATGGAAAAAGAAACCTGTATTATCACATCACACTCACCAAATATATGGCAGGAGCATTGTCCATGATCGCCTTGCTATCGCCGCAGGCGATCGGAGTGCGTCCGGATTCTGGAAGGCTTCGGAATCCGGGCGCGATTCTTTTAAGCTTTTCTCCGTGTCCTTCGTGGGCTCCAGCGAAGCCCGAAGGGCTATGCGGGCGTGAGATAAAGACGGCTTGAGTGCTTGAATGTTTGAGCGTTCAGGTAAGAGATCCCCCCGTCCTCCCTTTGCCAAAGGGAGGGGCGTCATTCTCTCCCCTCTTTCTTGCCAAACCTCTCCCCTTATGTTAAAAAGTATGAAACATGCCAAATTCACTTTTGAGACAGATACCAAAGGTTGACGCGATCATTGCAAGCGCGGGATGGAAGACGCTCGTGGCCGCCTGCCCCGAGTCTATCGCAAAGGATGCCCTTCGTGAATATCTGGGCTCATTGCGCCTCGCCATCAAGGAAGGGAGGGCAACCGTGGTCCCATCCATCAAGGAGATCGTGAAAGATGTGGGTGCCAGGGCCGCGGCCCTCATGGAGCCCGGTTTGAAGAGGGTGATAAACGCGACAGGAGTTGTCATCCACACGAACCTGGGGAGGTCGCTTCTTGCCAAAAGGGCCGTCGATGCCATAGTGAAGGTTGCCACCGGCTATTCCAACCTTGAATATGATATAGAAAAAGGTGCGAGGGGCAGCCGTTATGTCCATTGCGCGTCGATCCTGAAGAGGCTTACCGGCGCCGAAGAGGCGTTTGTGGTCAACAACAATGCCGGTGCCGTCTTCCTTATCCTCAATACCCTCGCGGAAGGGAAAGAGGTGATCATCGCGAGGGGTGAGCTTATCGAGATAGGCGGTTCCTTCAGGATACCTGACGTGATGAAAAAGAGCGGTGCCGTCCTGAAGGAAGTGGGAACGACGAACAGGACCTATATCGAGGACTTCGAGCGGGCGATCGGCGAGAACACCGGGCTCATCATGAAGGCCCACACGAGCAATTACCGCATCCGCGGCTTCACCCACGAGGCCTCATCGGAAGAACTGGTACAGCTGGGGAAAAAATACAATATTCCCACTTATTTCGACACGGGAAGCGGACTTTTCTACAACTTCGAAGGCCTTGAGACGCTTGATGAACCCTTGATACGCGATGAACTGAAAAAAGGCTTTGATGTCATTTCCTTCAGCGGCGACAAGCTGCTCGGTGCTCCCCAGGCAGGGATCGTCATCGGCGAGAGGGGGTGCCTTGAGGCCATGAAGAAAAATCCCATGACCCGGGCCCTGCGCCCTGACAAGTTCACCCTCGCAGGTCTTGAGGCGACATTGCTGCTTTGCCTTGACGCGCGGTCCGCGGCAGCCGGCATTCCTACTATCAGGATGGTCCTCGAGGATAAGGACGCCCTGGCAAAGAGGGCCAGGCGGCTTGCCTCGCAGTTGAAAAAGAGCTGTCCCGGGGAAACAGTGTCCGTTGTCGATATCTATTCTGAAGTGGGCGGCGGGAGTTTCCCCGACATGGTGATCCCGTCGGTCGGCCTGGCCTTGAGGCCCAGCACAATAACCATAGATGGTCTGGAAAAAAGATTAAGACATCTTCCGGTTCCCGTCGTTGCCAGGATCGAAAAAGAGGTCCTCATCCTCGACATGAGGACGATCCTCGCACAGGATGAAAAGGATCTTGTCGCCGGAGTGGCCTCGGTTCTCACAAATGCCCGATAGGTTCAGCATCACCTGTGACCTGAGCGATATAAGGCTCGATGTCTTTCTCTCTGAAAAGCTTTCCCTGACGCGTACAAAAGTGAAAGAGATGATCGACAGCGGATATGTCCGCGTTGACGGCAGGGCCCCCAAGCCTTCCATGCGGCTCAAGGAACACATGGAGATCGAGGGGGAGGTCCCCGAAGAAAAACCCCTTCAACTCGCTGCTGAAGAGATACCTCTCGACATCCTTTATGAGGACGAATACTTTCTTGCCATAAATAAGGCGGCGGGAATGGTCGTCCACCCCTCTTTCGGCCACAGCTCGGGGACGCTCGTGAACGCGGTGTTGGGGTACATGCAGAGACGAGGTTCCAGATTTCAGGTTCCGGGTTCGGAAAAGCGTGATACGGATGAAACAGGACGGAACGAAGATTCACTGGCGGGTATGAGGCCGGGGATTGTTCACCGGCTCGACAAGGGGACAACGGGGGTCATACTTGTCGCCAGGGACATGGCCACCCAGGAGAGGCTTTCGGGGCTTTTTAAAGACAGGAAGGTTCGCAAGACATACAGGGCCGTTATTGAGGGGAAGCCCGGCAGGGACTCTTGGAAAGTGGATGGGAATATCGGCAGGCATCCCGTGGAAAGAAAGAAAATGGCCGTTCTGAAGACCGGCGGCAGGGCGGCCCGAACGTCGTTCAAGGTTCTGGAGAGGCTCGCAGGCTTTGCCTGTGTTGAGGCATATCCTGAAACGGGCAGGACCCACCAGATTCGGGTGCACCTGGGTCACACCGGGCATCCCGTTGTCGGTGACGAAACATACGGGAGAAAGGCAAAGAACCTCACGCCGCGGCCGCTGCTTCACGCATGCCGGATAGAGTTTGCCCATCCCGTCACGGGGGCAGCCGTGGTCATTGAGGCGCCGATCCCGGATGACATGAGACATTTCATTGAAAAACACCGTGGACAATAGCGGCAAAAAACCATTAAACTACAGTATGATAGACATGCGGCGCAAGCTCTCAAAAAATCCGGCCACGCGATGTGATGCGCCGCTGCGGCGAAGGCTGGAATCTCCAGAGCTGATTCGAGGGTGAGGGCCATGACGGAGTTCGTTCTTGAAAAGAAGAGCGGTTGGGAATATTACCACCTGCCGGAGTTGACCGCGGCGGGGATCATCCATGGGTTCTTTACAAGGCGATCACCCTCTTCGGTATTTGACAAAGAGGAGGGCAGGGCCTTTCTGGACGCCTTTTCCCTGGAGGACGCCATTGCCCTGCAGCAGGAACACGGGCAAGAGATCCATGTTGCAGATAATGGTGACAGGCCCGGGAGGGGTGACGGGATCCTCCTTGCCAGGCGGGGTATCGCAGGCGTTATCAAGACGGCGGATTGCCTCTGCGTGGTCCTTGCAGACCCGGCCTTTCCAATGGCTGTCATCGTCCACGCGGGGTGGCGCGGCACACTGAAGAAGATAACAACAAAGGCCCTGAACATGATGGTTGAAAGAGGGGCTGCCAGGCAGCGCATGATCGCGCTTTTCGGCCCGTCCATCCGCGGCTGCTGCTACGAGGTGGGCCCGGAGGTCTGCGACGCTTTCATGCACGAGGGCTTTCCGGAAGACGTTTTTTCCCGCAGGAACGACAGGTTGTTCCTGGACCTTGCAAAGGCCAACGGAGAGCTTTTAAAAGACGAAGGCATACGGGCTGTCCACGATGTCGGAATTTGCACCTATTGCAGCGGCGGTGTTTTCGCTTCATACCGCAGGGGCGCCCGGAACGAACGCCAGGTAAATTTTGTGGCTATAAAGGACAGGTAATGAGAAGACAGGTAATGGGTGATAGGTCATGGGTTATGGGGAAGAAAGGTTTTTTGCTTTTCCTATAACCTATGGCCCATAACCTATGACCTGATGTTTTGGAAAAACATCATGAAATTCAAGAAAGAGCTCTATTTCATCGTCAGTATCCTCGCCGCCTTCGGGGCGCTCGTCCTGATCGAAACGAAGCTGCCCAATTTTGCCCGTTTCTTCCCGGTGTGGGAGAACAAACTGCTTGTCATTGTCCTCAACATCAACCTCCTGCTCATACTGCTTTTGCTTTTTCTCATCACCCGCATCATCCTCAAGGCGTATATCGAAAAAAGGAGGGGCATCTGGGGTTCGGGTCTTAAGAAAAAGCTGACCTCAACGCTCCTTTTTATCTCCATCGTCCCTTCTTTCACCCTTTTTCTGCTGGCGACGGGTTTCTTTTACGTGAGCATGGACCGGTGGTTCAGCCAGCAGGTGGAAGACACCATGGAAAGCGCCCTGGAACTTTCAAAACTGCATTACGAGGAAATATTCCAGCGTTACACCAGGATAGGTTCGATGATGGTGAAGGAGATAGAGAAGAAGAACATGGTGGGAGATGAGAATGGCCTGAGAAGCTTTCTCCAACGATATGAAAAGATGCACCTTCTCGGATATCTCGCAGTCTATGATGTCTCGACAGGTGTCCTTGTGCGTTCCGGAGGGCCTGACGGTTCAGATAAAAAGGTCCTGTCCAGATTGAAGGAGTTCATGCGCCAGAGCCCCTCCAGGGAGATCATCCCCGCCGATGAGGGGGAGATGCTCGTCGCCGGGCAGAGCATTCACGACGAAACGGGCAGGGTGGCGGGCATGCTCTTTCTCGGCGATACCATAAAGATCAAGGGCACCGAGAGGATAAAGCAGATCGCCGTTACGAGCAAGGAATTCAGGGAATCGCGCGTCTTCAAGAAGGTGCTGAAATACAGCTTTATCATCCCTCTCTTTCTCATTACCATTCTGACGATCTTCGTTTCCCTCTGGGTCGGCATCAAGATGGCAACAGAGATCACCGTGCCTATAGAAAAGATGAAGGAAGGCGCGGCCATCATTGCGAAGGGGAAGTTCGATATCAACCTGGAAGACCGCGGGAAGGACGAGATCGGCACTCTCGTGAAGGCATTCAACAGCATGGCGCAGGAACTGAAAATAGCCAAAGACGAGATAGAGGAAAAGAAACGTTCGCTGGAATTTGTACTCAACAATGTGGCCACGGGTATAATATCGACGGACAAAAGGGGCGGCATTCTTCTCGCGAACAAGGCGGCCCGCGTAATACTCGGGGTTGACAGGGAAAATCTGGAAGGCTTGTCCTTGAGGGAGGTTTTCGGCAACGACTTCAAGGCCCTCACAAAGTCTTTCCTGAGGGAGGTAAGGATTTCCAGAGGCGGCAGCATCACAAAAGACCTGAGGCTCAATCTCAAGAAGGACATAACCTATCTTCGGGCCTCGCTTACCGCGCTCAAGGATGAAGGCGACCGGGTGGACGGTTTCATCATTGCTTTTGACGATATTACCCATGTCGTACGCGCGGAGAAACTCGCAACATGGCGGGAAGTGGCCCGTAAGCTGACCCACGAGATCAAAAACCCCCTGACACCCATCGTCCTTTCGGCGGAACGCATCCGCAGGAAGATCATGACCCGTTTCACCGGTGCCGACAAGGACGTCCTCGATGAAACGACGTCGGTCATCATACGGTCCGTCGATGATATCAAGGGGATCGTCAATGAACTTACCAAGCTGACCCGTACGTCGCAGGCCAGGACGCTTGAGGACATCAATATCGTTGTCGATGAGACCCTTGATCTTTACCGGAATCTCTACCACAATATCTCCATAAGTTTTGAAAATGAGGAGATCCCTCTTGTCAGGGTGGACCGTGACGGGCTCAAGAGGGTTTTCATAAACCTCATAACCAACGCTGTGAAGGCGATCGACGGCGAGAAAGGAACGATCACGGTCAGCACGAAATATGACAGGTTGAAGCGCGCCGGCATAGTAGAGTTCGCAGATACCGGCAGGGGAGTGCCCGACGAGGACAAGGAAAAGGTCTTCGATCCTTATTTTACCAAAGACAAGGAAGGCACGGGCCTCGGCCTTGCCATCGTCCATTCCATCATCCTGGAGCACCACGGCAGGATCAAAGTGGAGGATAATACCCCGAAGGGCGCCCGGTTCATCATCGAAATACCCATCATAGAAACCTGAAAAGACCGTGAAGAGTAAAGCGTGAGGTGTAAATGAGGACGTGAAATGCAAAAGATCTTTTAATGCCTTACGCTTTACGGTCTTTAAACGCCCTACGCCTTACGGTTTACGCTTCACGGTTTCTTGTCACGCCTTACGCTTCACGGTCTCACCCGGGTTCTGTTCTTTCCCCCCGATCTGTGCTATATTATAGGCGTATGAAAGTTATTTGCACGAACAGAAAGGCATATCACGAGTACCACATCGAGGAGAAGTTCGAAACGGGCATTGTCCTCACCGGTACGGAAGTGAAGTCGTTAAGGGAAGGCAGGGCGAACCTGAAGGAAAGCTACGCAAAGATAAAGGACAGCGAGGTCTTTCTTGTCAACGCCCATATAAGTCCCTATTCCTGCGGGAACATATACAACCACGAGCCAAAGAGAACGAGAAAGCTCCTCATGCACAGACGGGAGATCGACAAACTCATCGGCAAGGTGAAAGAACGGGGATATACGCTCATACCCCTTTCGCTCTATTTCGATCAGCGTAACCGGGCTAAAATGGAGCTGGCGCTGGCAAAAGGAAAGACACTCTATGACAAGAGGGAGGGAATCAGGCGTAAAGACGAGAAACGCTTAATGGAACGAGAGGAACGAATTCGATGACGGGGGCGACTGGCTTCGACAGGGAAGCGAGGGTCAGAGAGGCATGCCGGGTTACTGCTTACCCGTACCCAAGCGGAACTAAACATAACTGCAGACTCTCACGAGTACGCACTAGCTGCCTAGAGCAGCTACATCATCCGGACCTTCTTCCTGCTTCTAGGTCCGTGTATGGTGTCATCTTAGCAGGATAGTCCGGCGTAATGTCTATAGCGCCGGGTGAAACCTTTATAGGCTGGGGCAGTAAAGAACCTGTCAGCGGGTGCTTTCCTGTCCGAGATATAATACGCTGACTAAGCATGTAGTCTCTCTGAAGTCTTCTTTTCTGGACGTGGGTTCGATTCCCACCGCCTCCACCAATACCCGTTAACCCCTTCCGGGGCGTTATTGACTCGTCGGGACTATTCTGATAACCTGAAAGGACCCCATGCAAAGACAATCGGGCTGGAAATTAAAAACAAAAGAGGACATAAAAGAGATATACGCCTTCGCCGAAGGCTACAAAGACTTCCTCGACCGGGCAAAAACGGAGCGTGAGGCCGTCCGGTGCATCACCGGGTCCCTTGGCGAAAATGGTTTTACGACAGATCTCACAAAGGACAGGGCCTTTGCCGTCAACCGGGGTAAAGAGGTTATGGCTTATATACGGGGTAGCGGCGATATCGCGGAAGGGCTCAATATAGTGGTGGCCCACCTGGACGCGCCGCGCCTCGACCTCAAACAGAATCCCCTGTATGAGGATGTTGATCTTGCCCTGCTCAGGACCCATTATTACGGGGGCATAAAGAAATACCAGTGGGTCGCCTGCCCGCTGGCCATACACGGCGTGGTCGTGAAGGCGGACGGCGCGACGGTGGATATCTGCATAGGAGAGAAGGACGATGATCCCGTTTTTCTCATCGATGACCTCCTGCCCCACCTTTCCAGGAAGACGCAGGACGAGAAGAAGCTTGCCGATGCCATAGATGGTGAAAA
This sequence comes from Deltaproteobacteria bacterium, assembly GCA_022711595.1. GTDB lineage: Bacteria > Desulfobacterota > Syntrophorhabdia > Syntrophorhabdales > Syntrophorhabdaceae > Delta-02. The sequence goes on from JAKLET010000002.1 coordinate 228,044, forward strand.
GCTGGTCCTGCTTTTCGGGAGTTTGCCGCTCACCGGCACGGAAAGGGAACCCGTCAAACAATATGTGCTGAAAATGCTGAAAGATTTCCATGATATATCCGAAGATGATTTTATCACCGCCGAACTGGAGGTTGTACCTGCCTTCAAGGCGAGGGACGTCGGCATTGACCGCAGCATGATCGGCGCCTATGGCCAGGACGACCGGGTGTCGGCCTATACCCTGCTGAAAGCTTTCTGCGGCATCAGGGACCCGAAAAGACATTGTCTTGCCATCTTCACAGACAAGGAGGAGATCGGGTCCGAAGGCGCAACGGGTATAAGGTCCGCCTTTCTGAAAGTTTTCCTTGACGATATAATGGCCGGGATGGGGATAAAGGCCGACGAGGCCCTCGTGAGGAAGGTGCTCTTCAGATCGAAGGCCCTCTCCGCCGACGTCAACGGGGCCGTCGATCCTACCTTCCAGGAGGCCCACGAAAAACAGAATGCCTGTTATCTTGGCCGCGGCCCATGCGTGACGAAATACACCGGCCACATGGGCAAGATTGGTGCCAGCGACGCCAGTGCTGAATACACAGGCGAAATAGCGAGGCTCTTCAATAAGGAAGGCGTTATCTGGCAGACGGGAGAACTCGGGAAGATAGACGAAGGAGGAGGAGGCACGGTGGCGAAACACCTTGCCGTTTACGGTATGGACATCATTGACTGCGGGGCACCCATCCTGACCATGCACTCACCATATGAACTGTCAAACAAGCTCGACATCTTTGAGACGTATCGGGCATTTCAAGTCTTTTTTGCAGCATAAAAACGGAGGCAACACAGAGAATGACGGAATACGAACATATTGATATACCTGATATTTTACCCCTTTTACCGGTGCGGGATATGGTCATGTACCCGTCGGTCATCCTTCCCCTTTTCGTGGGGAGGGACATGTCCATCAATGCCGTCGAGAAGTCCCTTTCCCAGGACCGTCTCATAGTGGTGGCGGCCCAGAAAGACCTTACAGACGAGGACCCCCTGCCGGAGAGGATCTATACTGTCGGTGTCGTGTCGCAGATCATGCGCATGCTCAGGCTCCCCGACGGAAGGGTGAAAGTCCTCATCCAGGGGATAAAGAAGGCATTGATCGAGGAATATATCCAGGAGATACCCACCTTCCTTGTCCAGATAAAACAGATCGAAGAGCCCATCATAACCGAGATCACCCTCGAGATAGAGGCGCTCATGCGCTATGTCAAGGAAGAGATGGAGAAGGTTGTCTCCATGGGGAGGATGGTGCCGCCCGATATCCTCATGGTCCTCGATACCATTGACGAACCGGGGCGCCTTGCCGATATCGCGGCCGCAAATCTCGGGATCGCCGTCGACAAGGCCCAGGAGATCCTCGAGATCGTAGATCCCGTGGAACGCTTAAGAAAGCTTTCCGAGATCCTCGGTAAAGAGATCGAACTGCTCAACATGCAGGCAAAGATACTTTCACAGGCCAAAGAGGAGATGTCCAAGTCCCAGCGGGAGTATTTCCTGCGGGAACAGATGAGGGCCATCCGCACGGAGCTTGGCGAGGGCGATGAGCGCACCGAAGAGGTCGAGGAGCTGCGAAAGCGCATAAAAAAGGCCAAAATGCCCAAAGAAGTGGAGAAAGAGGCCAAGAAACAGCTCGAGCGCCTCGACATGATGCATCCTGACGCTGTGGAATCGACTATGGTCAGGACATACCTGGAATGGCTCGTGGAACTCCCATGGAGCAAGTCAACGAAGGACAACATCAATATAAAGAAGGCCCGGTCGATCCTTGACAGAGACCACTACGACCTTGACAAGGTAAAGGACCGCATACTTGAATTCTTAAGCGTCATGAAGCTCAAGGCCGACATGAAGGGCCCAATTCTTTGCTTCGTAGGGCCTCCCGGCGTCGGAAAGACCTCTCTTGGGAAATCGATAGCCCGCGCCATAGGCCGCAAGTTCTCGCGTATATCCCTGGGCGGTATGAAGGACGAGGCGGAGATCAGGGGCCACCGGCGGACATATGTCGGCTCCATGCCGGGAAGGATCATACAGTTCATAAAGATTGCCGGGACCAATAACCCCGTCTTCATGATGGACGAGATAGACAAGATCGGGAACGACTTCAGGGGAGACCCGGCAAGCGCGCTCCTCGAAGTGCTCGATCCCGAACAGAACAACGCCTTCAGCGACCATTATCTCAACGTGCCCTTCGATCTGTCGAAGGTCATGTTCATAACGACGGCAAACCAGATCGACACCATCCCCTCGGCCCTTCGTGACAGGATGGAGGTGATCGACATCCCCGGTTATACGGATCAGGAAAAGCTGGAGATAGCGAGACGTTATCTGGTACCCAAGCAGCTTGTCGAAAACGGTCTGACCGGTGCCCGCCTCGAGATATCCGACAAGGCAATGGAAAAGACCATCCATGAATATACAAGAGAAGCGGGGCTCCGTAATCTTGAGAGGGAGATAGCCACAGTTGCCAGGAAGGTTGCCAGAAGGGTGGCAGAAGGCGAAAAAAAGAAGGTGTCCGTCACACAGAAGAACCTTCATGATTTTCTCGGCCCTGTAAAATACCTGCCGGACAGCCAGACCCGGCAGGACTATGTCGGTGTCGCCAGCGGTCTTGCCTGGACGGAGTTCGGCGGGGATGTGCTGTATATCGAGGCCTCCTGCAGAAAAGGAAAAAAAGAACTGACCCTTACGGGCAACATGGGCGAGGTCATGAAGGAGTCGACCCAGGCCGCCCTTACGTACATCAAATCCAGGGCGGAGACCCTCGGTATAGACGGTGATATCTTTGACGACCTCGAGATGCATGTGCATGTGCCCCAGGGGGCCATTCCCAAGGACGGTCCTTCCGCCGGCATCACCATGGCCGTTGCCATGCTCAGTGCCATAACGGGCCGTTCCATCAACAGAAAGATCGCCATGACGGGTGAGATAACATTGACGGGCAGGGTCCTTCCCATAGGCGGGCTGAAGGAGAAGACCCTCGCAGCGCTTCGAAACCGGATGGAGAAGGTCATCATTCCGTACGAGAACGCCCACGAACTCGTTGAGATACCACAGTATGTTAAAAAGAAGATCACTTTCCTTCAGGCGAAGACCATGGACGATGTTTTCGAGATCATTTTCGGGAAGGTATGAAAGAGGCGTCTTTCTACGAAAAGAAGGATGAGAAGGATCTCCAGTGCCATCTCTGCCGACACAACTGTGTCATAACCGAAGGCGGAAGGGGAATATGCGGCGTTCGCGAGAACTCGGGCGGGACCCTCTATACACTTGTTTATGGTCTGCCATGTGCCTCCCATGTGGATCCAATAGAAAAAAAACCCCTTTTTCATTTTTACCCCGGGTCCCGGGCGTTCTCTATCGCGACAGCGGGATGTAATTTCCAGTGCCTTCATTGCCAGAATCATGACATCTCGCAGCTGCCGCGTGAGCAAAAGAGGATATTCGGCGAGAAGATGACCCCCGAAGATGTTGTCGCGGCAGCCGTTGAACTCCATTGTGTAAGTATATCCTATACTTACACGGAACCCACCATCTTTTTCGAGTACGCCTGCGATATCGCCCGCCTTGCCAGGGAAAAGGGGATTGCCAACAATTTCGTAACCAACGGCTACATCGAAGAGGCCCCGCTCAGGGCGATAAGACCATTTCTCGACGGCGCCAATATAGACCTGAAGAGCTTCAGCGAGTCCTTTTACCGCAGGAACTGCAAGGCGGAGCTTTCGAAGGTCCTCGATACGATACGGCTCTACAAAGAGCTCGGGATATGGATAGAGCTGACGACGCTTGTCATACCCGGCCACAACGACGGCGAGGACGAATTAAGATCCATCGCGCGGTTCATTGCCGGGGAGCTGGGCGCGGAAACTCCCTGGCATGTGAGCGCCTTTTACCCCACCTATAAGCTGATCGACGTGAAGCGGACCAGCCCGAAAGTACTCGAACGGGCCCGTATGATAGGTTTTGAAGAGGGGCTTCGCTACGTGTATGAAGGCAATGTGCCCGGTTGCGACGGAGAGAACACCTATTGTTATAATTGCCGGAAGGTTGTGATCGGGCGAAGCGGATATACAATAGCGGAGTACAACATGAAGGGCGGTGCCTGCAAGTTCTGCGGAAGCATCATCGATGGTGTTGGCCTTTGAATATCTTTGGCGAAAAATAATTCTTGAAATAAAATCGATAAGTTAATTAAATATATCATAATCCTATTTTAAAATACGTAAAGAGCGGGGTGGATGCATGCGTTTATTTGACAATATCACCATAGGGAAACGTCTGGGTATGGGTTTCGGTATTTTCATCGTCATCATTGTCCTGATGGCCCTGTTGGGATACAAGATAATCTATGATGTGGACAAGGGGGCAGGCCATATCGTGGAGACCGCCTTCGAGAAGGCCGTCCTTGCCAATACGGTGATGGGCGCCATATACGGCGCCAACAATTCGTTGGGCATCATCTCGTTCAGTACGGACATTTCCGTCATAGAGGGCGAAAAGCATAACCTCGCCGAGATGCGAAAGGTCTATGGTGCGGCCATGGAGAAACTTGAGAAGCTTGAGACGGATCAGAAGGGCAAGGACCTTATAGCTCGCTTCAAGGACGTCATCGGCAAGGCGCGCGATTCCAACAACAGACTCGTCGAGTACGCGTCGAACAAAAAGCACCAGGACGCGATACAGGTGTACATAGGCGAGACCAAAACCGCCGCCAGGGTGATAACCGAAACACTGCAGGAGGTCGTGAAGTACCAGGAGGGCAATGTGCGCAATCAGTTCACCTCGATCCGGGAATCGAACCGCACCTATTTGATGGTCCTTATCGTGTTCGGTGTGATCTCTATCCTTCTCGCGATCGTTTTCTCCTACACCATCACGCGCAGCATCGTTGTCGCGATCAGGGGCAACGCGAAAGCGGTGAAGGCAATGGCGAAAGGAAACCTTGCCATAGAGATCCGGACGGACAGGAAGGACGAGTTCGGAGAGGAGATGGAGGCTGCCAAAGAGATGGTGGATAAGTGGCGGGATGTCATCGGCAACATCAAGATGGCCGCGGCAAGCATATCTTCGGCAGGTCAGCAGCTCAGCGCAAGCGCCGAACAGATGTCGAAAGGCTCCGGCGAGCAGGCGAACAGGTCATCGCAGGTTGCCGCAGCCTCAGTGGAGATGTCACAGACGGTTGTGGACATCGCGCGCAACACGAACAACATAGCAAGCTCCGCGGCGAATACCTCAAAGATAGCCAAAGAAGGCGAGCAGGTTGTCAACCAGTCCATGCAGGAGGTCAAAGAGATCGCCAATACCGTCGAAAGTTCGGCCGAGTCTATCCGCACACTCGGGGAACGCTCCAGCCAGATAGGAGAGATCGTCAATGTTATTGATGATATAGCCGACCAGACCAATCTGCTGGCGCTGAACGCAGCCATCGAGGCCGCCAGGGCAGGCGAACAGGGACGGGGTTTTGCCGTTGTTGCCGACGAGGTGCGCAAGCTGGCTGAAAGGACAGCGAATTCGACATCCGAGATCGGCGGCATGATAAACGCCATACAGGGTGATGTCGACCGCGCCGTAAAGGTCATGAACAACGTGTCAAAAAAGGTGGATAACGGGGTCGAGCTTTCCAGCAAGGCCGGCGATTCTCTGCGTATTATCGTGGAGAGTGTCGATGAGCTTCTCGGAATGGTCCAGCAGATAGCGTCCGCAACGGAGGAGATGAGCGCAACATCAGAGGAGATCAACCGTGATATCGAACAGATAGCGGCTGTTTCACGGGAGACGTCGGTGAGCTCGGAACAGACCGCTCAGGCGTCGGGAGAACTGGCAAAGCTTTCCAACGATCTTGAAGGCATTGTGAGCCAGTTCAGGGTGTAGAAGATAGGTGATGGGTTATAGGTGATGGGGAAAGAAGAAAAGATGGGTCATGGGTGATAGGAAAACAGTTTCAACCGTTTGAAACCAATTTATCCTTAGTGGCCGTACCTTCGTTTATCGGTAAAGCATACCTTTTCACAAAAAAATGGCGGTATTGGAATAGCCTTGGTCAGTATTGTGAATTTTTTCATATGTTTCGTTGACAATCGAAAAGGAAAATGTTTAATATAGAAAGTCTATTCATGTAGTTTCAGGGCAATGACGGTTATTCATTATTTATTTCAAAGGAGGTCATAAATGAGTTTTAAAAAAGGGTTTAGCACAGCCTTGCTTTTATTGATGTTTATGCTTGTCGCTTTGCCTGCGTTCGCGGGTGAAGCGGACATCGTCCTGCCGGATCTGTCGACGGTGACGTTCAATATTTTCGGTTCCGCAATGAGCGGCCTGAGCATCATGTATTTCGGTATAGTCATATGTTTTGTCGGTCTGATCTTCGCCATCATGCAGGCAAACCAGACAAAGAACATGCCTGCGCACAAGTCAATGCTCGATGTGTCGGCCATTATCTGGGAGACCTGTAAATCCTATCTCGCCCAGCAGGGCAAGTTCCTCTTCATCCTCTGGCTCCTGATAGCCGCATGTATGGTTTACTACTTCATGGGATTGTCCCACGCTCCCTTCGGCAACATGGTTATCATCCTTATCTGCTCCATACTTGGTATCCTCGGTTCCTACGGTGTTGCATGGTTTGGGATGAGGATCAACACCTGGGCAAACTCCCGGACGGCCTTTGCATCCCTTCGGGGCAGGCCGGTCGAAGTTGTCAACATTCCGCTGACATCAGGAATGAGCGTCGGGCTTCTCCTCGTGAGTGTTGAGCTCTTCTTCATGATCTGCATCCTCGTGTTCCTTCCGAAAGAACTCGTCGGTCCCAGCTTCATCGGTTTTGCCATCGGTGAGTCCCTCGGTGCCAGCGCACTCAGGATCGCCGGCGGTATCTTTACCAAGATCGCCGACATCGGCAGCGACCTCATGAAGATCGTTTTCAAGCTTCCCGAAGACGACCCGAAGAACCCCGGTGTCATCGCCGACTGTACCGGTGACAACGCCGGCGACAGCGTCGGCCCAACCGCGGACGGCTTCGAGACATACGGTGTTACGGGTGTTGCCCTCGTCGCCTTTTTGGCCCTTGCGTTGGCGGCAAACCCCATGATGTCCGGCATCCTGATCATCTGGATATTCGCAATGCGTATCCTCATGATCCTTACCTCCCTTGTTTCCTACTTTATCAACAGGGGCATCACATCTTCCGTTTATGGTTCAAAGACAAAATTCGACTTCGAACAGCCCCTTACCAACCTGGTATGGATCACCTCCGCCGTTTCGATCATTGTTACCTTCTGGGCAAGCCATACACTCCTTGGAGACCTGAACACTCAGTACCCCGGTCTCTGGTGGGCGCTGGCCATAATCATCTCCTGTGGCACCATTGCAGGCGCATTGATCCCGGAATTCACCAAGGTCTTCACCAGCACGAAATCACGCCATGTTCAGGAAGTTGTCGGCGCAGCCCGCCATGGCGGTGCATCCCTTGACATCCTCTCCGGTTTCGTTGCCGGTAACTTCTCCGCATTCTGGGAAGGCCTCACCATTCTTGTTCTCATGTTTATCGCTTATCTCGTTTCCCAGCATCCTTCGATCGTTGCCCTTATGCCTGCCAAGTTCGCATTTGCGGCACCGGTCTTCGCCTTCGGTCTTGTGGCCTTCGGTTTCCTCGGCATGGGCCCCGTGACGATCGCCGTCGACAGCTACGGTCCTGTCTCGGACAACGCCCAGTCGGTCTATGAGCTTTCCAGGATCGAGGCCGTTCCGAACGTAAAAGAAGATATCAAAAAGAACTTTGGTTTTGAGCCCAATTTTGATGTCGCGAAGGATTACCTTGAAGAGGCCGACGGTGCAGGCAACACATTCAAGGCAACGGCAAAGCCGGTTCTCATCGGTACAGCCGTTGTCGGCGCCACCACCATGGTCTTCGGTATCATCATTCTTCTTGAGAACATGTTCGGGGATGTTGTGGCACATTTGAGCCTCGTACAACCTACGATCATTCTCGGCCTGCTCATGGGCGGCGCTGTTATATACTGGTTCACCGGCGCGGCAACCCAGGCGGTCACCACCGGCGCGTATCGTGCTGTTGTCTTTATTAAGAAGAACATCAACCTCGACAAGGAAGAAGCCTCCATCGAGGACAGCAAGGAAGTCGTCAAGATCTGTACACAGTACGCTCAGAAAGGTATGTGGAACATCTTCATCGTTGTCTTCTTCATGGCTCTGGCGCTTTCCTTCTTCAACCCCTACTTCTTCATCGGTTACCTTATTGCTATTGCCTTCTTCGGCCTTTACCAGGCCATTTTTATGGCGAATGCCGGCGGTGCCTGGGATAATGCCAAGAAGATCGTTGAAGTTGATCTGAAGGAAAAGGGAACCGCGCTGCACGAAGCGACCGTTGTCGGCGACACCGTCGGCGATCCCTTCAAGGACACCTCATCGGTCTCCATGAACCCCGTTATCAAGTTCACCACGCTCTTCGGCCTGCTTGCGACGGAGATCGCCGTGACGATCCAGTCCCAGACGACAAAGTACGTCATCGGCGGCATCTTCTTCATAATTGCCCTCATTTTTGTCTATCGTTCTTTCTACGGCATGAGGATTGGCGAAGAAAAACTCGAGTAGAAGCAGAAAGCTTAAAAAACAAAAAGGCGTCCCATTTGGGGCGCCTTTTTTATGTCCTGAATTAAATGGCTATTTTTTATTTGGTTATCGGAACCTGGTCATTCTTTCCGAGGGTGCTCCTGAGCCAGTGGGCGCTGCCGGGTTTGCATTTCTTGTGACGCCAGGTGTTGTTGCCGACATATATGCCATCGTCATTTTTGATCCGCTGACCGCAGACATAGCAGTAGTCCTTCTTGAGTTCTTCGAAGAGGGGCTGTGTGTAGTAGAGGGACTTTTTCTTTCCGGACATCGCGCGGTTCCTTTATTTGCAAGGATACCCGAAGAGCAGGGCGATTGCAAGCAGTATTTGCTTGTCTATGTTGACTTTCATTTTTGCGTTGTTGGATAATTAGACCATGCCCGGAAAGAGCATTATAACCATTCTTGAAGAGATAGGCACGCTCCTTGAGATAAAAGGGGAGAACCCGTTCAAGTCGCGGGCTTACTTCAATGCGGCACGGACGTTATCGGGAGTGGAGAGCCTTGACGATATCATTGCCGGAAGGCGCCTTCGCGAGATAAAGGGGATAGGTGAGGCGATCGCTGCCAGGGTCACCGAGTATGCGTTGACGGGAGAAATCCCGTATTTTGAGGAACTGAAGCGGGAATTGCCGGAATCGCTTCTTGAACTGACGCAGGTCCCAAACCTGGGGCCGAAAAAGATCAAGGTTCTCTTCGATGCGCTCCATATTACAAATGTCGGCGAGCTGGAATATGCCTGCAGGGAAAACAGGCTTGTGAATCTTCCGGGTTTCGGCGCGAAAACGCAGGAAAAGATCCTGAAAGGGATCGAGTTCATCAAAAAACACAAGGGCGAGCACCTTTTCGGGGACGCCTACCCCGATGCCGTCGCGATGACAGAAAAGCTCAAAGAGCTTGTTCCCGGTGTTATTGTGGAGGTATGCGGAAGCATCAGGCGCAAAAAAGAGATAGTTAAAGACATGGACATCCTTGCCGCCGGCAGTGACCGGGAGGCGATATCCCTTGCGTTTACAACGCTTCCCGGGATCGAGGAGATCTACCTCACCGGCGGCACAAAGACTTCGTGCCGGCTCGTCACGGGCATCGATGCCGATCTGAGGGTGGTGAGTGTCGAAGAATATCCCTGTGCCCTGCTTTACTTCACGGGCAGCAAGGAGCACAATGTCCGTCTACGGGGGATCGCCAGGAAAAAGGGCTTCAAGCTCAATGAGTACGGATTGTTCGAAGATGAACGGGTCATCCCGGCGGCCTGCGAAGAAGATATTTACGCTGCCCTCGGTCTTTCCTTTGTACCGCCGGAGCTCCGCGAGGACATGGGCGAGATAGAGGCTGCGGAAAAGGGGACCCTGCCGGATCTTGTCGATGTCTCCCATATCAGGGGTGTCTTTCATGTTCACACCGAGTTCAGCGACGGCTCCGACACGGTGGAAGGCATGGCAAAGGCGGCCAGGCAGCTGGGACTGAGCTACCTCGGCATTTCCGATCACAGCAAGAGCGCCTATTACGCGGGCGGCCTTAAAAAGGAAGCCCTTTTGCGGCAGTGGGAGCTGATCGACGGTCTCAATGAAAGATGGAAAGATTTCCATATATTCAAGGGGATCGAAAGCGACATACTGCCGGACGGCAGCCTCGATTATGACGATGACATACTGGAAGGCTTCGACTTTGTCATTGCCTCCATACACTCCAATTTCAACATGAAGGGCGATGAGCAGATCGCCCGGGTCACGAGGGCCATGGAGAACCCCTTCATGACGATGCTCGGCCATCCCACGGGAAGACTGCTTTTGTCCCGGGAAGGCTATGATATCGACATGAAGACGGTCATTGACAAGGCTGCAAAACATAACGTTATCATAGAGCTCAACGCAAGCCCCTACAGGTTCGACATTGACTGGCGGCACCTCCCGTACGCGAAGGAAAGGGGCGTCATGGTGTCCGTCAATCCCGACGCCCACAGCGCGGCGGGCCTGAAGGAGATCTTCTACGGCGTCGGTATAGCGCGAAAAGGCTGGCAGGAAAAGAAGGACATACTCAACACCCGCACCGTGGAAGAGGTAAGGGAGATCCTGCAGCGACGAAAGGCAAAAAGACAGTTTGAACCGTTTGAGCCGCTCGAACCGCTTGAGCCGAAAGGCAAAAAGACAGTTTGAACGGTTCTTTTCCCTTGGACACATCGGGATGTAAATGTTATAAATGATACATCCTGATCGTTTTGACATGAAAAAAGACGCCGCCTCAATCTTGAATAAACTCGCAGATATGCACGGCGAGCCCCGGGTGGAGCTTTCCTACTCCAACCCCCTTGAACTGACCATAGCCACCGTCCTGTCCGCGCAGTGTACCGACGATCGGGTCAACATGGTAACAAAGGGTCTTTTTAAAAAGTACAGAACGGTAGAGGATTATCTGGACGCACCGGACGCGCAGCTTGAAGAGGACATACGGCCCACGGGTTTTTACCGCAATAAGGCCAGGAGCATAAAGAACATATCGAAAGAGCTTGTTGAGCGGTTCCAGGGGAAGGTTCCCGATGATATCGACACCTTTGCCACCGTGAAGGGCATCGGCAGAAAATCGGCCAACATGATCGTGGGACTTGCTTATAAGAAGCCCGGCGTCATCGTGGACACCCATGTGGCGAGGGTTACAGGAAGACTGGGGCTGACAGCCAGCAGGGGACCGGACAAGATCGAGATCGACCTGAAAAGAGAGGTGCCCATGCCTTTATGGATGGCATTCTCTCTTCTGACAATACTCCACGGAAGATATA
>JAKLET010000020.1 GCA_022711595.1 Deltaproteobacteria bacterium
TCTTAGAAGAAATACCAGGCTGCGAATCTGTACTGGTCGATCTGGCCGTTGCCATCGGCAACACCCAGGCCGGTGCCTCCGACTGCATTCTTGCCGCCATACTGGGTGAACTCGGTGAGCCACTGGATACCAAACCTGATGGCCTGGTTCGCATCCCAGAGGAGGTTGATCGCGTATGTCTGCTGCATGGAAATGACGTTGCGGCGGGCTGCTCCGGCCGCAGTAGCATCATCAAAAGAACCTCTCGCCCACTGGCTGTAGTTGTACCGGAGGTAACCGTACATACCGTTGAGCTGGAGGGCGTTGGTGAGCCACCAGGTTGCCTGTGTATAGAGACCGAAGAGCGTGGGGGCCTGCCAATCGCCGTTGTTGGCAGGATTTCTCTGGTATGAACCCATGCTGGTGCCGGGGGCCATCCAGTTGTTGCCTGCCGCGTTCTGGCCGAGGAAGAAGTTACCGTTGAGAAGGAGGGCCATCTGTTTGTTGCCCTGTTTCTCGGGGATGATCGGTACTGAATACCTGAATGCTGCGATCCAGGTATTGAGACGGTCGGCCGCGTAGTTGGCAATGTTGTAGTCATCCACTGACCAGGGCCTTTCCTGGCCATAGTAGCCGCCGAGGGCGAACTTCAGGTTGTGAGGGCCGATCTTGCCGCAACGGTCGGTGTGATAGGCGATCTCGCCCATGAGACCAGGCCAGTTGCTGCGTGAGTAGTTGTCCTGCTGGCGGGTTGCGCCTGCCCAGTCGGTAGCTGATGTGATACCGAACATGGCGTTGAACTCTTTGTTGAAGAAGTAACGGAATGCCATCTGAGGGGTTCTGATGCCCTTCAGGTTGTAGGCGAAGTCATTGGCGCCTATCATTGCTCCGTAGTAGGGCATACCCCACTGCTGCCAGTTCTGGCCGATCATCAATTCCGACATGCCGGGCCACTGCAGTTTCATGAATGCGTGCCTCAGCTGGAATCCGCCGTGGGCGTTGCCGGTTGTCGTGCCGCGGAAATCGCCTTCGATGAAGGCGGTCGTCTTGGCGCCCCAAAGGTCCGGGCCCTTGACGAGGAAGTTGAAACGGCTCTCACCACCGGTCATGAAGGTGTTTGAGAACTCGTCGCTGAATACTGAATAGTTGTCACCGCTCTTGCGTGCGGCGAATGCCGGGTCGGCGTTGTTGCTCTGTGAGGACCAGCCTACATCCATCTTCACGAAGCCGCCGAATGTAACGTCGTATCTGCTTGAAACGCTGCCTGCCTGGCACAGCACGGGCAACGCCAGCAAAAGTGCAAAAACAACAATAAATGTTTTTTTCATTCTTTCCCCCTTGGGATCTAAATTGTTTTTGAAATCATGTTTCGAAATTACTATAAGCTGTTACTCTTTGAGAATTGCTATTAGAAATTACTTTTTGAGGTGCCTTTCAGGCACACGTTGAATTTACTGTTGATGGCTTTGCTCTGCGGTTTGTTTGGGGTTTCACCTCCTATTATTAACTTTTTTTAATATTTATCAGTACGGGTAATATTTGTCAAGAAGATAATGAAAAAAAAGAAAACGGGTAATGGGTGATAGGTCATAGGCCATGAAAAGACAGGTCATAGGTAATTGACGATAAACCATGGGAAAGATCCTGAACAGATGTGAAAGACCTTGGGTCTTTCCTTGTTCTTCCTATCACCTATGACCTACCACCCATTACCCGGCTTTACAATTTATCTATCGTCTTGACCGCTTTGCGGAGCTTCTTGGGGAGTTTTCGCGGGTTGCCTTTTTTTGGGCCGCGGTCTTCTTCGCAGTCCTCTTCCTTCCCGAATGTCACAGGTGCCGCCATCATCTCCGCCAGCTTCACCGTCGTGAGGAAGGCGACCCCGGAGGCCTTGGCTTCATCTATGATTGCACGGTCCGAGCTGACAACGATGAGCCCGGCCGGTCTTTTTCTGATCCAGCCGATAATGACCTCGTCGGCGGTCTCGCCCTGCCCGGAGTAGACCACATCCACCCCCCTGTAGCTCTCCGAATGCCGTCCCACCGAAGGGCTGCCGTAGGCATCGAATACGACAGTAACGCGTGTTCCCCGTGCCTTCTTGTAACGGGCGCACCTTTCCAGAAGATCTCTTCTCAAAAGGTCCATGGTGGCGCCTTTCTGTACGGAAGAGGCGTTGATGCGGTTGATGTAATTGTAGCCGTCGATAACTATGTGGGCCATATCCTTAAAGTTAATACCGTAAAGAGTGAAGCGTAAAGCGTGAAGAGCTAAAGATTATGCCTAACATCTGAAGCCTAACGCTTCACAGTCTTTAAACACCTTACACCTTACACCTTACGCCTAACGGTCTTCGGTGCTCCGGTTTTCTCCGTAATGGTCTTTCAGTATCCTGTCGAGAACGCCGTTCACGAATTCCCTGGACTCATCGCTGCCGTATTTTTTCACCATCTCTATGGCCTCGTCTATAGCCACTTTTGGCGGGACATCCCCGGAAAAGACCATTTCGAAGACACCTATCCTGAGAACGCTCTTGTCAACATAGGCGATCCGGTCGATCCTCCAGTGCTCACAGGCCTTGCGTATGTATTCGTCTATCTTGTCCTGATTTTGCGCGACACCGGAAAGAAGGAGCCTCGTGTAGTCGACAATATCCTGCTGATAGGGGAACAGCGAGCAGTATTTGGCGAGGGCGCGTTCAGGGTCTTCCCCGTTCGTCTCCACCTGATAGAGCATTCTGAGGGCTAGCTCTCTCGCTTTCCGTCTGCGCACAAGTTGTTTTCCCTGATGAGATTGACCATTTCAATGGCCGACATGGCGGCATCATAACCTTTGTTGCCGGATTTCGTGCCGGCCCTTTCAATGGCCTGTTCTATGCTGTCGCTTGTGATTATCCCGAAGGATATGGGCTTGCCGGCATCGAGGGACGACTGGGCGATCCCTTTTGTCACTTCAGATGCCACGTAATGAAAATGGGGCGTAGCCCCTTTTATAACAGCGCCGAGACAGACAATGGCGTCGATCTCTTTCTTTTTCGCGAGGAGCTTCGCGGCAAGAGGGATCTCAAAAGAACCAGGCACCCTGTATACATCGATCTTTTTCTCGTCGGCCCCGTGCCGTTTCAGGGCATCGAGAGCACCTTCAAGCAGTCGGTCGGTGATGAAGCTGTTGAACCTGCTGACGACGATCGCAAACCTGAACCCCTTTGCATTGAGCTTGCCCTCCCGTACCATGTTCACCCCTTATATGTTGTTTAGGATATGACCGAGCTTTTTCTGCTTGGTCGTGAGATAGGCGATATTGTCCTTTGTCGGCTCCATCTCGATGGGCACCCGTTCAACCACGGTGAGACCGTATCCTTCAAGGCCTTTTATCTTTTTCGGGTTGTTGGTGAGGAGCTTCATCTTGCGCACGCCGATATCGTTGAGTATCTGGGCACCGACCCCGTAATCCCTGAGGTCCGGAGAAAAACCCAGCGCGATGTTCGCCTCGACTGTGTCGTGGCCGCAGTCCTGAAGGCTGTAGGCCTTCAGTTTGTTCGCGAGCCCGATGCCGCGTCCTTCCTGGCGCATATATACAAAAACACCTTTCTGCTCGTGCTCTATCATTTTAAGAGCAAGGTGGAGCTGTTCGCCGCAGTCGCAGCGCAGGGAACCGAGAACGTCGCCGGTGAAGCACTCCGAATGGACCCGCACCAGCACCGGGTCGTCGGGATTTATCTCTCCCTTCACAAGGGCAAGGTGTGTCTTTTTATCCATATCGTTCTCGTATGCTATAAGCTGGAACTCCCCGCCGTAACGTGTGGGGAGACGTGTTTCGGCCACGCGGCGGACAAGCTTTTCGTTCTTCATCTTGTATTTGATAAGGTCGGCAATGGTAACGATCTTGAGCCCGTGTCTTTCGGCAAACACCTCCAGGTCGGGCATGCGCGCCATGGTGCCGTCCTCGTTCATGATCTCACAGATAACACCCGAAGGTACGAGCCCTGCCAGGCGTGCGAGGTCAACGGACGCTTCGGTGTGGCCCACTCTCACGAGGACCCCGCCGCTGCGGGCGGCGAGCGGAAAGATGTGGCCGGGGCGCGTTATGTCATTGGCGTTGCATTCAGGATCGATGGCGACCTTAACGGTCCTTGCCCTGTCATAAGCGGAGATTCCCGTGGTGATGCCGGATTTTGCCTCTATGGAAACGGTAAAGGCCGTATTATAGGGAGAGGTGTTGTCCTGGACCATGAGCGGCAGATCAAGCTCCCTCACCCTTTCCTCCGTCAGGGAAAGACAGATGAGGCCGCACGCATATCGGGCCATAAATGTGACCGCCTCGGGCGTAACCTTTTCGGAGGCTATCATTACGTCGCCTTCGTTCTCCCTGTCCTCATCATCTACGATGATGACCATCTTGCCTTCGCTTATGTCCTGAAGGACATCCTCAATGCTCGATATTGCCATGTACTACTCTCCTTTTACAAAACCATGCCGGGAAAGGAAATCAAGATCGATCCCTTTCCCTTCCCGCTTCGCCAGAAAACTTTCCACGTATTTTCCGATGATATCCGTCTCAATATTTATCTTATCCCGCAGGTTCTTTTCGAGAATGGTGGTCCGGGAAGCGGTGTACGGAATTATATTAACCGTAAATGTATTATCACGTTGTTCGTTGACTGTCAAGCTGATTCCGTCGATTGTCACCGAGCCTTTCCTTACGATCAACCGCGCTGTTTCACCCGGGACCTCAATGGTCATCCTCATGGAATCACCCTCTTTACGCATGTCCGTGATGGCCCCGACACAGTCGACGTGACCTGTCACGATATGCCCTCCGAATCGCCCTTCCATGGTCATGGCACGCTCGAGATTGACCTTTTGACCGGTTCCCTTGTCTTTTAGAGTTGTAAGGCCGAGCGTCTCAAGGGAAACATCGACACGAAAGGTGTCCTTGCCGACGGCCGTGGCGGTAAGGCATACGCCGTCAACGCATACACTGTCGCCCTCGCGGACGCTTCCGGGTTCAAAAAGGCTCTTAATGACAAAGACCCAGCTTCCGCTTTTTTTCTCGATTGCCGAGATGGTGCCCGTGTCTTCAATGATTCCGGTGAACATAGCCCTCTACGTAAATGTTTTCTTTCAGTCTTTTCAGGGTTACCACATCGATGCGGTATGCATCCTTCAAAAAATCGATCCCTTTGCCGCCCACCAGGTTCAATGCCCCCTTGCCGCCTATAAAAAGGGTGCCGTAAAAGAGCACGATCTTGTCGACAAGGCCGTCCCGCAGAAGGGTACTGTTGACCTCTCCTCCGCCTTCAACAAGAACGCTCATGATCTCGCGGCGGTAGAGTTCATCACAGACGTGCCTGACGGAGACTCTTCCATTGTCGTCCCTTGGTATCCTTATGACATCGACTCCCATTGCCCTGAGCTTTGTTTCCTTGTCCGCGCGCGAGTCTTCGCTGGTAAAGACCCATGTCCGGTATTTGTCCGACGTCTTTACCACGTCACATGCCAGCGGGATGCGGAGCTTCGAATCAAGGATGATCCTGACGGGGGTCTTCCTGGGTTTTTTGAGCCTCGGAATGAGCAGGGGGTTGTCGGAGATGACGGTATTGATCCCCACCATGATACCATCGGTGACACTGCGGAGCATATGTGCCTGCCGCCTCGATTCTTCATTGGAGATCCACTTGGAATCGCAGGTCTTGGTGGCGATCTTGCCGTCGAGGCTTACCGCCGCCTTCATGGTCACAAAGGGCCTCTTCTTTTCCATGGAAACGATGAAGGCCTCGTTGAGCCGGCGGGCCTCCTCTTCAAGCATTCCCACCTTCACGTCCACACCGGCCTTGCGCAGGGCCTCCACGCCCTTGCCGTTGACGAGAGGATTGGGGTCCAGCATGGAAAGAACCACTTTTTTTATGCCTGCGGCGATGATTTGATCGACGCAGGGCGGTGTCCTTCCGTAATGGACACAGGGCTCAAGATTCACATAAAGAGTGGCGCCGCCGGCGTTCTTCCCGGCGTCTTCAATGGCCCCAACCTCGGCATGATGATAGCCTGCTTTTCTGTGGTATCCCTTGCCGACGATCTGTGTGCCTTTTACAAGGACCGCCCCCACCATGGGGTTTGGCGATACTGTACCGAGCCCTTTTCTGGCAAGGGACAACGCCATGCGCATATACTGTTCGTCTTTCACGGATCAACCCCTGACACTGGATCACTCTTCGTTCTTTTTCAAAAGGAGCTCCGTGAGCTCACTCATGAATTCGTTTATATCCCGGAACTGCCTGTAGACAGAAGCAAAACGGACATAGGCGATCCCGTCCAGGTCCTTCAGTTCGTCCATGACCATGGAGCCGATCTCTGCCGCCTTTATCTCTCTTTCCCCTTTTTCAAGGAGATTGTATTCGATCCTTGATACGATCTTTTCGAGATTGGTAACACTGATCGGCCTTTTTTCACAGGCCTTCTTCAGCCCGCTCAGGATCTTTGCCCTGTCGAAGACCTCCCGCCTTCCATCCTTTTTGACGACAAGCGGGAGTCCTTCCTCTATCCTCTCGGCAGTCGTGAAACGCTTGCCGCATTTGAGACACTCACGCCTGCGTCTGATGGCGTCCATCTCCTTGCTCATCCTCGAGTCAAGGACCTTGCTTTCAATGTAATCACAGAAGGGGCACTTCATAACGCTGCCTTAACGATCGCTACCTGCTGCGCGTTGAAGCCTTTTGCTTCGTCGCCGTACGCGCAGCGGCGCCTTTTTGAGCAGGACGCGTACTGTGCGTCCTCACATCCACCTTTTTCAACAGGATGCCCGACTCATCGATGAGCCCCATTGAAAGCTCGTCGGGATATCCGTCAACATAGCAGACCTCTTTGATGCCTGCGTTTATGAGCATCTTGATGCATATCGAACAGGGCAGGTGAGTGCAGTAAAGATGGGCCCCGCTTATGGACACACCGTGGTATGCCGCCTGGATTATGGCGTTCTGTTCCGCATGCAGTCCCCTGCATAGTTCATGGCGTTCCCCGGAGGCGATCTTCATCCGTTCCCTCAGGCAGGAAACCTCCAGGCAGTGCTTCAGACCCGACGGCGCGCCGTTGTAGCCTGTTGACAGTATCCGCTTGTCTTTCACAATGACTGCCCCGACATTGCGCCGCAGGCACGTCGATCTCATGGAAACGATTCGCGCGATCTCCATGAAATAGGAATCCCAGTCAGGACGATTGTTTTTCATATATCATACATGCGTGAATAAAAAGGAAAACCTTTGCAGAATTCACGAACTTTGGCACGCGTGTTTTCCATGAACGATCTGTCGTTAAGGTTCTTCAGGACGGCGTCGATCATTACGCAGATGATCTCCATCTCCTTCTCTTTCATGCCGCGCGTGGTGACGGCGGGCGTGCCCAGCCTGATGCCGCTCGTGATACCCGGGCTCCTGGTATCGAAAGGGATGAGGTTCTTGTTCACCATGATGCCGCTTGCTTCAAGGGACACCTGCGCCTCGTTGCCCGTCACGTTCTTGGGTGTAAGGTCCACAAGGAAGAGGTGGTTGTCCGTTCCTCCGGAAACGATGCGAAAACCGAGATCGGCCATACATTTGGCCATGTATTTCGCGTTCGCGATGATCTGCTTCTGATATTGTTTGAACTCTTCCGTCATGGCCTGATGCAGTGCCACGGCCTTTGCGGCTATGACGTGCATAAGCGGTCCGCCCTGGATGCCCGGGAAAACGGCGGAATCGATCTTTTTTGCGAATTCCTGGTTGCAGAAGACAATGCCGCCCCGCGGTCCCCGCAGGGTCTTGTGTGTTGTCGTCGTCACGAAATGCGCGTGCCCGAAGGGACTCGGGTGGAGCCCGGCCGCGACAAGCCCGGCGATATGGGCGATATCGGCCATGAAATAAGCCCCGACCTCGTCGGCTATTTCCCGGAATTTCTTGAAATCGATGAATTTCGAGTATGCACTGGCACCGGCGATTATAAGCTTCGGTCTTTCCTTGCGGGCTACGGCGAGTATCTCATCGTAATCGAGCATCTCATCCTTTTCGGACACCGCGTATGATACCGCCCTGTACCATTTTCCAGAAAAACTGGGTTTTGCCCCATGGGTCAGATGGCCTCCGTGGGCGATGTCCATACCAAGCACCGTGTCACCACGGTCGAGCACTGCGTAATAGACGGCCATGTTCGCCGACGAACCGGAATGCGGCTGGACGTTGGCGTGTTCGGCCCCGAAGAGTTCCTTCGCCCGTTCTATTGCGATGCTCTCTATTTCGTCGAGGTGCGTGCAGCCGCTGTAGTACCTCTTTGTCGGGTATCCTTCGGCATATTTGTTGGTAAGGACGCAGCCCTGAGCGGCAAGGACATCCTCATCCGCATAGTTTTCCGAGGCGATGAGTATGAGGCTGTATTCCTCGCGGTCCAGCTCGCGCCTCATGAGTTCGAAGATCTTTGTGTCTTTCCCTTCCAGTTTCATGTCTTACCTGTCTTGATTTTTTTCAAAGGCATCGATCTTGTCGATCCGCTTCTGGTGCCTGCCCCCTTCAAATTCAGTCGAGAGCCAGGTCTTCACGATCTCTTCGGCCAGCCCCTTGCCGGTTATTCTCCCGGCGAGGACAAGGACGTTGGCATCAAGGTGCTTCCTGCTCTGGATCGCGGTATAAAGGTCAAAGATAAGGGAGGCGCGGACGCCTCTTACCTTGTTTGCCACTATGCTCATGCCTATTCCTGTTCCGCAGACGAGTATCCCGCGATCAGCCTGGCCTGAGGCCACGAGCTTCGCGACCCCGATACCGAAGTCGGGATAATCGACGGAATCATCACAGTGGGTGCCGATGTCCAGGACTTCGTAACTGCCGGCCTCGAGAAGCTTCCTGACGTCTTCTTTCAATTCGAAACCGGCATGATCGGATCCGATGGCGATCTTCACTCCCCGTACCTCCCGAAGATCAGCGTGCAGTTTGTGCCGCCAAAACCGAAGGAGTTGGACATGGCGATGTTTATCGTGTGATTGCGCGCCTTGTTGGGCACGTAGTCCAGGTCGCAGTCCGGATCAGGCGTTTCGTAGTTGATCGTGGGCGGGCAGATCTGGTCCCTGATGGCAAGAACAGAAAAGATCGCCTCAATGGCGCCGGCGGCACCGAGAAGGTGGCCGGTCATGGATTTTGTCGAACTGACGGGTATCTTGTATGCCCGTTCGCCGAAGACCTTTTTGATCGCCAGCGTTTCCGTCTGGTCGTTCAGATCAGTGGATGTTCCGTGCGCGTTGATATAGTCCACCGCGTCCGGCTTGAGACTGCCGTCCCTGAGCGCCATGTTGATGCAGCGGATAAAACCATCGCCGTCAGGGCATGGGGCCGTTATGTGGTGGGCATCCCCGTTGTAACCGTACCCGAGTATCTCGGCGTAGATCCTGGCGCCTCTTTTCCGGGCATGTTCGAGTTCTTCAAGGATGACGATACCGGCGCCTTCTGACACCACAAAACCGTCACGGTCCTTTTCGAACGGCCTCGAGGCCGCCTGGGGCGCATCATTGCGCGTGGATAAGGCCTTCATGGCGTTGAATCCGCCCACGGTCAGCGGTGTGAGGTTTGCCTCGCATCCGCCCGCCACCATTATGTCAGCATCTCCGTATTGAATGACCCTGCTGGCATCCCCAATGGAATGGGCGCCTGTGGCGCATGCCGTCACAATACACAGATTGGGCCCCTTGATGCCGTACTGGATCGCGATATGGCCGGGCGCCTCGTTGGCAATAAGCATGGGGATAAAAAAAGGAGATATGCGGCCCGGTCCCCTTTCCAGGTAGATGCTGTGGTACTTTTCAAGCGTCGGCAGGCCGCCGAGGCCGGTACCGACAACAACGCCGGTACGCTCCGCATCTTCTTTTGACATATCGATGCCGGAGTCTTCCATGGCTATCTTCGTAGCGGCGAGGGCGAACTGGATAAAAAGGTCCATCCTTTTAACCTCTTTGACCGAAACGTAGTCTTCGGCCCTGAAGTCCTTCACCTCGCCGGCAATCTTTGTGTCATGTTTGGTGGTATCGAATCTTGTTATCGGTGCGATCCCTGATTCCCCGGCCAATATCCGTTCCCAGACACTGTCCTTTCCCACACCGAGGGGCGTCACAAGACCGACACCGGTAATTACAACCCTTCTCTTCAAGCTGCCACCTCTTCTAATTATTTTCCTGCCAGACGGTCTTCAATGTACTTGATGGAATCGCCTACCGTTTCCATCTTTTCTGCGTCCTCGTCGGGGATCTCGATGCTGTACTCATCTTCCAATGCCATGATAAGTTCAACGATATCAAGAGAATCTGCGCCGAGGTCATCGATGAATTTCGCTTCCGGAACAACTTCCGATTCGCTTACCCCGAGCTGATCCACAATCATCTTTTTTACTTTTTCAGTTACTGACATTAAGCCACCTCCTCATTTTATTAAAAACTTCGTTTCAACCTGCATGAAGTACCGTGCCTCCCCCGCTTTTGGCATTCAAGGTCCGAAAGGGAAGGTCGTACACGCCATTCGTCAGGTTTCTTTCTTACATGTGCAAACCGCCGTTGACATTTATCACCTCCCCCGTTATGTAACTCCCATATCTGGAAAGAAGAAAATATACGGCATTGGCGATGTCTTCAGGCTCGCCAAGCCTTTTAAGCGGAACAGCCGCGAGGGTCAGCTCTTTTGTCTTCTCGTCGAGGCTATCCGTCATTTTTGTCCTGATAAAACCCGGAGCGATCGCGTTCACCCGTATGGCCCGTTCTGCGTACTCTCTGGCGATGCTCTTCGTGAAACCGATGATACCCGCTTTACTGGCCGCGTAGTTGGCCTGTCCGGGATTGCCCATGACTCCGGCTATGGATGAGATATTCACTATGCTGCCGCCCGTCTTGAGCATGTGCCTGATGACAGATTTTGTGCAATTGAAAACGCTTTTCAGGTTTATCCTGATGACACTGTCCCAATCCTCTTCCTTCATCCTGACAAGGAGTTTGTCGATGGTGATTCCCGCGTTGTTGACCAGGTTGTCCACCCTGCCAAGGTCCTTCACTACGGAGTCAACTGCATTCTGAACAGCCTGCAGGTCTGATACATCCACTTTATAGAACTCGCAGCGCCTGCCCTTTGAGAGGATGGAGGCCTTCGCCTCAGACCCGTCGATGACGTCGAATATGGCAATGTCGCCGCCTTTTTGAGCGATAAGCTCCGAGATCGCCCTGCCGATACCCTGAGCACCTCCCGTTACGATGGTGACCGTATTGTTCATGCTGTCAGCTCCCTCACAGACTCTATCTCTTCGAATTTTTCCACGTTGATACAGGGAACATCGGGAACAATCCGCTTCACCAGGTTTGTCAGGACCTTCTGGGGACCCACCTCGAGAAACAGCTCAACGCCTTCTGCGGCCATCTTCCTGACGCATCTTTCCCATAATACCGGCGAAAACATCTGCCGGTAAAGCTTATCGTCAACAGAACCCCTGTCTTTCCCGGGTGTCGCGTCCACGTTGTATACAACAGGCATGGAAAGCTCCCCGTGGCTGAGCGCGGCAAGCTCGCTTTTCAGCTTGTCCGCCGCCGCCCGCATGAGCGGACTGTGGAACGGCCCGGAGACATTGAGGAAAACCGCTTTCTTGTATCCCGTACCCTTCAGTTTTTCTACAGCCTCCTTAAGCGCTCCGGTGTCCCCTGAGAGGACCACCTGCTCGGCTGAGTTCAGGTTGGCCGGGACCGCAACGTAGTCGTCATGTGATATCTCTTTCAAAACCGGTTCCACCTTATTCATGTCGGCACCGATGAGCGCCACCATACCGCCTTTGCCCCTGGGGCAGGCCTCTTCCATGAGAAGCCCTCTTTTCCTTGTGATAACAAGGGCCTCCTCGAAGGTGAAGAACCCGCTCGCCAGAAGCGCGGTATATTCACCGAGACTGTGGCCTGCGACAAGATACGGCTCGATGCCGGTCTGTTTCTTCAGGACCTGCCATACGGCATAGCCGGTGAGCAGAAGTGACGGCTGCGTGTTGTAGGTCTGCCTGAGCTCGTCCTCCGGCCCGTTGAAACAAAGCTGGGTCATGGGAATACCAAGGACCCTGTCGGCCGCTGTAAAAAGGTCGCGAACGTAGTCGAACCTCTCATACAGGTCTTTTCCCATACCGATATACTGGGAACCCTGTCCGGGAAATATAACGCCTGTTCTTTTCATCTATCCTCTCTCGCCCGAATCTTTACCCGCGAGATCAGTGTCTCACGTCACTATCTTTTCCGCGAAGCCGACTCTTTTATGAGCTCCAGTCCGATAATGTTCCTCTGGATCTGGTTCGTGCCTTCGTATATCTGGAGTATCTTGGCATCGCGCATCATCTTTTCGACGGGATATTCCTTCATATAGCCATATCCGCCGAAGACCTGTATGGCATCGACGACAACCTTCATAGCCACATCGCTGGGGAAGACCTTGCTCATGGCCGATACCTTGGAAAAATCCCTCGGATTGCTGTCGATGTACCGGGCTACGGAATATACAAGAGCCCGTGCCGCTTCAACCTGCATTGCCATATCGGCAAGCATATGTTGTATCACCTGAAAGGAAATGATCTTTTTCTCGAATTGTTCCCTTTCACGTGCGTATTGTACGGCTGCATCAAGTGCACCCTGAGCTACCCCGACCGCCTGAGCACCAATCCCCGGACGGGTTCTGTCGAAGGTCCTCATGGTAAGGATGAACCCCAGACCCTCTCTACCTATAACATTTTCCTTCGGAACTTTGCAATCCTGAAATACCAGCTCCCGGGTGGCCGAGGCCCTGATGCCAAGCTTGTTTTCCTTCTTGCCGAATGTGAAGCCTTCCATACCTTTTTCAAGGATGAAGGCAGTGGCCCCCCTGCCGCCCTTGCTCCTGTCTGTCATGGCTATGACGGTGTAGATCTCAGCCTCGCCGCCGTTGGTTATCCACTGCTTGGTCCCGTTGAGGACATAATAATCTCCGCTCTTCTTTGCTTCAGTCCTTATACCCTGGGCGTCGCTTCCCGCATTGGCTTCCGTCAGGCCGAAGGCGGCGAGCTTTTTTCCGCTGGCTATCTGGGTGAGGTATTTCTTTTTCTGCTCTTCTGAGGCGCCGAGAAGAATAGGGTAGGCCCCCAGGAGGCTGGCAGCGTAACTCACCGACACGCCGAGGCAGGCCTTGCTCAATTCTTCGACAACAATACAGTTCTCGAATGATCCTCCCCCCATGCCGCCGTATTCTTCCGGTATGCTCACCCCGAAGAGCCCCGTTTCGGCGCAGTTCTTCATGATTGCCCACGGGAACTGTCCCGTTTCGTCAAGCTCCGCCCGAACGGGAACGACTTTTTCTTCCGCTATTCTCCGTGCCAGCGTCTGTATGCTCTTCTGCTCTTCAGATAAAAAATAATCCATGTCCTATCTCTCCTTTACCTTCTGCAGCGATTGATAGTCCTGCATGGTCTCCTTGATCGATTCCTTGAGACCCTTCTCCACAAACTTTCTGGCCAGCAGTATTGCGTTGCGGATGGCCTTCGCATTGGATTTCCCGTGGCATATGATGCACACGCCGTCGACCCCCAGAAGAGGGGCTCCGCCGGTCTCGGAATAATCGGTCTTTCTCTGCAGTTCTTTGAATATGTCCCTCATAAGAAGATAACCTACTCTGTTTTTCAGGCTTCTCTCCATTTTTTCCCTGAAGAACTCGAAGATCAGTTCGGCAACCCCTTCGCTGATCTTCAGGGCGATATTGCCGGCAAAACCATCGCTTACGACCACATCGGTCCTGCCATTGTACATGTCGGTCCCTTCGACATATCCCAGGTAATTGATATCGAGCCCTTTCATGAGCCCGTGGGCCTCACGCGTCAGTTCGTTGCCCTTTGTTTCTTCCTCGCCGTTCGAAAGAATGCCGATCCTGGGAGAGGAAATACCCAGGACCGAGGAGGCGAAAGCGTCGGCCATCAGGGCAAACTGCACGAGATGCGAAGGTTTGCAATCCACGGTGCCGCCGGCGTCAAGAAGTATCGATATGCCTTCACCTATCCTCGGATGGAGCGTGGTTATCGCCGGCCTGTCAACCCCGGGGATCCTGCCGAGGGTGAAGATCGCGAAGGCCATTGAGGCCCCTGAATTCCCCGCGGACACGACAGCCTGAACATCGCCCTTTTTATGGAGATCGAAGGCCATATTGACTGAAGAGTCCCTTTTTTTCCTCAGCGCGTTAGAGGGTGACTCTTCCATATCCACGTAAACGGGGGTGTGGACCATCTCAATGTTTGCCGGGTCCGTAATGAACGGCCCCATTTTCTCTTTGTCGCCGACAAGGACGATCGAGGCAAGGCCCTCCATTGCAACTGACTGGGCCCCTTTTACGATCTCGCCGGGTGCGAAGTCCCCACCCATTCCGTCAACGGCGATCCGTATCATCCTGGACTATGCTTCCTCGACCGCTATATACTGTTTTCCCTTGTACATTCCGCACTTGGGACAGACAGCGTGGGGAAGCTTGGGCTCCTTGCAGTTAGGGCACGGAACCACTGCCACAGGTGATGCCTTGTAGTTGGCGCGTCTCTTGTCCCTTCTTGCCTTAGCAGTTTTTCGCTTCGGTACAGCCATGGTGTACTCCTTTTATCAATTTAAAAAAGATTTTAGTTTTTCGCCGAGGAGACTGGAAGGCGCCTCATGACAATTACACGGGTCTGAATTCATGTTCTTGCCGCACCTGGGGCAGATGCCCTTGCACTCCTCTCTGCACAACGGTCTTACCGGGATGTTGAGCATGATCTCGTCATATATGAAGGGATCAAGATCGATCTCGTCGCCTTCATAATAATAAACGTCCAGGTCGTCGCTGTGAAGTTCCATTTCCGGCGAATGGGAAAGTTTGCTTTTCGGTGCCAGCTTGACTGCCATGTTCAGGGAAAGGGGTACGGTGAATTCGTCGAGGCACCGGGAACACTCAAGTACCGCGTCGAGGGTAACAGGACCCTCGATGGTGACCGAGTCATCGAACTTCCTTACGGTCAGCTCGTAACTGACCGGCGTTGCCGCCTTCAATTCAGAATCTCCCGCTTCCAGGAATCTTTCTGTATCCATTTCACCCTTCACGACCAGTATATCTTCTATCTCAGAGAGTCGTACTACCAAAACCCACCTTCTTTTGAGTGTGATAATATAATGAGTTTACTATTTTCTTGTCAAGGAAATTAACCCGTTGTAACTGTTGCCTTTTTGTCGGCAAAGGGCTTCAGACCGGTCTTTTTGCACCTCCCGCAGGGGCCTTTTCTGCCCGTTTTTAAACCCTTTTTACCCGTCACTCGAAAATTGCTTCAAGATCTTCGGGGCCAATGGGGATCGAGAGCACCTTGCGTCTCCCCTTCTCTCCCCGGATGATCCTGATGGCCGATCTTTTGACCTTGAAGGTCTCGGAGAGATATTTCACGAGCTCGTCGTTTGCCCTGCCTTCGAGGGGAAGAGCCGTGAGCCTCACGGTAATGATGCCGTCCAAACGGGCTATGGCCCTTTTTTTCGCGTTAGGTATGACCTTTATCTCTACGTTCACAACGGTCCTTCAGATCCTCAGGGCAAGATGGAGGATCAGCCTGGTCAGAAGCTCCTGCAGGAAGATGATGATGAGCATGAGGAAAAACGGGGCCACATCCACCATGCCGAAGCGCGTGGGAACGATCTTCGATATCAGCCGCGTAACGGGGTCAACAAGGCGGTAGACAATGCGCACCACCGGGTTGAACGGGTTCGGCCGTATCCATGAAAAAAGCGCGCGGGCGAAGATGACCCAGAAATAGATGGTAAGGGCACCGTTTATGATCTTTACGAACCAGACAAGAACTATACCTGAACCAGACATCTTAACCTCTCACAAATAATAATGACCAATGATCGAATTACAATAACCAGGAAAAGCCGGATCGCCGCGATACCGGGAAATCCCTATGCTTCATTGGTTATCAGTCATTGGGAAATGATCATTGTCTTTTTGCACCGGCTCCCCGATCACCAGCCCGTCCTCGATCCTATCTATTCTAACCCGTACCAGATCATTTTCAAGTTTTTTATCGCAGGGTATGTGGACCGGTATGTAATTGTCCGTATAACCTCTCATGTACCTCTCGCGGTAGCGCTTTCCTTCGGGCACGATGGACATCGCGCTTCCCAGGAAGCGGCGGTGGAAAGCCTCCCGTTTTCGCGCGTCGAGCTCCTTGAGCAGTTTCACACGTTGTTTTTTTACGCCTGCCGGCACCTTGCCGTCCATACCGGCCGCCTTCGTCCCGGGCCTTGCAGAAAAAGGGAACACGTGGAGGTAGTAGACGCCGCAAGACCCAAGAAACGAGAGCGTTTCCTGAAAATGCGGCTCTTTTTCGCCGGGGAAACCGGCAATGACATCCACACCGATCCCGGCATCGCCGACCCGGTCAAGGAGTTTATCCAGTAATCTCTTGATGTCCCTTTGCCGGTACGGCCTTCCCATGGCGGAGAGGATGCCGTCGGATGCGCTCTGAAGAGGGATATGAAAGCTTTTCGAGATCTTTCGGGAGCGGGCCACGGTCTCGATGAAGGCGTCGTCGAACATCATGGGGTCGATGGAGCTCAGGCGTATCCTTGCAGGCGTGGGTGCATCTTCCAGCGCCTCGAGAAGACTCCCCAGGCCTTGCCCGCTTTCAGGGTCGCGCCAGGCGGATATCTCTATACCCGTTAGAACAGTTTCCTGCACACCCTGTCTGCGAAGCTCGCCCATGATCCCGACTATCTCCTCAAAGGGTCTGCTGCGGGGGTTCCCCCTGGCATAAGGCACAATGCAATAGCTGCAAAATCTGTCACATCCGTCCTGTATCTTGAGAAAAAAACGGGTCTTTCCTTCCATGGACAATATACGGGGCCCCTGTTCGACAGCAAGGGTCTCCCCGGTGGAGACAAAAACCCCTTTGCTGTTAATAAAACGTTCGGGGGAAAATTTTTCAGCCTGTCCCAGGACAAGGTCGGCTCCGAAATTGTCATCGGGGTATACCTGCCCATGGCAGCCGGCAAGAACGATCTTCGCCCCTGCGTTCTCTCTTTTCAGACGGTTCATGAAGCGCCGTATGTCACGGACGGCCCCCTCCGTGACCGTGCAGGCGTTGATAATGACGATATGGGCCCCGTGAATCGGCGCCCGGTCAAAACCGGCCCTTTCCAGGTTCCCGGCGATGACTGAAGAGTCCCACTGGTTTGCCTTGCAGCCGGTGGTATGGATAAAGAAAGTTTTTTTCATAATCGGGAATCAGTTCCATGCTCCAGATCTCAGGAAAAAGTAATTGTTCGTCTTAGCTTGGAACCTTGAACCTGAAACCTTGAACTATTTTTTATAGAACGGCGACATTGAGCGCAGTCTGGCGACCACCCCGGGGATGGTCTCAAGGGCGTAGTCAATTTCCTCTTCAGTATTGCCCCGGCCCAGGCTCAGGCGAAGGGCGCTCTGGCATAAAGGTCCCGGGATGCCCATCGCGAGGAGCACATGAGACGGCTCCGTTGAGCCGGAAGAGCAGGCGGACCCGGACGAAACGGCTATGCCTTTCATGTCGAGCGCGACAAGAAGCGACTCGGACTCAATGAACTCAAAGCTGAGATTGAGCGTATTGGGAAGCCTCTGCGTCGGATGGCCGTTGAGCCGCACATCGTCGACGCGCTCAAGGATGCCCTCCAGGAGACGCCTGCGCAGGCCCTCGATCCTGGCCGAGTCTTTCTTTATTTCCCTTCCCGCTATGTCGCAGGCGGCGCCGAACGCTACGATGCCGATGACGTTCTCTGTGCCTGCCCGCCTTCCCGATTCCTGGTGGCCCCCGTGGATAAGATTATCTATCTCAATGCCTCCGCGAACGTAAAGCGCCCCGATCCCCTTGGGAGCATAGACCTTGTGGCCGGAGAAGCTCGCCATGTCGACACCGAGGGCCGCCAGGTCTATATCGACCTTTCCCAGCGCCTGCACCATGTCCGAATGGAAGACGACGCCCCTGTCGCGGGCAATGCGGGCAATATCGGCGATGGGCATCAGCGTGCCCGTCTCGTTGTTGGCGTACATGACGGATATAAGGATGGTGTCCTTTCTTATCGCGCGCTTCACGTCGTCGGGATCAACAAGGCCCAGTCCGTCGACAGGCAGATAGGTCGCCGAAAATCCCTGCGTTTCCAGATACCGGCATACATTGAGCACTGCCGGGTGCTCCACCTGCGAGGTTATGATGTGGCCCCTTTTACCGCCGCCCGCATAGGCTATGCCCTTGATAGCATGGTTGTTGCTTTCCGAGCCGCAGCCCGTGATCACGATCTCGCCAACCTTCGCTCCCACCATGGCGGCGATCTGTTCACGTGCCTTTTCATACGGTACCTTCACGTCCCTCCCGGCGAAGTGAAGGCTTGAGGGGTTCCCGAAGAATTCCCGTAAAAATGGCTGGATCGCTTCGGCCACTTCCGGGTGGACAGGCGTCGTGGCGTTATTATCGAAATATACCGTTCGCATGGATATGCAGACCTATTCGAAGGAGACGCTCATCGCCTTCACGGGGCAGACCTTCACACAGAGTTCGCAGGCAACACAGCGATGATAGTCGAACTCCACCTTCATTGATCTCCTGTCCTTTATATACAATGCCTCGGGCGCGCAGACGCTTGTGCATAACCCGCAACTTACGCACTTTGACTCATCGCGGTTGATGTCCTGCTCCATGGGTTCCGTATCGATATCGAGGCCCTTGAGGTATTTTATCCCCTTCTTAAAGTTTGCCTCCGTACCTTCGATCTCCATGACCATGATGGATTCCGCCTTGGGTGATATGTTGGCCCTGAGGATATTGAAAACGAGGTTGTAGTCCTTGACGAGCCGGTAAACGATCGGCTTGTCTATGGTGTTTCTTTTAAAGCGGAGAATGATCCTTTTCTTCATGGCGTCCTCACGTTTGTTTCCCGGGCTTTGCTGCGTTATGGGACCGGCATCCGGTCATAGCTCAACGATATCAAGATCGCCCCAGGCCCCGAGATTCTCGCCGAGGATGATCAGTATACCCGTTACACCGGGGAAAAATTGCCCTTTTTCGATGGCGGCAGCGATATCGTCCTTCTTTTTTACAATATTACCGAGGTAAGTTGCAAGTCCGTCGGCAAAAAGCGAGGAAACCCCGACGACACACACCGCGTCCGCCGCTCCGAAGCTCAGCGAATGACCGACCGTTCCCGAAGAGGTGCATACGCCGTAAGCGTGCGGAGAGACCGGCAGCTTGAGGCCGATGCGTTCGCTGAAAGGGGATGGGCCCGCAAATATCTGGATGGTCCTTTCCGTCGACGTCCTGAGGCAGATGTCGCCCCCATTCTCGATGATAAATTCCTCTGTCAGCGGCGCAATATCGCGGCCGATGAACTCGGCTACGGCCCCCGCAACCGTGGCCATGGGCCCTACACCCACAGCGGCCGATGCACTGATCATCTCCCTGACGATGGCAGGGGCAAGGCGGTCATCATCGATGGGAAGAAGACTTTCCATGAAGGGAGGGCATACGCGGATGTACTGCTCCAGCTGATTGCGGTAAAAAAGGACGCGCTCTTTTATTAACGGCCCCAGATCGCCTCCGGTGCAGCAGAAGAGGTCGGTTTCCTTGCAGACGACCTCGTAGCAACTCAATTCCTTCGGTTTTGATATACGGCGATAGAATCTCTCTTCATACATGACAAAGTCACAACGGGCGACATGTTTTTTCCGCGCCTGATATACGCCCCGGGAGCGTTTCCCGGAGCATCATGCCTGAAACTATATCAGGCAAACCGGCCACTGTCAATTGACGCCGCAGGACGCGAAAGGGAAGGTCCGGCGGTATGTTCTAAAAGTATGGGAATATTGGCAATATATTGGATTGATTGTGGGAAATCTTTCCGCTATAATGTCGAAATGGAGATCATATCCGCAAAGGAGCTGTCTAAATATCTCAAGATCAATGAAAAGATGATATACCGGCTGGTGCAGGAATCTAAACTGCCGTCCATCAGGATAGGCGGGAAGATCGCCTTCGCGAAAGGGCTCATCGACGACTGGATACTGGAAAATACCCAGCGCGAGAAGCTCATCCTCATTGCGGGCAGCGATGACCCGATGCTCAGAAAGATCATTGACCTTTTCAATGCCTTTCAAAAAGAAACCACCGTATTTTACGCGCCCGTGGGCAGCATGAACGGTCTTAAGCTGCTCAGGGAGCGGGCCGCCACCATGTCGTGCGTGCATATCCTCGACCTTGAGGAAAAGGGCTATACGCTGTCATATCTCAACAAGTACCTCGAAAGCGAAAACTATGTTGTCGTAAACCTGTTTTTCCGTGATCAGGGTCTTTACCTGAAAAAAGGAAACCCGGCCGGGATAAAATCCATCGCTGACCTCACCGCTGAGAGCGTAAAATTCGTCAACAGGAACAAGGGCTCCGGCACGCGGCTTCTCTTTGACTTCCTTCTCAGCGAGTCCGGCGTGGACCCATTGAAGATCGACGGTTATAATAATGAGGTGGAGTCTCACCTTGCTGCCGGCAACGCAGTACTGCTGGGCAATGCCGATGCCTCGCCAGGCATCCGCTACATGGCCCACATCCTTGACCTGGACTTTGTGCCCTTCTTCAAAGAACGTTTTGACCTTGTCATCTCCCGGGAGAGGTTCTTAAACGTGCAGACAAAGGCCTTTCTGGACTTTTTCAATGAGCCTGTCCTCCTGCACTCCCTCAAGGACCACGAAGGTTACGATATGTCTCAAACGGGGAGCGTCCTGAACAAGGATGTATAACAACCCGAAAGGAACGCGCCCGGTTGCGGGAGCGACAACGCGCGTGGACGTTGTGATCGACGCAGGGGCACAGGAGCTTCTGCCGGAAGAGATCCACACCATTTATGCCCCGTCAGGATTATGGATCGCGGAGGAATCTCCGCAAACGGTCACTGTCAGTGCCTATCCAGAACATGTTGAAACATACCTGGCGGCAATGCGCCGTTGCGGCATTTCCATCCACGACGTGCGGGTCACGCAGGAAGACCGCCGCGATTATTCGGAACTTGCCAGGCGCTATTTCCGCCCCATAAAAGTGGAGGACATCGTCATCCGCTCACCCTGGAACAGGGAAAAAGCAGGTATCAATTACATAACGATCGAACCTGGTATGGCCTTCGGCACCGGCAGGCATGAATCGACAAGGCTCATGATGAAGCTCATGCGCGCCATGGATATTTCCGGGAAAAGGGTCCTTGAGATCGGCTGCGGCTCTGCCCTCCTGTCCCTCTATGCGCGCATGAATGGGGCAAGGCGTGTTTATGCCGTGGACAACGATCTTGACGCGGTTCTCTCCGCGCGGAAGAATATCCTCCTCAACGGGGCCTCCGGCATAGAGCTCGTATGCGCTGACGCCATGGACATCAGCGGAAAATATGATATTGTTCTTGCCAACCTCGACATCCGCACCTTCACCCTGTCATCAGGCCACGTTATGGGTCTCGTCAGGCGGGGCGGCTCGCTCGTTATCTCAGGCATAATAGGGAGGGAGAAAAAGCAGGCGCTCAAGCTCTTTGCGCCGTGGGAACCGGCCGCTGAAGCAAAGAAGAACGCCTGGCTGGGGTTTGTCTTTCACAAGGCGTTGTCCTGAGTCCAGCCGTTTCAACCGTTTCAACAGTTTCAACAGTTTTCAGTTCCGAAAGGGACGGGTCACCTGGCAGGCAGGACGATCTCACCGGTTGCAATACGCTGCAAAGTGGCCGGATACAGCAGGTGTTCCTGCGCCAGAACGCGTTCGGCCAGGATCTCGGGTGTGTCTCCGGGCATGACCGGCACCCGAACCTGGGCGAGAATAGGCCCCCTGTCATATTCCTCGTCGACAAGGTGGACAGTAACCCCTGATTCTTTCTCTCCCGCAGCGATTACAGCCTCATGAACATGGATGCCGTACATTCCTTTGCCGCCGAACTTTGGCAGGAGGGCAGGGTGGATGTTGAGAATGCGCCCCCTGAAACAGGCAAGCGTTTTTGGCCCGAGTTTCTTCATATATCCTGCAAGGGCAATGACATCCACATTGTGACGGACAAGGGTGTCCATGATCGCCCTGTCAAGATCATCCGGGTCGGGGTGGGTATTTCCGCTCAGGTGATAATTGGGGATTCCCTCTGTCCTGGCACGTTCAAGGGCACGAGAATCACCATTGTTGCTGATCACGACCGCTGCCGCGGCACTGAGCCTGCCTTCCTTGCATGCATCGATGATCGCCTGCATGTTGCTTCCGCCGTGTGATGCAAGGAACCCTATATTCATGATTGTTTTCCTGTTATCGATATTTGATGTTCAGTTGACGATATTTCAAATATTATCCATGGAAAAAATGATTGTCAACGTAATTATCGAACAGGCACCGCGTAAGAACGGTTTGAACAGTTGAAGCGGTTGAAACGGTTGAAACGACTGTTACAGCTGAAACGGTTTTTTCAATCGAACAGCGCTTCCGCAAACTCCTTCGCATTGAAAGGTATCAGGTCATCTATCTTTTCACCGACACCCACATACCGGACGGGTATCTTCAGAAGATGGGCAATGGGCAGGATGAAACCGCCCTTGGCGGTCCCGTCGAGCTTTGTGATGACGATGCCCGTGACGGCAACGGCCTCATTGAAACTTTTCGCCTGCGCTATGGCGTTCTGGCCGTTCGTTGCGTCGACGACGAGAAGAACTTCATGGGGGGCGCCTTCCACCTCGCGCGCAACCACCCGGTGTATCTTTTTCATCTCTTCAATGAGGTTGGCCTTGGTGTGGAGCCTGCCTGCCGTATCGAGGATAACAACATCGGCCCCCCGGGACCTGGCGGCTTTTACCGTGTCGAAGGCCACTGCCGCTGGATCTGACCCGTCGGCGTGCCTTACCATTTCGATGTCGAGGCGTTTTGCCCATACATCGAGCTGTTCGATGGCCGCGGCCCGGAAGGTATCACAGGCGCCGAAAATGACCTTTCTGCCCTCGTTGCGATAGATCCCCGCCATTTTGGCAATGGTCGTTGTCTTGCCGACGCCGTTCACGCCGAGAGCGAGGATCACGAAAGGTTTTCTGCTGTCCGTGGCGATCGGTGATTCAATAGGCATGAGGATCTTCAGGACCTCTTCCTTCATGGATGACCGTATGTCATCGGTCGTCCTGATGAGCCCTCGTTTCCATTTCTCTTTCAGGGCACCTACCAGGAGCTGTGCGGTCTCCAATCCCGCGTCGGAGAGTATCATGGCCTCTTCGATCTCGTCAAAGGCATCCTCGTCGACGGGTTTACCGGAGACCATCCATTCGATCTTCGTTTGTATCTGCTGTCTTGTTTTTGTCAGGCCGTTCTTTATCTTCTCAAAAAAACCCATGGTCTCTATCCTTTTGAAAGAGTGCTCCGATTCCCGGGGCCTTCGCGATCTACATTATTATATATGTAGCTTTCCACATCCTTCTTATACCGTTTTAGCGGCTGGTTTTACAGGCACATGAGGACAAAAGACGGGACGGCTTCTACGTTTCCGGGGTGTACGGCTTTCCGCATGTCCCGCAGACACCTTTCTCATTGATGATGCCGACACAGCTTCCGTCACTGCAGGGGACCCTGTCGGAAAGGTCGAACTCACCGGGCTCTTCCGGCGATTGTACGCGGGTTTCAAGCTCTTTGCCGCAGAGATAACAAAAAGGGCCCAGATTTGCTATCTCGCCCTTGCATTGGGAACAGACTACCGTTTCCACCTCTTTTGAGCACTGGTCACATAGCATGGTCATTTTTTTGCCTTTATCACCTTTGTCACTTTTCCATCCTCAAATTCAACATAGACCGTGTCCTTGTTGTCAGGCATGATCTTCCAATCCGGGCGGTATGTCCAGAGGACCTTGTTGTCCGGGGTCAGGCTCACCATGGTCGGTTCACCCAGCTTCTTGCGAACCTCTTCCTCGCTCATGGAAACCAGCGAGCTTTCAACGGTCGGCTGTGATTTCCCCGTTAGTTTTTTCATGGATGAGCAGGAAACCAGAACAAAGCACGACAGGAGTATGATGCAGGTCATTGTAAACAAGGGGCTTTTAAGACTTTTCCACAAAAACTGTGGAAAAGCTGTGCATAAATTGTAAAAAGCATTCCGTAACTTGTTGATCATACTTACCTTTTTCCTCTTTTGCCTAAAAACCGTGCAAAAAAATTTTTCAATCTTATCAAAGCCTTTCATGACCACCGCCCAACAACCCTTTAGTATCGTTCACGAGATACCTTATCATGGTTTTCTTAAATTATCAACGAGTTGTATACCGCTCAACAGGCATGCTTCCGGGAGGCCTTCCTGAGCCGTTCCATGACGGCCCTGCCGATGCCTGTTTCCGGCAGTTTTTCGGCATATATGATATTCACGTCGTCACGGTCGAGGTCGATGAGAAAGGAAAAGAAGTTTGCCGCCGCTTCCCGAAGATCGCCGGACTCCGACAGGACCCTGACATGCCTCGCATTTACCTCTGACGACGGTTTCCGGAAGGCAAGGTACGAAGATTCGCCCTGAGTCGCATCCTGCGGTCCGTTTACCAGCTTGAGCGGTTTCATCGGTGCGTAATGCCAGGGAAGCTCCCCCGGTGATTCGCAGATATCGGCGGCCCTGCCATCCTCTATGATCCTGACATGCTCCGACAATTCCTCCACACTTACGGCACCATGGCGATGGACAAAAACACCTCCCTGACGGAAGGAGATGATGGTGGACTCGATGCCGTATGCCGAATCGCCACCGTCCAGAACAAGGGGTACGCGATCGGCAAAGGTCTTCGTCACATGGCGCACCCTGGTAGGACTCATGTAACCGAAAGGATTTGCACTTGGTGCCGCAATGGGTTTCCTGAGGACCCGGAGAAGCTCGAGGGCGACGGGATGTGACGGAACGCGTATCCCTACAGTCGAAAGGCCGGCGGTCACGATATCAGGAATGGATGGCCTTTTTTTCAGTATCATTGTGAGGGGGCCCGGCCAAAACCTCTTCATAAGTCTTTTTGCATCGGAAGGTATGTCGCTCGCATACTCGGTCAGGCGGTCGCACCCGTCAAGGTGGACGATAAGAGGGTCAAAATGCGGCCTTCTTTTGACCTCGAAGATCTTCGCGACCGCGTAAGGGTTGTGGGCCACGGCCCCAAGACCGTAGACGGTTTCGGTGGGAAACACGACAATGCCTCCGCCTTCGAGAAGCTCCGCCGCCATGCTGATGGAGCGTTTGTCTTTCCCGTCGAGGATCTCCATTCTATCCGGGTCCTGCCGAATAGAAACGGTGGGGAATTCCCCCGTCGATAAGATGTATTGCATTGTTCACGGGATGTGTCCTGGTTATTTCGGTTCGATGGGTTTTTGTGGTTCCTTTTCTTTTTCCGGTTTTTCCTTGTCCCGGTCAGGGGTTACGTCGATGGATTCGGGTTCGTTCATGGTCTTCTTGAAGCCTTTGATCCCTTTCCCGATAGCCCCACCTATCTCCGAGATCCTGCCGGCGCCAAAGATAAGTACAACAATGACCAATATAATGATCAGTTCGGGCATTCCAAGGCCAAACATCGTTCCCTCCTTCTGTTTACTCCTTCCTGATTATAATAGGAAATTATTTAAATGTATAGGGTTTTATCGGTTTTTTAGTGGAAAAGGACGGCCTTTTCTGATAGTATTCATCCTTGACGGTCCCATCGTCTAGCGGCCCAGGACGTCGGCCTCTCACGCCGAAAACACGAGTTCGATTCTCGTTGGGACCATTTTAACAAGGCCATGTGGTTCTTCAGACCGGAAAAATTCTTCTTTGAACGCCTCTCCCACGATGCTGACCTTTTCACCGAGATCAGGGACATCTTTGGCCGCAGCGGCGGCCGTATGGGTTTTTTTACCGCTGTAGGCGCCGTTAAAAACGCCCGCATCGCTTTCTACGATCAGAATAGAAAGGAATACATCGAGACCTTCCTTGATGGTCCCGCAGAGATCCTTTCCTGTGTGGGAAACATCTCCGATATAGAAGGTGATGTCTCCGTTCATGCCCACATTACCCTGGGGTACGCCGATTCAAGCGTGCGGGGCGGCCACCTGTTGGAAGGGACGGCCGTTTTCGCGTGCGAGCTCTTCGGCGTTATTCTTGAAGGAGATGTTCTGCATAGAAAGTTCGACGACATCACCGGCCTGAAACTGTGGGAGCATGGGACGTAAGGCGTGAAGCGTCAGGCGTGAGGTGTGGGGCGCAGACCTCTATCGGGATCTCAGGGACTAGTTTCCAGCATAAAGTGAATCCATTATTTCGGTGTTGTGCCTATGAACCTTTTCAATGCGGCTATGGCACGGCCCCGGTGGCTCAGTATGTTCTTTTCTTCCGTGGAGAGCTCGGCGAGGTACCTGTCCAGTTCGGGTGAATAGAAGACGGGGTCGTAACCGAAACCGTTTGTTCCGTGCTCCTCGAACCCGATATATCCCTTCAGTTCACCATAGAACACATAACAACGGTCTTTCTGTGGAATGTGGAGCGCGACATAGGCCTTGAAGACAGCATTGCGCTCCTCCCATGGAATGCCTTCAAGTTCACCGAGCAGGCGCGAGATACGATGCGCGTCGTCTTTGCCGTATCGCGAAGAATGGACGCCCGGTCTTCCGCCGAGCGCCTTGACCTCAAGACCGGAATCGTCTGCAAGCGCCGCCATGCCGAAATGTTCGCCGATCTTCCTTGCCTTTTTCATGGCGTTTTCGGCATAAAAAGGGCTATTTTCATCAACAGTGACCTGATCATGCAGATCCAGCAGGGAATAGAACCGCTCGAACCCGCCGGCAATGAGAGATCTGATCTCCCTGAACTTCCCGGCATTCGTCGTGGCGATAATGATATCTTTCATACAGGGAAGAGCGGGCCGAGCGCCGCCTTCTGCATTCGCGTGATCTCGTTTATGCCTTTAAGGGCATACTGGTACATCACATCGAATTGTTCCTTGGTGAACGGCTTCTTTTCGGCGGTACCCTGGACCTCGATAAGCTGTCCCCTGCCTGTCATTACGAAGTTCATGTCCACATCGGCTTTTGAATCCTCTTCATAAGACAGGTCGAGGGCGATCTCGCCTCCCACGATGCCGACGCTTATGGCTGCGACGCTGTCGCGAAGGGGTATCTTTTCGATCATTCCGCGCTTTTTCATCCCCCAGAGGGCCTCGACAAGCGCGACATACCCGCCTGTTATGCTTGCCGTCCTGGTGCCTCCATCGGCCTGGATGACATCACAGTCCACCCATATGGTCTTGTCGCCGATAATATCAAGATTGACGATCGCGCGAAGGGCCCTTCCTATCAGCCGCTGGATCTCATGCGTCCTTCCGCCGACACGCCCCGTAACGGATTCACGGACCGACCGGTTGTGAGTGGCGCGGGGAAGCATCGAATACTCTGCGGTAAGCCAGCCTTTG
This sequence comes from Deltaproteobacteria bacterium, assembly GCA_022711595.1. Classification (GTDB taxonomy): domain Bacteria; phylum Desulfobacterota; class Syntrophorhabdia; order Syntrophorhabdales; family Syntrophorhabdaceae; genus Delta-02. The sequence goes on from JAKLET010000020.1 coordinate 27,434, forward strand.
CCGCTGTTCTTCAGGAAAGCCGGGACCTTTTCTTCGACGCTGACACCGCAGATGACCTTTGTCGCGCCCATTTCCACGAGCACCGAACCCTCGGGATAGCGTAAAAAGCTTTTCTCGATCTTAAGGTGGCGGATTGCGTCGTTCGCTCTTGCGTTCTCTCTCATCCTTGATACCTCTTTTCAAATAGTTCGCCATGCCGTCATGCAGCATGTCGAAGGCCTCCAACGCCCTGTCTTTCTGAACGCTCAGCCTCAGGAAGACACCGGGCATGTCTATACCGAGCAGCGCGAAAAGCGGGATGGCCTTTACCTTTTTCTGGAACCTGGACGCTATCAGCGCCGCCAGTTCTTCAGACTGCGCAATGTGCGAGCCCGTTATCTCTTCGATTTCAAGGATCCTGCCCTTGCCTTTTTTTGCATTGCTGACGGCGACGAAAACATCCGTTCCGCCTGGCGATGGCAGCATCTCCATGACGAGCATGAACCTGCCTTTTTCCTTGTTTATCCTGTTTGCCGTCTCGACCTGTTTTTCCATTGTGTCAGCAGCTTCATGAATACTGACAGCATATCCCTTGCCTGCGAGGTATTTCCTGAATCCCGTCCACAGTGCGGCATCTTTGTTCCCGGTCTGGACAAGGACTATCTGGTCTGCACAGAAAAGAGGGGATGCGCCAAGGACAATGATCAGGAGGGCAAGAGAAAAGACGGTTTTCGCCCCTGGACGGCCGATGCTTTTATGAAAAAGGGCCTCTATCTTCCGGAACAATCTGATACTTCCATCCTTCCCTGGACTACCTTTTCGATCCCAGTATGTATCGTTCCAGGCTGACCGCGGCGAGCGCTCCGTCTCCCACTGCCGTTGATATCTGCCGGAGTGTTTTTTTTCTTACGTCCCCGGCGGCATAGAGCCCCTTTGTCAGGGTGGCAAGCTCTTCGTCGGTGATGATAAAACCTGCTTCGTCCCGCTCGACAAGGTCACCGAGAAAACCTGTATTCGGCCGGGAACCGACATAGACAAAGACCCCATTAACACTGATGTTCTCCCGTTCGTTCGTCTTTACGTTTTCCAGCACGATATGTTCGACCTGGCCCTTGCCTGCGACCTCAACGGGACGCCTGTTCCAGAGAAATTCCATTTTAGGATTGCCAAAGGCCCTCTCCTGGAGTATCTTCTGGGCCCGCAATGCATCACGCCGATGGACCACGTAGACCTTCCTCGCGATGTTTGCAAGCGACAGCGCCTCTTCTATGGCGGAATCACCGCCTCCGATGACGGCGACATCCAGGTCCCTGAAGAACATGCCGTCACAGGTGGCGCAAAACGATATGCCGCGGCCTATGAGCTCATTTTCGCCGGGTATGTCCATTTTTACCGGTTCCGTGCCCGTGGCAACGATGACGCCTGCCGACGTGATCTCGCCGTCATTGACCTTAACGGTGAACCGACCGCCATCCGGAGATACGCTCATAACCTCGGTGAACTCCCTGACCGGAAGATCGAAGGCCTTCGCGTGAGCAGAGAAACGGTCCATCAATTCCTTTCCCGATATGCCTTCGGGAAAACCGGGGTAATTCTCCACGCGCCAGGTGTTGAGCGGCGCCCCTCCCGGCAGGACCCTTTCGAGAAGGACCGTTTCGATCCCCGCGCGCTTCAGGTACAATCCGGCTGTCAGGCCGGCGGGGCCGCCGCCGATGATTACGGCTTCGTAAGACGCGGGCATTTTGAAAAAGACCTCCCGATTTAAGTTGCCGTCCCTAAAAACAACGGCGATGGATGCCTCTCATTGTAAGAAATCCACCGGCAATATTCAACGTAATTTTCTTTTCCCCGTGCACTTAGATACGCAGTTCCTGCACGACAGAGCATCATTGTGGGTCTCAAAGAAACGCTCCGGGTAACGGTGATAGAGGTATTCCCACTGGACAACAATTATTATAGACAGGGCCACAATGGACCAGGTCCAGAAGGAATAAATGTAAATCATCGGGGAGAATGCCATGAGATAGCCCCAGTTGTCGATCCTGCAGGTGCTGCAGCACTTGTTCTTCATGAGCCATTTGAAGGGGCAGAAGACCATAACGCAGAATTGATCCATGAACACGAAGAAAAGGACTATGATGTAGATCCAGGCGTCGCTCAGCATCCCCACCATGCGCCACAGGCCGATATCGGCCAAAAGGAGCAGCCAGTAGAGGGCGGACCTCAGCGCACCTGAATCGGTCCTTCTTTTCAGGGCAAGGAGCTTTTCATCACGGGCAGGGGATATTCCCGCTGCCTCCTTGTAAAAACGCCGGAATATCTTGCCCGAGGAGATCTTCCCGCTCGCTCCCGGGATCATGCGTTTTACAAGCACCACCGCAACAAGGAGCCAGAGTATGTGGTAGACCTTTACAATGTAGATCGGATAGGTGAAAAAGAACGTGAGAAGGTCGGGCCGGAATATGGCAAAAAGACCGGCGGCGACAACAATGGCACCGTTCAATATCAGTTGTTTATAGCTGTCCTTCTCATACATGCAAAATTACTTTTTTTCTTCCCTGTACACAGACCCGCTGCCATCACCGAGGATGAGCGTGTATGGCCCCTCTCCCGAGTGGTACATGTATCTTATCTGGATGTAGTATACGCCCGGGGGCAGTTCTTTTTCTATGACGAAGTCCTTTTTTGCATCCTGACCGTCACGGGCAAGTCTGTTGCCTTTTTCGTCCCACAGGTCCGCCACGATGTCCAGGTCCCCCTGCGAGGCGACGCGCATCTTTCCGCCCGGGAAATCGAAGCGGAACGTGTCGTAATCACCACGGTTGATGTACGCCTGCACCTTGCAGTTATAAGGAACGACCGCCGCCCCCGACGATGTCGCGGGCGCTTCCTTCACCACAAGCGGCTGCGGCGTCGTGGGGATTTGGGGTTTCTTCGGGGTGGTCTGTGCAGGGGCAGCCCCCTGCTGCGGCGGTGTGGTTGCCAAAGGGGTGGCAACTGTGGGCTTCACCGGGGTGGCCACGGGAGGTTTCACCGAAGAGGCGGCCTCACCGGGGATGTTCGTGAGAAGGAAAGGCGCCTTCCAGACGCTTCCCCGGGACCTGTCTGTCGATTTTACAACAGCATCATCGCTGTCCGCCGGTTGTTTGAGCATTATTTTCGTGGATGCACCGGGCTTGTTGAAATTAATCACAACAAACAGGTCGCCGTGCTCACTCTGAGGTGCGATGGTGATATTGTGACGGACGAGATCGCAGGCAGCCTGTTCGTTCTTCTTCATCGGCCAGGGCTGCTGCCCCCTCGTGACGAATACCCTCGTGAAACCCTCGGACCTCCCGTAGGAGAAGGTATGGTTGGTAAGAGGCGTGTCGCCGGAAAGATAGATCCAGACCTTCGTGGCTTCCGAAGGGGCGGGGTAGCAATCGTAGAAGGTATATTTTTGGCCCGGGGCCACCTGGAATTTGACAACCCTGAGGTAGTCCGGAACTTTCTGACTTTCAAAGGAACAGTACCTTAATATTTTTTTGGGTACCGTTTTTCTGTTGACTGGTTCATTGGGTGCTTGTATCGTCACCATTGTGTTGAGCGGGAGCACTTCGGCGGTCATCTGCCCGAAGGCCTGACGAGGAGCCGTCGTCGTAAAAACCATAGATGCCATGATCACAAGCGTCATAAGAAAAGGGATCATCTTCTTCATACGAAAAAGCCTCCTTGTTGATATATCAATGATGGTCTGCCTTCCGATGGCCATTCCAAGGGAAGGATAACTGCTGGATGTGCCGTATGTCAAGGATGACCGTGGTTACGCCTGGCAAGTAATAAAACGCGGTGTCCTCCTGAATTCAAGGAGCCTGTTCCTGCGGTTTTTTTGGTTATTGAAATTTGGTCATTGGCTATTATCTTTGGGTAAATGGAGCGGGCAACGGGGCTCGAACCCGCGGCATCAAGCTTGGGAAGCTTGCACTCTACCAGCTGAGTTATGCCCGCACCGGTAAACATTTTAAAAGAAAAGGGAAGGGAAAGCAAATAAAAAACAGGCGTCTTCAATACGCGGCTTATCGGGCGGGTAACGGCTGGAGCTATTGAAACTTTCCTTTCAGCGCCGCGTTCAGTTTCCTTAATAGTGTGTCCTTCGGGGCGGTCCCGCGGATAAAGTCCCATGGGAAGGTTTCGTCGCGGCCTCGTTCACGCAGCGCGTAGAAATTGAGGTTCACGGCGCTTTCCCTGGCAACCCCGGTGAAGCTCTCTCCCCGTGCGAGACGGATAATAGTTTCTGACACTCGCCGGTCGCCGCGGGCGAGGACCCCCTGGAGAAAGCTGAACTTCACGGACTCATGGGTGAAAAAGGTGTTGTCTATCCTGCCGAAGGCGCGTCTCAACCAAGATATCTTCCGCTTCAGTTCCTCCATGTCCTCCATGGGCAGCCACTGGAAGGGGGTTGCCGCCTTCGGGACAAAGGGGCTTGTGTGGACGGTGATGTTCCCCAGCGCTCCCCGGGGTGCGCCGCGCCTGACCATGACATGACGGATCTTTTTCACCAGTTCGGGTATCTTTTCAATATCGCCCTGCGTCTCTCCGGGCAGACCGACCATGAAATAGAGCTTGAGGTTAAAAGACCGCATGGAAACGATCCCGTCGATGCGTGAAAGGACCTCGTCATCGGTCATGGGTTTGCCTATGAGGCGCCTGAGTGGTTCCGTTGCCGCCTCGACGCCGAAGGTGAGGGTTTTTACGTCGTCCTTGATGAGTTCGATGAGGCGAAGGGGCACTTCGTCAAGGCGAAGCGACGGCAGGTGCACGCCGATGCCACGCTCCCTGAGGTCCTCCACGATATCGACTATGCGCGGATGGAAGGAAACTCCGCCCCCGATGATGCCCACATCCTTTTCGTCCGTTATCGACGCGTCAATATCTTCCGACCGGAAATCGTAGATATTGCCCAGGAGGCAGAACAGGCAGCGGGACGGACAGCCTCTGGTGCCTTCCACGAGCGTCATGCTGCCGAATTCGGTGTTTTCCGATGTGATGACAGAGGCCCCGAGTCTCTTGCCCCTGTAGCGTTCCATGGTCACGGCAAAATCCGGCGGGTCAAAACCTTCTATGGTCCCTCCCTCACGATACCGAAGCGCCAGCATGGCCGGGTTGTAGATGAAGGAAAGCTTGTCAAGCCCGCTTATGACGCCTTTTTTGCCGCCCCCTCCGGCATTGGAGACGCACTCCATCAGCCGGGGTATGGTCGCCTCGATGTCGCCCAAAACCATAAGGTCAAAGAAGGGCGCCAGGGGTTCCGGATTGGAGATGACGCATATGCCTCCGGCGATGATGAGAGGATCGCTCTCCGATCGCTCAACTGAAAGAAGCGGTAAAGATGAGCCTTTAAATATCCTCAGGATGTTGGGGTAATCAAGCTCAAAGGACAGTGTGAAAAAAACGATCTCGAAGTCGTTCAGCGGCCTTTTGCTCTCCAGGGAAACAAGGGGGCTGCCTTCTTCGTAGAACAGCCTTTCGCAGACAATGTCATCCCGCTCGTTCAGTGTCCTGTAAAGGATATGGGTGGCAAGGTTTGACATGCCCACATAGTAAGAGTTGGGAAAGACCACAAGGACAGGGGTCCTGCCTCTCCATTTTTTCCTTATGGTCCCGTGTTCTCCGCCAAGATGGTCTGTTATGCGCCCGCCGTCCTGGCGCTCACGTTTCTTCTCCATGTCAAATGTACAATAACATAAAACGGGTTATGGGTCATGGGTTATGGGTTATGGGGGTAGCCAAAAAAAGCATGCCGGGAGGATACTGGCATGCCTTTTTTGGCTTAATTTTCAGCGCCGAAGCGCTCGAGCGGGCATACTGTTCAAATCCTTTTTACTGCTTCCCCGTCGTCAGGTACTCCTGCATCGCGCGGGCAGCCTTTCTGCCCGCGCCCATGGCGAGGATGACCGTTGCCGCACCCGTCACGATATCACCCCCGGCCCATACACGGCCCCGGGTCGTCTTTCCCGTCTCGGGGTCGGCAACGAGGGTTCCCCGTTTCGTCGTATCCAGTCCGGGCGTGGTCGCCGGTACCAGAGGATTGGGGCTATTGCCGATGGCAACGACCACGGCATCGATGGGCATTCTGAAATTGGAACCGGGCTTTTCCACCGGGGTGCGCCGGCCCGACGCGTCGGGTTCGCCAAGTTCCATCTTTATACATTCGATCTCTTTTATCCAGCCGTTCTCATCTCCTATGTATCTCAAGGGCAAGGTAAGCAGGTCAAAGATAACGCCCTCCTCCTCTGCGTTTTCGGCCTCTTCCGCGCGTGCGGGCAATTCGGCGTGAGAGCGCCGGTAAACGATGTGGGACTCGCTTGCGCCCATGCGCAGGGCGGTACGCGCAGAGTCCATCGCCACGTTGCCGCCGCCGACAACAGCCACCTTTACATGCTTCTTGACCGGTGTCGCCGATCTCGGAGCCAGGTAGCCTTTCATAAGATTCATACGCGTCAGGTACTCGTTGGCCGAATAGACGCCGTTCAGGTTCTCTCCCGGTATGCTCATAAACCAGGGAAGCCCCGCTCCGGTCCCGACGAAGATGGCATCGAATTCCTCGAGGAGCTCGTCTATGGACCGCGTCTTCCCGACGACGAAATCGGTGTACACCTTAACACCCAGGGATTTGAGGTAGTCCAGTTCCCGGGCAACGATAGCCTTGGGGAGACGGAACTCGGGGATGCCGTAGATCAACACTCCGCCGGCCTTGTGAAGGGCCTCAAATATGGTCACCTCGTGGCCGAGAAGGATAAGGTCTCCTGCCACAGTGAGCCCGGCGGGGCCGGATCCCACGATAGCCACCTTCTTGCCCGTTGGTTTCGCCTTCTTCGGCAGATCCACCTTCCCCTGCTTTGCCTCCCAGTCGGCAAGAAAACGCTCAATACGGCCAATGGCGATCTCCCCGCCCTTGTTGAGAAGGATGCATTTCGATTCGCACTGGGACTCCTGGGGGCATACCCTGCCCGAAACAGAGGGGAGACAGTTCTTCTCCTTTATCTTCTTTATTCCTGCGGCAAAGTCACCTTTTTTGACGCAGGCAATGAAACCGGGGATATCGATCTCGACGGGACACCCCGTCACACACCTCGGCTTTTTGCACTGAAGGCAGCGCGAAGCTTCCGCCCGGGCCAACTCCTCAGTATACCCCAGCGCCACTTCATCGAAGTTGTTCCGTCTGATCATCGGGGGCTGATGGGGCATGGCCCTCCGGTTAAGGTCCATTTTACTTGTTTTTTCCTGTGTTTTTTCGTCATTCATGCCAGGCACACTTCCCTTCTTTATGCGCGAAACGCGCGTCGCTCTTCCGGAAGAACAGGGCTTCCTCTGTCATATACGCCTTTCTGCGCGCGAGAAATTCCTTCCAGTCAATGTTGTGGCCGTCGAATTCGGGTCCGTCAACGCAGGCGAATTTCGTCTGTCCGCTCACGGTCACCCTGCACACGCCGCACATTCCGGTACCGTCGATCATGATCGGGTTCAGGTTGACCACGACCGGTATACCGAGCTCTTTTGTGATCTCCGACGTATGCGCCATGAGATAAGTGCAGCCGTTGACGATGATCCTGTCGGGCTTCTCGGGCATGCTGTTTATCACGTCCGGAAGGCGGCTGATGTGCCCCTTCGTGCCCAGGCTTCCGTCACGGGTAATGGTATATATCCTCTCGGAGAGGGGGATGAACCTGTTCTGCCAGTATATAAGGTAGGAGCTTCGGGCCTCGAGGAGGGTTGATACCCTGTTGCCCTTCTTTTTCAATTCCTTTGCCACGGGGTAGAGGCTTCCTATCCCGTAGCAGCCGCCGACGAGCAGGACATTCTCCGATGACGGTATGGTCGTCTCGTTCCCCAGGGGCCCCACACAGGTCGCAACCTCATCGCCCGCCTTGAGGCAGGCCAGCGCCGATGTCGACGCGCCTACCTCCATGAAAACGATGGATATGGTCCCTTTCTCCGTGTCATAATCGGCGATCGAAAGGGGGATGCGCTCGCCTTCCTCAACAGGTATGACAATGACGAACTGGCCGGGCCTTACCTTTGTGGCGATCTCGGGCGCCTCTATCTCAAGCAGATGCATATTTGGAACGATCATGGACCGTTCGATGACCTTCTTCACGTGCGCCTCCTTTCTTCGATTGCCTTCATACCGGCTACATGGTCGTGAAGCGGTATCCCCCGGAATGCCTCCGCGCGGTGTTTTCCCGGCGGACTCTTCACACCGGAGGGTTTGCCGTCCATTACCACCTTCTTACCGGAAACCTTCCGGTCCTTCCCGAACAGACCGGGGACCGTCTTTTTCATCTCCGCCAGTATGGATGTAATGGAACCGTATTTCGACTGGTCCTTTTTCATCCTCTTCGCGATCCCCGACATGATCCACCAGTCCGGTTTCGACTTCGCGAAAGGCGCCGATGCCGGGTTGAAGGAAAACACCCTGCCTTCACAATTCACCATTGTCCCGGGGACCTCGGTAAAAAGGCTTGCGGGCAGGATAAGGTCGGGCTTGATACCTGCGGGCGCCGGCAATGCGTTCTGATAGATGAGGTACCCGCATTTCGGCATGCCCGGCGAGGGAACCTCGCCGATATAGTATCCCACCTTCCTTGCCCTGGCCAGGTCAACCACTGCTGCCGGGTCTTTGATCTTCAGGGGCTTGTCGGCCTTTAAGTTCCCCGGCTGCAGACCGGGGAAGGCACCAACCGTGAGCATGCCCAGCAGGTTGGTATAAGGATGGCATACGATCACCTTCCAGCCGAAACCGTCACGCATCCTGGCGACATGTTCGAATATCTCTTTACGCTTCTTTGAAAAAATCGCGTCTGGCCCGATAAGGACCACGTTGCTGCCTCCTTTTTTGAAGGAAGTCCCCCCGGCCTGTTTATTTTTCCCGCTTCCATTGCCCGAGATCGACTTTATTATGCCGTCGATGACGGAGGGCCATTTCGACTCATCGGAAAGGAAAACCTCCTGGGAAAACATATCGAGGTTGCACTCGTCACCATTGACGGTGACCAGCGTTGCCCCCCTCCTGGCTGCCCTTTTGACCGCGATACCGGCAGGGGTAAAACCGTCTGTGGTATCAAGACCGATGGCAAGGATGCCCTCGGCCGTGTCTATCGTGTCTATGGGAGCGGAAAGGACGGCAAGGTCAAGAAAAGGCCCCAGTTCTGCACCGAGGTCGAATATGACCGGGGAAAGGATCGCCTCGGTCCCTATCGTCTCCCTGGCAAACTTCTGGGCCGCATAAAGGTCTTCGTTGGAAAGCTGCGGAGACACAACGACGAATGCCTCCTTCGGTCCTGCCGCCTTGAGGCGATCCGCCGCCTCGTCAAGGGCGCCTTCCCAGGAGATAAGGTCGTATCCCTCGGGCTTCAGGATCGTCGGCTCCGCGAGGCGCTCAGGACTCAGGACATACTCGGGGATGGCAAAACGCCCCTTCACACAGATGAGCCCGTGCTCCGTGGGTGAATCGTAATCTGCGCTGACATCGACAACCTCGCCGTCCTTCACCTTGAGGTCCAGCGTGCAGCCGACGGGGCAGTACGGACATGTGGACTCAACGGTATCGTCCGGCTTCCCGTACCACTTGCTTGTCTTTGCCGCAAGCGCTCCCGTGGGACACACAGCCACGCAGGCCCCGCAGAACTCGCAGCCGGCCTCCAGGTGTGTCCTCGCGAAGGCGGGCCCGATGGTTGTCTGTTTGCCGCGCTGTTTGAAACTGAGCGTGCCGTTGAGCCGGATATCGTTGCAGACCCTGACACAACGGCCGCAGAGAATGCAAAGGTTGTAGTCCCTGTCGTAGAAGGGGTCCTCCTTCTCCACGGGGAAACCCCGGTAGTAAACCGGGTAGGAGGTCTCGGTGAGGCCTACCTTCTCGGTTATCAGCTGAAGCTCGCAGCGGTCATCGTTGGGACAGTAGCGGCAGCCCGTGGTAACACCCACCTTGCGGATCGTTCCCTGGAACTGCTTGCAGTCGCTGCTCTCTTCGCAAAAAAGGCAACTGGCAGGATGCTCGCTGAGGAGGAGCTTCAGCACCTCCTGCCTGAGCGTCCTTACCTCCGCCGTGTCGGTCCGGATCACCATGCCGTCTTCCACGGGCGTGGTGCAGGACGTGGGGAAACCCCTCAAACCGTCCACTTCCACAACGCACAGCCGGCACGCCCCGTATGACGGAAGGTGCTCCAGGGCACACAGCGACGGTATGTAAATATCATTGGCTTTCGCAGCCTGGAGGATGGTCATTCCGGCCTTTGCCTCCACTTTCCTGTTATCGATGGTGAGGGAAACCTTTTTCTCCTTTGTCATGATTTCTTCTCCGCTGTCCTGATCACGATGGCGTCGCCCGCGATAGCTTCATAACGGCAGACCTCATAGCATGAACGGCATTTTATGCACTTCGAAGCATCAAGGTTGTGAGGCTCCGACCTCGGACCCGTGATCGCTCCCGTGGGGCATACCCGGACACAGGATTGGCATCCCGTGCATTTCTCCTTGATTACGCGGTATTCGATGAGTGACTTGCATACCGTGGCGCGGCACTTGTGGTCCTTGATGTGCTCCAGGTATTCGTTACGGAAATACCTCAGCGTCGTCAGCACCGGGTTCGGCGCCGTCTGGCCCAGGCCGCACAGCGCGCCTTTTTTTATGGTGTCCCCGAGGGTGCGAAGCGCCAGAAGATCGTCCGGCGTGCCCTCGCCGTTGGTTATCCTTTCGAGTATCTCCACCATGTGCCTCGTTCCCACGCGGCAGGGTACGCACTTTCCACAGGATTCCTTCTGGGTGAAATCAAGGAAATACTTCGCCACGTCCACGATGCACGTGTCCTCGTCCATTATGATGAGCCCTCCGGACCCCATGATGGAGCCGGCGCTTGCAAGCGATTCATAGTCGACGGTGAGGTCAAGGAACTCCTCCGACAGGCACCCCCCTGAAGGTCCGCCCGTCTGGATGGCCTTGAAAGGCTTCTGCACACCGCCGCCGATATCGAAGATGATCTCCCTGAGCGTCGTACCAAGCTGGACCTCAATGAGACCCGGCCGGCGTATCTTGCCGACAAGGGAGAATGTCTTGGTCCCGCGGTTACCTTCCTTGCCGAAGCGCGTGTACCATTCGGCCCCGTTTCTCAGGATATTGGGGAGCGTCCCCAGGGTCTCCACGTTATTGATGATGGTAGGGCAGCCGAAAAGGCCCGATATCGCGGGAAAGGGCGGCCTTGAACGCGGCATGCCGCGTTTGCCCTCTATGGAACCGATGAGCGCCGTTTCTTCACCGCAGACAAAGGCACCTGCGCCCTCCTTGATCTTTATCTCGAAACTGAAATCGGATCCGAGGATGTTCTTCCCCAGCAGACCGTATTCCCGCATCTGGCCGATGGCCCTCTTTAGCCTCTCGATGGCCAGCGGGTACTCGGCGCGGATGTAGACTATACCCTTGCTCGCCCCGATCGCGTAGCCGGCGATAAGCATCCCTTCCAGTACGGCATGGGGGTCGGACTCGATGAGCGAGCGGTTCATGAACGCGCCGGGGTCGCCTTCATCGGCGTTGCAGATGAGGTATTTCTGTTCACCTGGAGAGTTTCTGCAGACCGTCCATTTCCTGTAAGTGGGAAAACCTGCGCCGCCGCGGCCCCGTATGCCCGACTGCTGCACGGTCCCTATGACGTCTTCCGGGGTCATCTTTATCGCCTTCATGAACCCCTGGTAACCGTCCACGGCCAGGTACTGGTCTATTTCCTCAGGGTCGATGAGACCGCAGTTGCGAAGGACCACCCTGACCTGCGGCTTGAGCATGGGTAGTTCATAGAACGGCGGTATACCGTTCAGTTCGCCTTTGCCGAAATGCCCCAGCGCAAGTTTCTGATGTGGGGCCCCATCCAGAAAATGGGACTTGAGGATCCTGGCCAGTGTCTTGGCATTCACGTTGTTGTAGCTCACCCGCGGCTGGCCCGGCATCTTGATATCCACAAGAGGTTCCAGATAACAGGGGCCGATGCATCCCACCTCGATTACCTTGGCCGACAGTTTGTTTTCGTTAAGGAACTCCTTGATGCCCTCCTTGAGATCAAGGGCGCCCGCCGCCCTCCCGCAGGAGGCGGCGCCGATGAAGATGATGGGTTCCCTGTTTTCCCTGAGCTTCTCCCACTTGCCTTTCGCAGAGTCGATTTTTCTAATGAGTTTATTCATAGTTTTTCAATAACTCCGTCAGTCTGTTGACCGTCATCCTGCTGTAAATATCACGGTCGATCTGTACCACAGGTGAGAGCGCGCAGCATCCGAGACAGGCAACCCGGTCGAGGTCGAAACGTTTGTCTTCTGTTGTTTCTCCGCAGTGAATGTCCAGTCCGCGCTCAAGCATGTCCAGAAGCGTCGCTCCGCCCCGCACATGACAGGCCGTTCCGAGACAGACCTTGACGCCGTGGCGCCCCGGCTCGGTAAAACGGAACTGGGCATAAAAAGATGAAACACCGTAGATCTGGTTCTCTGAGATACGAAGGTACCGGGAGATGGCCTTGACCGACGGCTCCCCGATATACCCGAAGGCCGCTTGAACATCCTGAAGAATGGGGATCAATTCATCGGGACTGCGGCCATGCCTCCCGAGGATCCTTTCAATTGATTCGGGCATAGAGCTCTCCTATGCCACGCTTGCGTGGCGTTAACTGTGATCAGTCGCGCCGTTTGTAGTATGTGCAGGTATGTTGTGAGTTTGAGTAAAGAGATATAGTGATGGTCTGAATTGCTTCCCGTTCCCCAAAAAAGCCCCCTACGTCATTATTAAAAATCGACAGCTTTCCTGTCAAGGAAATATTTTTAAAAAAATTTCACAAACGGAACAACCCGCATCAGCATCCTTACTTTAAAAACAGGATGTCCGCTATGTCTTCCTGCCCCGCTTCTGTCGCCCCTTTGCAAGCCCCCGATGAGCGCTCAGGCGGCTCAAGCTGTCTTTCACCGCATCCCCGACATCGGATGTTGTCGAGCTTCCGCCCAGATCAGGAGTAAGGGCCGCTCTTTCCGTCAACACTTTTTCGATGGACCTGAGGATCTTCCTCCCCCAATCCTCATGGCCGAAGAAATCGAGCATCTGGCTCGCGGACCATATGGCGGCAAGCGGGTTCGCGGTCCCCTTTCCCGCGATATCGGGAGCGGAACCGTGAATGGGTTCGAACATTGAAGGGTATATTCTCTCAGGATTTATGTTTGCGCCTGCCGCAAGCCCCATTCCGCCGGCGATCGCCGCACCCAGGTCTGTGAGTATATCTCCGAACAGATTTGATGTGACTATGATCTCGAACCGTTGTGGTTCTTTCACAAAGAACATGGCGGCCGCGTCTACAAGATATGAATGGGCCTCAACTTCGGGATATTCCTCCCCCACCTTTGCGAACATCTCATCCCAGAAGACCATTGAATAGTTCAAGGCATTTCCTTTGCTTACGCTCGTCAATGTCCTTTTTTCTTTTTTGGCAAGTTCGTACGCGTACCTGATGATCCGCTCTGTTCCCTTCCTTGAAAAGACCCCGGTCTGCAGGACGACCTCTTCGGGCGTTCCCCTGAACAGCCGGTCCCCCGCCCCCGCATATTCCCCTTCGCTGTTCTCACGGACAACGATCATATCGATGTCCTCCCTTCTGACATCCTTCAACGGGCATGGTGCGCCTTCCAACAATCGCACGGGGCGCAAGTTCACATACTGGTCAAATCCTTTTCTGATCTTTAAGAGCAGGTCCCGCAACGAGATATGATCAGGGACCTCCGGAGAGCCCACCGCCCCCAGATAGATCGCGTCATACCCCTTCAATCTTTCCATGCCGTCGTCGTCCATCATCTTCGAATTTTTCAGATAATACCCGCAGCCCCAGGGAAAATGATCAAATCCAAACTTGATCTTCCCGTCCAGTTCCTCTACCTTTTTTAAGACCTTAATCCCCTCGGCCAGGACCTGGGGCCCTATCCCGTCCCCCGGTATAACCGCTATGTTATACATTCGATATCAGTCCCCATCTGTTTTTTTCACCCGTTAGTTCCTGCATCCTGAAAGACATTTTCTCAAGGCATTCACAGCGTCATCCCGGCATTTGGCCCTGGCCTTGAGATCGCTTATGTTCATTGCGCAGGCGCTGTTTTCCTGATCATATGCAGCCGTACAGCTGATGCAGTCCGCAGGCCGCGCCTCACTCTTGACGGCCTGCTTTTCTGCGTTCAGGAGCGCCCGGGCTATTGTCGCGCTTTCGAACCAATACAATTCAAGTTTGCCGCCTTGCAGCCTGAGACGCACCGTACCGCCGTCGATGCAGGCCTCCTTTCCATAAGCGATGCGCTCGCGGTAGAAGAAGTATTCACCTTCACTCCTTATCCGCGTAAGCGTACCGCCGCACTTGAGGTCCGGGTAGTCGACTGTGCCGCCCCCGGAACTTTCGAGGGTCATCACTATTGTATAGCTGGATATTTCCCCTCCCGGCTGGTCCACCATCCCGCTCCACTTGCCCGCAAGCCGGGAGTCGTCAGGCATCGCACCGGCCTCTCTGGCATCGGCGACGCATTGAGCAGGCAGAAGCGGGGAGATCATCACGAAAAGCATCAAAAACCCTGCGGCAACTCTTTTCATTCCAGACATGCCTTTCATTTTACAGCGAACACAGGGCAATCATCAATGGCCAATTAAGGGGAGGTCTGATGTTTTGTGCAAACCAGAGCAACCGGGGAAACCATTGCCAATTCCGCCCGGCATCCTCCGCTACGGGCGCAGCAAAGGAAAGAGGATGACCTCCCTGATGGACGCGCTGTCCGTGAGCAGCATCGTCAGCCTGTCTATGCCGATGCCCTGTCCCGCGGTCGGCGGCAGGCCGTACTCAAGGGCCGTTATATAATCATCGTCAAGGGCGGCGCCCTCTTCCTTCTCCTTTATCTGGAGCTCGAACCGCTGGCGCTGGTCCTCGGGGTCGTTGAGCTCGTTGAAGCCGTTGGCGATCTCCATTCCCGATATGTAGAGCTCAAAGCGCTCCGTTATGTCGGGGTTCTGCGCACTGCGCTTGGCCAGCGGGGAGACCTCTATGGGGTAATGGGTGATGAATGTCGGCTGGATCAGTTTCTTTTCACAGAGCTCTTCGAATATGCTCGTGATAAGCTTGCCCTTCGATTCCTTCTCGGCCCCTTCGATCTCCAGGTCCTTCGCATAGGCGGCAAGGCGCGCCGGGTCGTCGAGCGCGGTGAGGTCAAAATTGCCGAACTCGGCCATCGCCCCGGCCATGGTGATCTTTTTCCACGGCGGGGTGAAATCTATCTCCTGTTCGTTATAGGTGATCTTATAGGTGCCGAAGAGCTCCTTCACGAGTTTCGATACCATGTCCTCCGTGAGGGCCATGAGGTCCTCGTAGGTGGCGTACGCCTGGTAATATTCGAGCATGGTGAACTCCGGGTTGTGGCGCACGGAAATGCCTTCATTGCGGAAATTGCGGTTGATCTCGAAGACGCGCTCAAAACCGCCCACGACAAGCCTCTTGAGATAGAGCTCCGGGGCTATGCGAAGGAAGAGGTCCATGCCCATGGCATTGTGGTGTGTCACGAACGGCTTGGCCGTGGCGCCGCCGGGAATGACCTGCATCATGGGCGTCTCCACCTCGATGAAATCGCGCTCCACGAAATAGCGCCTGATGAAGTCTATGATGCTTGCCCGCGCGGTGAAGACCTCGCGGACCTTCTCGTTGACAATGAGGTCCAGGTAGCGTTTACGGTACCGTTCCTCCACATCTTTGAGTCCGTGCCATTTCTCGGGCAGGGGACGAAGGGACTTTGTGAGGAGCTTCACGCTGTCGGCAAGCACCGTCAGCTCGCCCGTTTTTGTCTTGAAGACCTTGCCTTCAAGACCCACGATGTCGCAGATATCGAACTTCTTGAATATATCGTAAGCGGGGCTCTTCAGGACATCCTTGCGGATGTAGGCCTGCATCTTCCCCTTTCTGTCCTGAACATGGAGAAAAGCGCTTTTGCCAAAATCTCGGAATGCCATGATGCGCCCGGCGATGGCGACGCGCTCTTCGCTTTTTTCAAGTTCTTCGGGGTTGAGCGATCCAAAGCGCTCTTCGACGTCCTTCGTGGTGGTGTAGGGCCCGCGGTCCTGGGGATAGGTCTCTATTCCCTGCTGTCTCAGGCTCTTCTCTTTTTCCTTCCTCACAGCGTAAAGTTCGTTTATCGGTTCCATTTCTTTCCTCAATTTATTAGCGATATATTTCTATACTTCCACTACGACATCATAATCAAGTGTTTTCACGACCTTTCCTTCGCGCACATCGCCCGCGCGGCACTGCCCGGTCACGAACGCGACCCCGTCGATGTCGGGTGCCTGGGTGAGCATGCGGCCCACTTTTGGGTTCGCCGCGTCATCCTCGACAACGACCCTGACGGTCTTCCCCATGAAGCGGGTGAGACGCTGGCGCGATATCTCTTTCTGTGTCTCCATGAGACGGTTATAGCGCGCACGCTTTATCCCCATTTTGACCTGTCCCTTGAGCTTATATGCCGCGGTCCCCTCTTCTCTCGCGTACATGAACGCGCCGAGCGCGTCGAACCTGTGCCGCTGCACAAAGGCGAGGAGGGCCTCAAACTCCTCATCCGTCTCTGTCGGGAAACCGACTATGATCGATGTGCGCAATACCGCTTCCGGCAATCGGCCCGCCGCCATCGCGATGAGCTCTTCCAGACAGGCCTTTGTGTGGCCCCTGCCCATGAGAGAAAGGATGCGGTCCTCGCAGTGCTGGACAGGTATGTCAAGATAGGGGATTATGCGCCCGTCGCTTCCCATGAGGTCGACAAGCCTTTCCGTCACCCCCTTCGGATGCATGTAGAGAAGCCTCAGGTAATAGTCGCCTTTTTCCCGAAGAAGCTTCCGGATAAGACCGGCAAGCCCGTCTTTTGAACCCCGGTCCTTTCCATAGGAGGTGATGTCCTGGGCGATGATGTTTATCTCGAGGTATCCCTGACCGAGAAGCCAGCGGAATTCCTGGAGTATGTCGTCTTCGGTCCTGCTTGTCAATCCGCCCCGGATCGACGGTATCGTGCAGTAATGGCAGCGGTTGTCGCAGCCTTCCTGTATCTTGAGATAGGTTGTGGGAGGTTTCGTAAGGACCCGGCGTGGAAAGGTCTCGGAAAAAACGCCTTCCCTGTGGTGGAAACCGTTCTCGCCGATGATACGGTCTATATCGCCATAGCATGCCCTTCCCACAAAGGCACCGACCTCCGGCAGGAGGTCCGGCAGTTTCTCCCGGTATCGCTCCACGAGACAGCCCGTAACGACTATCCGCCTGTCTCCATCCTTCGCCGCCCCCAGGATCGTTTCGATTGATTCCCGCGCTGCCTCGGCGATGAAAGCGCAGGTGTTGATGATGACCGTGTCTCCGTCGTCACCGAGGGTATGCCCCGCCGAGCAGAGCCTCTCTGTTATATATTCCGATTCGACGAGGTTCTTGGGACAGCCCAGGCTGACAATCTTAAATCTCATATACGGCGCATGTCTCCCTGCATTTCTTTGTTCTTTTTCCCGTACACCCCGCGCCGATACCGACACCGTGGCAGAGGAAGAAGTCGTACTTCAGGGGGTCGGAGGGGCTGTACCTTTTCAGGGCGTCCGTTACCTCCCGCGCCGCCCGATAGGAGGGCGTTTTCTGTTTTATCCAGCCAAGGCACCTTCCCACCTTGTATATATGGGTATCAAGGGGCATGGTAAGTTCGCCCGGGTTGATGAAATCCCAGATCCCGATATCGATATCATCCTTTCGCACCATCCAGCGCAGGTACATGTTCCAGCGTTTCTGCGCTCCCGCTGATGACGGTTTCGGGAAAAAAAAGGCCAGTCTGCCGTCGCGCGGCAAATATTCTTCACGGATGCGCCAGATGGCCCGCCGGGCGTCTCCTTCATAATATTTTCTGAACATGGCGCCAAAGCTGCCGTGGTCCTTCACTATCCTGTGAAGCACGTCGAAGAGCAGCACAAGGTCCGCCTCTTTCTGGAACCTGTAGTAGAGCCCTTTGAACCCATCCCCTGAACCGTCCTCGACAAAGCGCTGCGGGCCGTCTTTCATGAGTGCGAAGAGCTTCTCCAGAAACCCCATGAAGACCTCGATCTTGCCGTAGGCGAACTGGGCGGCTATGAATCCCGCGATCTCCCTGTCGGCTGCCGTGCGGTACCGGTGCACAAAGGAAACGGGGTCGCTGCGTAAACGGTCAAGGAGCGAGTCTTTTCTCTTTTCGTAGATATCGTCGAGATGGATTACCTTAAGATCACCTTCTTGTCGGATGTCCCGCCAACCGGGCCTGATTTGTCAACAATGTACACCAAAAAACCTGTCTTTTCAAATACGGCGAGCTCAGGATAAAAGAATTTGACAGTTACACCGGATATGGATAATAGTTACCTTTAATGAAAAACCGGCAGTCCGGAGGTGAAAAGTGATAGTAATGAAATTCGGCGGCAGCTCGGTGGGAACTTCCGATAAAATCAAAAGATGCGTGGGCATTGTAAAAAAGCAGATGGACAAAAGGCCGGTCATTGTTGTCTCCGCCCACGGCAAGACAACGGACAACCTGATAGGATCGGCAAAAAAGGCCCTTGAAGGCAAGGTGGAGATGGAAAGCATCCGCGCATACCATCAGGGCATTGCCGAAGGCCTGGAGATAGATATGGAACCCGTAAATCCGCTCATTCATGATCTCGAGAGCCTGCTGCACGGCATCAGCCTCATAAAAGAATTGACGCCAAGGACACTTGATCACGTTATGTCTTTCGGGGAACGGATCTCTTCGTGCATTTTTGCGGCGGCCCTGGTCAGGGAAGGTATACCGGCAGTTCCGGTAAACTCCTATGACATCGGCCTGTTGACCGATTCCAGGTTCGGCAGCGCAGCACCACTGAAAGGAATAGAGGAGAAGATCGGCAAGAGCATCGCCGTGATCACGGAGGTCCCCGTGATCACGGGTTTCATCGCCAGAGATGAAAAGCAGAATATCACCACTCTTGGAAGAAGCGGGAGCGATTTCACGGCATCCATCATCGGCGCCGCGATCGAAGCGGAAGAGATCCAGATCTGGAAAGATGTCGATGGCGTGATGACCGCCGACCCCTCTGTCTGCAGCAGCGCCCAGAACATCCCGGTAATGTCCTTCAATGAAGCAAGCGAACTTTCCTATTACGGCGCGGAAGTCCTCCATCCGTCCACGCTGGTTCCCGCCATGGCGAAAAAGATCCCGGTAAGAGTGGCGAACACCCTGAAGCCCGGGGAACCCGGCACCATGGTGCTCGCCGATTCCAAACTGGTAAAGCGTATCGCCAAATCAATTGTCTATAAAGAGGACCTGTGCCTGATCCACATTGCTTCACCAAAATTCAACTCCACAACAAAATTGCTGTCATCAACCCTGGAGATCCTCAATCAACACGATATCGGGATCCACATTGCGGCCACATCGGAATCCAGCGTATCATTTGTTACAAACCAATCGTATCCGGAAGAGGTCTTGCACGGGGCATCCACGGATCTTCAGCAGATCGGCGCCGTTTCTATTGAGAAGGACAAGGCCCTGATCTGTGTTGTGGGGGAAGAACTGAAGGGAAATCCAAAGGTCCTCGGTGACATCTTCGCCTGTGTGGGAAAGGCCGAGATCAAGGCAAAGATGGTCTCTCAGAGCGCGTCGGAAATAAATATTGCCTTTCTGGTCGATAATTCCCAGATCGCCGGTACCGTCATCGATCTGCACAACATCCTGATCGGGGTCTAAGAAAAGACGGCCGGGACCGCTTTGGCCGATCGAACGGCTTGAACGTCAAGAGACTGAAAAAAATATTCTATTAAAGAAGCTTTTCCTCCTTCGAGCGGTTCAGGCTGTCTTTTCTGGACAAAGACCTGCCTTGTGTACTTTAATATCGCTTCGGCACAACCAGCGCACGACAATACCCGGAGGAAAGTTTGGCAAAAGAAGCGGCCCACATCATCGAGAACCTCAGGACCCAGCTCAATCGCTCCCAGTATGAGGCGGTCACCGCCACGGAAGGACCGGTCCTTGTCATCGCCGGCGCGGGAAGCGGCAAGACCAGGGTCATAGAATATCGTTCACTCTATCTCGTCCAGAAGGGCATCGACCCGGGGTCCATCCTGCTCCTCACATTCACACGCCGAAGCGCCCGGGAGATGATAGAGCGGGCGGCCCGGAATGACCCCCGCTGTTCAAAGATAGACGGCGGGACATTCCACTCTTTTGCGAGCAAGATCCTCAGGATATACAGCAGGAGCCTCGGCCTGTCGAACTCCTTTACCATATATGATGAGGGTGACGCGGAAGAGGCCATCCGGCGCTGCTGCAACAAAATGGGATATGACCAGGACAAGGAGTTCCCCAGGAAGAACGAACTGAAGAATGTCTTCAGCCTTTGCGTCAACAAGGGAATGGAAGTCGACGATGCAGTCCTGAAGACTTACGTGGATTACGAGGACAGGCTCGGGGAGATAAAGACCGTGCAGAAGGAGTACGCCCGGTACAAGCTCAGGAACAACTGCGTCGACTACGACGACCTTCTGGTCTATCTCAGGGCCGTTCTCGGGATAGATGAGGTGAGGGAGAGGCTCTCATCGAGATATCGGTATATCATGGTAGACGAATTCCAGGACACCAACGGCGTCCAGGCGGACATTGTCCGCCTCCTCGCCGTCAGGCACAATAATGTGATGGTAGTGGGAGACGACGCCCAGAGCATCTATGGTTTTCGTGGCGCCAATCATCTCAACATCCTTAGATTTCCCGGGGAGTTTGAAGGATGCAGGGTGATCAGGCTCCAGGAAAACTACCGCAGCACCCAGTCCATCCTTGATGTCGGCAACGCGGTCCTCAATAACATGACCCATAAATTCGAAAAACGCCTCGTGTCAGCCACGGGCAGCATCGGCGAAAAACCGGTTGTATCGCGCTTCGATGATGTATACGAAGAGGCGGCCTGGGTGGCGCGCAAGGTCCTGACCCTGAAATCGGAAGGCATCGCCATGAGGGAAGCAGCCGTACTCTTCAGGACCGCCTTCACCTCCATGCCGCTGCAGGCTGAGCTTGTGAAGCGGGGAATACGCTTCAAGCTGTTCGGTGGGCGGAAATTCTACGAAATGGCCAATGTCCGCGACGTGGTCTCCTACCTGAGGCTTGTCGCCAACCCCGCCGACGAGCTGGCCTGGCACCGGGTCCTGATGCTCCTTCCCGGCATCGGTGCCAGGACCGTTGAAAGGCTCCTCGAACTGATCATCCATTACAGCAGCCTTGCGGATATCATCGACAAGGTCTTTGCGCCCTTTTGCGCCGGCCAGAAAAACTCGGAGGTGTTTTCCTCTTTTAAAAGACTTCTCCAGGCCATCTCCGGCCCGTCCGCCGCGCCGTCCCGACAGGTCGAGCTTGTCATGGAGCACTACGGGCCCATCATGGAGGCAAAGTACAAGAAGGACCCGCAAAGGGCAAGAGAACTCGCAATGCTCGCGCAGATGGCCCGCAGATACAACACCCTTAAGGACTTCCTCGCCGATGTGGCCGTCGATCCTGACAAGGATGTTAAGGATGACGATGCCGAATTTCTCACCCTCTCCACGGTACACTCGGCAAAAGGCCTCGAGTGGGGCAGGGTGTTCCTCATCGGCCTCGTGGATGGTGTCTTCCCGTCGAGCAGGTCATTTGACGACGGCGATGGCAACGACATCGAGGAAGAGAAGAGGCTTTTCTACGTGGCCCTCACCCGGGCAAAGGAGGAACTCGCCCTAAGCTTCTACGTCAAAAAGGGCGCCAATGAGCGTTCCAAAGGGAAACTCTGCAGGTTCCTCGACCCCGCCAATGTGAAAAAAACCTTTGAAAGCAGGGTGGTGGAGCCGGCAGCACGACCTGCGCGCCGATGGACGAGATAAAAGCGGTTTCAAGCTTGAGGACCTGACAGTCCGTTGACTGCCTGAACGTCAGGAAGGGGCCGGGTTTCAGCTCATATTTATAAACGCCTAATCGATCAAGTCGATGATCGACTGCTTGAGGGAATCACTTGTCAATAATACGGCCGGATCGTCACGCCCGGAATTGAACCAGCTATTCCGGGCCTCAAATACGACCGATCTGACAAGCGCCCTTGGCTCCACCCTCACAAGTTTAATTTCAATTTCAACTACATTGCGCATAAACGAAAATTGTGAGGCGCGGCCTTGCCATCGCCTTATCAGCGGAGAAAAAAGATACTTGGCGCCCCTGGATGAGCACTGTTTGATTGCATAGTCCTCGCTTGACGTTTCTACGAATATTGTTGAGGGACGCTTTGAATTTAACGTTGTGAAAAGGCGATACCCGACAGTTAATTCAGGGTCTGATCGTCCTGCGCTGAAGTATATCTTTGACCCGTGCGAAATATCAGGAGGCAGCATGACGCAAAATTTATCTGACTGATCGGGTTTCTCATAGGGAACATTGTCAGGGCCCAGGGAGCTTTGCGTGTATGCGCAGGCATTGAGAAACAGAAGAAAAAAGCCGATTGAAAAAAGTAAACCGAGTTTTATGTTGCGCATTTTTCCTCCTTTTATAACATTTATGCCCTGATAAACAGTTATATTATCTTTAATTCACACGAATCATACTTCTTTACAATATTTTTGTCAATGTTTCTTGGGTATTAGGAAACGTTCTTAAGAAAATAGATAACCAGCCTTTGCCGGGGGTCTTTTCCCATGAGCCGTTTTTCTTCATTTTCCTGTGATCAAAAGCGATCTGCAATGAATGATCCGGTGATTGACCCACGAATAATGCCCGAACCGGCCGCTCTTCATTTCTGCTTGCAACCCCCGGGGCAGGATGTTAAGACTATCAAAACCCGAAGCCAACGGCTATATGGGAGAAGCTCATAATGAAGGAGAAGGTGGACATGGGGCCGGAGCTGATCGATGCAGCGGAAAAAGGCGACCTCGCACATGTCAAGTTCCTCATAGCGTCTGGAGCGGATGTGAACGCGAGGGACAGCAGCGGCTGGACGGCACTTATGGCGGCATCCCAGGCCGGACGAACTGAAGCAGTGCGGGCCCTCATCGAGGCAAAGGCGGATGTAAACGCCGGAGACGAGCCTGGCGTGACGGTACTTATGGCGGCATCCTCCTCGGGCCACACCGAGGCGGTGCGTCTGCTCATAGAGGCAAAGGCGGATGTGAACGCGAGAGAGAAGAACGGCTCGACGGCCCTTATGTGGGCATCGAGCGCAGGCCACACCGAGGCGGTGCGTCTGCTCATAGAGGCAAAGGCGGATGTGAACGCGAGGGTCGTGAACGGCTATACCGCCCTCATGGACGCATCGGGCGGCGGCCACACCGAGGCGGTGCGGCTGCTCATAGAGGCGAAGGCGGATGTGAACGCGAGGGACAAGGATGGCCTGACAGCGCTTATGCTGGCATCGATGATGGGCCACACCGAGGCGGTGCGGCTGCTCATAGAGGCAAAGGCGGATGTGAACGCGAGGGGCGCTGGCGGTTATACCGCCATTATGGATGCCTCGAGCAGAAACCGCGACGAGATAGTAAACCTTCTTAAACAGGCCGGAGCGAGGGAGTAGCTCCAGAGGGATTAGCAAAAAGCGGATATCTCTTCGAGCATTTCTTTATCTGTCAGGGATAAAATATCCATTATTGTTTCTTCAGATATTTCATCTGGACATTCGGCGCAATGAGCCATGCGCCCTCAGGCCGCTGAGGCAGGGAACCCTGGAGCGCCTCCGCGGTCTTTTTGACGTCATCCGTCCGGGATGCAAGCTCTTTCGCCATTTTATCAAACATAAGAATATACGCCTTCATGTCTTCGAGGTCTTTCTTCCCTGAAAGGGGTCCGTGGCCGGGAATTATCTTCTCCACATCCATTGACTTGATGTCATCCAGTTCTTTGGCCCACTCCTCAATATTCCCCTCGCCAAGGAAGGGATGGTAATTCGTAAAAAGCACATCTCCTGCAAAGAGAACCTTCTTGTCGGGCAGATAGACCAGCGTGTCCCCGTTGGTGTGGGAATAACGGGCATGAATAAGCTCGATCTGCTGACCGCCGATATCGATGGTCATTCTATCGCCATAGGCCAGGACTGGATAGGCCGGTACCGTTCCCTTCATGTCCTTTGGCGTGAGTCCGTACTCTCCGATATTTTTGAGGGTCTCCCCCGCGCTTTTTTCCATGGCTTTCTTGTCGTTTTCCTGCGCGATGACAACCGCGCCCAGTTTGACGAATTCAGAATTTCCAAACACGTGGTCAAGATGGTAATGCGTATTGACAACATATCTGATGGGCTTGCGGGAAATGGCCCGGATGTCCCTGATGAAACGCTTTGCCTCTTTGGCAGAAAGCAGCGTATCCACAACCACAATGCCGTCTTTGCCGATAATGACGCCCGCGTTGGCCCCAAAACTGTTATTTTTAGAGCCGTTCTTTATGTCCACATACGCGTAGACATTCTCTGCGATCCGTGTCAGTTTATCTGCGGCAAATGCGCTGGCGCAAAATATAAGCAGCACAAGGACAAATACCAGCGGCCTCGCTGAAATGACAAAAAGTTTTCTCATGTTCATCCTCCTGGTTTCAATGGCGCTCCCGAGGCTTTCCCGCTAAAGATGGATGATATTCACCCCTCCCCACTTTGAACTGAGATACTCCGCGGCAAGCCTTCTATGGCAATGTTCAGGACCTGGCTCACTGCAAAGAAGGGCGGAAGGCAGATCAAAAACTGCCCGTTCGACCTGTTTTTCCACTCTCCGTTCGCGCAATAATCGCATAAATCTCTTTTCGTACTCATCCCAGCCGATCCTTTTCTTTTTGTATGCATCCATAATATCTGTATCAGGCGCAAGAATCGGGAGGTGAACATAATCAGCCTTGCATATTTCCTTCAGAAAGTATCTCAGGTCGTCCCGCTTTGTAAACCCGGTGAGTTGAGAGATATTATTTAACCTGATATCGACTATCCTCCTTATCCCTGCTTTTTTGAGGACCTCGAAAAACTCCATGGCTTTTTTCTTTGTAAAACCGATTGTGTAGATCTCCATACTTCTCTCCCCTCATCTTGAGCATAGTCATCTATCCGTTCATTTTATTCTGATGTTGTCCTTAGGCTAATGTCAACATTAAAACCGTTTCAGCTGTAAAGGTTTATCCGGCTTGCCCGGCTCTTAGCCAACTTAAAAAGGAAAGGTCTTTTCAGCTGGAACTGTTTTTTATTTCAGCCATGGATTGTTTTCCTGGCCCCGCGATTTCTGTCTCGATCTCTGTATCGCGTTTCCAAGGACCAAAGCGGTGAAGCCGGCAAGGATATATACGGACAATCTCGAGATCTGGTCCCAATCTTCCGGGACAAAAACACAGGCGAGCACAAAGCCCAGCGCCGACCATACGGCACCCCATATGATCCCTGACAGGAGCTTCATTTCCATTGCCTTAACCCTGAGCTCGGAGACTGGCCTGTATACGTTTGCCAGAAGAATGTCGCGCGCTTTCCAGAGGTCATCTCCGGGAACATCTATCCTGAAAGGCCCTTTTCCGGCCTGGCCGCCGGAATGCTGTCGGGCCGGCAGCATTCCCGGTCCCCTCACGATGCACGGGATGCCTGTATGGGCGAGCACCGATTGGACCACCGCCAGTTCTTCCTCCTCCGAGACCTCGAGAAGCGGGACATACGTCACTGCGCCCGAAGGGCCCGCGGCCCGATAAAAGGCGGCATCGCCGTCCGGCCTGGCCCTTCCATAATACTCTTTTGCTGTCCCTGTCACGCGCACGATAAAATCCGTCTTGGCCTCGGTATATGCTATCCGGTCATTCCGGTGAATCTGAGAGAATTTCAGTTTAAGGGCTCCATATTCCTTCGCGGCATTCGGGTGTTCGACAAGATAGTCCCGAAACAGAAGGCGTTCCCAGTGTTCGAAGTGATCTTCAACCATATGGATATGATGGGTTCTCTTTCCGTTCTTGTCGCGCTTGATGAACCAGGCATAAAAAGGAGGAACGTCATCCCCGCGGGTGGGCCGCCAGAAATATTCATATCCCTGCGCTTCGAGAATGGGGGCTATCAGGCGCCTGGTCTCATCCAGGTCGGTCACTTCTACAAGCATGTCCACGATGGGCTTCGCCGGAAGATCGGGCACGGCAGTGCTTCCAAAGTGTTCGATGCGGCCGATCAGATGCTTCGGCAGACAGGACAGCAGGTGCTCTTTTTCCTCTTCGAACAGCACCGGCCATTGGGGATCGTATGGCACAACATTCACTTCCTCTTTTACCGGCGGGCGAGCGGTCTTTACCGTTCGCGGGCCATTTATCTTTTCTGCCCCGGCAGGCCCGGTATCCTGTTCCGTCCCGGTTTCTGCGAGATTCCCTTTGTCCCGGCTTTCGAATTCGTCCATTTTCCAACCCTGCCATGATCGTGCTATCGGCCTGAAACAATTGCCCTCAAGAACCGGGCAACAACTATTTTCCGGCTATAGGTGAATGTTGTCAAGAACAAAGAAAGGCGGTCCGGACAAGAGAGGGCGGCTTCAACCGCATAAACGTGAAAGACCATTTTGGAACAATACAGCCAGGGGACCCTGATGATCCGGAAAGTGCCTTTTTTTACGACCCGTGACGGCATATTTCCTGTGAATAATTTGTGATCCTGCAGAGAGTCGTGTAATATATGGAACCGCTGTTTGCGGGGAAGATCGCTATTTTGGCCTCATTTTGATTTTTATCTAACAAAAAGGAGAGTTTGTCGTGATCAAAAAAAGCTTTCGGAAAAATGGAATGACTGGAACATCTCTGGCGCTGATCGCCATGCTTATGCTTGGTCTGGTGACTTTTTACGCAAACCCCGCCCTGGCGCAGACAAAAGACGGCGGAAAAACGGAATGCTACAAGGAAATAGCAAAAACGATGGTCCACGGGACTGCGGCTGGTCTGGCCGAAGCCCTCAAAGGCATAAAGAACGAAAAGGAACGTATCGATCTGATCCGCGCTTTTATCGGCCCGGTGCGCTTTTATCCTGACAACTCCGGGTATTTCTATGTCTACGATTACAACTGTGTTAACATTGCCCATGCAATACAGAAAGACCTTCAAGGTAAAAACCTCTATGATTATAAGGACACGAAGGGGAAGTTCGTTATTCGCGAACTGAGCGCCTCTGCAAAAAAAGGCGGCGGTGTTGTTGAATTCTATTGGGTAAAACCCGGCTCAAAGGTTGAGGCAAGGAAGATGGGATATGTGGAGCCCATCCCCGGAACAAACTATTTTATAGGAACAGGTGTTTACCTGCCGTAGATCTTATAATAGCGATCTTCAACAGGCTAAAAGGACCGGTCGGTTCATGCTGACCGCACTTCTTTTGGCCTGTTTAATTATATACCGGACCATGCCGCACCCCATTTTTTGCTTTTTCCGCTGAAACGGCCCAAACAGCCGCAGGCCGCTTCCTTATTGACAAGGAAGCGGCCTGCGGATATCATTGCAAGGTAATGAATGCGACATGAAAAAAGAGGGGAACATATGAGTAAAAAATATTGCCTGTACATCATTATTCTCCTGAGTGCCGTGATCACCGCCGGTTGTGCTGCCGCGTCCCCTCCTGCCGGCGGCGAAACGGCCTGCCTGCCCCTTAACGAGGGAGTCAAAGACCTTTCCTTTCTTTCATCAAGTGAAATAGAGATACTCGAAGCCGTTAACAGAATAAGAAGCGCATGTGCCGCCCCAGGAAAGCCCCAGCCGCTTAAGGTCTCCAGGGGACTATCTTTTGCCTCCTCAGAGCGGGCCAATGAACTCGCCGGCCCGAAAAAACCTGCCATTACAAAAGAAGAGGAACGTAACCGCCTCTTCGGACGGGTACGAAAGTTCGGCGCATGGAAGGGAAGCGTATCCGAGATAGCAAGCTATGGATACTCCGGGAGCGACGTGGTGACGGAGATCATGAAGAACGGTTCGGCTGCCGGGAAACAGCCGCCGCCCTATTTCATGGATGTCAAATTCTCAGTCATGGGTGTCGGGTGCACCTCGGCGGGATTCCCCTCGCCCATCTGCGTCATTACCTTCGCCAGTGAATTTCAGGAATAAAGACAGTTTCTGCCTTTTCAACGGGTGAAAAGAAAGCTGCCGTTTGGGATAGAAAGACCTCTGAATGGGCCTTTTTCAGGCCTTGCTGGCGACAATTGCGAATTCTTTGGAGCAAAGGTCAAACGGTTTGCCCGCGACATCTGAATAGAGGGCCTCTATCACAAACCCGCACTCCGCAAACTCCCTCTCCAATTCCTCGATGCTGAAGTATTGAAACCAGTTATAAACGGTACGTGTGCGATCGGCTTCAACGATCGTATACTTATCGAGCACCACCTTTTCTCTCTCGTACCTGAAGGTGTTCCGAAATCCATAGTACTTGTTTGGGGACCAGAAACCGTTAAGGAGACCGGCTTCGTACGTTGCCGTTTCTTCGCGCTCCCCAAAGGCCTTCAGCGAATACACGTCAAGAAGCACGCAGCCGCCGGTCTTGAGGAAGATGCGGAACCTGGAGAGCATCTCTTTCCTTTGGACAGGGCTGAGCGCACAGAAATCACACATGATCATCAGGACCAGGTCGAATCTTTCATCTGTTTCAAATTCCAGGTAGTTCTGATTTATATAACGAATGGACAGCCCCTGCCTGGCCGCTTCCTCCTTTGCGTATTGAATGGACCTTTTTGAAAAATCTATCCCGGTCACATCCGCCTGCGTTTTGGCCAGTCTTGCTGCATAAAGTCCCGGGCCGCATCCGAAGTCGGCGATCTTCGTACCGGCGCTGACGTTGAAACGGGAGACTATCCACTCGACGGACCTATCTATAAATGCCGAATTGCGCGACGACGCGTCGATTGCGTCGTTAAGGTGAAAAGAAAGCATCTGCTTCGACGTATGTTCATCCGTCCACAGATCGCTTGCCGTGTAAAATTCAAATGGCCGCGGGCGTGAGTTTATCTTTTCAAGCTCTTCGAACATGGTGCCTCAATTCTAACATAAAGCTCCAACTGTTGAAACAGCTTGAGCCGCTTCAATGGTGAAGGCGTGAACCGCCATCGCAAAAAAATACGGGGAGCATTATTTACCGCAGGCGGGCGGGGTGCAGGTGTGACCTTTCCTGGCAGGCTTCAAGGCCTGGTCGCGAATATTCTCGGCCTCTCTCCAGGCCCTCTGTGTGCTGATATGGTTATCCTGCGCTGATCGGGCCGATCCGGGTAAATTTAGCCGGCTTAAAACATCAGGAGGTTCTTTTCGGTTGTTTCTCCAGCTTCTTTGCCGCTTTTTGCTGCCCCTTCTTTATGTTCTGTTTCTGACCCTTTTCCTTGTCCTTCTTACCTTTGTCTCCCATCACCAACCCCCTTTCCCCTTTGCAGAAACAACAAATTCATAATAATCAATCCTATCCGCATGACCTCTTTTTGTCAACACAGTATCCAGGCTCATGCGAGATCATTGCACACATATTGTTGACAGGAGGCTAATGGAAAGACGGTTCCGGGATTAAAGATTACTTTTGACTTAAAACTTATGGAACTATAGGACTTTAAACTGTCTTTCTCTGATATACTATAACCAATGTTACTGCGAGAGGTAAAAGAGGTACTCGACGCGGAGATTATTGTCGGCAGCGATCGGCTGGATCTGGAGGTTAAAGAGGGCGGCTGCGCCGATCTGATGGCCGATGTCCTGTTTCTCGGCAAACAGGGGATGCTGTTGTTGACCGGCCTGACGAACCCAAATATCATTCACACGGCTTATACCCTTGGTATAGCGGCTATCGTACTGGTTCGTGGAAAGCGCCCCCCTCAGGAAACGGTCCGGCTTGCGGAAGAACTGCAGGTCCCGCTCCTGGTCACGGAATACATCCTCTTTGAAACCGTTGGCAGGCTTTATGCGAAGGGTCTCATCGGCTGCATGCAAAAGGTCGGGGGCGAACAGGACCTGCCTTAAAAGGCGGGTTCAGCCTTTCAAGGCAGACAGGTCTTTACGGTTTTTCCCCTGCAGCTTCTTTAATATCTTATAAGCGCCATAACCGACTATGGCCCCAACGGTTGCCGCGACGGGAACGACGACAACGGCGACCGTGGATATTGCCCTTGCGGCCGTTGCGGCGCGGCCTATTCTGCCTGATTTTCTTTTTTGTTCATCCATTATCCCCAACCCGCTCATATTGTCCGCAAATACAGGGTCATCGGAATACCTTGTACGGGCCGTCGATCATTCCCATTACCGCATCCTTGCACATGCTGCACTCCAATCCCCTTTCAAGGCCGGACCTGGGGTCCGTGTTCTCGTGGAGCTGAACAAAAGGCGGAAGGTGAAATCGCTCTATTACGGCATCTACATCAAGTATCACATCAAAGTAGACCCACTCCCTGCAGTTGTCCGTCCATGCCTGCCCCCGATAGGTCACTTTGGCCCCGCTTTCCATCAGCGCTTCTTCAAGGGGTGCGAGATGTTCACAGACCACGGGCTGACCGTTTCCTCCTCTTCGTGAAATATCTTGATCTCATTCTGATGTTGTTCCCGGGAAATGTCAATATCAAAACCTTTCCAGCCGTTTCAACGAAAAGATATTTTGTTTTTCCCGCCTTTCTTAAGAGCTCAGACATCCAGATGCTTGAAACTTCTTTATATTACCTCCGGGGTCGACCACCACCGGTGCGGGGACCATCATGCCGGGGCCCATGATGGCCGCGTTTGTAATGATCCCTGTGCCGGGGCCCGTGGTAGCCGTACCCGCCATAGCAGCCATAGCACCTGAACACGGGCGTGGAATAATAATAAGACGAATAATACGGGCCATCATCATAGGTATCGTAGGAAGCAACCGGTACAACTGCACACCCTGCCAATAAAGACAACGCAAGGACGATCAGTGCCGTTTTCATTGGGTACCTCCTTTACTTTCATGGACCCCATGCCGCAATCTTTCCGAACAGGCCCGCCTGTGAATTCCCTAAAGGGCCTGCCGGGCGATAGATCTTGTTCAGCAATATCGATGCCTGAAGCGCCAGCTCCTAATATACGGATATTATTGATGATACGATTGGCCATACCGGGTATTGACAACATTTTTGTCGTTATTTAGAAAAATATCCGACGAAAATGTCTAAAATCGGGTCTTTTGTCGCTTCCCTGCCGCCCTGGCCTGTGTGAATCAATTGACAGGGCCATTAAATTAAGTTTATATTCTCGCCAGGCAACTAAGCGGTGATCAAAGGTTATGTGAGAGACCTCTTTAAGGTTTGTCCGAAACGTCCCCCCCCTAACGAGATGATATCCGGTCATATTTTTGCTTTAGCTGCAAATCTGTTTTTATAAAGAAGGTGCCGTGAGTTTCAGTTCATTCAAGTTTCATCCGCAAATAGCTGCCCGCGTCAAGGCGCTTGGTTACCAGATCCCCACTCCAATCCAGGAGCGTGCTATCCCGCCGGTCCTCGCCGGCAAAGACGTTATGGGCCTTGCCCAGACCGGTACCGGCAAGACAGCGGCATTCGTCCTGCCCATCCTGCAGCACCTGCTCCCCGGCCCGCGCGGCAAGGTGCGCTCCCTTATTGTCGCGCCCACACGGGAACTGGCGGAACAGATCCATGTATCGATCGGGGAATTGGGCCGCAACACGCATCTGAAAAGCTGCGCGGTATACGGCGGCGTGGGCGTGAACCCTCAAGTGCAGAAATTGCGCGGCGGTGTCGATATTGTCGTGGCCTGTCCGGGCCGTCTGCTCGATCACCTTGCCCAGAAGACCATCGATCTTTCGAACCTGGAAATCCTTGTCCTCGACGAGGCAGACAGGATGTTCGACATGGGCTTCCTCCCCGACATCAGGCGGATCATCAAACAATTGCCTGTAAAGAGACAGACGCTCATGTTCTCTGCAACCATGCCCGACAGCATCCGGAAGCTGACGGATGATGTGCTGTGCGACCCGGTGACGGTAAAGATCGGCCACACAGCGCCCGCCAGCACGGTGTCCCACGCGTTGTACCCGGTGCCGCAGCATCTGAAAACGGGACTTCTCATGGAACTCCTCAGGCAGATCGATACGGAATCGATCCTGATCTTCACCCGCACCAAGTACCGGGCAAAACGCATCGGCCAGGTATTGCTTAAGGAAGGATACAGGGCCGCGTCGCTCCAGGGGAACCTGTCGCAGAACAAGCGCCAGGACGCGCTCGACGGCTTCCGCAACGGTACGTACCAGATCCTGGTGGCAACGGATATCGCCGCCCGCGGCATCGACGTTCTGAGCATATCCCATGTCATCAACTATGATATACCGGACACGACTGACGCTTACACCCACCGGATCGGACGCACCGGACGTGCGGCAAAGACCGGGGACGCTTTCACTTTTGTCA
This sequence comes from Deltaproteobacteria bacterium, assembly GCA_022711595.1. GTDB lineage: Bacteria > Desulfobacterota > Syntrophorhabdia > Syntrophorhabdales > Syntrophorhabdaceae > Delta-02. Next base: position 59,829 of record JAKLET010000020.1, read on the forward strand.
GCCAGGAGGACGAATCCCAGGTGAGCAGCATCGAACGCGTGCTGGGCGGGAAGATCGAGCGGCGCGCGCTGCAGGGTTTTGATTATACGAAACCCGCGCCGAAACGGGATACCGAATTTGCGAGGCCGCCCAGGCCGCCGCAAAACCGCAAGGCACAACCGAAGCCGGAACAAGCCGCCGCGCCCAAAGATCCCGGCGCGAAACCCGGAGGCGGCCACGCGGCAAAACCGGGACGAAGAGAAACCCCTGATGCCAAAAGCTCAATAGCTCCCTCGTCACGAAGGCAATGGAATAAAAAAAGAGGAACCGGCAGATCTTCGACGCGCTAAAGCGGACAGGGGGCTTCCGTTTATTGCGATAGCGGACATGAATTACGCCTTCGTCAAACTGTTTTTATAAGTTTCTTTCCCGTTCCCCATGCTTCGGCAATGTGATCGCCCGCGGTGAGATAACTGCTTTCCGGCATGGAGAGGATGAGAGGATTTATCTTCTTCATGTCGGGGATACCGTCCGTCAGATACCGGTCATCGCTGTACACCGCGATTATTTCGCCCACGAAGAATTCATTTGACGGAAGGTCCAGCACCTGGACAAGCCTGCACTCTATGTTGTAAGGGCATTCCTTTATCATGGGGGCCTCTCCCGACCTCCCATGGAAGGTCTCAAACCGGCTTGCCTTATCATATTTCTTTCCCGATACGATACCGCAGTAGTCCGTCACGTCCACCATATCGGCAGATGGGATATTTATGCTGAAGTGACCGTTCTCTTTAATGCCTGGATTGGTATAATGAACCTTTGACAACGATATCCCGATACAGGGCGGTCTGAAATTGACCATACTGAACCATGCCACGGCCAGATAGTTCGGTTTCCCATTCACGACTGCACCGACGATCGAACAAGGCATCGGGTAGAAAATGGTCTCACTTGTTATTTCTATTTTATTCATTGACACCCTCCTCATTCTTCAATGACCGCGCTGAAGGCGCCTTACACATCATGCCTGCACAAAAACCCTTACGGCCCCAAGAGCCTGTTCAGCATTATTGCCATGTTTATTTTTTTATAATCAAGGAAGCATTCATCGGAATCTCTTTGAAGTATTTTTTCCTTCAATCTTTTCAGTTCCTGCTCGTCGGCCTTTGTGCTTGCAAAGCTGAGCTCATCGTAATTGCCCTCCTTGCCGTACGAAGAGTAGATCTTCTGGTATTCAGACCTGAAAAGCGCCCGGTCGTTCTTCTTCTTCGATTTGAAAAGGTTTACAAGATCTTCCATTTCTGCATAGCCGTCTATCGTCTCTTTTGCGAATTTCGCCACCTTTTCATCTTTTTCTTTTTTCAGGACCTCCTGTGAGAACGCCTTTACATCCTGAAGGCTGCCGCTGATCATTTCAAGGGAACTCAGGATCAGACCGCGAATATCAGGATCGACCTCTTCCCGGAATTGTTTCCTCATCGGCTCGGCCGCTTCCTGCGCTATCAGCCATTTACCCAAAACCATGATTGAATTGGTCCTGATATTCTTGTCTTTGTCGTTTATTTTTCCGAGAAGGAACGGGACCGCGAGGTCCCCGTACTTGCCGAAAACAAACATTACCTGCCAGTAGTGCCCGGCGGGCTCTTTCTTGAGGATCTCAATGGTGCCCGGGATAGCCGGCTTGTATTTCAGCCGGGCAAGGAGGTTGAAGAGGTCAAAGCGCTCCATCGGGTCCGGGGTGTCTTTCAGTTTTTCGAAAAGATACTCCTCCGACCGTTTGCCGCCAATGTTCGCCAGCCCGTGATATGCGTTGAAGAGCACCGCCTTTGATTTGCTGCCCGATGAAAGCCGGATGATTTCATCCACGGCCCCGGGTGATCTCGTAAGGCCCATCGCCCAGATGCAGATCGCCAGGTCCTTTTCCTGCAATCCCGGCGTCTTTGCCCTCTTGAGCAAAGTCGCCAGCGCCTCTTCTGGGTTGCTTTCGATTTTTTTCCTTACTGCATTGATCTTTGCGTCAGGAGCACCCTCACCCAGGACAACGATCTCTTCAAGATCTTTTATCAGGGGGTCTTGCTGTTCGGCGGCTGCAATGCCGAACACACAGAAAACAAAAATACCCGCAACGATCCAACTGCACAGTGTTTTCATGTCTCTCCTTTATCGTCCCGGGAAGACCGGGGGTGTTGAACGGGTTTATTAAGCGGTCCTTCTGCGGCCCGCGCCTCTTCCCCATTCATTATAAAACAACGGTTAACTTCATTCTGGTGTTATCCCCTGCAAATGTCAACACGAAAAGGCCGTTTCAGACAGCCTGCCTTCTCTTTACCGCATATCATGGATCGAGAATCGCGCACCGCCATGGTCGGATATGGAACAAATCCTTACTCCACAATGCAGATTGCCAGCCCCGCGCCTTTGTGGAGGATCGTTATTGCCAGGCCGCCCGCAAGAACAGGAACGGCCCCATGCCTGCCCAGAACGAGGGTCCGGTATCTGCCCGAATTCGCCTCTTCAAGAATGGCTTCGGCCACGCCGGCTGCGTCACCGGCCATCCTGGTCTCGACCTGCTCCGGGTCCATGCCTTTCTCCGCCAGTATACGGCGGGCCTTCTCAAAAAGGGGTTCCAGCACCATCTTCTGGTTCGAAAACCACCTGTCTATAACCCCCTGCCGTTCTTCTTTCTCGGCAGGCGTCAGGATATGGCCGTCATCCCAGAATTGGGGCGGCACGCTGGGTGTGGCATAGAACAGGGTGACCTTGATGTCCTTGAGCCCTGAGAACTGGGACCCCACATATTCCACGGCCTTAAGCGCATGCTCCGAACCGTCGAAGGCAATTAATATATCTCTCTCTTTCATGGCATCTCCTTTCTCCGTGCCCGGATAGGGTCTAAATACATTCTATCACCTTCTCCCGATTGCACAACTCCTTCAAAACCGGCGCGGCAGAAAAAGAAAGCTCCGGCGCTTCAAGGTCCGTGAAACGTTTCAAGGCTGAAACTCTTTCTGACCTTTCCCCTTGAACCGCTTTCCGCTCAATGGTAACGTGGTGATACGGGGTGATCGATGAAGATCCTTGGAAACCAATACAACAGGGAGGAATTCGCGGGGGCCTTTGGAGACCTGGGCACCCTTGTCCCCTTCGTTGTCGGCTACATAACCCTGAACAGAATGGACCCCCTGGGAATTCTCGTTTCCCTTGGGCTCTTCAAGGTCTTTGCCGGCCTTTACTTCAGGACACCCATGCCGATCCAGCCCATGAAGGCGATCGGGGGAATGGCCATTGCCCACGCCGGCACCATTACCCCTGGCATGATCTGGGGTTCGGGGATCTTTACCGGAATATTCTGGCTTCTAATGGGCCTCACCGGTGCCGTTACATGGATCGAAAAGATCACCGCCAAACCTGTGGTGAGGGGCATAATGCTCGGCCTCGGCCTCAGTTTCATTGTAGAGGGGCTCGGCATGATGCTTACGCAACCGCTGTTCGCCATCGGCGGTGCTGTCATCACCCTGCTTTTACTGGGAAACAGACGGTTCCCGGCGATACTCGCCCTCCTCGTTTACGGGATCATCGTCGCCTTCATCCACAATCCCGGATTGCCGGGAGACCTGTCAGGCATCTCGGTCCGCCTCCGCTGGCCCGAGATCGGTTTACCGCGGTTCTCGTGGAGCGAAATGGCGGCCGGCTTTCTCCTGCTGGGGCTTCCCCAGGCACCGCTCACCCTCGGCAATGCTGTGATCGGCACCGTTGCCGAGAACAATCAGCACTTTCCGGACAAGCCGGTGACAGCCAAAGCGATCAGCATAGATCACGGGGTGATGAACATGATAAGCCCCTTTCTCGGGGGCATACCGGTCTGTCATGGCGCGGGAGGCATGGCGGGGCACATACGGTTCGGGGCAAGGACAGGGGGTTCACTGGTAATACTCGGCCTCATCATCCTTTTCGCCGGGCTCTTTCTGAGCGATTCCATACTGCTCATTCTCCAGGTCTTCCCGCGGTCTGTCCTCGGAGTCATAATGCTTTTCGCGGGAGTGGAGCTTTCGCTTGTTATCAAGGACCTGGAGCTCAAAAAAGAAAATCTCTTCGTCCTTATAATCACGACCGGCGCCGCAATGTGGAACATGGGCGCGGCCTATCTCGCGGGACTGGCCCTTTACCACGCCATCGAAAGGAAATGGATCAGGATCTAAAAACCGTTCCAACCGCATGAGCAGCTTAAGCCGTTTGAACGGAAAGACAAAGACAGTTTCTTTTGCCTCTAGCGTTTAAGCTGCTCAAGCGGTTCAAGCAGTTGGAACTGTCTTCTCATTTCCCTGTCGGGTCGGTCAGCCTGCCCATGAACAGGACCGCGCCGGTCCGGTTGTCCCGGACCACGAAGAAGAACGGGTGATCCGCGCGGAAGACCAGTTCTCGGGGCGCCATGGACTTCGTCACCATCTCGACGGCCGTGGCTGCGGCTGCTTCAGTGCCTTCCTCATTCACCTCGACAAAGGCCTTGTGCTTGATCTGGCCTATCCAGAGCCGTCCTTTCGGCCACCCCATGCCGGAAAAATCGGCCGCCGGCGAAAAGGCATCCTTCATGCCCATTTTTTGGAAAGGGGACCCCAGATCGTACCCTGTCTCGAGCTTGAACCTGGGCAGATAGAGCGAAACCTTCCGGTCCGGCTGTTTGTCGAGCTTCGCGAGCCATCCGGTGAGCTTCCCGGCAGTCAGCTGTCCCTCCAGGGCGCCAAGGCCGTCCACTGTCTTCGGCAGCAGGATGACCATGGAAAGGGACTTGCCCTTATACGGAAGCGAGATCACCTGGAGATCGCCCTCTTCCAGGATCTTGAGATCGCCCTTCCGGTACATGAGGGGGACCTTTACCTGCTTATTCGCCAACAGGTGGAAAGGCGCGTCGTGGGTGTTCTTTTTTTCGAACTGGGCCTCCCAGGCTCCCTTGAAGTAGATCGCGTTCAAAAGCACACAGACCGAGTTGGCGGAAAGCTCATCCAGGATCCTGTCTATCTTTCCTTCGGTCTTCTTTTTGACCCAGCCGTTTATGACATCCAGCCCTCCCGAGAAGAACTCGGCGTCATAGTAGTCTTTCAGGATGGCCCTGAATTCGCCGCTCACGTTGCCGCCGGTCAGAACGAGCGCGTTGGCAATGTTCAGTTTCTGCCCCGATCTGTGGGCAGTTGCGGCAAGTTCCCTGTTCAAGTCCCTGAATGCCGAATTCAAAGCGGCCTGCTCCAGCTGGAAATGGAGGGCCTCCCTCATCTCCTTTGCCGTGTTGCCGCGCGCCCCGGCGTAGGTCATTCCAAGGGCCGACGAGATGCTGTAGGGCGAAAAGAAGAGGTTGCCTTTCTCCGCACCAAGCTCGCGATACAACTGGACCGCCATGGCGGTGTTCCCGTCCGCGATGTCATTACGGGGTGCCCCTTTTGATCCCACGCAAGGAACAAACAATAAGGCGAGTAAAAGGAAAGCCGACGACACCATCATGATCCGTTTCATTTTCTTCTCCTTTCAAGGGCGAAATCCGCGGCCCTCTCCTTATTTCAACCCTTTGCACGAGGAAGATGGAGGAGCCCGGTCTTTCCCGGCCCATAACATATATACAGTTGTTGGACAGACGGGGAGCCAAAAAAGTTCCCCCTTATTTTTCAGGCGGCCTCTTCAAGGGTCGGGATAAGCCCTTTCAGCTGTGCCGGGGTTACCAGCACCGTTTCCTCTGCCAGCCATCTCAACCCCCTGACGGGTACCCTCAGGTGACAGCGCCAGAACCTCGTCCAGGCAGCGCAGGCAAAAGAAGCGCCGCAGGCAAGGCCCAGTGCCAGGATGCTCAGGCTGCCCGCATCCATCATCCTGTCGCGCAGCATCATCATGAGTCCGATGACCGTGAAGCCGACCGCGCACACCCCAAGAGGCACACCGACCTTGAGCATGACCAGGAGATCGGCCTTGACAAGCCTGATGTCCTCCGGGTCGAGTGTCATGTCCAGGCGGCCCTTGCGATAGACCGAGATGTACTCTCCATCCCTCACGAGAACGGTACGGGCCCTGCGCCGCCTGAGCTCCCAGGCGGTAAGTCCCAGACCCGCCACGGCCAGAAGCCCGAGTATCTCCCATTCAAGAACACTCAGCGGCGGTTTACACTCGAGCGCGAACAGGCAGCCGACTATAATGAAAAAACAGCCCCAGATGCCTGGCTGCAGCCCCAGGGTCTCCACGACCCAGCGTTGTTCCGGGACCAGGACAAGCTGTTCTGCGTGCGGTAACATTGGGTCCGTTCCTTCAAAAACCATTCTTCCGTCAAAAAAATGAGCCGAAAAGAAGCACGATGTCCACGCAAAACAGGCCCAGTACCGCGAGGCCTGCCAGGAAATTGAGCAACGCGGCCATCCAGCCGAGGTACTGGAGCCAGAACCCTGCAAAAATGCCCAGCAGATATCCCGCGGCAAACCCGAGCGCCCCCGCAGGCAGACCGATCGCAAGGGAATGTCCGAGCGCGCCCGTGAACACCCCGGCACTCACACCGAGAACTACAAAAAAGAGGAAAACACATCTCAGAAAACCGCCGTATGAAACCGGCTCGCCCATGCGCGAGAAAACGCTGTTGATGAACATGGCCGCTATCCCCAATGCACCCAGGCCCGCCATCACCCAGCCCGCTGTTGAGTTGCTGGTCATGGCCCCGGGAACCCCTATAATGAGAAGAATAAGACAAACGACGAACAGAACATAGAGGCCGGTTGTCGAGGTAAAGCTTGTATGCTCCATCGCAGAGGGGCACAAACGGCCAAAGAGGAGTGCGGGAAAGAACCGTGTATGAAATTCAAGTGACAAGAATTTCGGCGGCGGTGCGTCCTGTCCACTCAACATATCGGTTATATTTTGATATTGTACCGGGCAAAAGTCAATGAGTCAGAAAAAACTCAGGTGTTTGTGAGGCGTCTTAAGGGCGAGTGGGGGGATCCTTTTTACCTTCTTTACCTTCAAACCCGAAACTTTGGAACTCCGAACTGTTTTTACCGTCTGTCCAGCACCTCGCGCACTTTTTTAAGAAGATCATCAAGGAAGATCGGTTTGGCGATAAAATCGAGTTCCCCGTCCTCGATCCCTTTATCGAGGACAATATCCCTTGTGTACCCGCTGGTAAAGAGGGCCTTGATGCCCGGTGCCATCCTCCGTATCTCTTCGTAGACCTCGCGGCCGTTCTTTTTCGGCATCACCGAATCGACGATAATGAGGTCTGCGCCCCGGTTTTGCCTGAACTTGTTTATCGCGTCTTCGCCATCCACCGCTTCGATGGTCTTATATCCATACTCCTGGAGTGCATCCAGCACAAAAAGCCTCACCCCTTCATTGTCCTCCGCTACAAGGATCGTCTCATGTCCTTTTTCAACGGGGATTGTCCTGCTTCGCTGCTCATCTGCGCCGGTCATCGCTGCGGGAAGATAGATATGAAAGACGGCGCCCATGTCCAATTCACTGTCAACGGTAATATAACCGCCATGTTGCTTCATGATGCCATAGACGGTGGCGAGGCCGAGCCCCGTGCCTTTCCCTATATCTTTCGTGGTAAAAAAGGGATCGAAGATCTTCTCGCGGGTCGCCTCATCCATGCCGGTCCCCGTATCGGAAACGCTCATCAGCACATACCTGCCCGGCTTTCCAAACCCGTGAACACCGATGAAGTCATTATCGATCACGGCGGTGCCTGTCTCAATGGTGATCGTTCCCCCCTTCGGCATCGCGTCCCTCGCATTGGTGACCAGATTGAAGAGGATCTGGTCCATCTGCGACCTGTCGGCCATGATCACAGTATCTTCCTGCGTAAAGGACGTGCGAAGTTCGATGTCCTCGGTGAGGAGTTTTTTAAGCAATTTCTTCGTCATCTTTATCGTGTTGTTCAGATCAAGAGGGACAAGGCTCACGGGCTGCTGCCTGCTGAAGGTCAACAGGCCCTGCGTCAGGTCCACCGCCTTGCGGGAAGCGGAGACGATCTGGTCGACATATCGCCGCAGCGGGCCGCCCTCTTTTGTATTCGCCTGTATAAGGGAGGCATATCCCATAAGGCTTGTGAGTATATTATTGAAATCGTGGGCGATACCGCCTGCCATTGTCCCGATGGATTCCATCTTCTGTGCATGGCGCAGCTGTGATTCAAGCTCTCTTATTTCGGTAATGTCTTCGCAGGTCATGAGGTAATCACCGGAGACAAGCACCGAAGGAATGGACCTGACTATCTTATGGGTTCCGTCCTTGCATGTAACGGTAAAAACCCTCGGTTTTTGCTCTCCGGGGATGTTGTCCCTGAAATCCTCTATCCATGTCGATATGACCGTATGTCTGTACCTTGCGTCGGGATAGGCCTTTCTGAACCATGTCCTGCCGTCAGGAATATCAGGCAGATCGTAGCCAAAAAGCTGTGTGAATTTACTGTTGATATAGGTAAAACGGCCGTCCTTATCGATAAGGACCATTCCGAAGGGGGCGTTGTCAGAGAGGGTCTGCAGCTTTTCTCTTTCCCGGAGCATCCTTTCCTCGGCGTGCTTGCGGTCGGTGATGTCAACGGAGACACCGAGGATCGCGGGCTTATCACTATCCAGATGCTTATAAGGTATCTTGGTGGTTTGAAACCATCCAAGCGTTCCATCCTTGCGCAGGATCTGTTCCTCGGGAATGAACAAAGACCTTCCGCTTTTGATGACCGCCCGGTCGGCCATGTTATAGATGGCTTTTTGTTCTTCCGTTGCCCCGTAGTCGAGGTCGGTCTTTCCCGCCACATCCTCCGTATCCACACCAAAAACATCGGCCACTGCCCGATTGGCGAGCAAAAACTTTCCGTCAATATCCTTGGCAAAAATGTAGTTGGGCACGGTGTCGATGACCAGACGCAGATGCCTTCTCTGGTGCTCCAATTCGTCTTCCGCCTGCTTGCGCCGCGTTATGTCCCGTATGGCCGCAAGGTGACACCTGCGCCCGTTCCACGTCAAGTGTGTCGCCGTGATCTCCACGGGGAAAACAGTGCCGTCCTTTTTTCTGTGATATCGAAGCGGGACCATATTCAGCTCTTTGTGCGTGGCATCCCTTGTCTGCTTTGGCTCGGCTGAAAGGCCGCTGTTCTTTTTCTTCAGGAGCTCTTCCCTGGTATATCCGTAGAGAGTTGACGCCGCGTTGTTGGCCTCGATGATCTGTCCGGTCTCATTGTCGATGAGAAAGATCGCGTCAGACTCGAGCTCAAAGAGCAGGCGGTATTTTTCCTCGGCCTTTTTCAGATCCTCCTGGGCTTTTTTGCGTTCTGTAACGTCTCTTGACAATCCATATATCCCGATGGGCTCGCCTCTCTCGTCGCGGACGAAAGACAGCCTGGTCTCCAGGCATTTTACAGACCCGTCCTTGTGGTAGTACTCAAGATCGAGAGACATAAACCTGTCAGGGTCTTTTTCCGGGTCATCCTGCAGTTCTTCGGCCAGGATTTCCGCGGTCATCAACAGCGTCTCCGGAGTGATCTGTTCCACCAGCGGCTGCCTCATCCTCTCCTCGATGGTAAAACCAAGCACTTTCTCTATGGACGGGCTCGCATAGGTGGTATTCATCTCCAGGTCCGTCGTCCAGATTATGTCGTTCATGCTCTCGGTGAGGTACCTGTACTTCTCCTCGCTCTTCCTGAGCGCGTCCCGGGCAAGACTGTGTTCCTTTTCCAGCCGTTCAAGCTCCCGGACCCTCTTTTTCAGGGCGGATATCTCCTTGATCAGTTCCCGATCGTTTCCAGGCGGGTTTTTCATCTTGCTTTCCTTGGGTGGCGGGCAGCGCCGATATTTACTATAATGTTAGTAATATTACCGCAATATAGTAAGTGTGTCAAACATAAAGGTATGTGCATGTTTTGGTCCGGTGAAACCCATGGTCGATGGCCGCTTGTGTGCTTACAGCTATTATCGCCTGATATCTGTATAAAATTAAAGGAAAGTTCAATAAAGCTGGAGGCGTTTCCGGTTCCGGAGACAAAATAAAAAAAGTTTCAGCTTCGGGGCCTCGAAGATCCCCTGCCTGTCAACAGGGCCCCTGCACCAAGCAGGACCAGGCTGATGCCCGTGCATCCGGCCATCACCCTGACCATCGGTTGGGCGGTTCCGTTGTAAAGACAGCTTAAAAGCCCCGATGCGCTTCCCCCGGCGATCATCTGAATGCTTCCCATCAGTGCCGAAGCGCTTCCCGCATTTCTTGTGAACGGCTGCAGCGCAAGGGCCATGGCATTGGGGTTGACAAACCCGGTGAGGAACAGGTAGCAGAAGACAAGGCCAATGAATCCGATTTTATCGGCAAACCCGTTCAGTGGCAGGGCAAGAAGCGCGATAACCACACAAAGCTGGGCCCCGGTGACTTTGAGCAGTATCCTTGAGCTGCCCTGTTTCATGAGCCATAGCCTGTTTATCTGACTGCCTGCGATCAGGCCCACCGCGTTCACCCCGTACATCCATCCGAATTGCGTTTCCGTGAAGCCGATGAGGTCCATGTAAACAAACGCTGATCCCGAGATATAAGCGAAAAAACCTGCCGCGGCCGCAGAACCCGCGAGCGTGTAAATGACAAACGCGGGTTCTCTGAACAGGGCAAGGTATTCAAGCGCCACGTTCTTCGGGTGGAGCGAGATGGAAACATCCGCTTCCTTGCTTTCCCGGAGAAATCTGCTGAGCGCGACAAGCACGGCGGCGCCTATCGCCGCAAGGATCACAAAAACAATGCGCCAGCCGAGGGTCTTTACCACAAGGCCCCCTATCGTGGGGGCGATAATGGGCGCAACACCGAACACCATTACCAGGGCCGACAGCACCCGTGCAACCTCGCTGCCGGAGAACAGGTCGCGAACGATCGCCCTGCTCCCCACCATACCGACACAGCCGCCGAGGGCAAGAAAGAAACGCAGGGTTATAAGGGTTGATATGGATTGCGAGAGCGCACAGCCGAGGGCGGCAATGATGAAAACGGCAAGTCCGATCATCAGCGGCTTTTTGCGCCCGTAACGGTCCATCACAGGCCCATATGCTATCTGCCCGATGGAGATACCCGCAAAAAAACTTGTAAGTGAAAGCCCCACATGCGCTATATCGGTGGAGAGATCGGCGGCCATAGCCGGAAACCCCGGCAGGTACATGTCGATCGAAAAAGGGCCTATTGCCGACAGGGAACCGAGGACTAATATAAGGGTATTGTACTGCTTCCGTTCCATCCGCTGTCTTTCGTGCCTACCAGCTTCCCGACGAACCTCCTCCGCCGGACGAACCTCCTCCGCCGGAAAAGCTCGAACTGCTTGAAAATCCGGAGCTCCCCGAGCTCCCTGACCTGATCGTGAAGCCGCCTACAGAGGCGCTCCCCTTGGTCTGCATATCACTCTTTGCCTTTTTGTACCAATTGGACCTCCCGATCACCAGTTTCGCGATCGGGAAAACGATCACGTACGAAACAAGGCAGATAAGGGCGCCCCTGACACCGAGCACGATGATCGGGAACATCGCCCAGAACGGTATGAGGAACAGGTAAAGGAACCAGCCGGCACCGGGCGTGAGGATGCCTATAACGGTAAAGAGCCCTATGATACCGAAAATGAAGGCACCGAAGAGGATGCGCTCAGTGATCGAGATATCAGGCCCTTCCATATCCAAAAACCCCGACCCTCTTCCGGAGCCGCCTTTGCCGGCCCCCGTATCGGGCAGGCTGCCGCCCTCCAGCACCTTGACAACAGCAAGGGCGCCGTCGGATATTCCTCCGTTGTAGTCCCCGTCCTTGAACCTTGGCGTCATCACGTTCTGGATTATCCTGCCCGCCAGAAGATCGGTAAGTGTGCCTTCAAGCCCGTAGCCCACCTCTATGCGCATACGCCTGTCGTTGGGAACAACGATCATCAGGACGCCGTTGTCCTTGCCTTTTTGTCCGAGCTTCCATGCCTCAAAGACCCTCGTGGCGTATCCTTCAATGCTCTCCCCGTCCAGGGTGGGGATGGTGAGGATGGCGATCTGGTTGCCCGTGCGCCCCTCGTGCGCCTTGAGACTTTCCGTCAGCGACTTGCGCGTTTCCGGGGAAAGGATCTGCGCGTTGTCGGTGACCCGGCCGGTGAGGTAGGGAACGTCCGCTCCGGCGGCGATGGACGCCGCCAGGAAAATGATCGACAGCAGCAGGAAAAGGGATATTTTCTTCATACGCCCTCCTCCTCTATGATCCCGTCGGGCAGTTCATTTCCGCCGCCCTGCCCGGCGGGCACTACAGCCGAAAGTATCTCTGAAAGCTTCTCCAGGCCTTCTTCCAGGGCGCGCGCGATTTCGCCCTGCGCGAGAGACGGTGTCATCCGCGCGATGATATCCCGTATGGCATCTCCGGTTAACCGGTCCTGCAGTCCGCTGTCGGGCAGAAGGACGACCCGGCGCTCAAACAGGCTTACAAGAAGCAGGACACCCGTGCGGGCCCTGGTGGCAAAGATCTCGCGTGTGAGAAATACCGATTGGGCGTATTGCCTCACCTCTGTTTCCACGCGGTGGGCGGACAGAAAGAGCCCGGCGAGTGCAGGCACAAAGATGGTCAGCAGTGCCAGGGCGCAGCCCGCCGCGAGCGTTGCCACCACGGCAACGAGCGCCGTCATGTTCGAACTCGAAGACCCGGGCGCCAGGCCGAAGACAAAGACCAGCAGGCCGGCGATTGACGCGCCCATGGCAAAGGCCTTCCATGGCACCTCTGCGTATGAATCACTTCGCTCGATGACAGCCAGGACTACCTGCGTTCCCGTACACTTCTCCGCTTCGGCCACGCGTTCATCCAGCCCGGTCCGGTCCTGTTCGGATAAGATCTGTCTCATTTCGCCGATACCTCACAAAGTTCTTTTTTTAGTTTCTCCGCCATGTATCGCGCCTTGCCCTGAAAGGGCCGCGGGGATCTTGCCGAACATGGTCCATTCTCCCCTTGGAGGCACTTCGCCTTCATCCATTCCCGCAGGCCTCAACGCACGGTCGGTCAACCTATCGTCAATACCCGGGGCTGTTCCCGCGCACAGTTGTTCAGGGAATATTTAAACCAGTATGCATCCATCACATGCATTTTGTCAATGATCCGGGGGCTCAAGGCCGCAGGTTCCGGAATAACCAGGCTTAATGCTTTTTTTCAGAAGGCAGCCAACGGTTTTTCTATTGCATAACATTAAGAATTTAGTTAAAAAATAAGAGCAGTACGGGGCGGGAAATTCAGCAACACGACATCGCAATATCGTACCCCTGAGGTACTTCATTTAGCCGGCGCGAACAAGTGGGAGGAACGCCCATGCTCAGAACGGACAGAATCGCATCGTTGAAGAACGCGGAGATCTTCCGGGAGATCCCTGACGAGAAACTGGCAAAATTCTCCTCGAGGTTTCAGGAGAGGACCTATCCCCCCAACACGGCGATCATCCGCGAAGGGACATACGGCGATACCATGTTCATCATCATAAGCGGCAGGGTCGATATATTGAAAAGGGACCCCAACGGCGACTTCGATGTCTCCATCGCAGCCTTGAACAGCGGCGCCTGCTTTGGCGAGATGGCGCTGATCTCCGGCAACCCCCGTTCTGCTACGGTCGTGACCGCCGCCCACACGAAGGTGCTCGTCCTCAAAAAGAAAGACTTCGATCTGCTCCTGAACGAATATCACAGCATGTCCATCTCGCTCAGCAGGATCGTGGCCGAGCGCATTGAGGGGATTGAGAGCAGGCAGTTCCCGGGCACGGTGCCCATGGACACGTTAAGAATCGACGAGACAATAGTGGGCTGCGTTCCCGAACAGCTCATCCGCAGCCGCAGGATACTCCCCATCTCGTACGTTAACAACAAGATCACCCTGGCGATGGTCGACCCCAATGACGTCACGGCCCTGGACGAGATAAAGCGGGCGGTCAACGAAAAGTATCCCAAGGTCTTTTTTGACCGCGTCATCATAACCGGGGAAGATTTCGAGAGTTTCATGGAGTCCGACTACCAATGTCTCTTCCGCAAACATGAAGAGGAACTCGTCGACATAGAGAGCTACGTCGACTCCATGGACAACATCCATTCGGAGATATTGAAGGAAATCGAGCTTGACGAAACAGGGGAGGACGACCAGGGCATCACCGACCTTGCGCGTGAAGCGGAAGGCGCCCCGATCATAAAGCTGACGAACAACATCATCGCGCTGGCCCTGAAGAAGGGCGCCAGCGATATCCACATAGAGCCCCTGGAGCGCGGGCTGCGTGTCCGCTACCGCA
>JAKLET010000021.1 GCA_022711595.1 Deltaproteobacteria bacterium
TCTACAACAGGCAGCGGACACAGGCACGGCTGGGATATCTATCCCCCGTTGCCTATGAACAGAAATATTACAGGGAGAGGATCACAGCGGCATGATTGTTCATGTCCATTATTGACATCAGGGGTCACTGTTTCCATAGCTTGAATGGAAAGGCGAAAAACTCCCCACTCTTATAATCGCTTCACAAACTTTCAAACTTTCAAACTCTTAAACTGTTTTTAGGGTTCTCCCATGTAGACGAAAGCTCCCCAGAAGAAGGGGTTGGTGGTGCCGTGGCGTTTTTTTACTTCTGCGAGTTCCGTGAGGACGGCTTGCCTCAGGGCCTCGGGCCTTTTCATTTTTTTCACCAGGATGTTGGTGTAGAAATTGACCATGAGTTCCTTCGTTTCCCTGTCGGGGACGCTCCACATGGACATGACGAGGCCCTTCGTTCCCGCCTGGGTGAAGGCGCGCCGCAGGCCGAACACACCTTCGCCGTTCTTTATATCCCCGAGCCCTGTTTCACAGGCTGACAGGACAACAAGGTCAGTGCCGTGAAGCCTGAGCGAAAGGATCTTCTCGGCGGTCACAAGCCCTTCATCACTCCCCGACCTTATTGATCTGTTAACACCTGCGAGGACGATCCCCGATCTTATCAGCGGGTCCTCGTAAGGTGTTTTTTTATTCTCATCCAGGAGGTCCTGGTCGGTCAGGAAGAAGCCGTGGGTGGCAAGGTGGAGGATCACCGGATTCGCGTATCCCATGAGGACCTCTTCGAGGGCATCCTTGCCTGTGTAGAGGGACGCGTTCTTCATGCCCAGCAGTGCGGCGATGGACTCCGCCTCCTCCCTTGTGCCGGGCAGGGGAGAAAAGCCCTGTATCGACATATCCCGGGAGCGGGTGGTGGAAGATCCTTTCCCGGAAGAGATCATGCCGAGCCTGGACAGTGACGACTTGACTCCGGCCTCGTCGAGGTCGTAATCGGGGTCGCCGATGATAAGCGGTTTTGACGGTTTACCCTTTACCATGCCGAAGCCGAGGATGTCCCTGCCGGTGCCGAGGTAATTGAAGGTGTAGTCCTCTATCAGGTAACGGCCGTCGGGGCCCTTAAGCACCTCGAATGGGATGATGTTCAGGTTCCCGTCGGGGGACAGGTAGATGTCCTTTGTGCCTTTCAGGTCATTCACAAGGGGAAGGAAGATCCGGTCATAGAGCTTCCCGGAGATGCGCGATGCCTCTTTCCCACCGGGGTCTCCCTGGTAGTTGCCGATGTTCCTTTTGAACTCCCCGATGAGGCGGTCTGTTTCGCCGGCATCACCCAGGTCGATGAGCGAGGTATCCGAAGCGTCCCCGGACAGAAGAATGAAGGCATAGTAGCGGGGGGAGGCCCACTTTCTTTCGCGGCCCTTTGCTGTGAAGTTGAACGTGGGGAGCTTTATGAAGTCTATGAGGGCGCTTCCTTTCGGTAAGGCCGCGGCCACTTGCTTCGTGTCCGCCTTTGCCGTCTTTTTTGTTCTGGCGAAAGCGTTGCTCAATTTACTGAGTTCTGCCTCAAGCCGCTCTTTCTGTGACCCCAGTTCTCCGATATTTTTCCGGTAGGCCTCGGGGCCTTCACTGCCGGGACCGGAGAAGGTGAGCTTTGATAACTGTGATCTCACCCTGGCCAATTCCTGGAATTTCCTTTGCACTTCAGGGTCATCAGAGAAGACAAGGGCATCCAGGAATCTCTTCTGGGCCTCCAGGACAACACCTTTCCTCTGGAGCCAGACCGTGAAGGCCTTTTCGATAATGTCCTTTTTGTCCTTCATGTGCCGGCTGACGAAGGAGAGGAAAACGTAGAGGTCGTTCTCCTTCGTCGCAAGGAATTTCATCTTCTGGTTCTCGGAGGTGAAGCCCATCACCTGGTCGATGAGCCCTGTGTCAATGCTCTGGGCGCGAAGCATAAGGGGGAGGGCCTCAGCGTACCTGCCGGTCGCGGCGTAAAGCAGGGCCAGGTTGATGAGGGGATTTTCGGGGGTTGAGGTCTTTTCCCAGATCACGAGGGAACGCTTGTAGAGCGGCTCCGCCTTCGCGTAGTCACCCATTGATCTATAGAGCGCGGCCAGGTTATTGAGGGAAGTCGCGGTATAAGGGTGGTCGGGTCCGAGCATCTTTTCCCAGATCACGAGGGAACGTTTGTAGAGCGGCTCCGCCTTCGCGAGGTTGCCCGTGTTTCTATAGAACAGCGCGAGATTGTTAAGGGACTGGGCGGTATCGCGATGGTCGGGGCCAAGAGCCTTCTCCCTGATCGCGAGGGAGCGTATGAAGAGCGGCTCCGCCTTCGCGTAGTCACCCATGTCATTGTAGAGCATGGCCAGATTATTGAGCGAGGTCGCCGTTTCTGGATGATCAGGGCCGAGGGCCTTTTCCTTTATCGCAAGGGAACGTTTGTAGAGCGGCTCCGCCTTCGCGTAATCGCCTATGGCATCATAGAGCAGGGCCAGGTTATTCAGCGAAATTGCGGTTGAAGGGTGGTCGGGGCCGAGGGTCTTTTCCTTTATCGCGAGGGAACGTTTGTAGAGCGGCTCCGCCTTCGCGTAGTCGCCCATGGCAGCGTATAGCCGGGCCAGGTTGTTCAGTGAAATTGCGGTTGATGGATGATCAGGGCCAAGGGCCTTTTCCTTTATCTCGATCGCGCGCCGGTGCAGGGGCACCGCCTTCGCGTAGTCGCCCATGCTGCGGTAGAGTTCAGCCAGGTTGTTCAGCGCGGTCGCGGTGTTGGGGTGTTCGGGGCCAAGGGACCTCTCGCAGATCGCCAGTATCTCCTTTGCCGCGGGCAGGGCTTCAAGGTAACGGCCTTCCCTGTATAATTGGTTGTATTGCCCGATCAGCCTGTTCACATCCTCGTTCGATTGCGAAGCAGACGGCAGGGGAAGAAAGAGCACGGAAATAAAGAAGATGATCGACACCAGAAGGAGTTTATCGTTTACAATAACCCCTGGGGTCAGGTCTTGTATTTGATCATTTTCAGGATATCCCCAATAAGCCATACAAACCTTTCCATCGCAGATAAACAGCATACATCAGACGTAACATATTTTGCCGTTAGCCAGACAAACCAGAAAAGCTGTTCCGAAGCCCAATTCGGAACAGCTTTTTTATCGGACGCGAGACCAGATCATGCCCATGTGTTCGTGGATGACCAGTTCCATCTTTCCCAGCGAGCCGGCACTTGGAAAGATGGTGACGGGATCGAACTGCGGGAGTTTATAAACGATGTAACCGGTTGGCGCGGGGATCGGGTCCATGCCTTCTTTGCGGAAAAGGGCCATCGACCTTGGCATGTGGAAGGCTGAGGTGACGAGAATGAACTGACCGCGGCCAATGATGCCCGAGATCATTTTCGCCTGGCTTGCCGTATCGAGGGACTTGCTGTCAATGACGATGTCGCTCTCTTTTATCCCCATCAACAGGGCTGTCTTCGCAAGTGTTTCAGCCTCTGGTGTTTGGGATGATGCGGCGCCGCCCGATAGAAGGAGCTTTGAACCCGGGAGCTTACGATGGAGATCTATCCCTTCCAGGAGGCGCACCAGGGACGCCGGAGCAAGCTGGTTGGAAAATGGCAAGCGCGGATCGGAAATGTTGCCGCCCCCCAGCACAACGATCCATTTGATGTCGCTGATCTGTTGAATGTTTTTAACATCGAGCAGGGGCGGATAACGGTTTTCGAGAGACATGAGCAGATGGTCGGCCAGCGGCCCAAAGCCGGCCAACAGGAGCAGGCACGTTCCCATGGTAACAAGAATCTTGCCCAGGGTTTGTCTCCTGGTCTTCCACAGGAGCACCAGGCCGATCACCATCAGGATCAACACCAGGGGCAAGGGCAAAAGAAAGAAGGAAATAATCTTTTTTATGAAGAATAATACAGTGCCCATAAGCGCCCCGGATTTGCCCCCTGTCTTTTCATTCAAACTAAATTATTGCAAATACCTTGATGTAATAAGACAAATATTACTACACAACGCAGAAATTATCATTTCTATTATTAACCCCTGGGGTCAGGTCTTGTATTTGATCATTATGAAGAAGGCCTGGTCCAGAAATACTCCCCCGCATATCCCCGCGTCCATCTGTGTTGATCTGTGACGGAGATGACCTTTCCCTGGAACTGCTGTAAGTATTTTAAAAATGATCAAATACAAGACCTGACCCCAGCTTTTTTTATTATGTTTGGTTGACAGAATCTTTTTGACTGATATGCTTTTTATATAGACGTTTTCGAATACCATGTAAACAACTAAGGGAAAGGAGATGCCGCATGGTCGAGTTGGTTGCTGACAAGTACGAAGGTGAGGGGAGCTCGGCTGAGAACACGCAGAAAAAAGGGGGGGTTCAGATACAGAGGGACGTGTACGGCAACACGCCGTTGCACAAGGCCTGCCAGGCAGGCAACGAGGACGAGGCCCGCGCATTGCTGAAGGCGAATGCCGACGTCCACGACTTCAATATGCTTGATTTCACACCGCTGCATGTTGCCGGCAGGTACGGCAACTCGGATATTATCAGGCTGCTGATAACCCATGGTGCTGATCCCAATGTCCGCAACAAGCTGGGCAACACACCGCTCCACCTGGCGAGCTCGACCGGCCGTATAGATGCCATCAAGACGCTGATTGAGATGGGCGCCGACGTGAACGCCTGCATGGGGGACGGCAAAACCCCGCTGCACCTGGCATATATGAACAACCACGCCGGGGCTGTGCGCCTGCTCATGGAGCTTGGCGCGAACATCAAGATAAGGAACGATGACGGCTTCTCACCGCTGGACATGGTGCTGAAGCTTCCCGATGATGACCCGAAAAAAGAAAAGATGCTGAACATCTTCAGGGAGCTTGCCACGGAGGTGGTGCTCGAGAAGATAGTCGGTTTAAAGAAACCATTCGGGGCCTGACGGCTAAAAAAGTTTCAGAAAACCCCCTGGGGTCGGGGACCGTTGCCTTTTGTATTCTGCCTCGATGCTGCCGCTTATTGACCCTGGCAAGCTTCGAGACCAAGAAGTGAAGGTTTTCTTCCCGTTCTCCGTGGGCTCCTGTAAGGAGCGATAGCGATCCTGCCAGATGTGAGAGGTGACAGACAAGCCTTTCCAATTATGTGAAAAATGATCAAATACAAGACCTGACCCCAGCATTAATTCAATATTATTAAGTTATTTATTTATGTGCCGAATATATTTACGTGCAGATTTTCCTGCTTACTGCGGGGCTATGTATAGAGTGGGCCGCATGATACCGCGGCCAGAGGAGTAGGGCAATGCTTAACAATCAGAGTATTTCAAAGAAGCTTTTCATTATCATCTCGGTGGTGCTCATCATATCGATAGGTATCGTATGCGCGTTCTGTGTTTTTAAGATGTCGGGACTTGCAGATTCGATCACAGATATAACACTGGGCAAGAAGCTTGACGGGGACGCAAAATCAGCGCACTTTTACCTGGAAAAATACTTCGGTAAGCTGGAGCTTAAAGGCGGAACATTAGTGGACAAGGACGGCAACTCCATCGACGGAAAAAACGAAATGGTTGATGCCATTTTAAATGATCTTGGCGATACGGCGACCATCTTTGTAAAAGAAGGCGATGATTTCAAGAGGATCGTCACGAATGTGAAGAAGCCTGACGGGTCCCGCGCGGCGGGCACCATGCTTGGCAAAGACAGCGCCGCATACCCCGGTATCATGCGGGGCAGCTCATACGCGGGCGACGCAAACATACTCGGTAAACCGTATCTTACAAGCTATGCGCCGCTCAAAGGGGCAGACGGAAATGTCATAGGCATCCTTTATATCGGGATCCCCAAGGAACAGGCGCATCTTCTGGCATCCCGGAGCGTCAGGAACACCCTTATCCTGAGTTCCATCATAGGCATTGTTATCACGGCGATCTTTGTGTTCCTCTCAATAGTGGTTTTCAGAAAGGTTGTGGTAGCGCCCATCTCACGCATGGTCGAAGCGCTCAAGGATATCGCCGAGGGTGACGGGGACATCACAAAAAGGATAGAAGTGTCGTCGCAGGACGAGATAGGCGAGATGGGGACGCACTACAATACGTTCGTGGAAAAGCTCCACAGCACCATAGAGATCGTTGCGAGGGACAGCGGCACGATAGCCGGCGCCGCGGAGAACCTGGATGCCGACTCAAAAGAGATGACCAGGAAAGTGGAAAAAACGCTTGAACAGGCGAATTCACTCGCTACCGCCACGGAAGAGATGTCCAAGACAACGTCGGAGATAGCGCAAAACTGCGTGGTTGCAGCGGGAAGTTCAGAAAAGACCAGTGAAGCGGCCACTTACGGGGAAACTGTCATAAAAGATACCATTGGGGCCATGGACAGGATAAGCGAGATGGTCAGGGCCTCGGCGGCCACCGTTGAAAACCTCGGCAGTCAGTCTGAGGAGATCGGGAAGGTGGTGGACCTTATAAACGACATAGCTGACCAGACGAACCTTCTCGCGCTCAACGCCGCCATTGAAGCGGCCCGTGCCGGTGAACACGGCAGAGGTTTTGCCGTTGTGGCAGACGAAGTGCGCAAGCTCGCAGAAAAAACAGGTGAGGCGACAAATGATATAAAGCTGAGCGTGGATGCCATACGGAATCAAGTGGGAAAAACGGTGGAAACGATCGAGAAAGGCGTGACCGAGGTTGAAGTGGGCGCCAATGATGTAAAGAAGCTTGAAGTAAGTTTCAAGAACATGTTCGAGCAGATCAACAATGTGACAGAGCAGCTCCGTCAGATAGCGGTGGCATCGGAGGAGCAGGCCATGGCAACAAATGAAATTTCGAGCAATATCAACGAAATATACACTGCGGTACAGGAGATGGCCAACAAAATTGAAGGAAATGCCATGGCCTCATCGCAATTTGCGGGCCTTTCCAATGAACTCCAGGGATTGACAAGGCAGTTTAAACTATAGAAATCCCTGAAACTGCTGTAAGGGCTGAAACGCTGGAGCTGTTCTTTATTCCAGATATTCGATCCGTGACGGGCCGATGGTGATGACACGGTCACCGGGATCTATCTGCGTCATCTTTGACGGATTCAGATCGATCCCCTTCGAGGTAGCTGCGCCAAGAGCTATGTGGCCTTTCTCCCGGCATTTTTCGACAAGTTCGCCGAATGTTCTTTTCTGTTTTGCAACGATAAAATAAAACTGCTGCCCGCCCTTGATGCTGAGAAGGTCTTCGATGACCTCCTGAACCCCGGGATTGAGCAGTTCCTGACTGAGAAAATGCGAGCCGAACCGGGAGGTGCAAACGACCTTATCGCAGCCCGCCTTCTTCAGCAGCTCTTCTGAGGCAGGATCGACTATCTCCACGACGGTATTTACCTTCTGGCTCCTCCCCTCAATGGCGAGGGCTATGGTGACATTGAGATTATCAGAGCTGGTGAGCCCTTCATTCCTGCTCAATATCACCGCATGCCGCGCACTGTCGATGCAGGCCCTGTTCAACGTTTCGTCACGAACCGGGTTTCCCCTTACATAATGGACACCAAGCTTTACAAGTTCCGCAGGAAGCTCGTCGAGCCCTTCATCAACAAGCACCAGGGGTGTATGCTTTCCGATGGAGGGGTCAAGAAGAAGCTCTTCGATGAGACGAAGCAGTTTCGAGACTCCGGGGTAATTGAAAAAAACTATGTGGTCTTTCAGCGAGAAAGATGACATGCCTTTCATCTCCTTTGTCTGTGATGTGACAAATGCTGCGGCTATGAGCGACAAGGCATAGCCGAGCAAACCAATGCCGAATGCCATAACGGGCCATCCTATCAGGAAACGCCCTCCGGAGGTTTTTGGAAAGAAATCGCCATACCCAACGGTCGTCATCGTCACGACGGTGTACCAGAGCCCGTCAAGCCACGTGATGTCAGGGTTTGCCGAAAGCTCGAAATAGAGGAATCCCGTTGTTCCGTAGGCAAGGATGGCGACAATAAGTACGAGGATGCGAAGCGGCGCCGGTGGGTTCCGCATAAGATATTTAAAAAAATATTGCATCACGTGATACATTACCGGGTCTGCCTCTGCCATTCTTTAATAAGTGCCGTGGCGCGCTGAACGGCATCGTTGTTTGCCCATAGTCCGCGCTTTGCCGATCTCGCCGTCTCCTGCGCCTGCAGATACATGCTCATGGCCGGGAAGGGATAGACCGTATAGGCGATCACGAGACCGTCCTGGATCATTTTCAACCCCACATCGTGGTCATCGACGTAAAGCGTTGCTATATAACGCCCGAAACGGTCTTTCGCTCCATTTTGCAGCATGATCCTTATCGGTTTGTTGCCGAGTGTTTGTTCGAGGGACCCAAAGGCCGCTTTTCCGTAGGGGGACACAACATCCTTTTCTATCTTGGCGTCGAAGGACTTGATCCCCAGTATCCTGACGTGGGCCGGGTTCTGCCCCTCCTGTGCGACGAGCACCGTATCCCCGTCGATGACGCGAACCAGGCTGACGATCGCGCCGTTTTCGATCTTGCCGTCTCTGCCCTGTATTTCCCGCTGCTGAACCGAGGCGCCAATACCAAAGAAGATCGATGAGCCGAAGAGAATAACAATAAACCCCCAGAAAAGTGCGGTAAGCCTACCCATCTACAGATTGTATATATGTGCCGACTTCTTTTTCAACAAAAAAACCTGGGGTCAGGTCTTGTATTTGATCATTTCTTGTGATATTCTGGATCCATGGCACGTCCGCTTCGCGTAGAATATCCAGGCGCTTTTTATCACATCACCTCCCGAGGCAACGCCGGGGACAGGATATTCAGAAGCGACAGAGACCGGAGGATATTTCTCGAGGTACTCAGCGAGACAGTGGAACAGTTTCGCTGGATCTGCCACGCTTACTGCCTGATGGAGAACCATTATCATCTTGTCATCGAAACCCCTCAGGCAAATCTTTCCCGCGGGATGAGGCATCTGAACGGTGTTTACACGCAAAAATATAACTGGCACCACAGCCGGATGGGTCATGTGTTCCAGGGGAGGTTCAAGGCCATTGTTGTCGACAGGGACAGCTATCTCCTTGAGCTCTCCAGGTATGTCGCATTAAACCCCGTCCGCGCCAATATAGTGAAACATCCAGGTGAATGGAAATGGAGCAGTTACCTCGCCACTGCAGGCAAGGACCGCCTGCCTGTATTTCTAACTACGGATTTCATCCTCGCCCTTTTTGCCAAACGCAGAAGCCGCGCCCAGGAGCTCTATGCTTCCTTCGTGATGGAAGGAGTAACCCTGGAATCACCATGGAAGGAGCTTAAAGGGCAGATATTTCTCGGCGGCAATGATTTTATCAGACGGTGCAAGGCCCTGCTTTCGCACCAGGAGTCGCTTGAGGTGCCCAGGCGCCAGCGTCATGCAGAGAGACCGCCCCTTCAGGTACTGTTTAATGCTGAAGGAAGTAAAAAGGACAGGAACGAGAGTATTACCCGGGCTTTCTGCGAATATGCTTACACCCTGCAGGAGATTGCCGATGCGTTGGGGATACACTACTCATCGGTGAGCAGGATTGCGCGGGCAGGGAAAAAAATGATCAAATACAAGACCTGACCCCAGGGTCCTGGCCTTTCTACGATTTCTTTTGTTTCTGCGGCCGAAAACCCGGATATTTACCGGCCATGCAAACCATGGTGATCAGGCAGAACAGAGAAACCAGACAGATCAGATCGATGAGATCAACCATATAAACCTTCAATTATACTTGTTCTTCAATTTCAGAAAACCGGCGTAATCCGTGGCCCTCCAGTAATATATCTCATCGTCTGCAATGGAGAAGGTTGGGGTGTTTTCCAGTCCCATCGTTCCTACCCATTTCCATTCGTTCTCGACAAGAACCTGGGCCTGGGCATGGTGCGTCCAGATGCCCGCGCCCCACAGCAGCCCATCGGGGCCCACCTTATAGACGGCTATGCGGGTTTGAAATCCTTTCGCGGCATAGTGGTTGGCGTCCTCCACGGACGTGACCCTGCACGTTGTGCAACCCAAGAAGGGTATGAGCGCGATGATGACTATGATCAAAAGTGTTTTCACTGGGCACCTTCCATTCCCCGGCCGTCCGTTCCAATCCACTGACAACGACACAAAGCATTTCTTGATTGACGGTGCTGCGATATGCTCGCTGCGTTCCCATCGTGAATTATTTATCGGCAGTTATGCCCCGGGATTAAGGATGCAGGGATGGCGGGGAAAAGCGGGGAAAATGGGACCAAAAGACAGTTTAAATGTTTGAAAAGCGTTTGAATGTTTGTGAAGCGATATGGAATGGGGAAGAAAAAAATCTGGTTTGTCCGGCCAGGTTAACCAGACAAACCAGAGTGATTGAATAAACCAGAGAAAAAAGAGAAACTAAAGAAACCGTATAAACCTAATAAACAGAATAAACTAAAAACGTTTTTCAGTTCACTGCGTGGAGGTGCTCTGTTTTGATCCTGTTCGCGCTGTCTACGTAGACCTTTTTCGGCTTGAAGGTCTCCAGTTCCTGCTCCTCGAAGCTCGCATAGGTGGCGATTATGATGATATCGCCCTTTTTTGCCTTGTGGGCGGCGGCGCCGTTGATACAGATAACGCCTGAGTCCTTGTCACCCCGTATGGCGTAGGTCGTGAAGCGCTCTCCCGATGTAACATTATAGATATCGACCTGTTCGTAGGGGATGATGTTGGCTTTATCCATGAGGAGAGAGTCGATGGTGATGCTCCCTTCGTAATCGAGATTACTGTCGGTCACGATGGCCCTATGGATCTTTGATTTCATCATGGTCCTTCTCATTTTGATGCCTCCGTTAAGATCGTGTTGTCTATCAGTCTTGTTTTGCCCACCCGGCATGCCACGGCAAGGACGGCCCTGTCTTTTATGATGGGGACATCTTCCAGTGTTGCGGTGTCGCAAATATCTATATATTCGACGTCGATGCCGTCCTCCAGGTGAAGGATATCATCCACGGCTTTCCTGATCGTATTGGCCTTTTTTTCGCCTGCGCCTACCATTTCCTGCGCTTTTTTCAGGGAAGCGCTGATAAGGAGGGCCTTTTTCCTTTCTGTTTCGCTGAGGTACGTGTTCCGCGAACTCATGGCGAGGCCGTCATGTTCGCGGATGGTGGGATAGGGGACTATCTCGACGTCCATGTTGAGATCTTTCACCATTCTTTCGATGACGGTCAGCTGCTGGTAGTCTTTCTGGCCGAAGACGGCATAGTGGGGCTTGACTATATTGAAGAGCTTTGTCACCACGGTGGCGACGCCGGTGAAATGACCGGCCCTTGTTTTGCCGCAGAGATGGTCCTCGAGCTTTTTTACCTCCACGTAGGTGGTGAAGCCGTCCAGATACATCTGACCGTCGTCGGGGTAGAAGATGATATCGGTGCCTTCTTTTTCCAGGAGTGCCCTGTCGCGTTCGAAATCGCGGGGATACCGGGCAAGGTCTTCCGTGGGCCCGAACTGGATGGGATTGACAAATATGCTCACGACGACGATGCCGGCAAGCTCGCGGGCACGCCTGACAAGGGCCAGGTGGCCTTCGTGGAGGTAGCCCATGGTCGGAACGAACGCAATGCGCTTGTCCTTTCTTAATTCATCGGAAAGCTTCTGCATTTCAGTGACGGTCCGTATTATCTTCATGTCAGTGGAATGATTGGCTGTCATCGGGAAAGGTCCCTGACGTAACCTCGCTTATGTAGGATTTGACGGCAGTATCTATAATATCGGAGAGATTGGCGTATTGTTTTACGAATTTTGGCCTGAAATCGCCCAGAAGGCCAAGGAGGTCGTGGAACACGAGGACCTGACCGTCACAGTCGGGCCCGGCGCCGATGCCTATCGTCGGGATGGAGAGCATTTCGGTGATCTCCTTCGCAAGCTGCCTCGGAACGCATTCAAGGACAACCATGAAGGCCCCGGCCTGTTCCACGGCCTTTGCGTCCTCAATGAGCTTTGATACGTCCTCTCCCTTGCCCTGGACCTTGTATCCGCCCATGCGGTGGATGGACTGGGGGGTAAGACCGATGTGGGCCACGACGGGGATGTCCACGTCGACCATGGCCCTGATGGTTTCCCGCATGGCGCTGCCGCCTTCGAGCTTGACCGCTTCCGCGCCGCTTTCCTTGAGCATCCTGCCGGCGTTGCGCTTTGCCTGTTCGATGCTTTCCTGGTAGGACATGAAGGGCATGTCGATGATGACCAGGGCCCGTTTCGTCCCTCTGACGACAGCCCGCGTGTGGTGGATCATCTCTTCAACGGTCACGGGGATGGTGTTGGGATAGCCAAGCACTACGGGGCCCACGGAATCTCCGACCAGAATGGTGTCCACGCCTGCTTTATCGAGGATCTTTGCGGTGGGATGGTCGTAGGCGGTGAGCATGGTGATCTTTGCTCCACCTTTCATGCTTTTTAATGACGGTACCGTTATTTTGTCCATCATGTTCCCTTACAAAAAAAACCTTCCGAACTGGTATCAGAAGGTTGTCAATCGCTGCGTTCCTTCCGTCTCGGTCCAGTCTTAAGGATCCAAGCGGTATGTGGTAATATGAAACACCCAATCCCGGGAAAAGTCAATAATATATTTTATCGGCGGTTATAATGCCCCTTTGTTCCTGTATTCGTCGTACCTCATCAAGGCGATGAATGCTTCTTCATCGTCAAGGAACTCATCATAGCTGAGCTCCTTGATCACCTGACTGCTCCCGCAATTGGGGCAGAAGAGCTCCGGCACCTCACCATCGAGAAATGAGTATCCGCAGAGTTTACAGATGTATTCGTCGGGTATTCGCACTTGTTGCCTCCTTCAAAACTAACACATCAAAAATACATGCATACAGGGTTTTTTGTCAATGACATTCGTCACCCTGACTGCTTAAAAGAACTCATCAATGACCACCTTGAAATTTTTCTTAATTGTATCGCTACCTTTCACGATATCCCCGTGGCCGGGAATGAGGTATTCGATGTCAAGTGCAGAGAGTTTCTTGATGCTTTGGGCAAGGGCCTGCATATTTCCGCCCGGCAGGTCGGTCCTGCCCACACCCATATAGAAGAGGGTGTCTCCCGAGATGAGGAGCTTTTTTTCTTCCCAGTAGAGGCATAAGGAACCCGGTGAATGACCGGGGGTGTCCAGCACCTGGAGTCTCTTTTCGCCGATATTCAGCATCCCCTCTTTCAGGAGGAAGGAAAAGGGCTTTCTCGGCATCTCGCAGCCTGTCATCATGAAAAGCTCCCTGCCGCCGCCGGACATGTAGTCGAACTCCGCCTTCCCTATTGCCCTCATCACGGAATCGTCGAATGAATCGATAGCCTCGATGTGGTCGGGATGACCGTGGGTGCCTATGATGAGCTTCACATTCCGGATGTCCCTGCCGTCGCCCGCCATGCCGTTTGAGACATGTCCGAGGAAGTTAAGATGTCCGGGGTCTATGAGGGCCGGCGTCGGGCCGTCGATGAACAGGGCGTTGCAGTTATTCGCCTCGTATGAGGTCCAGGGGTATACGTAGATGTCGTCGATGAGTTTCATTGTAGTCTCCCGTTATATGAGCATAGCATCGCTGTCGATCTCCTCCGGTGAGAAGGAAAAGGTCCTTTTCGCGCCGTCGTTGATCTCGACGGTGGCGGTGCCGGCCATGCCCTTGCCGTAGTGGGCGATGACCTGCGCCGATGTCATGATGTTATCTTTTGTCGCGTCTCCCTTGAGGATGACATGGGGACCGGTGAATCCGACGGGGTACATCAGCACGTAAGGGGTCTCCCATAAGGCCGTGAGGCGCCCGTTCTCGCGCTCGTTCCTGCCGACGATGAGCTTCGCGGAGGGCGAGAGCCTCAGGTGCCTCCCCATCGTCAGAAGCTCGATATCTTTCGTGGTGTAGGCCGTATCGGTCGCGATGAGGTCCTTGAACTTTCTCGAAAAGATGGGGTCCGTCAACAGGCAGCCGCCGCCGGGGAGCCCGAACTCGGTGAGCTTGTATGTGTCCACGAGCTGATATTGCACGTGACGTCCCCTGCCGGCGATGTCGAGGAGTTTTTCCCTGTCGATGATCCCCTCCTGTTCGGGGATGGTCGGCGGGAAGTGCTTCGCGGACAGCGGCCGGACAATGAGACCCTTGAGGCCGCTTTGCTTCTCTATGAGCTCCATGGTGTTGCGGCGCTGCGACATGGGCCTCTGGCCCAGGACCTCTCCGGTGACGACAAAGGACGCGTCGAGTTCGCCAAGGAGGTCTTTTGTCAGCCTGAGCATGTATATCCTGCAATCGATGCAGGGGTTCATGTTCTTGCCGTATCCGTACCGGGGGTTCTTGATGATCTCGATATAATCGTCCCCCTTTTTCTTCGTGATCATTTCTATGCCCAGTTCACGGGCGGTCCTGTGCGCCTGCAGGCCGCGCTCCTTGTCGCGCTTGCTCGCGAAGATGGAGGTGAAATGGAGGCCTATGACCTCGATCCCCTGGTCGATGATGAGCTTTGTCCCGACGGCGCTGTCGAGTCCGCCGGAAATGAGCGATATGGCGCGTTTTTTCATGTCATGGTGTCCATCGAAACCTTAAAGGGAGGATAAGGCTATTGCATTTCCTCCGGGGTCCGTTCGTCAAGGGTGACAAGGCTTATGCCTGAATCGACCCCGGGCAGCGGTTCAACAGGGTTGGTCAACAGAAAACCGCCCGATCCGATCCATCCTTTCAGGGCGGAAGCTATCTCACGGGCCTTCGAATAGCTTGAGATGGGATAGGTGGGGACATCTTTCCCGTTAATGGATATCATGCCCGATTTCAATTGAGCGTAGGTCACCTCGCAGAGGCTTTTCGGTATCCGGTTCGGGTAATCGCCGGAGTAATCGACCACCTGCGCGCAGAAGTCCTCGTCGCTTCGCGAGGTGAAATAGGCCATTTCTTCGTCAAGGACGGGTATGGGTATCCCGAGGCCGACGAACATGGTCGGCCCGTAGCCGAGGAAACTTGCCCCTTTGAGATAGTCCCCGCTCATCTTTTTGGCGTCACCGATGACGGCAAGCGTGCCGGCGCCGCCCTTTGGAAGCCCTTCGGGTGTCCTCGCCGCGCAAGGGTTGTGCTGGGTGCCGTTCCACGCGACATAACCGATGCCGCCGCCGAGGAATATCCGTGTGCCGATGCCGATCGTCCTGTATTTGGGGTCTTTCAGCAGGGGCGACAACTGGCCGGCACTGCAGTAATTCGCGCTCCCCAGGTTCGGCTTGATAACGCCCATATATGTGTGGATGACCTTTTTCGAGACATTGACGCCGACGTTGTAGTTCTGGTAGGAGTTGCGGGGGCTGTATATGTAGGCCTCATTCACCGTTTCCTTGTTGATGTATGTTTCGATCCTTTTGCGGGGATAACAATCGGTACCGTAGGTGGATGCTTCGAGCCTGATGCTCTTACCGCTGACGAAATCTTCTATAACGTGACCTCCGCCGTACTTGAAAGCGCCGGGATAGACGGTATTACGGGGGTCGTCATCCGGCATCGCTGTGGCTCCGAGGTAAACATCGACGGCTGCGATCCCGCAGTACGCGGGGACGTCGTTGAAGTAGCATTTCCCTCCGCCGATCTTGATCCTCGGCTTGGAGTGGCCGAGGTTCATGAACATGCCGCTGGAACACATGGGACCGAAGGTCCCCGTTGTCACAACGTCAACCTGCTGAGCAGCCTTTTTGGTGCCGCTTTTTTTGACGATGTCCACCATTTCTTCAGCGGTGACGACTACAACCTTGCCCTTTTTGATCTTCTCGTTTATTTCAGCTATGGTTTTCAACCCTTTCCTCCCCGCGGACTTCGTATAGAGCGATATTATACAACATTCCGGCCGTTTTTTCAGTTCAAACGTTATGGTTTATTCAGTTTTTCAAGTTTCTTTGGTTTCTATAGTTTCTTTGGTTGTTAACCAGATAAACCAGACAAACCATATAAACCATATAAACCAGATAAACCGTTCAGTTCAGTCGATGTTTATGTTCAGTTTGATCTCTGCTTCGGAGCGCCTGCCGTAGATGGGCATGAGGCTTCCGCGGCGGTCGGAGGACATTGCCGCAAGTCTTTCGTCGACGAGGGCCTTACCGGATATGTGGTCGTGCTCCGCGTGCAGGATGGTGACATCGCTCATGCCGGAAAGATATTTTTCGCATGCCGCTGTGCCTGTTCCAAAGAGGACGCAGGGAGTTCTGACGGTTTTCGGCACATCCTCCGGTTTTAAGGCCCCATATGAGGTGAGCCGTTTAAGGGCTCCCCGGGATACATGGTAGAGTGAAGAGAAGACCTCTCCCTTTTTTGCGTCGATAAGAGGGCACAGGTAAGACCCTTCACGGTCGGCCAGTGCGAAGGCCAGGGCATCGAGCGTGGGGATGCCGGTGACGGGCACGCCTGTGGCGGCATTCAGGCCCTTGCAGAAGGCCAGCGCGACCCTGATCCCGGTGAAGGACCCGGGGCCGAGGGTGACGATGATCCCCGTCAAATCCCCGACCGAGAGGTCTCTGTCCCCGAGGATGGAACGGACGCTTTCGGGTATGATCTGGGAGGGCGCCCTGGTTTCCTTGATCTGGCGCTCTTCAATGAACCCCTGACCGGAGGCCAGCGCAAGGGTCAGGTAATCGATGGTGTTGTCGATGGCGAGGACAAGTCTATTTGCCATGGAAGTACTTGCTGAAATTGAAGATCCTGTCAAAGTCGTTATAGAAGGCAAAGACCATGATAAGAAGGAGGACCACCAGGCCGACGGTCTGGGCGACCTCCTGTATCCTGGGTGAGATCCTCCTGCGGATGACGATCTCTATGAGGTTGAAGAGTATGTGCCCTCCGTCGAGGATGGGGATCGGCAGGAGGTTGATTATACCGAGATTGATGCTTATGAGGGCAAAGAAAAAGACGAAGTCACCGAGGCCTTTCTTTGCCCTTTTGCTTGCTTCCTGAAATATGAGGACAGGTCCGCCAATGTTCTTTGGCGAGATGGTCCCCTGGATGATCTTGACGATCCCAACGACGGTTATCCGGGAAAATTCATAGGTCATATAAAAGGCCATCCCGACCGCCTTGTCGGGTGACTGCCTGCGCTTGATCACCTCTTCGGACCTTTCGATGCCCAGTATTTTGCGTTTGTAGGATTCCCCGAAGATGTTCTTGTCTTCGATGGCCATTGGTTTGACGGTAAGCTCTATCGTCTGTCCGTCGCGTTCCAGGGCGACCCGGACGGTGTCCTCTTTTGCCTGGTCCATGCCGAGGGCTATGTCGGTGAATTCACCGACGGCTTTATCGTCGATCTTCGTGATAACGTCGCCCGCCTTGATGCCGGCTGCCTGCGCGGGCGTGTTGTCGGCGACCTTTCCGACCCTTGCCGAAGGTACGTTGTAGCCGATGATGGAAACGAGGTAAAAGACCACGAGGGCGAGGAAGATGTTGAACATGGGGCCGGCCAGCGCGATGAGTATCCTGACATACGGGGGTTTGTGGGAAAAGGACCTTTCTTTGTCCTCTTCGCTCACCTCTTCATCGGGGGATTCGCCGAGGAGTTTTACATATCCGCCCATGGGGACGGCCGAAATGGCGTATTCCGTTTCTCCCCTATTGAAGCGGAAGAGTTTTTTCCCGAAGCCGATGGAGAAGGTTATGATCTTGATGTTGAAGAGGCGCGCCACGAGGAAGTGACCGAATTCATGCACCAGAATGAGCAGTGCAAGGGCAATAAGAAAATAAATAAAAGAGATAATGTTCATTTCCGTCCTATTATATCGGTTATTTTATGCATCGCCGCTTCCTTTGTCCAGGATGCGATCAGATTTATCGTTTCCAGGTCGTTCACGACAGGCTCGGCCGGGTGTTTTTCGATGGCATCGGCAACGATGCCCGGTATGTCGGTGAATTTTATCTTTCCGTCTATAAAGGCCTGGACGGCCGCTTCATTGGAGACGTTGAAGACGACAAGCGCGCTGTCGCCTGCGGCGAGCGCCTCGTACGCGAGCTGGACCGAGGGGAACCGCCTCCGGTCCGGCGGGTAGAATGTCAGTTTCGAGACACGCTCAAGGTCAAGCGGGGCGAAGGGCAGGGGGAGGCGCTTTTTCTCATTGAGGGCGTAGGCTATGGGTATCTTCATATCGGGTGAGGCCATGTAGGCGAGAAGGGAATTATCCGCAAGCTCCACGATGCCGTGGAGGATGCTCTCCGGATGAATGAGGACCTTTATCCTCGACGGCTCCAGATCGAAGAGCCAGCGGGCCTCGATGACCTCAAGGCCCTTGTTCATGAGCGTGGCGGAATCAAGGGTGATCTTTTGTCCCATCTTCCATGTGGGGTGGTTCATTGCCTCTTCAAGATTGACCTTTTCCAGCGCCTTTTTCGTGTGTTTCCTGAAAGGGCCTCCTGAGGCGGTGATTATTATGGATCTCAACTCCTTCATGGGGAGGCCTTCGAGGAGCTGATAGATGGCGGAATGTTCGCTGTCCACGGGGATGAGGGCGCTGCCCATTTCAGCGACAAGGCCCCTGATGATCCTTCCCCCCATAACAAGACTTTCCTTATTGGCAAGGGCGAGGGTCTTTTTACAGCGGATGGCCTCTATCGTCGGCTCAAGCCCGATACTGCCCGGAAGGGCGTTCACGACGGTGTCCACATCGGAGCGGATCATTTCCTTCATGCCTTCGATGCCGGTATATATGCGTGCCCGGCCCGCAGCCACCCTGTCTTTCTGGTATTCGTCGAAGACGCAGACCCCGGCCGGTTTGAAGCGCGCGATCTGTTCGTTGAGCAGGTCCACATTATTCCTGCATGCAAGCCCGTATACCTCGAAGGACCCGGGGTCGTTGGCGATGACCTCTAGGGCGGCCGTGCCTATGGAACCTGTTGAGCCTAATATGAGGACCTTTTTCTTCATGTTCTTATATCGTCCACACAAGGCATATATAAAGGAAGGGTGCCGTAAATGTAAAGCTGTCGATGCGGTCAAGGAGCCCGCCGTGCCCGGGAAGGAGCGACGAGGAATCCTTGGTTTCCAGGACCCTCTTGCAGGACGACTCCAGGAGGTCGCCCGCCTGACCGAGAACACCCATGGCCGCCCCCACGATAAGCGCCTTGACCATTGTAAAGCCGAGGAGCTGATGGGCGGCGGTCACGATCACCATGGAGCCCAGAATAGAGCCGAAAAGGCCTTCAATGGTCTTTTTGGGACTGATCTGCGGGGCAAGGGAATGCTTGCCGAAATTCTTCCCTATGAAGTAAGCGGCAATGTCGCTTGCCCATATGGAGAAAAGAAGGATGAGCGGGAAGAGGTTCTCAAGTTCCTTGAGGACATAGATGTAGAAAAACGGCAGGACGATGAAAAAATTGCTGAAAAGGACAACGGTGCATTCTGCCATGAGCTCGCGGTTTGCCTTTTCAACCGGGGTTTTTCTCGCGAGGACCCTGATGATGATCAGGATGCACACAACGGCCATGACCCAGAGCATGTAGATCTGGAAGAACCGCATGTAAAGGGGCGCGAGACCGAGGATGACAAGGATGGCGATGATGTACTTCATGGATGTCCCTGCCAGGCGGGCGGCCTCATATACGGCCACGGCGCATACGGCCGCCAGCAGGAGAAGGAACCAGAGCTGCGGCAGGATGTAAAAGAGAAAGGCTATGACCGGGGCGGTGCACAGACCCGTGATAACGCGTTTTTTCAGTTCACCCAATCAGTATTCCTTTATGTTCCCAAACCTTCTCTCGCGCCTCGCAAAATCGCGCAGGGCTTCAAGATAGGCCTTTTTTCTGAAATCCGGCCACAGGATGTCCGTCACGTAGATCTCCGTGTAGGCCACCTGCCAGAGCAGGAAGTTGCTGAGGCGCATCTCGCCGCTCGTACGGATCAGGAAATCCGGATCGGGTATCGCTGGGGCGTAGAGGTACCGCTTGAATGTCTTTTCATCTATTCTTTTAATGACCCCCTTCTTCGCGTCCCCGGCGATGAGACGGGCGGCCCGCACGATCTCCCTGCGGCCGCTGTAGCTCAGGGCGATCGACAGGACAAGGTTCCTGTTGCGGGAGGTGCTCTTGATGACATTGTCGAACTGAGACTGGAGCGCCTTAGAAAAATCACCCGTTTCCCCGATGACATTGAAACGGATGCCGTTTTTCATCATGAAAGGGAGCTCCAGTTCGAGATACAGGCCGAGCAGCTCCATCAGCGTCTTGACCTCTTCCCTGGGGCGGGACCAGTTCTCTTTTGAGAAGGCATATAGAGTGAGATAAGGTATGCCGAGTTCGCGGGTCACTTCGGTGATCTCGCGGACGGAGTCGATGCCGACCTTGTGGCCTTCGACCCTGTTGAGTTTTTTGTGCCTGGCCCACCTGCCGTTGCCGTCCATGATGATGGCAACGTGGGTTGGAAGCCTATCTGGGATCGCCTTTTTCATTCAATATGGCCGGTTCAGATGGAAAGGATCTCTTTCTCTTTTTCTGAAAAAAGCTTTTCCGCCATCTCGATATGTTTGTCCGTCATCTTCTGGACGTCGTCCTGTCTCTTTTTCAGATCGTCCTGGGAAATGGCTTTGTCCTTTTCCATTTTCTTGAGCTTTTCGTTTATGTCCCTCCGGACGTTTCTCATGGCCACACGGGTGTTTTCGAGCATTTTACTGCCCAGCTTGGTGAGCTCTTTACGGCGCTCCTCCGTGAGCTTGGGAAATGAGAGCCTGATGACCTTGCCGTCGGACATGGGATTGACGCCGAGATCCGATTTCTGGATCGCCTTTTCAATGTCTCCTATAACGGTATTGTCCCACGGCTGGATCGTGATTGTCCTGCTGTCGGGAACACCGATCGCCGCGACCTGGTTGAGCGGTGTGGGCTGGTTGTAATATTCTATTTTGATATCTTCAAGCAGGGAGACGGAAGCGACGCCGCTGCGGAGTTTCGAGAAATCCTTTTTCAGCGCGGCGAGCGATTTTTTCAGCTTGTCTTCAAGTTCGGTCATGACTTCATTGCTCATTAGGTTACCTCCTGACGATCGTCCCGACTTTTTTTCCGAGGACCACTTTTTTAAGGTTGCCCCTGACCCGTATGCTGAATACGGCTATGGGGATATTGTTCTCCTTGCAAAGTGTGATGGCCGTGAGATCCATTACCTGCAGGTCTTTGCTGAGGACCTCGCCATAGGATATCTCCGGATAGAAGAGGGCATCCCGGTGGACCTCGGGGTCTTTATCATACACGCCGTCCACCTTGGTGGCTTTCATGACGATGTCCGCCTTTGTCTCAACGGCCCGAAGCGCCGCCGCGGTGTCGGTGGTGAAATAGGGATTGCCTGTTCCGCAGGCGAAGATGACCGTTTTGCCTTCTTCGAGATACCTTATCGCCCTGGTGTGATCGTAGGGCTCCGCGATCCTTTCAAGGGCGAGGGCGGTCTGTACAACGGCGGGAGTGCCTGTTTTTACAAGGGTGTCCTGGAGCACCAGGGCGTTGATGACCGTTGCCACCATGCCGACGTAATCCCCGGCGACCCTGTCCATGCCTTCTTTTTCGCCTTTTTTGCCCCGGTATATGTTCCCGCCGCCGAGAACGATGGCGATCTCTACGCCGAGTTTGCGAATTTCCCCTATTTGAAGGGCAATGTCACGTACGGTATCGTGGTCGATACCGTGTCCCTCGTTTCCCATGAGGACTTCGCCGCTGAGCTTAAGGAGAATCCTCTTGTATTTCATGTCAGTCCTGGAGCGTTTCACCGAGCTGGAATCTCACGAAACGGTTGATGACGATCTTTTCACCTGTTTTCACGAGCAGTTCTTCAAGAAGGTCCTTAATGGTGACGTCAGGGTTCTTTATGAACGATTGTTCTATAAGGCAGACCTCCTGATAGAACTTTTCCATTTTTCCTTCAGCGATCTTGTCGATTATCTTTTCCGGTTTCCCTGATTCGAGGGCCTGGTTCCTGTATATGGTCTTTTCACGCTCTATGTGCTCCTGCGGGACATCTTCACGCTTGACATAGAGCGGGTTGGATGCCGTTATCTGCATGGCGATGTCTTTCACAAATTCCTGGAACTGATCAGTCTTTGCCACGAAATCGGTCTCGCAGTTGACCTCAACTATGGAGCCCACCTTTCCGCCGGTGTGGATGTAGGAGGCGACAGTGCCTTCAGAGGCGACCCTCCCCATTCTTTTCTGCATCTTGGCGAGTCCTTTCTCACGAAGGTAATCTACGGCCTTTTCCATATCGCCGTTCGAGTTTTTCAGGGCCTCCTTGCAATCCATAAGGCCGACGCCTGTCTTTTCACGTAGTTTTTTTACCGCATCAGCAGAGATATCCATGGAAATCCTCCTCAACTATTAGCTTCATACTCATCGTACTTTTCTTCTTCCAATACACTTTCGTCGACGAACGGTTTGGGCTCTTCAGCGGGCTGGTCGTCTTTTCCCTGGAACTCCTCGACGTACAGGGCCCTTCCTTCCATGACGGCGTCTGCTACCCTGGCGGTGATGAGCTTGATGGCGCGGATGGCGTCATCGTTGCCGGGTATGATGAAATCGATGTCATCAGGGTCACAGTTGGTGTCGACGATGCCAACCGTGGGGATGCCAAGCTTTTTAGCTTCATTGACAGCGATATATTCCTTTTTAGGATCGACGACATAGATGGCCCCGGGGAGCCGGTCCATACCTTTTATGCCGCCGATGTTCTTTTCGAGTTTATCGATCTCTTTTTCGATGCCTATGGCCTCCTTTTTGGGGAGTACCTTGTAAATGTCGCTCTGTCTCAGTTCCTCGTATTTTCTAAGCCGGTCTATGCTCTTTTCGATGGTTTGAAAGTTTGTCATCGTTCCGCCGAGCCAGCGGTTGTTGACATAGAACGCGCCGCAGCGCTTTGATTCTTCGGAAATGGCTTCCTGCGCCTGTTTCTTGGTGCCGACAAAGAGAATGTATTCGTTGCGCGACGCGATCTCCTTGACGAAATTGTAGGCCTCCTTGAACATCTTCAGCGTTTTCTGCAGGTCGATGATGTAGATACCGTTGCGTGCGCCGAAAATGTAAGGTTTCATCTTGGGGTTCCAGCGTTTTGTCTGGTGCCCGAAATGAACGCCTGCCTCGAGTAACTGTTTGATGGTAAGATTTGACATGTGGCCTCCCGGTTAGTCTTCCGCCTTTCGCACCTTGACGGCAGACAGTTGCCTGCACCCTGACGTCAATTGAAAGACGTGCAAATTTGTTTGAAAGATTAAAATATCATATGATTATCTGTATTTCAAGGATAAAGATAAAACCGGTTTCTTCGGTTTGTACGGTTTCTCTGGTTTCTTTAGTTTCTTTGGTTGTCAAACCATATAAACCATATAAACCATACAAACCATATAAACCGGTTTGAAGGTTTTAGTCCCCGTTATCGGGCGGTTCGTTGTCCCTTATGATGGCCTGAATATATTTTTTACCGCCGAGCTCCAATTCGTTCAGGGTTACCGTGGTGTCAAAGGTGGTGCCGTCGGATCTTTGGTGCTGCCACTTGAAGAATTGCGGTACGCCTTTCAGCGCCATCCCGATCTTCTTTTGTGTTTTATCGGCCGAACTGCTCCCGTCGGGCTGCTGAGGCGGAGAGATCGTTGAAGGCGTCTGCCCGATAATATCCTCCTTGGAGCAGCCGAAGATGGAAAGCGCCTTGCGGTTGCAGTCAATGAAGGTCTCGCCGTCCATCAGAAAGATCGCGTCATTTGCGCAGTCAAAAAGGGTGTGGAACTTCATTTCGCTGTCCCTGAGGGCATCGGAGGCGAGTTTGCGCTCAGTGACATCCCTGAAGAAGGCCAGCGTCACCGCCTCACCCCTGAATGTCGAATTGGCCGCTGAAACCTCGATGTACAAGATACCCCCGTCCTTCCTGATGCCCTTGAACTCATACCTTTTCGGCACTTCTTCGCCGCGCTGTCTTCTTGCGTTAATATCCTGTACTTTCGCGAGGTCATCGGGGTGGATGGTCTTCACGTGGGTTTCGCCGATGATCTCGTCGGGGGAATCGAATCCGAATATCTCGCAGAACCTCTGGTTCACATAGAGATGGGTGTTGCCTTTGACAATGGCGACGCCGTCGTTCGAGTATTCGATGGCGGTCCTGTAACGCTCCTCAGACTCCCTGCGCCTTTCCTCGGCCTCTTTTTGCCCGGTGATGTCCCGTATTGACTGGATGACGCCGGTGATGTTGCCGTCCATGTCGTAAACTGGACTTGCCTTGGCCCAGAGATAGATGGACCTGCCGTTCACTTTCAGAGGCGTGAGGGATTCGGCGATAAGGCGGTCCATGTCCTTGTCAATGAAGGAATACTTCTTTTCCGCGTTCCGGTCGGGTTTGAGGACAAGATCGGCAAGCATCGGCTGGCGTTTTCCGTAAAAAGGAATGGAGTGTTCGTAATTAGCCTTGCCGAGGATCGCCACGGCCTTGATCCCCGTCATCTCCTCTATCGCCCTGTTCCAGGCGATTATCTTGCCTTCCCTGTCAAGCGCGAAGGTGGCATCGGGAAGGAAATTGATGATGTCGGTGAGGCGCCTTTCCGATTCGATCATTGCGTCCCGGTCCTTTTTCTGCTTTGTGACGTCCTGTATGACCGTGAGGATGGTCTTTTCGCCGGCGATGACGTGGGGCACGATATTGACCATCGCGTGGAAGACCTCACCGTTCTTTCTCCTGAGGTCAACGTGATAATCCCTCAATGAGCCCTTGCTCCTCAGGTCTCTCAAGAGACGGTCCTTTTCGTATTTTCTTGCATAGAAGTTCTTCGTGTAGGCGTTCGCCATGTCGGCCCTTGTGTATCCCGTTATTTTTTGGAGCGTGGGATTGTATGCGATGATCCTGCCGTCAGGGCTGTTGATGCAGATACCCACGGGAACGTTCTCGAACAGCGCTCCATAGCGGTCCTCGCTCTTGCGGAGGGATTCCTCGAAGTGTTTTTGTTCGGTGATGTCCGAAACAAGGGCATAAACGCCTTCTATTTTTTGAGCGGGCCCGCAGTGGGGTACAAGGGTGCCCCGTATATAGCGGGTCATGTTATTTTTGTATGTTATCTTTTCTTCATAGTTGACCGTTTCCCCATTAAGCGATCTTTCGATATATTTATGTATGGCTGCCCACGCCTGATCGCCTATGATCTCCCTGACATGCTTGCCCTGTATGTTTCCATGTGTTTCTTTGTGGAGCGATTCGTAGGCCTTGTTAACGAAGCGGTACCGAAAATCCTTGCCGATATATGCTATGAGTACCGGCAGGGAGTCGGTTATCAGGCTGAATTTTATATCTTTTTCAACGTTACCCGTTCCCGCCGTTTTCACATTTGCGGAACCTGGGGCAGGGTTTGCCGTATCAGCTGTATCGTCATTGCGGGAAGCTCTCCGAGAGGGATCTGCCATATCGCATACTCCTTATCGGTCAGTCTATTTGTGCTCTTGTTTATAATAATATCACGATTTTCCATGTTGTGAAGCGGAACTTGGGGAGAAGGAAGGAGACAAAGGGCCGGAGAGGATCGAAGGCGAAAGAATGAGATGTTTTTGCCATGCATTTTCCATCCCCCCCGGCCTTTAGCCCCGGGCCATTACCGGGTACCCTGTTTTCTCCAAATCCTTGAATCTCCTGATTTTCTATGTTATGTTGAGTCAAAATTATCAAGGAGGAACCGATGCCGTCCCTTTCGAAAAAAACTGAATTGAAGCGAAAAAGGAAAAAGGCAAGCCAGAACCCGAAACGGAAGAAGGCAATGTCCAAGGCATCTACACCGGCATTTGCCGTTCACGTAGATAAGAATGACTGACAGGCCGCTCAGGTACGAGATTGGGCCGATACGCCCGCCCAACGAGGCCTACAGCCTTCTTCTGCGCTTCACGAGAAACTGTTCCTGGAACAAGTGTTCTTTTTGCCAGCTGTACAAGGGAAAACGTTTCGAAAAGCGAACGATCGAAGAGATCAAGTCGGATATCGACACCGTAAAGGCCATATACGACGAAATCAAAAAAATGTCAGTGAAGCGCGGTTTTAACGGCAGGATAACCGATTCTCTCGTTGAAGGGATATTCGACAGCCACACCATCAACGAGGGCTACAAGTCGGTGGCGGTATGGATGTATTTCGGCTGCAAGAACGTCTTTATCCAGGATGCCAATTCGCTTGCCATGAAGCCCGATGTCATCATCGAGGCCCTGCAATATCTCAAGGGGATCTTCCCGTCGATTGACAGAGTGACATCATACGCCCGGTCCCGTACTATCGCCAAAGGCGTGTCGGCGGAAAACCTGAAAAAGATGAAAGACGCCGGTCTGACGAGACTCCATGTGGGATTGGAATCGGGCAGCGACACCCTTTTGCAGTATATGAACAAAGGCGTGACGAAAGAAGAGCATATCCTCTGCGGAAAAAAGGTGAAAGAGGCAGGCATCGAGCTTTCGGAGTACGTGGTCCTCGGTATGGGAGGCAAGAAGTGGTGGAAAGAGCACGCCCTTGCAACCGCCGATGTCTTGAACCGTATAGATCCCGATTTCATAAGATTCCGTACATTGAAGGTGCTAAGGGCCATGCCCCTCTTTGAAAAGCTCGAGAGCGGCGATTTCCTGCTGCCGGATGATGAGGACGTCCTGCGTGAAGAGAGGCTCATCATTGAAAACCTTGAAGGCATAACCAGTTATGTCAAGAGCGACCACATCCTCAACCTTCTTGAAGAGATCGACGGAAGACTTCCCCCTGACAAAAAGAGATTCCTTGAAACCATCGACCGCTATTTCGATCTCACCGACGAACAAAGGCTTGCTTACCGCTTCGGGAGGCGCTCGGGTATTTACCGGAGCCTCGATGACTTAAACGATGAGCTTACATTTTTCCGCATCAGGAAATCGATCCGTGAGATGGAAGACAGGGAGCCCGGCAGCGTTGAAAAGACCATCTCGCTCCTTCTCGAGAACTACATCTAAAAGACAGTTCTTTGATTATCTGTAAACCGGACGAACTAAAGAAACCGGTCATCTCACCTGTAGCCTGTCTTTTCTATTTGAACATCCTCCTTCATGGACGTTATAATAATTCCCATGGGCAAGGTTTATTTGATAGGCGCAGGCCCCGGTGACCTGAAGCTTATAACGATAAGGGGCCTCGAACTTATCGGCCAGGCTGATGTCATCATTTACGATAACCTTGTCAATAAGGAGCTCCTTCGTTTTGCACGCGCCGGTGCCGAGATCCTTTACGCGGGGAAGAAGGCCTCCAAGCATGAGCTTCCCCAGAAAGATATAAACGCGCTTCTTGCCCGGACAGCGAAAAGCAACAACGTGGTGGTCCGTCTCAAGGGCGGAGACCCCTTCATATTCGGCCGGGGGGGTGAAGAGGCCCAGTACCTTGCCTCGCGGAAGATCCCCTTCGAGATAGTGCCCGGCATCACCTCTGCCATATCCGTTCCCGCTTATGCGGGGATCCCCCTTACACATCGCGACCATGCATCAACGGTTGCTTTCATTACCGGTCACGAGGATGAGAAGAAGGCCGGATCCACCATTAATTGGCCGGAGCTGGCAACGGGGCCGGACACGCTTGTCTTTCTCATGGGCATGAAGAACCTCGAAGAGATCGCAAAACGGCTCATCAATGGAGGCAGGGACCCTGCCACCCCTTCATGCGTCATTCATTCAGGCACTCTGCCGGCACAGAAGGTCGTCACAGGCACTTTGCGCACGATCGCAAGGAAGGTGCGCGCAGAAGGTCTTACCCCTCCGGGGATCATCGTCGTCGGCGATGTTGTCGGCCTCAGGGATTCTTTGAACTGGTTCGAGAAAAAACCGCTTTTTGGAAAGAAGATCGTCATAACGAGGGCGCAGCACCAGTCCCGAAAATTCGGCGAGGCCCTTGCCGAAAGCGGGGCCCAGCCCGTCTACCTCCCCTCCATCGATATCGAACCGATCATTCCCAACAGCCGGCTTAGAAGCGCCGTCAACAAGATCTCTTCCTACGATTCGATAATATTTACGAGCGTTAATGCCGTTGCTATCTTTTTCGCGCACCTGAGGGGTTCGCGCAAGGATGCCCGTGCCCTGTCCGGGGCGACGGTCATCGCCATTGGAGAGGCAACCTCCGCCCGTCTGGCCCTTTTCGGTATAGAGGCCGATCTCGTTCCGGAAAAGTTCACCTCCGAGGGGATCGTATCCCTTCTTGACAAACTGGATGTCCCGTCCAAACGTTTCCTCCTGCCCCGTGCCAGGGACGCACGCGATATTATCGTCAGTTACATAAGGGAGAAAGGCGGCATTTGCGATGTCATACCCATATACCGCGCAACAGCTCCATTGCCCGTTGAACCGATCCCCGGCGATCTGGACATCTTTACCTTCACAAGTTCTTCAACGGTGAAGAACTTCATTTCGATCTATGGCAAAGAGATGCTGAAAGAAAAGATCATTGCCTCTATCGGCCCCGTAACTACCTCGACCCTCGTTGGATCGGGCATTTCTGTTGATATAGAGGCAAAGCGCTCCGATATCCCCGGCCTCATCGCGGCCATAGAATCGTTCTTCAGGGCGAAAAACTAAAAAAACAAAAATGGCCCTGGAACCTTTACTGAAAATTTAAAGGATTTAAAGGACTGGACCGAATGAGATTGTCTTTGTGGATCCCTACCTGTTCCTGCCCGCGAAAGCGCCGATGACAAAGCGGATGTATCCATTCATATTTATAATGTTGTGTCTTGACGGGTCAAAGGTAACGGTGCTCCCCTTTTCGTTGTTCACGAGAACCAGCGCCCCTCCTTTGGGGATCTTTTGAATACCCAGAAAGCTCACGTTCTCCTTTTTTTGAGACCCCGACATGGTTTCTCGGCCGGTCCGGTCGGATATGGCTGTACTTACCGGCTTCTCCCGATCTTCATCTTTTAACGTGCTGTCAAATTCCAGGCACATGCCGTTACAGGGCTGCAGACATGGAGTGAATATCACAAAATTTATTTTTAATAACGCAGTAAAAAAGATCTTCTGATAGGTCCGTGTCTTCGTTCTTCATCTCCAGGACACAGACAACCTCTCTCCTCCTTTGAAGCCGGCGTGCTTCATCTTTGTTGACCCATTTGCTGACCCCGTTTGTTAAAAACACGTTAAACATCTCACCCTCCTTTTTCCATGCGGCCGATAACTTGACCTGTGTTTATGGCAATGATTTTACTTGCGCGCAGATCGTATCGAAATCTAAATACAGTAAACCTGCCCGATAATGGGATGATTCAACAAATAAAAAAAGTTCCAGCCGTTTCAGCAGTAAAAAGCAAAATCGCACGGCCGGCAGGATTTTTTCCGGTCCTGTGTTCTTGACGGCTGAAAGGGCCGGAACAGTTTTTTGGAAGAAGGCCGGGGCTTATGGGGTAACATGGTGTCGTGTTGCCCCGGCCTGGTGGAATGGTGCAACTACAGGGGTTTGTTGTGCTGCAAATATACAAAAAAGAAGTTCCAGGTACAAACTCAGTGGGGTGAACATGGCAATAAACGTGGTAAAAACAGTTTCTATAGTTTCTTCAGTTTCTTTTGTTTCTATGGTTGTTAACCAGACAAACCAGACAAACAGCTTTTTTTCGTGGAAAGGTGCTGTTGTTGACAGAACGGGCCCTCTGTGCTACCCTGAAAATAAAACGTAATATTGCGGAGGGTTATGTCCGGACTGGTACGATTCGGAGTTTCACTCGAGGATGAACTGCTCAGGAAGTTCGACCTTTATATCAAGGAAAAGAATTATCCCAACCGTTCAGAGGCGTTCCGGGACCTTATCAGGCAGGAGCTTATCAAAAAGGAATGGGACACGGGCAAAGATGTGGCCGGTGCCATTACGCTTATCTACAACCATCACCAGAGAGAACTTCTGAGCAAGATCACCGACCTGCAGCACGATTTCCAGAATGTCATCATTTCAACACAGCACGTGCATCTTGACCACGACAACTGCCTTGAGATCGTTGCGGTAAAAGGCAGGTCCAGGGAGGTCAGGAAACTGGCGGAGATGCTCAAGGCCATAAAAGGCATCAAGCACGGGACCCTGAGCATGTCCAGCACAGGAAAGGACATCTCTTAGCACATAAGAACGGTTTCATAATTTCATTGTTTCAAGGTTTCAGGACCGGAAGGAAAGGGACCTCCTTCTTTTGCATCTGACCGCGAAGCGGTTCTCAAACCTCTGAAACGCTGAAACTGTTCTTTATTTGTGACAATACAGGAGGGGACAGTATGGTGAGGAAGGTATTGTTTGTTCTCGTCATGGCGGTGTTTTACATGGTTTTTGCAGGCAATGTGAGCGGCGCAGGGGTTGAGCTTTTTTCACCCGAAGGGACAGTGAAAGGCGTACGCCAGGTAACGGCCCGGTTCTCTGACCAGATGGTCGCCTTTGGCGACCCCCGCCTTGGCGACCCCTTTGACGTACAGTGCCCTGAAAAGGGAAAGGGCCGCTGGATAGACGGAAAGAACTGGTCCTATGATTTCGAGAAGGACCTGCACGCCGGTCTCGCCTGCAGCTTCACCCTGAAGCAGAACCTCAAGACACTCGCCGGTGTTCCGCTTACCGGCAAAAAGAAGTTTACCTTCAACACCGGAGGACCGTCGATAATAGACAGCGATCCGTACGAGGGAAGCAAGGAAATAGACGAGCAGCAGGTGTTTCTATTCTGGCTCGATTCCCCCGTTGACGAGACATCTGTCCTGA
Organism: Deltaproteobacteria bacterium; assembly: GCA_022711595.1. Classification (GTDB taxonomy): domain Bacteria; phylum Desulfobacterota; class Syntrophorhabdia; order Syntrophorhabdales; family Syntrophorhabdaceae; genus Delta-02. The sequence goes on from JAKLET010000021.1 coordinate 30,642, forward strand.
AGAACGTTTCCTGCGCCATAGAAGGTGTTCGTGAACGTGTCGGCATACGGTTGATCGCCGGGGAGGAGAGAAAACAGTTTTTTTCGGCAACAAAGATCCCAACGAAAGGCCAGAACATCGTTCTTTTTCAGTGCCGCCAGGCATTTCCTCCCAAGGCCAACGTCAGGATCGTCTGGGGCAGGGGGGTCAAAGCAAAAAGCGGCATTGCCGCAGCCGCGGACAAAGTCATCGCTTACCAGGCGCGCGGCCCTTTCACCGCAAAGTTCAGGTGTATGAAGGAGAAACCCCAGGGAGGCTGCATACCCCTTTCGCCAATGAGGCTCTCTTTTTCCGCCCCCATATCATTAAAAGATGCCGGAAGGATCATTATCCAGGCCGATAAAAAAACAGGGAAGGACGCGGTCTGGAAAGCGAAGGTGGCAGGCGACGAAAGGGATTTTTTCGAATTCCTTACCTTTCACGGCCCCTTTCCTGAGAAAAGTTCCTTAAGTGTTCATATCCCGCAGGATTTGAAAGATATCTCGGGCCGTGCTCTGTCAAACGCGAACAAGTTCCCTCTTGTCGTGAAGACGGACACCTATCCGGCGCTTGCAAAATTCTCTGACAGGTTCGGTGTCATTGAAGCAAAGGAGGGTGCTTTTTTACCCGTTACCGTCCGTAATATAGAGGAAGAGATCAAGGCCTGGCTCGCCAGGGATGATGGAGGACCGTCGTCTCAAAAGCTTAAGGCTGCCGTCCCCGGCAGGGACAAGGACGCAAAAGAGGGCGCAGAGGCGGTCAAGGGCGGTATCCACAAGATACCGGACAATAGCGACGAAGCGGTCATGGAATGGCTTTTCAAGCTGGATAGCGTACCGCGGGAAAGGTCGGTCTTTGCCGGTTTGCCGAAAAAGGAACCCTTTACCATAGCCAGGCCCGGCGGATCGAAGGAATTCGAAGTGATCGGCATCCCTCTGAAAAATACCGGATTCTACGTGGTGGAGATCGAGAGCCTCATGCTTGGCAGCAGGCTTCTCGCGAAACCTGCGCCGATGTACGTGCCCACCGCCGCACTGGTGACTAATATGGCCGCCCATTTTAAATGGGGAAACTCGTCATCCATTGTTTTTGTCACGGCCCTTGACAACGGCGAGCCGGTGTCCGGGGCATCCGTTACCCTCAGGGATTGCAAGGGGGGTGTTGTCTGGCAGGGTGTGACCGGCGAGGACGGCATCGCCCGGATCAATAAACGATTGGCCGGTCCCAAGGGCTTGCCCCAGTGCGGCCGGACCAAGCAGGAGAAGGGTTTTTACTATGAGTCTTCGCGGGTCCTCTCCGGCATCTCGGAAGGGCTTTTTGTCTTTGCCCGCAAAGGCGCGGATATGACCTTCACCCACTCCAGCTGGGATGACGGGATAGAATCCTGGCGTTTCAACCTGCCCGAGCGATACGGGGAAGGGAACGAAGGTTTCATTGCCCACACGGTGTTCGACAGAACGCTCCTGCGCGTCGGTGATACGGTCCACATGAAGCATTTCGCGCGGCAGCGCACGATGGAGGGCCTCTTTGTGCCGGCAGGCCTGAAGGACATCAGGGAAGCCGTTATCGAACACGTGGGCACCAATGAAAAGTATACCTTTCCCTTAACATGGAACAACAACGGCACCGCCGTGACGGAATGGAAGATCCCCAAAGGATCGAAGCTGGGAACATACGAGGTGTTTCTCAAGGGCAGGTCACCTGCCCCCGGAAAGAAGTCGGAAACACTGGACACTTCAGGTTCCTTCCGGGTGGAAGAATTCCGCATTCCCCTTATGCGCGCTTTTCTCAGGGGTCCGAAGGAACCGGCTGTGAACCGGACATCGATAGATGTCGATGTCGATCTGAGATACCTCTCGGGCGGAGGCGCGGCCGATTACCCGGTAAAGATCCGCTCGCAGGTTGAAACCCGACCGGTCACCTTCCCTGACCTGGAAGAATTCACTTTCGCCGCAGGGCGTGTGAAGACGGGCATTGATAAATACGATTCAGACCGCTACGGTTCACCTCGCGAAGAGGGGGCCGACGAAGAAGACGAGGAGGGGAAGGAGGATGAGACGGGCTCCTCCGACCGCTTCGGACGGCGCATGATCAGGCTCAAAACGATGGACCTCAATCTCGACAAGAACGGGACGGCGCGTGTGACCTTGAAGGACCTCCCAAAGGTGGATGCTCCCCATGACATCGTGAGCGAACTGGAATTCAGGGACCCCAATGGCGAGACCCAGACATCATCGGCAAGGATACCGCTATATCCCTCCATGCTTCATGTGGGGTTATACCCCGGCAGCGGGGAGTTCTTCACCGATACGCTGAAATACCAGGTGCTTGTTGTCGATATGAAAGGCAAGCCGGTTGAAGGGGCGCAGGTCAGCACGAAGCTCTTCAAGAGGGTCACATATTCACACAGACGAAGGATCACGGGCGGGTTCTATGCCTTCGAGCATGTCTCGGAGACGAAAGAGGCCGGCGATCATTGCTCGGGAAAGACAGCAGCCAACGGAATACTCTATTGCGAAGGCAAGACACCCGTCACGGGCAGGGTAGTCATCCAGGCCGAAACGAAGGATGCCGGGGGCAATCAGGCATTTACCAACCGTGATGTCACTGTTTACGGCAAAGAGGACGCCTGGTTCGAATCACGCAACGACGACCGCATCGAGCTTATTCCGGAAACACGTTTTGTGGAATCGGGAGATACCATGCGTTTCCAGGTGCGGATGCCGTTCAAGAAGGCTACCGTTCTGGTCACAGCAGAGCGGGAAGGCGTCATGGACGCATATATCAGGAAGGTGACCAGGGACAGGCCGGTGATCGAAATACCCGTCAAGGACAATTACGTCCCGAATGTTTTTGTCTCTGCCCTGGTAGTGAGGGGCAGGGTAGCCGGTTCACCCCCGGGCGCCACCTTCGATCCCGGAAAACCCGCCTATAAGCTCGGGATAACCGAGGTGAGAGTGGGCTGGAAACCGCACACGCTGAAGGTGAAGGTTGCCACCGATAAAAAGGCGTATGCCGTGAGGGAGGCGGTCAGGGCGCATATCGAGGTCAAAGGCCCGGCAGGCGGCACGGCGCCCAAAGGCGGCGAAGTGACTGTCGCCGTTGTTGATGAAGGATTGCTGGAGCTAAAACCGAATACAAGCTGGGGCCTGCTTGAAGGAATGATGCGCAAGAAAGGCTATGAAGTGAGCACGGCGACCTCGCAGATGATGGTCGTAGGCAAGCGCCACTTCGGGCGCAAGGCGCTTCCCCACGGGGGAGGCGGAGGGAAACAGCTGACGAGGGAGCTTTTTGACACGCTCATATACTGGAAGGCGTCGGTGCCGCTCAATGACAGCGGCGAGGCGGATGTGACGTTCAATCTCAACGACTCGCTCACATCATTCAAGGTTGTAGCCATCGCGAACATAGGCGCAAATCTTTTCGGTACGGGAGATGAAACGATCAGGACAACCCAGGACCTGATGCTCCTTTCGGGCCTGCCTGCCCTCGTGCGTGAAGGCGACCGGTTTACCGCCGGATTTACCGTCCGGAACACTTCGCAGCGTGAAATGAAGGTTGCATCAACGCTGAAGCTCAAGGACACCGCGTCCCGGGACCTCGATCCCATTACGCTGACGATACCGCCGGGCGAAGCCCGCGAGGCGCTCTGGCCGATCACGGTGCCTTACGGCATCGGAAAGATCGAATACGTCGCATCCGCGCAGGACACGGCGGGGGGACCTGCCAGGGACATGGTGAAGGTGACCCAGAAGGTTGTTCCTGCCGTCGCGCTCCGGGTTTTCCAGGCCACCCTGACGCAGCTGAAAGACACATTTAAAATGGATGCGGCGCGACCGGCCGATGCCGAGCCCGGCCGGGGAGGCATCTCTGTCGTTATGAAACCGAGGATATCGGACGGGCTGCAGGGGGTTGTCGATTACATGCGCCTTTACCCCTATGTCTGTCTCGAACAGAAGACATCGAAGGCCGTCGCCCTTCGTGACCGCGAGATATGGAAGGACATCATGGGGGAACTGCCGGCGTACATGGACGGCGACGGTCTTGCGAAGTATTTCCCTCTCATGCTGCGCGGCAGCGATACGCTGACATCTTACCTGCTTTCCATCAGCAATGAAGCCGGGTATGAGATACCGCAGAACCTCAGGGCAAGGATGCTCAAGGGCCTGAAAGGGTTTGTGGAGGGGAAGATCGTTCGGTATTCGTCGCTTCAGACGGCGGACCTTTCCATCAGGAAAATGGCGGCCGTGGAGGCCTTGTCCCGTTACAGGGAGGCAACACCCGAGCTATTGACAACGATCGACATAGACCCGAAGCTGTGGCCCACATCCGCCGTTCTTGACTGGATCAACGTACTGCACCGCATGACGGGTATCACCGGAAGGGATAAAAAACTCAAGGAGGCCGAAAACATCCTCCGCAGCCGTCTTAACCTGCAGGGGACGACCATGGGGCTATCGACGGAGAAAACTGACTATCTCTGGTGGCTGATGGTCTCCACGGACCTCAACGCGGCCCGAACGCTTATGGCCTCCATGGAGTTTGACAAATGGAAAGAGGATGTGCCGCGGATAGTTCGGGGCCTCGTGGGCAGGATGAAGAAAGGCCGCTGGGACACGACGACGGCGAACGCCTGGGGAGTGCTCGCTATGGAAAAATTCTCCCGAAAGTTCGAGGCGGTCCCGGTATCCGGTGTATCATCCGCTTCGCTGGGACAGAAGAAAAACACCTTCCGATGGGCAGATGAACCGAAAGGCAAGGCCATGATGTTTGCCTGGCCCGACAGGAAGGACACGCTGCGCGTCGACCATCAGGGAAGCGGAAGGCCGTGGGTGACGATTCAGAGCCTGGCGGCCATACCGCTCAAAGCGCCTTTCTCATCTGGATACCGCGTGAAAAAGACGATATCTCCGGTGCAGCAAAAAACACCCGGCGTCTGGACGAGCGGCGATGTTATGCGGGTCCTTCTCGAAATAGACGCTCAGTCGGACATGACATGGGTTGTCGTGAGCGATCCTGTCCCATCGGGCTGTGTCATTTTAGGCAGCGGCCTCGGGAGGGACTCTGCGATGCTTTCAAAAGAAGGCAGGCAGAAAGGATGGGCATGGGAGGCATACCGCGAGCGGTCCTTTGAGGCGCTGAGGGTCTATTACGAATATGTACCTAAAGGGACCTGGACGGTTGAATATACCCTGAGACTCAACAATGACGGGATTTTCCGCATGCCCGAAACCCGTGTGGAGGCGCTCTACGCACCCGAGATGTTCGGTGAGACCCCGAACAGGGAAGTGGAGATCAAAAAGTAAGGAAGCGGGACATGCCCCTGGTGCGTTTGAAGGGCCCGGCGTTGATATGCCTGGCCGCAGTCTGTTTTTTGTTGTGCCTGGCCGCGGCGGCCGGTATCTTCGCGGCAAAGTCGGTCAGGGACACAAAGACATCTGCCTTTCGTGACGTCAGGGCTTCCTGGCGCACCTCTGATGCGGTCCTTTTCGACCGCAACAAAGAACCCATACATACGCTCAGGACCGATGACCGGGGTAGGAGGCTCGAATGGACGTGCCTTGGCGATGTGTCGCCCTCTTTTCTGAAGGCGATCATCTTTGTTGAGGACCGCCGTTTTTTCAGCCACCGCGGGGTCGATCCCCTTGCCTTCATGTCCGCATTCGCGAAGAACATTACCTCCGGAAGGCTGCGCGGGGCAAGCACCATTTCCATGCAGGTCGCGTCGATCGTCACTGAGGACCTGAAGCCGAAGGCCGCGAGGAGAGACCTTGGCCAGAAATGGCGTCAGGTCATTGCCGCCCTTGCCCTGGAGAGGCATTGGAAAAAAGAGGAGATCCTCGAGGCGTACATCAATCTCATATCCTATCGCGGCGAGCTCCAGGGTGTCAGGGCCGCGTCAAAAGGCCTTTTCGGGAAGCAGCCGTCGGGTTTGACGGAGGCGGAATCTTTTGTCCTTGCGTCACTCATTACGTCTCCCAACGCACCGCAGGAGAGGATAGCACGCAGGGCCTGGCTGCTCGCTCAAAAGGCGGGGGTGGAGGCGACACGTGAAGATATGGATAGAAAGACACGGGCGGCCCTCTCATCTCCATACCGGATAACGCCCGATGCCGCGCTTGCGCCCCATGTCGCGCGCATACTCCTGGCAGGCGGGCGGGAAAGGGCAATTACGACCCTTGACGGAAAGCTGCAGCGGTTTGTCATGGAGGCGCTCGGGAACACCCTCACGCAGCTTCGCGGCAGACACGTCTCGGACGGCGCGGTCATGGTGGTGGAGAATGGAACAGGGGAGATCCTGGCCTATGCCGGCAACGGGGGCAGGGTGTCGAGTGCCGTGTGGATAGACGGCATACGGGCACGCAGGCAGGCTGGGTCCACATTGAAACCGTTCCTGTATGAACTGGCCATCGAGAAGGGCTATCTCACCGCGTCATCCATACTCGAAGATACGCCGCTTTCCGTCATGACTCCCACGGGCCTCTATGTTCCCCAGAATTATGACAATCAGTTCCGCGGGACCGTCAGCGTCCGCACCGCGCTCGCATCATCCCTTAATGTACCTGCCGTCAAAACGCTGCTTGTGGCGGGACTTGCGCCTTTTGTGGACCGCCTGAAAGGGCTGGGTTTTCACAGCCTCACGGAAGATGCCGACTTCTATGGCTATTCCATAGCCCTGGGATCGGCCGACATCGAGCTCTACGAGCTTGTCGGCGCCTATCGCAGCCTTGCGCTGGGAGGTATGCAAAGCGACATGAGGCTGACCCCGGGCGGAAAGACACCGCCGAGCAGGCGGGTCATGGACCCAAGGGCCTCATTTATAATATCGCAGATACTCTCCGACAGGGAATCGCGTTCCACAACTTTCGGCCTGGAGAACCCGCTGGCGACACGCTTCTGGTCTGCCGTCAAAACCGGGACCAGCAAGGATATGCGTGACAACTGGTGCGTGGGTTTTTCCGCCCGCTACACTGTCGGGGTCTGGGTGGGTAATTTTTCCGGGGAGCCCATGCGCGACGTGAGCGGTATCACCGGGGCGGCCCCGATCTGGCTGGATGTTATGAACCATCTTCACGGTCTGGCACCGTCGCGTCCTCCGAAAAGGCCGGCGGGCGTCGTTACGGCGAAGGTCCGCTTTGAAAAGGATTTCGAGTCCTCCCGCGAAGAATATTTCATTGAAGGCACCCAGCCGGTGATGACAGTGAAGACGCATACAACCCATCAAAAACCCCGCATTGTCTATCCCCAGGACGAAACGCTGATAACCATGGACCCTGATATACCGGAAGCCCTTCAGCGTGTGCCGCTTCGTTTCGAACCGGAAAGGAAACGCCTGAAATGGGTGCTCAATGACTCCTATACGGGCGTTGACACGCACCTTTTTCTCTGGAAGCCCCGGCCCGGAAAGTACGTTCTCTCTATTGTCGACGATGCAGGCAAAGCAATCGACACCGTCAGTTTCACAGTGAGGTGACAGGCAGGTCCTGAACTGTTTTCCTTTATGATATCAAGGTGTCCCGCTAAAAAAATAAGCTTGACAGGTTTTTTAAATAAGAATAATATAGCTTTTAAAAGCACAATTGCTTCAAATCATTGACGAAAGGAGTCACGCAGTATGCCAGTAGGTAAGGTCAAATGGTTTAACGATTCCAAGGGTTATGGTTTTATTGAGCAGGACGGCGGAGAAGATGTCTTCGTGCATTTCTCCGCGATCCAGCAGGATGGTTTCAAATCACTTAAAACTGGCGAGCAGGTGGAATTTGAGGTGGTAAAAGGCCCGAAAGGCCCACAGGCGGCGAACGTAATGAAGACCGATTAAAAAACAGGGGGGTTTCATTCCTCCTCATTTTCCATAGACTTGCTGTCATTCCAAAGCTTGTCCATCGTATCGAGGGTAGCGTTCCTGATATCCGTGTTGTTCTCTATATAACTGAATCTCCTCGTGAACTTGTCCGATGTCGACCGGAGTGCGTCCTCAGGGTCTACATTCAGGAACCTCGCGATGTTGACGATGGTGAAAAGCAGATCGCCGATCTCCTCCCTGATGTGAGCGGTGTCGCCAGAGGCCTGCGCTTCTTTCAGTTCGCCGATCTCCTCGTGCATCTTGCCGTAGACATCATCGACCTTTTCCCAGTCAAAACCAACCTTTGCCGCCCGTTTCGTTATGACGTATGCCCGAAGGAGCGCGGGCATGGCTGAGGGTATGTTGGCGAGGAGAGAATAATCATCTTTTTCAGTTTTTTTGATCTCTTCCCATTTTACCTCCACCGGCGTGTCGAGGGGCTGTTTCTGGAAGACGTGAGGGTGGCGGTTATACATCTTCCGGTACACTGAATCAATAACCTCGATGATGTCAAAGGCGCGGTGCTCCTTGCAGATCTGGGCGATAAACACTATGTGGAACAGAAGGTCTCCCAGTTCCTCCTTGAGATTCGCCATATCGTTGTGCTCTATGGCCTCTATGATCTCGTAGACCTCTTCGAGCATGAATGTCTTGAAGGCCGAAACGGTCTGTTTGCGGTCCCAGGGACATCCTTCATTGCTGCGGAGCGTTGCCATGAGGTCCACCAGTTTATCGAATGATTCCACCCTGTTTCTCCTTTTTTGCATTGAGGATGCCCGTGATGATCCCCGCGCTGCGGTCCATGACATGCTGCTGGTCGGCAATGATCCGGAGGCCGGCCTTTTGCGCGGCACCGTAAAGGGCATCGTCTCCGAGAAGCCTTTTGACGCAGAGGTGTATGTCGCTGCCTGACCTGACGAGAAAACCGGCCTTTTTTTCAAGGATGGCTTCGGCAATGTCCCTGAAGTTTTCCGTGAAGGGGCCGAACAATACCGGAGTGCCCGCAAAAAGCGGTTCGAGCATGTTCTGGCCGCCGTAGGGGGCGAGGGACCCTCCCACGAATGCGACGGCGCTCCTTCCGTATATGCCCATGAGATCGCCCACGGTGTCGACCACGACGACATCGAAGCCGGTGATGTCCTGCGCGCTGTCATCACGGAGCTTTGAATACCTGGCCGTCCTGAAGGTCTCAGAGAGGTCTTTTTCAATTGTGCCGGACAGATGTATCTCGCGGGGCGCGATGCAGACCGTGTGATCGGGCAGGTCACCCTTTATGAGCGTGACCGCCCGGTAGATCTCGTCGAGCTCCTTTTCTTTTACGCTTCCAAGGGTGATTATCTTTTCATGGAGCGTGCCCGCTGCCGGGTTGTCCCCGGCGGGCCGGTAATATTTGATATTGCCCGTGGCGAAGACCCGTTCGGGGGACATGCCGATGGAGATGAAGCGGCCGCGGTGTTCTTCCGATTGGGCGATGACCGCGTCGATGCCTGCGAGCGCGGACTTCATGAAAAAAGACATCCGCTGGTAGCTCGCGAGCGTTGAGTCGGAGATCCGTCCGTTGATCACGATGACGGGAATGCCCCGCCTGACCGACTGCCAGATGAGGTTTGGCCATATCTCGGTCTCGACGACGATGATAACCGATGGTCTTTCCTGATCGAGAAACCGTGTGACTGAAAAAAGAAGGTCGAAGGGCAGGCTTCTTGCCCGCCTGTCCGGTGAGCCTTGCGTCCTTTTTTTCAGCATCTCCAGGGCATAAGAGGTGTTCGTGGTAAAGAGGAAGCGGTGAAGACCGGTATTTTCTTCGAGGTATCCGGCGATGCCGAGCGCGATCATCGCTTCGCCGATGGAGGCCCCGTGGATCATGCACTCGCCTTCCGCCGGCCTTTCGTGTACCGAGGGGGCCAGGCGCTGACGGAAGTTCTTCCTCATTTTGCTTTTGGCAAGACCTATCACGATAAGAAAAGGAAGGGCGCAAAGGGTAAGGAGGTTATAGATTATCTTCCACATGCCGCATTTTCCGCTTTTTCCGTAAGGTCAACGAGTGTTCTTTCAAGTTCGATGCGCTTTTCTTCGATCTGCTGCGCTGTCAGATCAGGGCCGACAGAGATGGGGTCGCCCCACAGGAAAACAACTTTTGAAAAGGGATAGGGGAGGACAAAACGGTCCCAGGAATGAAAGGTTTTTTTTTACGTGCCCCGTAGCTGACGGGGAGCAGGGGTTTGCCGGAGAGCCTGGAGAGCTCCGCGATACCCTTCTTGACGACGTGGCGGGGACCCTTGGGCCCGTCGGGGGTGATGGCGATATCTATGTTGTTCCTGAGATTCTGCAGTATCTCCCTGAGAGATGAAACACTGCCTTCTTTCCGATATGAGCCCCTAACGGTGCCGATCCCGAAATAATGGACGATGCGCGCGATGAGCTCGCCGTCGCGGTGCCGGCTGATAAGCACCTTGCCGCCGCCGCCCTCTTTGGCGAAAGGCATCATGAGGAGCCTGCCGTGCCAGAAACAGACGATGTAATTGAACGCGGTCCCCCATTTATCGGATGACGGCCGGTTCACATGTTCTATGCGAAGGGTCATCCTCAGGAGATAAAGGAAGGCAAAGACAAGCGGCGGTATGATATGGATCATAAGGAAGGATTTGACCCTCTTTTTCATGAGACCTTCTTTCCTATGGGAATGACCTTCTTGCGGGCCCCCGCCTTGAACTGTATCTCGTAGAGCTTCCTGTAAGGGCCTTCCTGCTCCATGAGCGAAGTGTGCGTGCCTTCCTGAACGATCGCGCCCTTGTCGAGGACGATGATGCGGTGGGCGTTGATGATCGTCGAGAGCCTGTGGGCGATGATGATCGTTGTCCTGCCCTTCATGAGGTTTTCGAAGGCCTTCTGGACCTCGATCTCCGATTGAGCGTCAAGGGAACTTGTCGCTTCGTCGAGTATGAGGATCGGAGCGTTCTTGTATAGCGCGCGGGCTATGGCTATGCGCTGTTTCTGGCCGCCGGAGAGCCTCACGCCCTTTTCACCCGCAACCGTGTCGTATCCTTTGGGCAGTTTTAGAATGAAATCGTGAGCGAATGCCATCCGTGTCGCTTCGAAGAGCCTTTCCTCGTCTGGTTCGACCCCGTAGGCGATGTTGCTCCGTATCGTATCGTTGAAGAGAATGACATCCTGGGTCACAAGGGCTATGTTCCTCCTCAATGAATCCAGGGTGATGTCGTGGATATCGTTGCCGTCCACTTCAAGGCGGCCGCTGGTGATGTCGTAGAACCTGGGAATGAGATTCACGAGTGTCGTCTTTCCCACTCCGCTCTTTCCCACGACAGCAAGGATCTCGTTCTTTTCTATCCTTAGATTTATGTTGTTGAGGACCATCTTGTCATCGTAACGGAAAGAGACATTGCTGAAATCGATAACCCCCTGGACGTTTTCAAGGTTCCTGGCGTCAGGTTTTTCCTGTACCTCCGGTTTCCTGTCGATGAGTTCGAAAACGCGCTGGCTTGCGGCGAGGCCCTGCTGGATGTTGTGGTTTTCCTTGTTCAGTTTTTTGATCGGTTCATAGAGCATGATCAGGGAGGTCATAAAAGAGAAGAAGGTGCCCGGAGTCGAGTTGCCGAGGATGACCTCTCTGCCGCCGTACAATATGACGGCGCCTATCGCGACGCCGCCGATGACCTCCATGACGGGATGGGACAGCGCCCTGATCCTGGTGCGTTTCATGACGATCCTGAAAAGGGTCTCGTTTTCCACGACGAATCTCTTGTTCTCGTATTCTTCCATGGAAAAGGCCTTGACTATCCTCTGGCCGGTGATGGTCTCGTGAAGGAAACTGGTCAGGCGGGCTATGTAGCGCTGTAGGTTAAAGCCTATCTTCCTCAGCCTCTTACCGAAGGTCACGATGGGATAAATGGAGAAAGGCAGGACGACGAAGGCTATGAGCGACAGCTTCCATTCCATATGGATGGCAACCGCGATGAGGCCTATGATGCTCAGTATGTCCTTAAGGATGGCTGCAACGGAATCGGAAACGGTGCTCTGGATGAGCGCCGTGTCGTTCACGATCCGTGATATGTTCGAACCGGTGGGCGTTTTGTCGAAAAAGGACAGGGGCTGCTTTTGCATACTGCGGAAGACGAGTTCCCTTATATCGGTGACGACGCGCTGGCCAACATAGCCGATGAAATAGCCCTGGAGGTATTCAAAGATGCCCTTGATGAGGAAAAGGAGGACGACGGCACCGGGTATGATGTAAAGCTTCGTCATGTCCTTGTTGACAAAGATATAATCCATGACGGGTTTGACGAGGTAAGCGCTGAGGCTTTGGGCGCCGGAACACAGTGACATGAAGGCCATGGCGAGGATCAGTCTTGTTTTGTAGGGTAAAGCGAATTTAATAAGTCTCAGGTACAGGTCCATGTTCTTTCCCGAGGAAATTGTTTATCGCGGCGGCCGCCAGGTTGTAGGAACCATGCTGCATAAGCTTGTCTATGACCGGTTCCAGTTCGCCGGCAATGCCCTGTCTTCCTTTATGTATCATAGAAAGAGCCTCTTTAGCAATTATTTCGGGCTCAAGGTGCTGTATGAACTCGGGGAAGACCTCTTTGCCAGCTATGATGTTGGGAAGGCCGATATGGTCTATGCGGACGACAATCCGGGCGATGGCGTAGGAAAACCGTGATATCCGGTAAATGATGACCGTAGGCGCTTTGAGGAGCGCCGCCTCAAGTGTGGCGCTGCCAGAGGCGACAATGGCCGCGTCGCAATGGGCGAGGGCGTTGTGTGAGCCTCCCTTCAGAAGCGTGATGAACTCAACGTCGCAGATCAGGGGCCTGACCATATCTTCGCCTATATTGTCTGCCAGCGGAAGAAGGATGGCGAGTCCGGGTATATGGCGGCGCATGATGTCCGCCGCTTTTACCATGACAGGCATGTGCCTTCGTATCTCGTTCTCCCTGCTGCCAGGCATGATGGTGAGGATGGGCCGGTCATCGGGGACGCCGGCGGCCCTTAAGAATTCCCCGCGGCCGAGGGTCGGTTTTACTGTTTCAGCGAAGGGATGGCCGACATAGACCGCTTCGATCCCCGCACTGGCGTAAAGGTCTCTTTCAAAGGGGAGGATGCAGACGACCATGTCCACGTATTCCCTGATCTTTTTCATGCGGCTTGAGTGCCAGGCCCAGACCTGAGGAGGGATGAAGTAGACGACCGGTATGCGGAGAGAACGGGCGAAACGGGCTATCCTCATGTTGAAACCGGGGAAGTCCACAAGGATGACAAGATCGGGGACCTCTGAGCTCAGGTGTTGTTTTACCGTATTTATGGCTTTTTTGATGTGGAGGATGCGTGATGCAACCTCGCTGAGGCCCGTGACGGAGATCTCTTTATAGTCGCATATGATCCTTGAGCCGGCCGAAGCCAGCTTGTCCGAGCCCATGGCTGAGATCTGATAGGAACCTGTCAGCCGGAGCGCTTCGACGAGATGGAGTGCGTGGGTTTCGCCTGAGAGCTCTCCCGTGGATATGAAGATCTTTTTATCGGTGCGGTTTGCTTTGTTTGTCGGCAATGAAGCCCCTGATCCTGTTGGCGGCGTCAAGCGCCTTCAATCCGTCGATGCCCTTGACACTTGGCGCGCCCTGTCCCCTGATGGCCCCGATGAACTGGAGAAGTTCGTCTTTCACGGCGTCCATGGATTCGGCGGTGAACTCAGATGTGCTCATCAGGGAGCTTTCGTCCCTGGTAATGCTTGTAAGCTTGCCCTGCATAAGGTCCATTGCGAAATAACGGTCCCGTTCGTAGACCGTTAGAGACCTTTCCCTGAACGTGGATACCCTGCTGGCCGTCAGGTTGGCAACACACCCTCCGGCAAATTCGATGCGGGCGCTGACGATATCCAGCATGTCCGAGACCAAAGGGGTCCCCTGGGCCGATATATCCTTTATTTCTTCGCCGACCAGAGAGATAACAAGATCGAGGTCGTGTATCATGAGATCGAGGACAACGTCCACATCGGTGGACCTTCCGGTAAAGGGGCTTATCCTGCGGGCTTCTATGAGCAGAGGCTTGCGTATCAGGGGGGAGGCGTGGGTAAATACCGGGTTCAATCTTTCGAGATGTCCCACCTGGAGCACGAGCCCCCTGGCTGCCGCCAGGTCGACAAGCTGCTGTGCCTCTTCCAGGCTCGCGGTGATAGGTTTTTCAATGAAGACATGCACGCCCGCTTCAAGGCATGCCTTTGCGATAGCGAAGTGGCTTTGCGTGGGGGTGGCAATGATTGCCCCTGACGACGCGCCGAGGATGTCTTTGTAGTCTGAAAAAGAGGGGACCGAGTACTTCTGCGAGTGCTCGACGGCAAGCTTTTCGTCTATATCGACAATGCCCGGCACCGCAACGTCATCGAATGCGCATAATTTGCCAAGGTGGATGCGGCCCATATGTCCGAGGCCGATGAGCGCAATGTTTATCGGCATATGCCCCTCTGCGATGATTCTATGAACTCTATCAGATAGCGTATATTGTCTCCGTCGAGGTCTTCCTTGATGATCTTCAGGGAAGTTTTCAGGGGCAGGGCCGACCTGAAAAGGATACGGTATGCCTTCTTTAATTTTAATATCTCTTCCTTGGGAAAATTATGCCTTTCAAGCCCTACCAGGTTGAGGCCGTAAAGCTTGGCCCTGTCACCGGCAGCGATAACGAAGGGGGGCACGTCTTTGGGGATTCCCGTCAGACCGCTGATGAAGGCGTACCTGCCGACCTTGCAGAACTGATGGACGGCGCAAAGGCCGCTGAAGATGACAGAGTCGGATATCTCCACGTGGCCCGCGAGGGTTGCGCCGTTCGCCATGATGATGTTGCTGCCGACCTTGCAGTCGTGGGCGATATGGGCGTAGGCCATGATGAAGTTGTTGCTGCCGACCTCGGTGACCCCGCCGCCTTTTGTGGTCCCCCTGTTGATGGTAACGTATTCCTTGATGGTGTTGTTGCTTCCTATGACCACCGTCGTGGGCTCGTATTTGTAACCTATGTCCTGAGGAGGGCCCCCGATGGAAGCGAAAGGGCTGATCGAACAATTCGTGCCTATCGTGGTGTTCCCCTGGATGACAACATGGCTTCCAAGCCTGGTTCCGGAGCCGATGCGGGCTCCCTCTTCGACTATAGAGTAGGGCCCGATCTCGACGTCGGCCGCAATTTCAGCTTTTTTATCGACAATGGCAGTTGGATGTATCACGTTCTACTCCTCATTTCTTTTAAGCATGGCCATGATGCGCGCCTCGGCGACAACATCGTTTTCCACGTAAGATTTTGCATCGAAGACCCATATCTCCCTTCGGTGCTTCAGGACTTCCACGACCATTTTGAGCTGATCGCCGGGTACGACGGGTTTTCTGAAACGGGCGTCATCAATGCCGGTGAAGAACACAACGCCTTTCATTTCAGGAAATGACTTGAATGCGAGGACCCCTCCGGCCTGTGCCATGGCCTCGAGGATAAGGACGCCGGGCATGATGGGCCGCGTCGGGAAATGACCGGGGAAAAACGGTTCATTGAAGGTCACGTTCTTAATGGCCACAATCCGCTTGGACGGTTCAAACTCGACGATCCTGTCCACGAGCAGGAAGGGATAGTTGTGGGGCAGCAGCGTCAGTATCTCATTTATGTCGATCATCGTTGTCCTCCGGCGGCAATTTATTCTCTATTTTTTTTATCCTTTCGAAGAGGGCAGGGAGCTTCTTTATATATATTTGAAGTTTCATCCATTCTTTATGCGGTGCGTGCGGAGTGCCCCAGATCAGGGAACCGGGAGGTACGTCCTTGGTGATGCCTGTTCCCCCTCCCGCCATGACCCCGTCGCCCACCGTGGTGTGGTCCTTGACGCCTACCTGTCCGGCAAGCACCACGTTATTGCCTATGCGGGCGCTGCCGGCTATGCCTACCTGGGAAACTATGATGGAATTCTGTCCGATCGTAACATTGTGCGCGACCTGGACGAGGTTGTCTATCTTGGTGCCCTTTCCTATGACGGTTGTTCCCAGTGATGCCCGGTCTATGGAGGTGTTTGACCCTATTTCGACATCGTCTTCGATGATGACAGAACCGATCTGGGGGATCTTTGCATGTTTTCCGCCGTCCCAGGTGTAACCGAAGCCGTCGCATCCTATTACTGTATTGGCGTGGATGGTGACGTTCCTGCCTATCTTTGTATCGTGATAGATCGTAACGTGAGGGTGAATAACACTTCCCTCGCCGATGACGCAGCCGCTGCCGATATATGCGAAGGAATGGATGACAGCCCTCTCGCCGATGACAGCGCCGCTCTCAATGCATGCAAAGGGCCTGATGGATGCGCCGGGTGCTATCTCGGCGCTTTCCGAGACATATGCAAGCCTGTCTATTCCCGGGGTTATCGGCGGCGGCGCCTCAAACATCTCCGCAACGCGGATATAGGCAAGATCGGGGTTGTCTACGATAATGACATTGAAACCCCTGACGTCATCGAGAGAAGTTTTTTTCCCTACGATGACGCCTGAGGCCCTGCACAGAGGCAGGTATTTTGTGTAGCTTGCGTGCGTGAGAAAGGTGATCTCACCTTCAGAAGCCGCCTGGATACCCGCAATGCCATGTATCCGGATATCTCCGTCACCGATCAATTGACCGTTGATTGCGGCAGCGATAACGCCGAGTGTGGCCATTACTTGAGAGGTTTCTTTTTCGCAACTTCGTTAAAGAGGGTTATCACCTTATTTGTTATGTCGATGGAAGGTACGCCGTAAAGAATGCCTGCCTGGCTTTTTTCAAGGATCAGGGAATATTTTTCACGTTCTCCCATGCCCCGGACGATCTCCTCGATCTCTTTGAGGACCTTCTGCGTGTATTCAACATCCTTCTGCTGAAGCTCAGTCTGATAATCGTTGTAGAGCCTCTGGTAGTCCTTCAGTTTTGCCTGGTACTGTTTTTCTCTGTCCGCACGCGCCTCGGGCGTAATGGTGGCGCCCTGTTTTTCTATGGCGTCTTTCAGTCTCTGCAGTTCGGCTTGTTTGCCGTCAAGGTTCCTTTTCAGCCTCTCTGCGTCATCAGTGAGGATCTTGCGGATCTGTTTACCCTGTTCAGACTCAAGCATGACCTTCTGCAGATCGATATAGACGATGTTCAGCGACTGACCGAATGAGAGAAAGGGCGTCAGCAGAATGGCTACGACAAAAAAGACCGTAAAAAAGCGTTTCATAAAACCTCCTTGCTAATATTGTGTGCCGATTGCGAAGTCGAAGAGACTCTTTCTCTCATTATCCTTAGGATTGAGATTGAATCCCAGTTCGAGGCGGATGGGCCCGAGAGGCGAGAACCAGCGTATGCCGAGTCCTGCCGAGGTCCTCATCCGAAGATTGTTCCAATCGTCAAAGCCGGCACCTGTGTCGGTGAAGATGACACCCTTGACCCCTGCCGGTTTGTAGATGGGGAATATCCATTCGAGGTTAAAAAAGAGCTGGTTCTTTGCGCCGACGGGTTCATCGTTCTCATCCATCGGACCCGCTTCGCCGTAGCGGAAACCGCGGATCGAGTTGAGTCCGCCAACGTAGAACTTTTCGGTTATGGGAACTTCCCTGCCGCTATAGCCGCCGATCGTGCCATAAGTGCCCTTGAGGAAGAAGGAACTATCCAAGAATTTGATCGGTATGTATCTGCCGTAGAAAACATTGAAGGCCACGAAATAGTTGTCGCCGCCCAGCGGACCGCCGGCTGCCTCAATAGAGATACCGGCGTTGACCCCTTTGGTGGGGTTAAGTATATCGTCAATGGAGTTTTTCTGCAGGGCGAAGGTAAGGCTGCTTGTGAGGCTCACGCCTTCCTGTTGCTTGATATAAGTGCTTGCATAACTTTCAACATCGGAAACGTCGATATTTTCGAGCCTGTACCGGAGGGTTGCCTTGATGTCATCGGTAAGAGGCTTGATAAGCGTTCCGTAGCCGCCGGTCTTCTTGTAGTCGTATGTGTCCATGATACGCTTGAAATTGAAAGCGGTGAACCCTGCAGAGATGTTCTTGTCGAAGATGTACGGTTCCAGATAGGAGAAGCGGAATTCCGTCGTATAGCTGCTGAGGGCCGCCTCAAGGGAGAGCCTTCTGCCGGTGCCGAGGAAATTTTCCTCTGAGATCGAGCCGGAGGCAATGACCTTTTCCGAGGTGCTGTATCCGGCGCCGACGGTGAAGGTGCCCGTAGGCTTCTCTTCTATGGTGAGGTCAACATTGACCTTCTTTGGGTCGTCGGTTTTAACGACCTTAAAATCGGTGTCTTTGAAAAAAGTGGTGTTTTTAAGCTTTTTCTTGCTGTCCTTGATATTTGTTATGGAGAACCTGTCTCCCTCGGCGAATTTCAGTTCGCGCCGCACCACCTTGTCACGGGTCCTCTTGTTTCCGACAATGTTGATCCTGTTGAAGAAGACTTCCTGGTTCTTTGCCATGTTGAATGTGACGTTCACTTTATTTGCGCTGTCATCGATGGCGGTAAGGGGTGTGACCTCACAGAAGGCAAAGCCTTTGTCCTGGTACATATCTGTGATCTTCATGACGTCTTCATAGAAACGGGTGATCCTGAAAACATCTCCTGACCGTGTCTTCAAAGCCTTCAGAAGGTCTTCCTTGGGAAAGATCAGGTCGCCGGCAAACTCAATGGCGCCGACACGATGGATAGGGCCTTCATCGACGGTCATGCTGATGGATATGCTCTTTCCGTCCTTGGACAGGGTAATGTCGGGCACTCCCACCTGTATCTTGGTATAGCCGTTATCCTGGTAAAAAGTTTCCACATTTTTCCGGTCTTCGACAAGGGCGTCCTCGTCGAGGATGCCAGAGCCGGTGAACCATGAGAAGATGCCTTTTTCCTTTGTGCTCATGTAACCCTTGAGCGTGCTGTCCTTGAATGCCTTATTGCCGGTGAAGGAGATCTTTTTAACATAGGCCTGTACCGGTTCTTCTATGACAAAGTTAACGGTGGCATCGTATTTTTCGCTGTAGTCTATCTCGTAGGTGACCTTCGTTGCATAATAGCCTTTGCCGGCATAGAACTTCCTGATCTCGTCCATGCTTTCTTTGACCTTTTCGGTATTGAGGACCGTCCCGGTCTTGATCTTCAGTTTGTCGACGAGGTCGTCGGTCTTTACTTTTTTATTGCCGGACACCAGGATCGACTTTATAGGGGGTCTTTCGATGACCACGAATGTGATGACCTTGCCTTTATCGCTGTCCTTCACGTCTATCTGGACGTCGCTGAAGAAGCCTGTTCTGTAAATGCTCTTCATGTCTTCCCTGATCTTGTCGAGATCGTAGGAATCACCTTCTTTTGTTTTGACGCTGTTTGATATGAAGGCGGTGTCGATACGTTCGTTGCCGGTTATCTCGACCTTTGCCACACGCTGGGCGTTATTGGCATAAATCAATGCGGGAAGGCACAGAACTATGAACAGACAGATTGCAATCTTCAATTTTTTCATATTTTAGCAAAATTACCAAAAAAGCGTCCCATTTGTAAAGGTAAAAATTTATAAACAGGATTATCTGGATTCAAATTGTTACCTGTGTTATTTTCACGATGGCCATGTTCCTTTATCCATTATGGATTCTTTTCATTGGCGCCCTTGCCGTTTTGCTTGCCGGATCGAACACGAAAAGGGGGCTTTTTCCGTCTCTCCTGTCTTTTTTTGTAATTACAAGCAGCACCCTTGTGCTCATCCCCTATGTTTTTTTCGGACGCCCCCGGGCGGTTGCCGGACCGGGCGGCCTGTTCCTTTTTACCCTTGAACCTTTGAGCACGGGCTTTGCCCTTTGTCTGTCCATCATCGGGGCGGGCCATATCATCCAATTGGCCGGTTGGGGCCCCCTTAAGGGCGGAAACGGTAAAGAGGGGGCATCGGCCCTTTTCGGTCTTGGGCTCGCCATGGGAACAGTATTTTCTTCCGACCTGCTGACCATGGCCTTTTTTGCGGAGGCAGCCTGTCTGTTCTTCTTTATGATGGTCAAAAAACGGTCACAGGGCGTTTGCTTTTCTGTTGTTCACGATGTGTTCTTTTTTCTTCCCACCGCCGTTATCGCTTTTATGCTGATCTTCCAGGGGATGACCGGCGGGTTGGATCAGCTGCATACGGGGAATATGCATGAGTTATCCTGTTTATTTCTTGGTGTCTATATCCTGCTGAGATTGTTCTTGCTGCCTTTTTCCTTTTTCCCGGACGCAATGGCGGGTGTATTCGGTGAACCCCTGCTTGCAGGACTTGCTGTTTTTACTTTATTCGCATCGGTTATCATGACCGTGAGGGCCCTGTCGGCAGGTCCCGGGGTTGCCTTTGCCGTCTTTATGATATCTTCGATGGTCGCGGGTATATATTCCGTCATGGCTTACCGTCAGAGAGATTTTACCCGCCTTGCTTGCTGTATCTTTATTGTTGAGACCGCGTGTATTGCGGGCGCGGCCGGACTGCATTCGCTCATGTCGGCCTCGGCAGGCAGGGGGCTGTTTCTCATGATATGCAATCATTTCACAGCAGCAACGGGAACGGTCTTCACAGCCGTTATGATGCAAAGGAACGGCGGCCGGGTCCCGTCCGTGTTCTTCATCGTTTTCATGCTGGCCCTTGTCGGTCTGCTGCCATGCGCAGGCCTTGCGGGAAAGATCTTACTCTACCGGGAGGCATTAAGGGAAGGGGGGAATGTCGCGGCCGCCGCCCTTGTCCCCGCGTTTTTCAGCGTTCTCCCGGTCCTCTTTTTTGTGCGGTGGTTCGGAACGGTCAAAAAAGGCCTCACCGCGGCAGGCGCGAGAGTGGACGCCGCCCAGGCCGTTTTTCTCGCAATACTCGCCGCGAACCTCTACCTGCCGCTCCTTTATTCCATGAAATGATCTTTTTGGTTTCTCTGGTTTATACGGTTTCTTTGGTTTCTTAGGTTAAGGGAATATTTATAACCAGACAAACTAGAGAAACTATTTCACTACCGGGACTTCGTTACGTTCTGTTTCGCGCAGAGGCCTTCTATGGGACACTGGCTGCACCTGGGAGACAGGGGGGTGCAGATGCGTTTGCCGAAGGTGACGAGCAGGGAATTGTAGATGATCCAGTATTTTTCAGGCAGTACACGCCGCAGTTCGAACTCGGTGCCGTGAGGGTTTTTTGTCCTGACGATCCCCAGCCTGTTGGATATTCTGTGGACGTGCGTGTCGACGCATATCCCTGGTTTACCGTAGCCTTCGGTGACAACGAGGTTTGCCGTCTTGCGCCCGATACCCTTTATGGTGAGCAGTTCATCGATGCTGTCGGGGACCTTCCCGCCGTATGTGCCGATGATGGCGGCGGCGACATACTTTAAGGTCCTGGCCTTGTTGCGGTAGAAGCCGACGGGGTAGATCATCTTTTCCAGCTCGCCGTCGGAAATGCGAAGAAGGTCTCCGGGGGTTTTTATGCGGGGCGTAAGCGCCTCCATGACCTTCTCGGTGGTCTCGTCCTTTGTGCGGAGGCTCAGGAGCGTTCCCACAAGGACGGTAAAGGGATCGCTTTTTTCGCTCCTGGATATGCGGGTGATGATCGGAGCGGCCTCCCCGGGAAAGAATTCCGTAAGAGCCGTCATCATCTCATCGAAGGGAAAACCTTTTTTCACCTCTATACCCTTATGGTTTATGCAGTTTGTATGGTTTGTTTTGTTTGTCTGGTTAAAAAACCGTACAAACCATATAAACCATATAAACCATATAAACCGATCCCAAGACCCATCACCGATTACCTATCACTTTATCGATCCACGCGCGCATCTCGTCGGCGTGGGAGCCCTCCCAGTAGACCTTTTTGCAGGAGGGGCAGGTTTTGAACCTTTCGTGGTGGTGAAAGACGTATTCGGGCACGAGCTGTTCTATATCTTCCTTTGGTATGTCGGCGAGAAGCGTATTGCAGTCGAGGCACCGCGACATCAGCGCAGAAGGATCGAAGTGCCTCCTGATGTATTTTTTGATCTCCAGCAGCTGTTCTTTCGGGTCGTCGGCCTTGATGAGCAGCGCGCGTCCGCAGGAGGTGACACCCCTTCTTTTGGTCAGGAAAAGTGATCCTTCCGACGGGGCTGGAAAAAAGGCGATGTCCTCGCCCTGACGGACATAGCGCGCATCGAGGCCGAGCATCCTCAAGTAGCGCGCAAGTTTTCCAAGCATGACGTCACAGACGAATATCATCGTTTGACGAGTGAGTGCGCCGCTTCCGATGCCCTTGCCATGATCTCGTCCTCGCCCGGGACGGCGCGGTTCTCCATGACCACCTCTCCCATGCATATGACGGTGTCGACGGCGGAGCCGTTCGCGGCGTAGACCATGTCGGAATAGATGTCGAAGTTGGGCACAAACTCGGGCCGCTTTAAGTCTACCAGAATGATATCGGGGCTGTTTCCTTGCGCTATCGACCAGGCCCCGAGACGGAAGATCCCGGCGGCTGTCCGGGTGGCCATGTCGAAGGTTTCGCGCGCGGGCAGCATGGTCGGGTTATGGGTGAAGAACTTGGCAAGGAGCGAGGCGAACTTCATCGTCTCCAGGACATCGAGGTGGTTGTTGGAGGCGCACCCATCCGTGCCGAAGCAGTACGGTATCCCCGATTCCTGCATGAGGAAATGGGGAAAGACCCTTCCCACGGAGAGCTTCAGGTTGGACACGGGTACATGGACAAGCCTGGCGTTGTGCTCTCTCAGGATATTCGTGTCGCCATCGTCAAGCATGCAGCCGTGGCAGCCGATGTAGCGCTCGGAGAAAAGGCCGATTGAGTTGAGGAATTCGACGGGTGTCATGCCGTATTTTTCCTGGGCGAAATGGGATTCATCGATCGTTTCGGCAAGGTGCATGTGGATGAGGATGTCCTTTTCCTTCGAAAA
The DNA here is from genome assembly GCA_022711595.1 of Deltaproteobacteria bacterium. Taxonomy (GTDB): domain Bacteria; phylum Desulfobacterota; class Syntrophorhabdia; order Syntrophorhabdales; family Syntrophorhabdaceae; genus Delta-02. The sequence continues at coordinate 53,385 of JAKLET010000021.1, forward strand.
GTCACGCATCCATTCCAGGCTCTCCCTGGAAACAGTGTAGAGAGCGTGGGGGCCGAAGGTGAAGGTCACGTAGGGTTCATACTTTTTTGACAGTTCGTACAGTTCCAGGTTGCGGGCTATCTGCTCCCGGCCTTTATTTTCGTCGAACATATCGATAAAGACGGCGCTTATGAAGCCGCGTATCTTCATCTCCGCCACGGCCCGGGAGGTTGCCTCCCAGTGCCAGTACATGTCATTGAAGACGGTGACGCCGTTCTTTATCATCTCCAGGCAGGCAAGCTTTGCCCCAAGGTAGACGTCCTCTTCGGTGAGCTTTGATTCCAGGACCCATATCTTGTCCTCGAGCCAGCTCTTGAGGGGCATGTCGTCGGCGTACCCGCGGAAGAGCGTCATGGCGGCATGGGTATGGCCGTTGATAAGCGAGGGAAGGGCGGCCTTGCCGCGGCCGTCTATGACCTTTTCAGCCTGCCTGCTGCAGCAGGGGGAGATCTCGGTGATAAGGCCGTCATCGACAAAGATGTCCCGTTTCTCGCCGTCGAGGAGTACATCCTTGATGAGTATTTTCATGGGAGGCCTTTCGTGATGAAATGATCGAGAATGTCCTCGATGGTCTTCTCGTTCTTCGATACGTTCTCGTATATCTTGTCCATGGTCAGCGGCACCTTCGCGATGCCGTTGCAGTAGTTGTCGACGGAGCATATGCTCGCGTAGGGGATGCCCTGCTCGATGGCAAGCGTTGCCTCCGAGGCGAGCGTCATCCCGATGATGTCGCCGAAGCGCCTGAGCATATTGATCTCGGCTTTTGTTTCCAGGCGCGGGCCCAGTGTCTGAACATAGACGGCCCCCATCCGGACCGTCTTCGTGTGCTCCTTGCATATCTTGAAGACCTTTCTGGCGAGGCCTTCGTCCATGGAGGGTATGAGAAAGCGCATGTCATCGTCATGGAAGGTCGGTATGTGCCAGGGGCAGATAAAGTCGCCGGGTATGGCGAGACTTCCCGGTTTGATGGCCGCCTTCAGGCTTCCCACGGAGTTGACGGCGAGTATCTTTTCCACGCCGAGCTTTTTTAAGGCCGCGATATTCGCCCGGTGATCGATCCTGTGCGGGGGAAGGGGAGGGTTGCCGTGTCTCTGGAGAAAGACGGTCTTTCCCTTTGCCTTGACCGCCACGGTTCCAAAGGGTGTCTTTACCTTTTTATCGGACCATCCGGAAAAGATCCGCGACCCGAGAAGTGATGTCCCGCCGATGATAGCCTGCATGGTTTCCAGATATTTTCTACAGGGTAATGGTATCCTGAGTCAATAGAATTGTTCAAGGCGGTTCTTTTAGTAGGTAATGGTGACAACGAGAGTGTCACTATACGCCCCGGTGGAAATGTCCTGACTTGCGGGTATTCTACCGTAAGCGGTAAGGGTGACGGGATTGTTTCTGAAGACAAGGCGGATCACATTCGAGGTTCCGCCGGTGCCGTCTCCCCAGATGTTGGTCCTGGTCGCGTTTGTGTAGAGATTATAGTTCATGAGGTCCGACCCCGTTGCGAGCTGCATCTGCCTGGGATTGAAGGTACCGGAATATGAACTGCGCCCGATGTCTACGGTGACTACCTGGAGGAAATTAGTACAGGAAATGGTGATCTGTCCTGTCGTATCGAGTGCTGTTGTTGACAGCGTGTTGTAGGAGCCGAAACTGGCACCTGTTGTAGTGACGGTGCACGCGCCGTGCGCATTGCCGGCAAGAAAGGCCAAACAGACTGTTAACAAGAGATATTTAAGGACGGTTCTCAACAATTACGCTCCCGATATTAACGATCGATTCGTCAGACCGCGGTATCATTATATCAAATTGACGTATTTTGTCCATGTCCTGCAATGTTCCCTTATAATGTCCGGGCGGTATGTTCTCCAGGTAGAACTCGCCGCCCCTTGCCGTTACGAAGTCTATCTTTTTCCCGTTGACGGACAGTGTCGCCTCTTTGAGCTCCAGGGGGACGGTCTTTCCATTCTCTTTTGTCTCCATGCGTCCGATGAAAGCCTGGACCTTTATGGCATCAAAAGAAAGATAGGTGCCGCCCCTGTATGGCGGGGAGACATTCCTGGTCACTTTCTCAAGGGAGTATTCGACAGGTATGTCTTTATCCTCTATAGTGACATAATTGTCTATATAGGAGGTCATATTGGGGATGAAGACCTTTCCCGACCGGTTGGTGTGCCCGATGAGCTGGTTATTGTGATAGACCGCTACCCCTTTAAGGTCGCCAATCTCCACCACGCCGTAGCTGTCGCTTACGGGCCGGCCGAAGGCCACTGTCCTGCCCACGTATGCGATGCCGCCGGAGGCGTTGAGGTTGAATATTTCGTCAGCGGCCCCTTTGTTCGGATAGTTGCCGATGAATTCGGCGCTGTAGATACCGTATCTTCCGTTGTATTGGAAATAGGGATTGATCGAGTTGATCTCACTCTCTATGGTATTTGACCTCGAGGCGGAGGCGCGGTAACCGTAGCCTTCCCCGGCAGGAGCGTTCTTTTGGATCTGGAGTGTCTGACTGTCGGTGTCCTTGTCCTTCTGGAGGTTCAGGGAAAGCAGGGTTTCTTTCCATGGATAGTAGAGCAGACCAAGGGTGAATTTGGTGTTGGAACCGTCATCCTTCGTGTGGCTCACCGACAGGTAGATGTTCGAGTCTTTTGTTATGTTTCGTGAATAATTGAGAGTATAGCTCTCCCGGTCCTGTCCGGTGTATTTGCTGATCCTGGCGAAGTCGAAGGATATGGAGCCGAGGGTCTTTGTGCCGTAACCAATGCCCGCTCCCAGCTCGTATCGGGTCTTCTCATCTGTAGACCGTGTTGTTATTGTTGAATAGTCTTCAGTATAACTATTGCAGAGAAGCCTGAAGTTTATCTTGTCCTGCTGGTAAGTATAGCTCAAGGATCCGGCGAAGCCGCTCGAGTCGCTTTTGCCGAAACTCGCACCCGTCGAGAGGCTCAAGACCCCATAGTTCTTGATAAGGAACGAAACCTGCGGCCCTATGTTGGCAAGGTCGCTCAGGCCCTCACCCCGAACACCGACGGTGAGCGAATCTGTGATGCCGTAGTTGTGGAAAAAAGAATAGGCGAACCTGCTGTAGTCGTTGCTTTTGACCCCATAATCCTCACGGAGGAATCCCGCGTTGTAGCTGAACTCGCTGAGCCCTTTTTTCAGGAGGATGTCCGTGGTGTAGAAAGGGTATCTCAGCGTTTGTTCCCTGCCGAAGGCGTCCTTGATGGTGATTTCCATGTCATGGACCCCGTTGAAGGAGAGAATGTTTTTAAGGTCGAAACGTCCCGGGGATATCTTGTCCGATTTTACCTGGGTGCCGTCTATGGAAACTTTAACCTCCGATGGCAGCGTGGCGAACCCGGTGTAGTCGACCATGGGCTGCCTGATGAAATAGGGATCGATGTTGAAGTTCCTTGAAAAGCTTATCCCGCCCATGTTCACAGCACTTCCGAGATATCCTGATGTGGCATAGATGTCGCCGAGGACTCCGCGGTTGAGGTCGAGCCTCGATTCGTAGGTCATGTTCGTTGAGAGCCGAACGAACCTTTCACTGGTCTCGTCGTTGGTGTACATGGAATCGTTGAGGAAGAGGACATCTCCTATGCGTGCGCCCAACTGGGTCGTCCCGGTGAAAGACTTGTAGTTGAGAAGCCCATCGCCCGTGTAATTGAGGCCATAGTTGAAGAAGGCGCTGCTGTCCTTCGGGTAATAGACATCGGTGCGCCTCACAGGCCTGAAATCAACGGCCTGTTTCTGGAGGAGGTTGGGCACCGCGGTGATCTCAAGCGAGAGCGTCTTTTCATTGAACACGAAGGTGACGCCTTCCATGGAACGCAGAGAGATGTATGGTTTTCCCTGTATTTCGGTTATTTTACCGGCAGGGTCATCAAAGCCTATTGAGCGCAGGTCTTCCTTGCTCATGAGATAATCCCCGTCGCTGGTGAGGTAGGCGAAATATTCTCCTTTCTCTTCTGAATTGAGGATGACCCCGAAGACCACATGTTCCATTGCAAGGCAATCAAAAAAAGGCAGGAGAAGGAGCAGGCAGCCGAGCAGGCAAAGCAGGGTTATCTTGTGTTTGCCTATCGCCCGCACCTACAAGGACTGTGCGGATATCATCAGGGGCCAGCGGTACGTGCCTGGTTTTACGTTTTCCGAGATGAACATCCGGTAGTTGAGGTCGATGGTCATTGGGCCCTTGTGGTGAGGCCTGTGAATGAAGCCGTTTCCGGAGGAGATCTGCAGCTGGCTGCCGAGACAGCCCACGTGGATGGCCTTGAAGGGGCCCATTTCTCCTTCAAAGTTCAGCATATATCCCGAAATGTTGTTAGAGCGAACCTCTATCTTGGAGCCGTTCTTTATATCCACATAACCTTTCTTGATATCGGCATGCGTGATCACCACTTCCTGGACCTGGCGGATCGTTTTCATTGTTGTGCGGGCAACTACGCTGGCGGTCACCATGAATTTTGAGCTGGCAGAGCCCGCATGGGCAGTATTGCCGCCGGGGATTGAGGCGAAAGAAAGAATTGCTGTCAGAGCGGCGGTGACGAGCATGTGCTGGAGCTTGAGCCCTTTTGAAACTTGCGAGGGTTTGATGTGGCCAGATTCGATGAGTATCTGGCCTATCTTTTTCTTGGAGAGTTTCTGCTTTTTCAGGGCTTCTTCAAGCTGCTGCCTGGTGATCTGTCCCGTTGAGACGAGCAGTTCGCCAAGGCGCAGAGGGGCTGGTTCGAAGTTCGTGGAGGCTTGTTGATGCTGGAAGGCAAGCATGGCGTCAAGCTCGCTGGCGGAGATAAGTCCAAGCCTGACCATCGTCCCGCCTATCTTTTCGCCGGCCCTCTTTTGCTCCGCCAGGGCCGTATCGAGCTGCCGTGAGGTAATACGCTTCGTTTCGGTGAGCATCTCGCCCAGGACGTGGTGCACGCCGGCTGCGACCTTCATCGCGTCGGGCAGCGACGTAAGATTGTTCTGTATGGAGAGGGCGGCCTTGAGCTGGGTCTCGTCAAGGGCCCCCATGTCGACGAGTATCCTGCCGAGCTGTTCGTTGGTGGCGTGCTGCCGTTCCAGGGCATTCTTGAGGGCTGCTTTAGATATGAACCGGCCGTCAACGAGTATCTGGCCGAGAAGGCGCCTGTGCGGGTATTGAAGGTTATCTGCGGTGTTTGCGTTGAGCGAGCTCATTATGTCACCAACCTTGATAAGGTTCAACACTATAACAGATTATCGCGTTTTTTGCCATTATCATTATCTTCCCCGCGGCGAACACATGTCCTTTGAAAAGTTCAGATCTTTCTGTATGGAATTCCTTGTTGTTTTGAGTGCAACGGACAGTTTGAATATTTTATTACATGCCTGGAGAGGAATATCCGTTTCATAGGTCCGCGCGATGCCGCTCAAGAGGTACCAGCCCCCGAACTCCCTGGAGAATATCTCGGCACCCTGCTCATTTCTGCCCGTCAGTTTAAGCGAAGTGATAATGAAATGAGCATTTCCGTCGTTCTTTACCTTTATGGCTGCTTTTCCATTTTGCACAGTAAAGGAATCCAATGCTGCCTTTCCATCATTTTTCAGGGGATTGATGAATACCGGGACCCCCACCTTCATGGCTATACGCAGGCCAACCCCTTCGGTTTGGGGTTTTTCAACGGGCAATTCCTCAACGTATATACGGTAAGTGCCCTCCAGTGCGGAAGGGTGCAATGTGGTTCCGACCCGTATTATCTTTTCCTCTCCTTTTGGGACCTTCATAACCTTGGGGAATACGACTATGTCCGATGTTTCGTCGTAGATGTCCTTGCCTTCGCTATTCTGCGACCATTTGTAGGCTTTTACCTGCAAGGAGAGGTCGTCGTCACTCACATTCTTGATCATCAGTTTTTCTGCACGTGTTTTGGCGTTGAAGAATATTCTGATCGGTTGAATATCGAAGCTTGCACTGTCCGCTGGCCCGATGAACAACAAGAGCGGTCCTAAAAATATAATGAAAAAAAACAGAATGCGGCGGCCGGGATCAGTAACCGGCCGCCAGCTTAAAACGCTTTTCAACGTAAAGTCCCCGTGTTTATCGTTCTAATATTCTACCGTCGCTGTCAGTGTCTGAAGAAAGGTCCGGCCAGCCGTGACGTCCTGTTCGGCAGGGATCCTGCCGTAAATGTTCTGTGTCTGCGCGGCGTTGCTTGCTGACGATGTACCTGCGCCTGTCTTAACCAACGGGAAAGAAGCCGTCCTGGCGGCGTCGGTGTATAGTTCAAAATTGAGGGTCTCGCCTGCCGGTGTTGAAGCCATGGACCGTGCACCGGTTATATAGAGCCAGTAAGTTGTGCCCTTTGTGCATCTGAAGGTCATGTTACCCATCGCATCGGCAGGGGTTGCGTTAGTGGGATCGTAATCGCCGAATGCAACGTTCGTTGTCCCTGTTATCCTGCAATTACCTGTAGCGGTGGCTGTTACATTGAAGGTTGCTGTCGATGTTGCCGCCATAGCCCCTATTGAGAACATCAGGATTGCCATCATCGTAACTGCTGTCAGAAAAAGTTTCATTTTGTGCCTCCTTGCAAAGATGTGTGTTGTCTATAATGCCTACTTTCAGCACTATAATAATTATTCATCTCTCTGTCAATTGATAAAAGTCACAAATATTCAATAGTTAAAATCAATTTACGCCAATTTTCTTAAATAATGTGACATCTGTCAATAAAAAAATGGCATGGGGCCTGCCGGCGGATATTTGTGTGGAACATGATGGTAATTGATCCCGAGGTGTCGGTTTTTCTGCACGATCGAAGCAGGGGACTGCCCGGTCAGTTTATATCGGGCAGCCCTGCTATGTCTGTTGCTGCAAGGTTTTTAATACTCCACGACCGCGGTAAGTGTTTTTGAAAAAACAAGTCCTGATCCGACATTCTGGCCGGCCTCTATCCTGCCGTATATCGTCTGTGTCTGGGGCTCATTGGTGGTCAATGCCGGGAATGTTTTTCCCTGGGATGCGGCAGGGTAAATGTTTGTATAGGCGCTATCGGTATAGAGCTCAAAGTTGAGTGTTTGCCCGGTTTCCTCGTTTTTCATCGTCCTTGTCCCGTCTATGTAAAACCCGAATGTGACCCCGGCCACACACCGGTAGGTCATGGTTGTTGACGTATCGGTGTGATTTTTACTCAACGGATTGTAATCGATGAAGCTCATGGTTTCTACCTTGTCGATATCGCAGCCCCCTGTCGTGTTTGCGCTGACAGTGAAGCTGTGTGTTGGTTCCGCAACGGCATTGGCGCAAAGAAAAGCAGATACCATAATGATAATGACCGATAGGATGATAGGGATGCTGAACAGATGTTTCATGATGGCCTCCTCGAATTATGTTTTCAAAACAATGGCATATGAGGAAGGCCGGAAGTCTGATCGGGTGCTTAAAATGACGGAAAATGTGTTGAACAGCCGAGGAAAGATGGAGGGAGCGGGGGATGGAAAAGACTTTAGACGGAAGGTTTAAGGATCAGCCGGCAAGGAGCTTGAGGAACTCCTGCTCAGTGATCGTTTTGATGCCGAGCTGTCCTGCTTTGTCGAGTTTCGAGCCGGCCTCGCCGCCGGTGACGACGTAGCTGACCTTTTTACTCACCGATGATGCGGTCTTGCCGCCGAGCTCTTCTACCCTTTTCCGGGCCTCGTCTCGGGACATGCTCCCGAGTGCCCCGGTGAAAACGAAGGTGAGGCCTTCCAGTTTTTTGCCGCCTGACTCGCGGAACTCGGGTTCGACCCCGGCGCCGAGGATCCTGCGGAGGGTCTCGCGGTTTTTGGGGTCATGGAAAAAAGAGGTGATGCTGCCGGCGGCCTCGGGGCCGATCTCGGGTACGGCAAGGAGCATCTCCGTTTCTGCCGCCATGAGCGTGTCCATGTCGCCGAAACGCTCGGCGAGCAGGTCCGATATATGTTCGCCCACGTGACGGATGCCGAGACCGTATATGAAACGCGCGAAAGGGCGCCTCTTCGAGGCGTCTATGGCGTCGATGATGTTCTGTGCCGATCTCTCCGCCATGCGCTCCATATCCGCAAGAGCGTGTTTGTCCAGGTAATAAAGGTCCGATACGTCGCGTATAACTCCCTTGTCGACGAGCTGTTCGACAAGCTTTGTCCCCAGGCCGTCGATGTCCATTGCCCTTTTAGAGGCGAAATGCTCGATCCTTCCCTTGATCTGGGCGGGGCAGCTGATATTGACGCACCGCCTTATCGCCTCGCCGGGCGGTCTCACCACGTCCTCACCGCAGACGGGACATTGCGGCGGCATGCGGAAGGGAAAACTCCGGCCGGGCCTGCCGGCGTCGATGACGCGCACGACCTCGGGGATGACATCGCCTGCCCTGGTGACGATGACGGCGTCACCGACCCTGATGTCCTTGCGCCCGATCTCGTCCTCGTTATGCAGTGTTGCCCTGGATACCTCTACTCCGCCGACGGCCACGGGCCTCAGGATGGCAACAGGCGTGAGGGCGCCGGTGCGGCCGACGCTGACCTCGATACCCTCTATGACCGTCTGCTCCTCCTGCGCCTCGAACTTGAAGGCGATGGCCCAGCGCGGCGAGCGCGATACGGTGCCCAGATCTGCCTGGTAGTCGGTCCTGTTCACCTTGATGACTGTCCCGTCGATCTCGTAGGGGATTTCTTCGCGGATCCTATGTATATAATGATAGCGATCGAAGAGTTCATCGAGGGTATTACAGGCCTTAATGTAAGGATTTACCCTGAAACCCCACTTCCTGAGGGCTTCAAGGAATTCCATGTGTGTCTGGAACGCCGCCCCGGAAACCTGTCCTGCGGCGTAGCAGAAGATGTTGAGCTTTCTGCCGGCCGTGATCTTCGGATCGAGCTGGCGGATTGAGCCGCTCGCCGCGTTGCGCGGGTTGGCGAAGAGGGGTTCTCCGGTCAGTTCGCGATGACCGTTGAGGTCGAGGAACTCTTTTTTGCCCATGTATACTTCGCCCCGGACTTCGAGGCGCTCCGGCACGGGCCTCCCGCCGCCGGTAAGGCGCATTGGGATGGCCCTGATCGTCCTTAAGTTCTGCGTCACATCCTCGCCGACGTAGCCGTCCCCCCTGGTGGAACCCAGGGTGAACACTCCATTGACGTAGACCAGTTCAACGGCAAGACCGTCTATTTTGACCTCCATGACGTATTCCACGCTGTCCGTTCCGAGGAGCTTTCTGACGCGCTTGTCGAAGTCGCGCACCTCCTCTTCGGTCATGGCGTTCTGAAGACTCAGCATGGGTACCTTGTGCGGTACGCTTTGGAACTCGTCAAGGGGGGCCGCCCCGACGCGCCGGGTAGGCGAATTGGGGTCCGCGAACTCTGGATATTCCGCCTCAAGGCCGGTGAGCTCCCGCATGAGGGCGTCGTATTCCCCGTCGGTTATGGAGGGGTCGTCAAGGACGTAGTACCGGTGGTTATGGTATTCCAGTTCGCTCCTGAGCTGTTCGGTCCTTTTTTGAGCTTCTTCTTTCACCATGGCAGCGTTTTTCCTGCAAATTGATCCGGAGTGGGCCTTTAATACATGAATGTATCATATCCCAGGTGTTATTTTCGAGTCCAGAGAATTGCTTTATACGTGTGTACAATATGTTGTTGCTGCAAAAAAATTATTAAATTTATCAAAAAAATGTGAATGCCGATATAATAAGAAGTGCAACTCACTTAAATTGTTGGGGATTAGATAGTGATTGAACATCTTAAGATTACTATAAAATTAAGGTTTATTATTGCAACACTCTGTGTCGGCCTGTCGCTTTTGAACCTGGCGGCAGGTATGTCCGTGTGCTTTGCCGCATCGGCGGACAGACCCCGGGACCTCACCGATCTGCCCCTTGAAGAACTGATGAAGGTCGAGGTGTCCACCGTTCAGGGCGCGTCGAAATACGAGCAGAGGATATCGGATGCGCCCGCCTCCGTCAGCATAGTCACATCGGAGGATATAAAACACCACGGCTACAGGACCCTGGCGGATGTTCTCAACAGCGTGCAGGGATTCTATATCACATACGACAGGAACTACAATTATCTTGGTGCGAGGGGTTTCGCCAGGCCGGGCGACTACAACACGAGGATGCTGATGCTTGTTGACGGGCACAGGATCAACAACAATATATACGATACCGCCGCGGTGGGATCGGAATTCATCATCGATATCGATCTCATCGACCGCGTCGAGGTCATACGCGGGCCCGGTTCGTCGCTGTACGGGAGCAATGCCTTTTTCGGTGTCATTAACGTGGTGACGAAGAGACCGTCGGCCTTGAAGGGGCTTGAAGTTTCGCTGGAGGCTGGCAGCAGCGATACGTACAAGGAAAGGGTTTCGTTCGGGCACAGGTTCGGCAGCGGTCTGGAGATGGTCCTGTCGGCGACCAATTACAGAAGCAAGGGCGGGAGCCTCTATTACAAGGAATATGACAGTCCGGAAACAAATTTCGGTAGGTCCGACGGGAACGATTCCGACGCATTCAAGTCATTCTTCGCCGACTTCAAATTTTCCGGGTTGAGAGTTCAGGGCGCTTATGCGGCAAGGACGAAAGGGATCCCGACCGGTGCATGGAACACCGTGTTCGACGACGACAGGACAAAGGTATCCGATACACAGGGATATATAGACGTCAGATACGAAAAGAAATTCGAACACGACCAGTATCTCTCCGCCAGGCTCTTCTACGATTATTACCGTTATGACGGAAAATATATCATCGATTACCCGCCCCTGACGATGAACAAGGACCTGGCGGTCGGCAAATGGTGGGGCGGAGAGGCATATTATTCAAAGAAGATATTGGACCGTCATACCATCATGGCGGGCGCGGAGTATCGCGACAATTTCCTTCAGAAGCAAAGGAATTACGATGAGAACCCCTACGCGGTTTACATTGACGACATAAGGGGATCATACAGCGTGGGGGCATACCTGCAGGGAGAGTTCGCGCTTTCCGACAGGATCATCCTCAACGCCGGCGCCCGCTACGACCACTACAAGGATTTTTCAGGGAGGTTGAACCCGAGGGTGGCGATGATCTTTAATCCCTTCGATGCCACAACGCTCAAGCTTATCTACGGAGAGGCATACCGCATCCCGAACACATATGAGCTCTATTACACCGACGGGGGCACAACCCAAAAGGCAAATCCCGGCCTGGACCCCGAAACTGTCAGGACGTATGAGATCGCCCTTGAACAATATATATATGGTTTCCGGGTCTCCCTTTCCGGGTTCTACTATGACGTCCGTAATCTTATCGCCCAGCAGCTGGATACGGACGGTCTCATGGTATTCAACAACACGGGAAAGGCGGAAGGAAAGGGCATAGAGTTCGAGATTGAAAAGAAATGGTCAAACGGTATTACGGGAAGGCTTTCCTATTCCTTTCAGGAGATGAAAGACCTCGAAGAGGGCGCGTATTATGAAAACTTTCCAAGACATCTCGTAAAATTCAACACCTTTGTCCCGATCATAAAAAAGAAGCTCGGCGCCGGTGCAGATATCCGGTATGCAAGTTCCCGGAAGAACCTGGACGGTACATGGGACGGGGGTTATACGATAGTCAATGCCACGCTGCTCAGTGAGAAGATCATCGGGGACCTGGACCTTTCTTTCAGCGTTTATAATATGTTCGATAAGAAATACAGCGATCCCTCCTCGCGGGAGCTCAGGCAAAGCGATATCGGGCAGGATGGCAGAACCTTCAGGCTGAAAGCGGTGTACAGGTTCTGAGAGCTTGAATGATGAAGAAGGTCCTTTTCATAATAATTTGCGCCCTGATTTTCTCGGCCCCTTTTCGTGCTTTTTCCACAGGCGAACAGGAATTCAACGAATATGAGGTGAAGGCCGCATTCCTGGTCAATTTCTTCAAATTCGTTGAATGGCCTTCCCGGGCTCGTGAAAGAGGTATGGGATATGTGCTTTGCATATACGGGTCGGACCCGTTCGGTCAGTATGCGAAGGCCCTGGACGGCTCGAAAGTCAAGGGCAGGGTGCTGGAAATCAAAAAGGTCTCTTCAACACGAGGTTTGAAGGAATGCAACATGCTGTTCGTTTCTTCTTCCGAGAGGAGGAGGATAAATTCGGTCCTCGATTCGGTCAGGGGAGCGGACCTGCTGACTGTCGGGGACACTGACGGATATGCGCAGAGCGGCATCATGATCAATTTTTTCATAGAGGAAAAAAAGGTCAGGTTCGAAGTAAACATGAATGCCATAAAACGTGCAAAGATCAACGTCAGCTCGCAATTATTGAAGCTTGGCAGGATAGTCGAAAACGAGTAGGGGTGCCGCGATGTTCAAGATGGACCTTTTAAGAGACCTTTCCCTGAGGAGAAAGCTGATCTTTGTTTATATCATCTCAACCGTTACGATCCTGCTGCTCGTAGGGATCGTGACCATTGCGAACGAGGTGATCTCGGCACAAAGAGCTCTCGTCTGGGAATCGACGGGCATCATGAGGACCATAGGGAGGAACAGCACCGCCGCCCTCCTGTTCAACGATAAAAAAGACGCGGAAGACACGCTGAAGGTCCTCAACGTCTTTCCCGATGTCCTCTATGCCGCAATAATGGACGGCAAAGGGGATGTGTATGCCGAATACAGACGCGACGCAAACTACCAGGCGCGTCAGCAGGCCTTGCGCCCGCGGGATGACTACCTGTTCGGCTCCACGGAGGCGGTGTTTTTCCAGGATATAGGGCTGCACAACGAGAAGGTGGGGACCATTTACCTGATCCGTGAACTGAAAGGGTTCTATGTCAGGTTATCCCGGAGCCTGGCGGTGCTGCTCCTCGCGATAGCGGCGGCCCTTTTTATCGGCTACCTTTTCTCGCTTTACCTGCAGAAGATCATCACGGAGCCCGTTGCCAGGCTTCTTGAAACGATGAAGGTCGTTTCCGAGAAAAAGCAGTATTCCATGAGGGCAAAGGTGGAGGCCGGGGACGAGATCGGGTATCTTGCGCAGGGGTTCAACGATATGCTTTTGAAGATAGAGAGGAGGGACGAGGAACTTGACGCCCATCGTCAGCACCTCGAAGAACTTGTGCGGGAACGCACGGAGCAGCTGACAAACACCAACATTCACCTGACCCGTGAGCTCGAGGAGCGGGAAAAATTTGAACGCGCCCTCCAGGAGTCCGAGAACAGGTACAGAACCATCTTCGAGAACACCGGCACCGCGAGCATTATAATAGAGGAAGACACGACCATTTCCCTGGCAAACGAGGAGTTTGCAAAGCTTTCCGGATACAGCCTCGAAGAACTGATAGGCAAAGCGAGCTGGACAGGGTTCATCCATCCCGAATTCGTAGAAAAAGCAAAAGAATACCATATATTGCGAAGAATAGACGGCATGGTTGCCCCCCACAATTACGAGACACGGTTTGTCGACAAGTACGGCAAGATCAAGGACGTGCACCTTACGGTCGAAGTGATACCGGGGACACAGACAAGCATCGCTTCGGTTCTCGACATAACCGAACAGAAAGAACTGGAGCGGCAGCTTTTCCAATCACAGAAAATGGAGGCCGTGGGGCAGCTGGCGGGAGGTGTGGCCCATGACTTCAACAACATACTCACCACCATCATCGGCTTCGGCGGCATACTCCAGATGGAGCTTGATGAGGACAGCCCCATGAGGAACTACGTGGAATCGATATTGAATGCCGGGGAGAGGGCCGCCGCGCTGACACAGGGGCTTCTTGCGTTCAGCAGGAAGCAGGTGATCGCCCCCAAGCAGATCAACCTCAACGATGCCATAAGGAACATGGAAAAGCTCCTGCACAGGATCATGGGCGAGGACATAGAATTGAGGACACATTTCAGGGAGCCAGAGTTGTTCGTTCTCGCCGATGCCGGACAGATAGGGCAGGTGTTGATGAATCTGGCAACGAACGCAAGGGATGCCATGCCTGGCGGCGGGGTGTTGGAAGTGGAAACCGCCGTTATGGTTGTGGGTGACGATCATGAAGAAATCTATAAACACATGAAACCGGGGCCCTATGCCTTATTGAAAGTGTCCGATGTCGGCCAGGGGATGAGCAGTGAGCTGACCGAAAGGGTCTTTGAACCTTTCTTTACGACCAAAGAGGTCGGCAAAGGCACCGGACTCGGCCTTTCAATTGTCTATGGTATCATCCAGCAGCATTCGGGACACATCCGCGTGACAAGCGAGCCTGGCTGCGGAACGACCTTCGAAATATACCTGCCGCTTTCCAAACCCTTGATTGAAAGGGAAGCGGCGCAAAGTCCGACCAGGACCGTCAGTGAAACCGGCACTACAGGAACGATCCTGGTGGCGGAAGATGACGGTTCAGTCCGCAAACTGATCACCATGATCCTGAAGAATCGCGGTTACAGTGTGATAGAGGCCGCCAACGGCGAAGAGGCCCTGGAATCATTCAAGGCCCAAAAGGACAATATAGACCTTTTGCTTCTTGATGTTGTTCTCCCCAAAATGAACGGAAAGATGGTCTTTGATAATGCCGAGGCCATCAAGCCCGGGATACGCACGATATTTATGAGCGGGTATACGGCCGATATCATTCACAAAAAAGGGCTATATGAAGAGGGGATAAATTTTATTCAGAAGCCGATAGTCCAGAACGAGCTCTTAAATATGATACACCGCCTGCTCGGCGGATGATCCCTCCGGGGGGCTTCTGCCGGGCAGAGTCCCTCCCGTCTTGTGTCGGCAGCGGTCACAGACCTCCCATTGTGAGAAAATTCTCTTGACAAACAAGGCGTATGATTATAATTTGGTTGTACTTTTTGAGCAGTAATTTGCCGAATCTACCCTAACGAGGTTAATACGTGATCAAATCACTGAAGTTGAGATTTATTCTCATTTTTGTCTTTCTTGTCGTATCGATCATCTATTGCCTGCCCAACGTCGTTGAGCCCGAGGGGGTCTGGAAGAAATATCTTCCCAGCGACAAGATCCATCTCGGCCTTGACCTGAAAGGCGGCATGCACCTGCTCCTGGAACTGGATATGACAAAACTCATGGATAATGTCGTCGACAGGAAGCTCAATTCCCTCAAAGACGCCATGATATCCGACGGGGTACGCTTCCTGGGCATAGACAAGAAGGGGGGCTCCATCGTTGTCACCGTGCGCGGTGACCAGAAGGAGAAGCTCTTTAACCTGGTGGGGAACAAGTTCCCCAACCTGAAGGCAGGCAGCACAAAACCCGATGGAGACCTTTTGAGCGTCGATCTGCTCCTTCCTGAAACTGAGCTTGCCTCCATCAAAGAGAACGCCGTCAACCAGGCCCTTGAAACGATACGAAACAGGATAGACCAGTTCGGTGTGTCGGAACCGGTGATCGTCAAGCAGGGCGATAACCAGCTGCTCGTGCAGCTGCCGGGGGTGAAAGACCCGCAGAGGGCGCTGGAACTTATCGGAAGGACAGCACAGCTCGAGTTCAAGCTTGTCGACGAGGATGCCTCATCCAGGGGCGATACGGCGGCATTGCCCCGCGAAGACGAAGTGCTGAACATGAGGTCAAAGAACAGGGAAACGGGCATTGTGACAACGGCCCCCATCGTCCTCAAGAAACAGGCGCTGCTGACGGGAGAGCTCCTGACGGACGCCAGGGTCAATGTGGGAGGCAGGGACATCGGGAGCGAGATCTCTGTCAGCATTGAGTTCGATGCGGAAGGCGCGAGATTGTTCGACAAGGTCACAGCCGAGAACGTGGGCAAGAGGCTTGCCATCGTGCTCGATAACACCGTCTATTCAGCACCCCAGATCCGGGAGCGGATATCAGGCGGCAAGGCCCAGATAACCGGAGGGTTCTCCGTTGAAGAGGCGAAGGACCTTGCCATAGTGCTCAGGGCAGGCGCGCTTCCAGCACCGGTGAAGGTCGTTCAGAACATCACAATAGGCCCGACGCTCGGTCAGGATTCGATCAACAAGGGTGTTCTGGCGACCCTGCTTGCCGGCATCCTCGTCATCATATTCATGATCGTGTACTACCGTTTTTCCGGTGTCATAGCCAACGTTGCACTGGTCCTCAACCTGGTCTATCTCCTTGGCGTGTTCAGTGCCTTCAAGGCCACCATGACACTGCCCGGCATCGCCGGCATCGCCCTTACGATAGGCATGGGTGTCGATTCGAACGTCCTTATCTTTGAAAGGATCCGCGAGGAACTCAGGCTTGGCAAGACCGTACGGGCCGCGGTGGACGGAGGCTATGCAAAGGCGTGGGTGGCCATCTTCGATTCCCACATCACGACCCTCATAACAGCAGCCGTGCTTTTCATATTCGGAACGGGGCCTATCAAGGGTTTCGCGATCACCCTGATCTTCGGTATGATCATTAACCTTTTCACGGCGGTGTTCGGTTCGAAGTCGATATTCGACTGGATACTATCGAAATACAAACCAAGAACGTTGAGTATATGAGGCGGCGCCCATGATGGAGCTCATTAAAGATACAAAAATAGATTTTATCGGTTTCAGAAAAAAGGCCTTTATCATTTCCGCCATACTGGTCCTCATAGGGATATTCGCTTTTGTCATGATCTCCCTGGGCAAGGCGAACCTGAGCATCGACTTCACGGGCGGCACCAACGTGCAGGTGAGGTTCGCTCAGAAGGTGGACATCGGCGACCTGAGGAAGGCCCTCACCGACGGAGGGATAGGCGATGTGCAGATCCAGGAGGTCAGCGGCACCCGGGACTTCTTCATCAAGACGAAGCTCTCCGACACGGAAAAGGAGTCGCTCCAGTCAAAGATAACGGCCATCCTTTCAACCCAGTTGAAGGATGTAAAGTTCGAGATACTTGGGAGC
This sequence comes from Deltaproteobacteria bacterium, assembly GCA_022711595.1. Lineage (GTDB taxonomy): Bacteria > Desulfobacterota > Syntrophorhabdia > Syntrophorhabdales > Syntrophorhabdaceae > Delta-02. Next base: position 70,222 of record JAKLET010000021.1, read on the forward strand.
AACATGGTGGGCCCCGGGGTGGGGAAGACGCTGAAAAAGTACGCCATTATCGCAATCGTGCTGGCCCTGCTGGGCATCATTGCCTATATCGCATGGAGGTTCACCTTCCTCTCCGGCATAGCGGCGACGATCGCCACCTTCCATGACGTCATTGTCATTTGCGGTGTCTTTTATTTCCTGAACAAGGAGTTCAATCTCCTTATAATCACGGCCCTGTTGACGATAGCGGGTTATTCCCTGCAGGACACGGTTGTCGTTTTCGACCGGATCCGTGAGAACTCTGCAAAGATGAAATCCCGCGATGATTTCGGAGACGTGATCAACGTGAGCATCAACGAGGTCCTCAGCAGGACCATAGTCACCGGTATCAGCACTCTCATAAGCCTCGGCGCGATCATGGTATTCGGCGGCGAGGTTCTTTTTGATTTTGCTTTTGCGCTTTTTATGGGTCTCATCGTGGGGACCTATTCATCCATCTTTGTCGCAAGCCCCATCCTGTATGCATGGCGCAAGGCACCCCGTTAGGACCAGAAAGGCATGGAGATCGTGCGCGGTAGGGTGTATGTGCCTGCACCGCTATTTCCGCAATAAGGTCTTTTTCCTTCATGGAGTTGCCCGATGAAATCCAGGCTCGAAGATGTCCTGCAGGAAAAAGAAAGGGAACTCAAGCTGTACCAGAGGTTCCTCAATCTCCGAAAATATTGTGAAGAAACCCTTTTCCCCCATGTCGACGAGCCGATAGGCGAACACGCGGACGCACTGAAAGGGATCATCGAAAAACTCATACCCGATCCGAAAGACCGTACAGAAGAGATGTTCTCGGGTGAGATATTCACGCTTCTCGGCACGATCTATCTCCACGACCTTTTCCTTGTAAAGGAATTTGACTGGCCTCTCAACAGGGAGATCCTTGAAGACCGTAATACGATGGGACCAAAAGGCATTTTTCTCAATTACGAGATCGCAAGGCGCCTCGATATACCTGAGGGTGCCATCGAGGCGATCAATGCCATAAGCTATGCCCACGTGGCGAAGAACGTCCCCATGGAGAAGGCGATCACGGACAAAAGCTCGAAGGCGATCATCAGGAACCTGAAGGCATTTGAAGGTCTTTTCAATTTCGCCCATCTCCTCGTTGATATCTTTTTTACCGACCTGCCTCACAAGCGGCTCAAGCGCTACAGTGAGCATGACCTCGCGCTGAGGCCCAATAAGGCCGTTGTGGACATAGACAGCCGGGAAGGCATCATCTCGATCCAGTATAACTGTAAAACCCCTTACGAGACCCGGGTGATAGAGAGTGCCAAGCGGTACATCGAGGGCATGTTCAGCAGGTTCAAAGAACATTTTAACGGTAAGCTCGGTTTCCAGTACAAACAGATCGTGTGGATCATCACCGGCAGCTTTTACTACGAACGGGATGTTTTCAGGATACCCAGGCTTTCACCCTACTGGGATTTTGAAGGCACTCCGGTGCAGCGCTGGGACGATGCTTCAGTCGTTCTCGACACACTTTTCAATTCAGGAAGCGTTGTCGTGGCCGGGGGTGCATCGACGGGGAAGACCACGCTGCTTACTACATTCATACTGCCTCAGCTTACAAACCTTTACAGGAATGCATATTACTGCGAGCTCTGGTCCCATCCTACGAAGGAATTGCGCGATGTCATCGGCAAAAGGCACAGGATCTCACACATCGATGATCTTGACATCATCTCTCTTTGCAAGGCGTTCCTCGGTGAAGGACCGTGTTTTTTCATCGTCGACGGCATGGAGAAGACCGTGTACATGGACCAGGCCGAAAGGGAGAAGTTTGCGCGTTTTGTCGAGTTCCTGCTTGGCGAACCCGGGGCATACCTCATTATGTGCGGAGAAAAGGAGACCTTTTTCGACTGGTACAAAGTTTTCCAGGGCATGAACATATCTTCGCTCTACGAATTGAGGCCGCCTGAAAAGACAAATTCGCTTTACGGGTCGGCAAAGCGGGCCGGTAATGACACGGGCGCCAAAGCGGCAAGGACGGAGGCCCTCAATGACGCCGCCGATATCGATGGTGTATTGCAGGAGGCCCTTAAAGGACTCCTGGGTGACCCCGGCCTCCCTCTTGTCATGTCGGTTTTTTTTGATCTCAACGGTTCCGCCCCGACGCCGCACAGCAACGAAGATATGTGCTATAAG
>JAKLET010000022.1 GCA_022711595.1 Deltaproteobacteria bacterium
TGCGGTAGCGGACACGCAGCCCGCGCTCCAGGGGCTCTATGTGGATATCGCTGGCGCCCTTCTTCAGGGCCAGCGCGATGATGTTGTTCGTCAGCTTTATGATCGGGGCGCCTTCCGCTTCACGCGCGAGGTCGGTGATGCCCTGGTCGTCCTCGTCGCCCTCGTCGAACTCGACATCCTTCATGATGTCCGACTGAATATGGTCCATGGAATCGAGGACATCATCGAGGCTGACCTCGGGTTTCTCTTCGATGAGAGGCTTGGTGATATTCTTATATTCCCCTTCCATGAATTGCTTGAAGTCGTCTTCCGTAACGATCACCTGATCGATGGCAACACTTTTTGTAAACTTTGCCTTGAGCAGTTTGCGCGCCTCATCGAGGGCAATGATGTCCTGGGGGTTCACCATGGCGAGCGTTATGCTCCCGTTCGCGTATGATGTGGCAAGCATCTTGTATTTCAATGCGACCTGCTCCGGGACGATAACGAGGAAATCCGGGTCAAGCCTGAGTGTCTGCATGGACACAACACCCATGGCCTTTTGAGTGTTCATCTCCTCAATGCGCTCTGCCACGATCTTGTTGATCGATATTGATATGCTGGGGTGTTCAAGGAGCAGGGAATCGAAATCCTTCTTTTCAAGGACGAAAAGCTCCGTTGCGGCTATGGCGATGACCGTCGCGGAACGGGGTTTGCCTGTGAGAAGGGCCATTTCGCCGAAACATGCGCCAGGCCCGAGCGTTGCTATGGTAAGGTCAATGCCGAGGTTCTGTTCCCTCTTTTTTATTTCCACCTGTCCGTTCTTGATGATAAACATGGCGTCGCCCGAAGCACCTTCCCGGACTATGGCCGTGTTGGGTGGATAGACCCTTTCCCTCAGTTTCGCGGAAAGCTTCTCCAGATCTCCGTCCTCGAGTGCCCGGAAAAGCTCCGTGTTCTTCAGAGATGAAACCCTGTCCATTGCGGCGCTCATAGCTGTACCTTTCGAGTTCTCCCGATGTGGTCTTTCCAGGGCCCGGCCGCCTCACCGGACAATTAAAAAACCGGGAAGCAACGTGCCGTCAGCCTCCTGAAAATTATAAAGGATATTTCCGAAAATAGTAATACTTATTTTTTGCCGCCCCGGCGATCAAAAATGTAGCCGTCAGGTACATGTTCTCCTATGAATTATAAAGAAGAGGGTTTTTCGTCTTCGACGTCAAAGCCTTGATCGCGTCCTTCAAGCCGTCAATGGTCAGTTCGAACATGGGGAACACTTTGCCGATGGTATCAACTGTGTAATGACCCCAGAAATTCCTGTGCGTGGGGTTGAGCCAGACGGAATGAGGGAAGTGGTCTTTGAGCCTCGCAAGCCATTCCAGGCCGGGCTTGTCATTGGTAGAAAAATAGTCGATGCAGCCGTTGATATCGAACAGTTCCGAATAGGCCATCCGCGCGTCGCCGACAAGTATTAATTTATAGTTCTTATTGAAAAGCGAAAAGAGCTTCTCTGTTGGAACTCTTTTATAGTTGGCTATGTCTTCATAGATGTCCTGATAGATGCAATTGTGGAAAAAATAGTAACGGAATTCTTTGAAGTGGTCCGTCTGGGTAGCCGCCGAGAAGAGTTTCTCACAAAGCTCCGTGTAGGGAAGCATCGACCCTCCCGTATCCATGAGCAGTATGATCCGGACCGAGTTCTCCCGCGACCTGTTGAACACCAGCTCGATCTCGCCGCCTTCTTTGGCTGTCTTGTCGATGGTCTCGTCGATATCGAGCTCTTCCTGGGAGCCCTCCCGCTTCAACTCGCGCAGTTTTTTAAGGGCCATCTTTGTCTGTCTCACGTCGAGTATGATATCGTTGCGATAGTTGCGGAACCTTCTTTCTTCAGCAACCTTCGCAGCAGACTGCATCCACGATTCCCCGCCGACCCTGATGCCGCCCGGATGGTATCCATACGCCCCAAAGGGGGAGTAACCTCCCGTGCCCACCCATTTATGTCCGCCGTCGTGGCGTTCTTTCTGCTCTTTCAGGCGCTCCCTGAACTGCCGCATCAACTCTTCCATGTCATGGGTCCGCTTGAATTCCTCGAGTTGTTTCTGAAATTCCATCATCTCTTCGGGGCTCATCTTCGGAAGCCGGTTCAGCGGGTTTTCGAGCCAGTCAAGGACCTTTTCCAGCTCAACGTCCTGAGTCGCGATCCCTCCAAAGAACTCCTGGAAGGCAAGGTCATAGGCATCATAGTACGCCTCGCTTTTAACGAGGAATGCCCTGCCTATATAATAGAGATGGTTGAGGCTCGACTGGAAATGCCCGTTGTACATCGCCTCTATGAAAGACATCCATTCCGTTATGGATACAGGTACTCCCTTCCTGCGCAGAACAAAGAAAAAATCGATGAACATCTGTATCTTACCTTCTTCTAAAACCGAACCCGCTGCCCTGATTGGAAGAGAGGCGCACGAACCTGTCCGTGTCCTGCTCGTTTTTCAAGAGCGTGCCGAGAAAGGGTATCTCGGAGGTTATCTTTTCGATCTTGATGCCGCCCAGTGAAAGGGCTTTGATCCAATCGAGAAGTTCACTCGTGGAGGGTTTCTTCTTAATACCTTCCATTTCCCTGATCCAGTAAAACTTCTTCATCGCCTCTCTGACAAGCTTGTCCTCGATGTCGGGGTAGTGGACCTTGACTATGCTTTCCATCATCTCCGAATCTGGGAACTCTATGTAATAGAATATACATCTCCTCAAAAAAGCATCGGGGAGCTCTTTTTCGGAGTTGCTCGTAATGATGACGATGGGCCTGTGCTTCGCCGTGACCTCTTCGTCAAGTTCGTTGACATGGAAGGTCATCTCGTCAAGTTCGTTGAGCAGATCGTTGGGAAATTCAATGTCGGCCTTGTCGATCTCGTCTATGAGCAACACGACCTGTTCATCGCTCTGAAATGCCTGCCCGAGTCTTCCCATCTTAATGTACTGCCTTATGTCGCTGATGTCCTTGTCTTTGAACCTGGCATCGTTGAGCCTCTGAACCGTATCATAGACATAGAGGCCGTCACGGGCCTTTGTGGTCGATTTGATGTTCCAGATTAAAAGCTTTTTATTAAGTGCCCGGGCGATACTGTGGGCAAGCAGCGTCTTGCCCGTGCCTGGCTCACCCTTGACTACAAGGGGTTTTCTCAGAACCACCGCAACGTTCACGATCTCCATAAGAGGTTTGGATGCTATATAATCTTCGCTGCCGTGGTATCCCTGTGATCCGCCTGCCATAATAGGCCTCCTTAAAAAGTGAAAAATATCACTTTATTATAAGGTCTCAGGCCTCCAATGTCAATGTATATGGCGCTTCGGCCAACCCGTTCGGCGCGTCCCGTGCGGCCCGGGGGCCTTGTTCCTTAAGGGAATTTCACTTGACAAATACCTGTTTTTACTTTTTAATGTTCAATATGATGAAAGAGCCTGTGTGCTATTTTTACTTCTTCTTCTTTAGAAGCCTGCACCCGGGCATAACTTTGCGCTAAAAGAGCAAAGGGCCATGGGTGCAGGAAACCCATGGCCCTTTTTGTCTTAAAGGCCATGGGGTGGACTCATGGCCCTTTTTATTAAAAAGGAGGACGGATGATTGTTTCCCGCCAGATCCAAAAACTGATTGCAGATCAGGAAGGGTGGACCCGCAGGATGTTCGAGGAAGGTCTCAGGATAAAGAAGCTTTACGGTGAAGAGAACGTCTATGACTTCTCGCTGGGAAACCCCGATACAGAGCCGCCGCGGGAGCTCCAGAAAACCCTTGCGGAATCGCTGCTGCACCCATCGAAGGGAATGCACCGCTACATGACGAACAGCGGTTATGAGGAAGTGCGCCGCGATGTCGCCGGTTATCTTGAGGAGATATACGGTCTGCCATTCACGGCATCGCATGTTTTCATGACCAACGGAAGTGCGGGCGGTCTCAACATCCTCCTGAAGAGCATGCTTGACAGGGGTGACGAGGTGATCGTCCCGACCCCATTCTTCTGGGAGTTCAAGAACTACGTCCACAATCACGGGGGCAAGCTGGTAACGGTCAGATCAAAAGATGATTTTCAGCTCGACGTGGACAGGATCGCTGCAGCCATAACAAAGAAGACAAAGGCCGTCCTTTTGAACAGTCCCAACAATCCGACTGGCGCCGTCTATTCCAGGAAGAGCATCGATGATCTCACCTCGCTGCTCAACGAGAGGCGCGGCCAGGGCCAGGATATTTACCTCATAGCCGATGATGCCTACCGAAAACTCGTTTATGACGGCACTGTCCTTCCCAATATTTTCGCAGGATATGACCTTGCCTTCTCAATCAATTCGCATTCAAAAGACCTTGCACTGCCCGGTGAGCGCATTGGCTACATCGCCATATCACCCCGCATGCCTGATTTTGAAGTGCTCGTATCGGGCCTTATGATCACCATGAGGACCCTCGGGTTCGTCAATGCCCCGGCCCTGTTCCAGAGGGCCGTTTCAATATTCCAGAGAACCTCTGTCGATATCGGGGAATATCAGCGCAAGAGGGACGTGCTGTATGACGCGCTGATGGAGGGAGGCTTCGAATGTGTAAAGCCGGCAGGCGCCTTCTACATGTTCCCCAGATCACCTGAGCCCGACGAACTGAATTTCGTCCGCTCCCTGCAGCAGGAGGAGCGCATCATGGTCGTGCCCGGACGGGGGTTCGGAAAGAAAGGCTACTTCAGGATCGCCTACTGCGTCCCCATGGAAACGATACTCAAGAGCCGGGACGGATTCATCAGAATGGGAAAACGCTTTAAAAAGAGGTGAAATATAATGGGTATTTCCAAAGCTATCAGCAAATCTATGAGGGACTCCTCCTGGATCAGGGCCATGTTCGAGGAAGGGGAGAAGATGAAGAAGGTCCACGGCCCTGAGAACATACTCGACTTCACCCTCGGCAATCCCGTAATGGAGCCTCCGGCCGAACTCAAGGAAGAGCTCGTCAGGATCGTCACATCCGACATCAAGGGCATGCACCGTTACATGACGAACAGCGGTTACGAGGACGTCCGGGGTGAGATCGCCCGGTTCCATAAGGAAAAATCAGGTCTTCCCTTCACGAAAGACAACATCGTCATGACCGTAGGCTCTGCCGGCGGCATGAATGTAGCCCTGAAGTCCCTTCTTGACCCTGGCAACGAAGTGATCGTACCTATCCCCTTCTTTGTGGAGTTCAAGTTTTACATTGAGAACCACGGCGGGGTCATGAAGCTTGTCGACACCGGGGAGGACTTCCATCTCGACATAGAGAAGATCGAAAAGGCCATAAGTAAAAAGACAAAGGCCATCATAATCAACTCGCCCAACAATCCCACCGGCGTCGTCTATAACGAAAAAGACCTCAGGGACCTGGCGGCGCTTCTGCACAAACGCAGGGAAAGGGGGCAGCGTATCTTCCTGCTTTCCGACGAGGCCTACAGGAAGATCATCTATGACGGCATCGTTCTGCCAGACGTATTCAATATCTACGAGGACACCATAACGGTGACCTCCCATTCAAAGGACCTGGCCCTTCCGGGCGAGCGCATCGGCTACATCTCGGCCTCGCCGCTTATCAAGAACCTGAAGCCCCTTATGGACGCCATGATCTTCTCGAACAGGATCCTCGGGTTCATAAACGCACCCGCGCTTATGCAGCGGCTCGTAGGAAAGTTCCAGCAGAACAGCATCGACGTTCTCGACTACCAGGGCAAAAGGGACGCCATCTACAACATTCTTGTGGAATCCGGGTTCGACGTGATAAAACCCATGGGCGCCTTTTACATCTTCCCCAGATCGCCTGAACCCGACGATATTGCCTTCGTGAGAGAGCTCCAGAAGCACCACATCCTCGCGGTACCGGGGGTCGGTTTCGGTACTCCCGGTTATTTCCGGCTCGCCTATTGCGTCGATATGGACATCATCGAGCGTTCACGGAAATTCTTCCTCGAGCTGGGATTGAAGAACGGCAAGAAATAAAAACAGGTAATGTTTTTCTGGTTTCTATAGTTTCTATAGTTTCTTTAGTTTCTCCGGTTTCTTTCGTTTGGCTTTTTATTTATAATCAACCGGAGAAACTAAAGAAACCGGAAAAACCAAACAAACCCGTATCTCGTAATGCGGGCATGAGGCCCGGTATTTTAAAGAGAGTTCACGATCTGTTCACAATTGATATGCTTCTCGAAAAGCTCTGCCAGGCGCTGCCTGTCCACACCCTTTTCAATAATGCCCGGCATATAGGGGAAAACGCCGAGCAGGGGAACATCAAGATACTTTTCGAGCATGGCCGGGTTGGTCTGTGACGCAAGGTCGTTCTCGTCTTGCGTATCGTTTAGGATAACACCGAGAACCTTCACCCCGGCAGACTTGAGATAACTGCTGGTCAGCAGCGTGTGGTTGATGGTTCCGAGGGTCAGCCTTGAAACGACGACTACGGGGGTCTTCCAGGAAAGGATGAGGTCCGCGTAGAAAAACCCTTCCCATATGGGCACGAGGATCCCTCCGGCACCTTCGACCACAACCACGTCGTGACGGTCGGTAAGCCTCTCGTACACAGCCGTGACGAAATCCATGTCAATGACCCTCTTCTCCAGGCGCGCGGCTGCCTCGGGGGCAAGGGGGGCCTTGAAGACGTATGGATTGATCTCGCCTATCTCATCCGGTGTGCCGGAGGCCTCCCTGAGGGTCCACGCGTCTCCGGTACTTCTTTCACCGGCAGTCTCGGTGCCGCTCTCGAAAGGCTTCATGACGCCCACGTCAAGCTTTCTTTTGACCGAAAGATATGCCGCCAGAGAGGCGGCGATGAGTGTTTTCCCGACACCGGTGTCGGTGCCTGTAACAAAAAGGTTCCTCATTATTTGACTATTGACGCGAGAAGGACCGCGAGACCAATGAACAGTGCGGCGCACACGAGCGAAAGGGCTATGTTGTTCTCGTCGGATATCTTTTTTTCAAATTCCGTCGTGAAAGTGGCGCCGACGATCTTTACCGCGACAAGGGCGAAGATTATGTAAATCGCCGCATATATAAGCATCTCTATGGCGTTCGTCAGGACCTTCCACATAGCGCACTCTCAGTTTGACAGGTAATAGACGAGATTGTCAAGCGCAGAGGTGAAGAAAAGGTTCCTCAGCTTTACATTTTCCGATGTCCTTACGGGGGCCGGAGAAAAATTCAGGATACCCTTGATATTTGCTCCAACAAGCTGTTCGGCGACCTTTTGGGCCTCCTGAGGAGGCGTCGTGATGATCCCGATCTCAATATTGCGCGCCTTCACGACCTCTTTCAGCCGGTCGATATGAAGTATCTCGACAGGTTTTCCTACCCGTTCCGATATGCGCCCTATGACCTGCTCTGGATAGAGGTCAAAGGCGGCGACGATCTTGTAGTTCTGCTTCAAAAAATCCTTATAGACCAGAAGGGCGCTCCCCATGTTGCCGATGCCGACAACGGCGATGCGCCATTCCCGGTTGATGCCGAGGATCTCCTTTATATGTCTTTTCAGGTCCTTGACGTTATAACCCATACCCCGGATTCCAAATTCGCCGAAATAGGCAAAATCTTTCCTGACCTGGGCCGCATTGACGTTGCATATGTTGGCAATGAGCGCGCTGGACGCGACCTTTTCACTCTTCGTTTCAAGATCGGCCAGGCATTTCAAATAGCTGGAAAGTCTTCGTATGGTCGCTTCCGGTATCTTTGCGTATTTAGCCATTGTTTACCCTTCTTTTATTAAAATTCCCCTTTTTTTTCATATATCTAACAATTCCAGAGAGGTTTTGCAAGAGAAATTTTTAACAAGCGCCATGGCTGTTTTGCATTGCGACGCGACACTTGATTTCACAAAGCCCGCAAGGCAGAAAGAATGGTTTCAATGGTTCCAACCGTTTCACCGGCTATTTTAGACCCTGCTTTTTGATATTAAGCCCTCTTTTATAAATGTTTCTCTCTTGTTACCCGGTCTCTAATCACAAATCTGGAGAACTTGACCTATTGTTGGGAAACGCGGCCTAAAACGACCTCTGGATGCTTTACTATGAACACTCCATGATATAAAACAAGATGCTGATGGAATGAGTGAAAAGGCCGTTCCTGTTAAAGCTCAGATCGCACAGGGAAAGAGTTTTCCCCTTTTAAACGGCTGGAACGGCTGGAACTTTCTTTACAGTCCCAGGACATCCTTCATGGAATAAACGCCTGCAGGCTGATCAACGAGCCATTTCGCGGCCAGGAGGGCGCCGCGCGCAAAATTGTCACGAGAATATGCCCGGTGGGTCAACTCCAGCCGCTCGCCGATGCCGGCAAAAAAGATCGTGTGCTCCCCCACAATGTCGCCGCCGCGGATGCTCATGACACCGATCTCATCGGCCTTTCTCTCACCTGTGATCCCCTGGCGTCCAAACACCTCGACCCAGGTGCGGCCTGCCTGTCCTGCCTCTGCGGCATCCTTTATCCTGAGGGCCGACCCGCTCGGTGCGTCCTTTTTCCATCGATGGTGCATTTCGACTATCTCGACATCATAGCCGTCCTTAAGCGCCGCCGAGGCCTTTTGCGCAAGGTCAAAGAGGATATTCATGCCAACGCTCATGTTTGGGGAGATCACGACACGTGCGCCTTTTGCTTCGCCTATCTCACGCAGCTGGTCTTCCCTGAAACCTGTAGTGCCGATCACATGGGCCGCGCCGGCTGCCGCTGCAACCCTGAAATGGTTGATGCAGGCGCCTGCCTGTGTGAAATCGACCACCACGTCCGCCCCGTTTATCACTTGTGAGATATCATCAACAATGAGGGGATCGCCCTTGTGCGTGCTGCCGGTCATGAGATCATGTGTCTTTCCCGTCATGGGGTGGCCCGGGGCCTCTACAAGACCGGTGATCTCAATGTCCCCATCCTGAAGGGCAAGGCCCATAATGGCACGTCCCATTTTGCCGCATGCGCCGGTTATGATGATCCTTACCATGAGTGTACTCCTTTGCAGCTGCTTTTCATGTCATTGATGTCCTTTAAGCCTTCCTTTTCGCCCTGTTTGTAAGACCGTATTCACCGAGAAGCCCCTTGAGAAAGGCGGCGTTCTTCTCCGACATGGGACAAAGCGGCAGCCGGTATTCACGGGCGATCATCCCCATCCGGTAGAGTGCCTCTTTCACGGGTATGGGGTTCGTTTCAATGAACATCGCCTGAAAGACAGGCATCAGCTTCGTATGCACCTTCAGGGCCTTGGCCATGTCCTGCTCCACCATGAAGGCCCTGTAGAGTGTTTTGAGTTCCCTGGGCATGATGTTTGAAAAGACGGATATGACACCGACGGCGCCGACACTCATCATGGGCAGAAAAAGATTGTCGTCTCCTGAAAGGATGGCGAATCTGCCTTTCGTGAGACGATAGATATCCGATACCTGCGTCAGCGACCCCGCAGCCTCTTTTATACCTACGATGTTTTTTGTCCTGGCGAGTTGCGCTATTGTCTCTGGAGTCATATTTACGCCTGTCCTGCCCGGTATATTGTAGAGAACGAGAGGGACCGGAACGCTCTGCGCGATCTCCAGGAAGTGCCGGAGAAGCCCTTCCTGTGTGGGCTTGTTATAGTAGGGCGTCGTGAGGAGGCACATATCGGCGCCGAGCTTCTTCGCCGACCGGGTCAGCTCTATTGCCTCCTTGGTGCTGTTCGAGCCGGTACCGGCAATGACGGGCACCTTTCCTTTTACATATTTGACGGTAAGCTCGATGACCCTTTCATGCTCTTCATAAGAAAGCGTCGGGGCCTCGCCAGTGGTTCCGCAAGGCACGATTCCATCGACGCCTCCTGCCAGCTGGAACTCAATGAGCTTTTTAAGCGCCTTCTCATCAAGTTCTCCGTTGCGAAAAGGTGTTACGAGGGCCGTGAAAACACCTCTCAGTTCCATTTTTTCTCCTTTCTGATGTGCGGACACCTTTTTTACGGTCCCGCCTTGTCTTAAAAAACGCCCGGTTTGTCAAAGGAGCGCTTCTTCATGTAAATGACCTTTATATATGAACTTCGCATCTCCCTCCAGGTAGACCTCGTCCCCTATGTATATCTTGAGGACCTCTCCGCCCCGGGTATGTATGTTTACAGGGCTCCTGACAAGGGACTTTTCCACAAGGATCACCCCTGAGGCAACGGCCCCTGTGCCGCAGGCATAGGTCTCACCTTCCACGCCGCGCTCAAACGTCCTCACCTTGACGTTCTTCTTATCCAGTACTTCCACAAAATTCACGTTCGTGCCCTTATCACCGAACACTTTGTGGCTCCGTATCATCCTCCCCAGTTCATCGACGGGTACGAGGTCGATATCGCTGACCAGAAGTACGGCGTGGGGCACGCCGGTATTGACACTGCTCACGAAAAGCTCTTTATCGTCGAGACCGACTGGGTAGTCGAGCTTGAGATCTGCGGGCCTTGTGAGCTGCAGTTTTACCTTCTGGCCGTGGACCTCGGCCTTGATCACCCCCGCAACCGTTTCGAAGGCCATTCTCTGCTTTGCGATGCCGTTCATGAATGCAAACCTTGCGGCACACCGGCCGCCGTTGCCGCACATCTCGGCCTCCGAACCGTCTGCGTTGAAAAACCGCCAGCGAAAATCATAATCGGCGGAGTTCTCGATCAATATGACGCCATCGGCGCCGACAGAGTGGTGGAACCTGCACACCTTCGCCACAAACTCCTTCATATCCGGGAACCTTTCATATATCTTCCCGTCACGGTTATCGATCATCACAAAATCGTTCCCGCTTGCGCTCATCTTTGAAAATTCAAGTTCAACCACGTTTTTCATACCTCCAGAAAAGATGGGATCGATTCCCCCCGTGTCAGGTCTTTCAAGGTCTCCCTTTTCCTGACCACAAAAAATTCACTACCCCTGACAAGGACCTCCGCGGCCCTCATGCGGGAATTATAATTGGATGACATGGAAAAACCGTAAGCACCCGCTGACTTTACGGCCAGAAGATCGCCCTCTTTAACTTCTGCCAGCTGCCTGTCTTTTGCGAGGAAATCCCCCGATTCACAAATGGGCCCCACGATGTCTGCGGCGGCCGTCTTTCCGGCTGCTTCAACAACGGGTATTATCTCATGGTAGGCGTCATATAGTGAAGGCCTTACCAGGTCGTTCATCGCGCCGTCGACTATGTAGAATGTCTTTCCCTGCGTCCTCTTCACATAGAGCATCTTTGTGACGAATATCCCGCTGTTGCCGACAAGGACCCTGCCGGGCTCAAGGATGAGCCTGATCCCCATGTCCCGCAGCTTATCTTCGACCACACCGGCGTACTCGTCGGGGCGCGGAGGCATTTCGTCCTTGTAGGTGATGCCGAGTCCGCCGCCGATATCGAGCATCTCAACGGCGATCCCCTGTTCCTTGAGTTCCAGTATCATCGACCTCAGCGACGTCACGGCCTCGATGAAGGGTCCCAGTTCGAGGATCTGGGAACCGATATGCGAGGATATGCCCACGGGCACGAGATTCTCTTCGGCGGCGATCTCCCTGTAAAGGCGGGACGCCTCCGACCAGAGCACCCCGAATTTGTTCTTTTTAAGCCCCGTCGTGATATACGGATGTGTCTTCGGGTCTATCTCGGGATTGACCCGTATGGAAACGGGCACCTTCCTCCTCATCTTCCGCGACAGCTTCTTGAGGAGCAGGAATTCTCCTTCCGATTCGATATTGATCATGAGGATGCCGGCTTCGATGGCAAGCCGCAGTTCCTGTTCGCTCTTTCCCACACCGGAGTAAACGATCTTCCGGGCCGGTATGCCGCCCATGATCGCCCTGTGGAGCTCCCCGCCCGAAACAATGTCCGCGCCGCCGCCAAGCTTCGCGATGGTCCTGACAAGAGCGCCGTTGGAGTTTGCCTTGAGGGAATAGCAGGCAAGGTGGGGTATGTTGCGGAATGCCCCGTCGAACACGAGGAAATGCCTCTCAAAGGTGCCGTAGCTGTAAAGGTAAAGCGGGGTACCGACCTTTTTCGCCACCGTCTTCACGGGGACATCTTCACAAAACAGTTCTCCATTGCGATATTCGAAATAGTCCATAGCCTCACTCTTGCAAATAAACGATAGATTCCTGCGACGGGTCGCTCTCGTTACCGGCGCCGTCGACGGCCGTTACATAATATGCGATAAAGCGGTAATCGGGCGCCTTCCCGTCTGAGAACCTGCCTTCCTTCACCGGGGTCTTGTTCAGCTTTACCGAGCTTGTCCCCATCACACGATAGACATTGTAGCCGGCAAGATCCTTTTCGGTATTTTCGGTCCAGGTGATCTCTATCGTGCTGCCTTTCTTGACCGCCTTCACCTGGGCGGGAGCGACGGGCGGCGTCCTGTCGCTGGGTGTGGCCTTGACCTTCACCCCGGGGCCCTCGAAGGCGATCCCCTTCTCCATCCTGACCGCCCTCACCTCATAGACGTATGTGCGGCCGTTCGTGAGGCCGGCGTCCATGTAGAGCGTGTTCTCGGTGGGCCTGCCATTGAGGGGGAACAGGGGATATGTTTCGTCCTCGGAGCGGTAGATATTGTAAAGGTATCCCTCTTCTTTTGTCCATGTAAGCTCAACCCTTGCATCGCTTTCCACCGCCTTGAGCGGCCCGGCCGGCGCACCCGGCGGGTATGTCCACTTGATGATGAAGGCGTTCGAATCATCTCCTGCAGTCCCTTTCTTCGTGAAGGGCTGCACCCTGTATGCGTAATCGCTGCCAGGGGTCAGGTCGTCATCATAAATATAGAGCCTGCCCGCCGCGATGGTGTATCCTTTTGCATCCCCAAGCGTAACCGTCCTGAAGGGAGCCAGCGCCCCCAGGCAGGTGCCGCAGCCCTTCAGGATCTTGAATCCTGCGATCTCCACCTCATCACCCTTCTTTTTTGCCTCTATCGCCGCGGGAACGGTAAATGAAAGAAACAGCACGCCGTCCTTCGCCTCTCCCCGGAGGTCGCCTATCACGCCCGCCCTCACAACCGCCAGCGGCTTGGGGTCGGCCTTGATCCCGCATGATGCAAATGCCAGCGCAATGCAAAGGACCGCACTAAGAACGGAGATACTTTTTTTCTGCATCTATTACCTTCGATACCTCTTTAAAGGAAGCGCTGCCTTCCGACCTTCTCATCTTCAGGGCGCTTTGAGGCCTTATAAAATCAAAAACATCCTTTTCAAAAAGCACGGACAGCTTTTTCAACTGAGCCAGGGTCATGTCGCCGAGGCGCATCCCTTTTTCCTCGCACATCCTTACCGCGGTCCCGGCAACGCCGTGTGCCTGTCTGAAAGGCATCCCTTTCATGGTCAGGTATTCGGCCATCTCCACGGCGGGCATGAAACTCTCCACGGCTGCCTTTTCCATGTTCTTCTTATCCGCCGTCATCCCTTTCACACACAGCTCCATGATGGCAAGCGAGTCTTTCGCGGTGCGGACCGCGTGCAGCAGCGGTTCCTTGTCCTCCTGAAGATCCCTGTTATATGTGTAGGGAAGGCCCTTCAATATCATAAAGAGCCCGAAGAGATCGGCAGCCACACGGCCGGTCTTGCCCCTGATGAGCTCAAGTGAATCGGGGTTCTTCTTGTGCGGCATCAGGCTTGAGCCCGTACATAGCTCGTCCGGCAGGGATATGAAGGAGAACTCCTCGGTGGCAAAGATGATGAGGTCCTCCGCGAACCTGCTGAGATGGACCATTATCATGGCCGACGAATACACTGCATCGACAGCGAAATCCCTGTCGGCCACGGTGTCCATGCTGTTGCGGGAAACCTTCGCGAAGCCGAGCTTTTTTCTGACCCACTGCCTGTCGAGGGGTATCGTCGATCCGGCGAGCGCCCCGCTTCCGAGCGGAAGGACATCAAGGCGCCTTAAGCATTCCGAGAGTCTGTCCCTGTCGCGCCTGAGCGCGAAATAATGGCCCAGCAGGTAATGTGCAAAGGGAACCACCTGGGCGCGCTGCATGTGCGTATAGCCCGGCATGATGACGTCTTTTTCCTTTTCCGCCTTTTTCAGCAGCGCTCCGAGGAGACCTTTCAGCCCTTCGTCGATCCCGGCCAGCCCCTCCTTGAGGAAAAGACGCATGTCCAGCGATACCTGGTCGTTGCGGCTGCGGCCCGTGTGGAGCTTCTTGCCCGCCTCGCCGGTCTTCTCGATGAGCCGCGCCTCAATGTGCATGTGGATGTCCTCGAGGGCATCGGAGAACTGGAAGCGGCCGGAGTCGATCTCCTTTTCTATCTCCTTGAGCCCCCTGACAATCTTCTTTTTTTCCTGCGCGTTGAGGATGCCGATCTTCTCGAGCATCCCGGCGTGGGCAATGCTCCCCTTTATATCGTGCCTGTATAGCTCCCGGTCAAAACCGATTGAAGCGCTGAACTTTTCCAGAAGCGGGTCCGTTTGGCCCTTGAACCTTCCACCCCATGGCTTCATATTCTCTCCCCGAACAATGCCGTTCCTATCCTCACCATGGTGGCCCCCTCCTCGATCGCGACCTCGAAATCCGAGGACATGCCCATGGAAAGCTCCTTCATGGCAAGGCCGAACTGCGCGTTCACCCCGTCGCGGACCTCCCTGAGCTGTCTGAATATCCCCCGCACATCTTCAGGGTTTGCCGTGTACGGCGGCATCGTCATGAGACCCACAGGCCTTAAGTATTTCAGACCGGATACTCTCTCGAGCATCTTCTTCAGCCCGTCGAGGTCTGTTCCGCTTTTTGTCTCTTCCGCCGAGAGGTTCACTTCAAAAAGAATGTCCATCGGCTTTCCATGACGCTCCAGACCGTCAAGGAGCGAGGTGCGGTCAACTGTGTGGACGCAGTCGAAAAGCCCCGGGATATACTTGATCTTGTTGCTCTGGATGTGCCCGATCATATGCCACCGGACGTCTCCTGCCGCACCTGCGGCATCTATCTTTACTCTCGCTTCCTGCACGTAATTCTCTCCAAAGTCCCTGACACCGGCGTCAATGGCTTCCCTGACGCGCCCGGCGTCAACGGTCTTTGTAACGGCAACGAGCCTCACACCGCCGGGGTCCCTTCCCGCCCTGGCGCACGCTTTCTCCATTCTCCCGCGCACGGCCTCAAGGGCACGGCCGATATCGCTCATGAAAGAACGCCCAGCGACAGAAGGACTTCCGCCACTTCGCATATGGGTAGGCCTACCACGTTGGAGTAGGAACCCTTTATTTCCTTCACCATGTAGCCGCCCTTACCCTGGACCGCGTATGACCCGGCCTTGTCGAGCGGTTCCGAGGTGCCGATATATTTCATTATCTCCTGATCGAGGAGGTCTTTCATGAAGACCCTTGTCTCCACTGCGTCCCGGTACGTGATCTTCTTGGCTACGTTCAGCACGCAAAACCCCGTTATGACCTTGTGCCACTTGCCTTTCAGAAGCTGGAGCATTGCGAAGGCCTCTTCCTCGTTCTTCGGTTTGCCGAGTATCCTGCCCTTATAGACCACTATGGTGTCGGCGCCTATTACCCATTTGTCGGGGAAATACCTGCCGACCTTGTGGGCCTTTTCATGGGAGATCCTGAGCGCGTAATCCTTGGGCGTCTCCTCGTGCCTTCTGCTTTCGTCAATATCGGGCGGAACGATCGAAAAGGGGATGCCCAGGGTCCGAAGGATATCCACCCTTCTCGTCGATTCGCTTGCAAGTATGATCGCATCTCCATCCCTGATATGGAACATGTAGGAACCTCAAATCCTTCAAATGCTATTGTAGCATAGAAAAATATATGAAATCTCCCATAATTTCAAGTTAAATTGTTCTGGAAAGGATCGTCGGACATCGTGAAGCGGAACAATAAAAAACCGTTTTGAGGGAGGGAGCATATGGCGAACATTATCCAGATCGTGACGACAATGGACGACAAAGAGGCGGCCTGTGCCATGGGAAGGCGCCTCGTCGAAGACCGCCTCGCGGCGTGCTGCCAGGTGACCGGGCCCGTGCGGAGCATATACCGGTGGAAGGGAGCTATCGAGGAGACCGAAGAGTGGTACTGCGTGCTGAAAACCAGGCCCTCGCTGTACCGCCAGGTCGAGGAAGCGATACTAAAGCTCCATCCTTACGAGGTCCCCGAGATCATCGCCATCGCCATCGATGAGGCACTCGACGCCTACGCCCGCTGGGTGGAGGAGGGAACGTCCCGCTAAGTACGGCGGTCGGCGGCGGCCCTGAAAACACCGTTTTTTCATTATTTTTAGGGCGTTGACGGTGCCCAATCTTGCCTTGACAATAATGGTGAACCTTCATATAATATGTGAAATTTTTCATCATTTCTGGAGGGGTTATGTGGGAAAGTCTAAGTCTGAAAGATGTTGTTGCACTCGCCAGGGATCCGTATCCTTCCATCCGTAAATGGGCTAGAGATACAGGAAAGAAAGTAGTTGGGAGTACCATCGCTGATGTTCCCGAAGAGGTGATCTACGCATTCGATCTTCTTCCCGTTACAATTCTTGGTACTCATAAACCATTAAAAAAGGCCCCGAGCCATCTCCCGGACAATGCCTGCTCTCTCGCGCGGAGCAATCTCGAACTGGCATTGAGCTACGAGGGAGACCTTTTCAGCGGCTTCGTCCTTCCACAGGTCTGCGATACAACGCAGCACCTTTCCGACATATGGCGGATCAATTTTCCCGATAAATATGTCGAGAGCTACCTGGCGCCCCGTCAGGCCGACAGGCCAAGCGCGAGGTACTGGGTCAAAGAGGAGATAGAGAGGCTCATTGAATCACTCGGCAAGTGGCTGGGAAAAAAGCCGGGCAACGATGCCCTGAACGCATCCATCGCGGTCCACAACGAGAACAGGGCGCTTCTCGGCGAGCTTTACAAGATCAAAAGGGAGTCTCCGGGCACAATAACCAACAAGGAATTCTTCGCCATGATGAAGCTTTCCCTGCAGGCCGACAAGGCTGAGATCAACAAGAGCCTGAAAACCATCAAGGACAGCCTGAAGGCGAAAAAGGGCAAGAAATTCACCGATGTCATCCTTGTGGGGATCACCTGTGACCCGCCCGAGATATTTGACATCCTTGACGAACTGAAGCTCAATATCGTCGGCGACACCCTCGTCGACGGTACGCGCTACCTTCAGGGCATGGTATCCGTGAACGGAAACCCCATAGACGCTTTGGCGGACAGACATTTCAAGAGAGGGTTCTTCTCGCCGATCCATGACAATGTCTACAAAAACTTCGAGGAAGTGAAAAAACTTTACAATGATACAAAGGCAAAGGCCGTCATTTTTGTACACATCGAGTTCTGTGAATCACAGGAATATGATCTGCCGGACCTGAAGAACATGATCAAAAAAGAAGGGATACCGATACATGTCCTGGACACGGAGTACCAGACAACCTCCCTGTCCCATGTCCTGACGAGAGCGCAGGCATTCTTCGAATCACTGAAAGGGGGCTCATTATGAGCGACAAGCTGACATCAAAACAACTATCGAAAAAGATCACCGATGAATACATGGAAGATGCATTCCACGCCCATGAGAACGGGAAACTGGTGGGCTATACAACGGCTATTTCTCCCGTGGAGCTATTCGTCGCCCACGATATCGTGCCCATCTACCCCGAGAACCACGCAGTCGCGAACCTGACGGCGAAGAAAGGGGTAGAGCTCTGCTCAGTCGTCGAGAGCATGGGGTATACGAACCACCTCTGTGCCTATGCCAGGAGTGATTTTGGCTATCGGAAGACGGGTGTTACGGTCACCCGCGGCATCCCCGACCCTGACATCTTCCTTGCCTGTAATGCCCAGTGCTTCACCCTGACCAAATGGTTCCAGGTACTGGCACGAAAAGGCAACCTGCCCGTTTTTGTCTTTGACACCCCCGAGCATATCATGGACAAGAAGGCCCGCGAGGAGATCGTCAAGTACTGCGTCCTCCAGCTCAAGGAGCTGATCAGCTTCCTCGAGGAAAAAACGAAAAGGAAATTTGACTATGACCGTCTCAAAGAGGTCATGAAATACTCCGCCGCGTCGAGCATACTCTACAGGAAATTCCTCGACATGGCCCAGTATAAACCGTCACCCATCAGCATCTTCGACGCCCTCATCGGCATGGCCATCGCCGTGTACCGCAGGGGCACACAGGAATGCGTCGACTACTACCAGACGCTCTGCGACGAGATCCAGGCAAAGGTGGACCAGGGCATCGGCGTGCTTCCCAGGGACCAGGAAAAATACCGCCTCTACTGGGAAAACCTCCCCGTCTGGTTCAAGTTCAGCGACCATGCCAAGCTGCTGGGCTCTTACGGCGGCGTCATCCTCACATCCCTGTACGTCCACGCATGGAGCTTCGAGTTCGACCTCGACAAGGACCCGCTGGTCACGCTCGCAGAAAACTATGTGAACAGGTTCTCCAACTCAACCATCGAGGACAGGGCCGACATGGCAACGGATCTCTTCAAGAAATATTCCATGAACGGCATGATCATGTTCATGAACAGAAGCTGCAAGGCCGTTTCCTTCGCGGTGCCCACCCTGAAGGACATCCTGACCAAGAGAACGGGCATACCTGCTCTTGTCTTCGAGAGCGACATGGGAGACCAGCGCTTCTATGCCGAATCACAGGTGCGCACGCGCATCGAGGCATACTTCGAAACCCTCGACCGCCTTGGCCTCGCCCAGAAAACAGCGGCCGCATAACACGCCTTTTCGACAAACCGACCCGGGTGGCCGTCCCACCCGGGTTTTTTTGTGAGAAACCGTAAACCGTTTAAAAACCGTAAAGTGTAAGGCGTAAACCACAAGGTGTCAAAAACAAAGTCTATCGCTTTACGTTTCACGCCTCACGGTCTTTTTTTATTTACGAAGTTGCGCCTTTGCGCCTTGGATCGAAGATGTCACGCAGGCCCTCACCGAGGAGATTGTAGCCCATGACAGTGAAAAATATCGCAAGGCCCGGATAGAGGGAAAGCCACCAGGCGACCTCGATGTTGTCCTTCGCCTGAGTGAGGATGTTTCCCCAGCTTGGAGTGGGGGGCTGGACACCGATGCCGAGAAAAGAGAGCGCCGATTCCGTGAGTATGGCGCCGCCGATTCCGAGCGTCGCGACCACATAGACAGGGGAAACGGCGTTCGGCAGGACATGGCGGAAGATTATCCTCGATTCGCCGAGGCCCTGGGCCTTGGCGGCCATGACGTATTCCTTGTTCTTGATGCTCAGTATCTCGGCCCTCACAAGCCGTGCCGTGTTCATCCAGCTCGTGAGCCCGATGACAATCATGATGTTCCAGATGCTCGGCTCGAGGATGGCGATGACGGCAAGTATGAGAAAGAACGTGGGAAAGCACATCATGAGATCGACAAAGCGCATCATGACCTCATCGATGATCCCCCCGTAATAACCGGAGATCGCCCCGAGTATCATGCCGATGAGAATGGCGATGCCCACGGAAACGAACCCAACGAGAAGCGATATCCTTGTTCCGTAGATGACCCGTGACAATACATCCCTGCCGAGGGTGTCCGTACCGAACGGATGGGCGAACGACGGACCGGCAAGGATATTTTTTATGTCAGGCTCTATGGGGTCGTGCGGCGCGATGAGCGGCGCGAAAAGGGCGCAGAAGAACATCGGTATGAGGATGATCAGCCCCGCCAATGCCAGGTGGTGCCTCGCAACACGTTTAAAAAGATCTTTCATTGCCTGTCCTTTTTCATTTCCGGTCCCGCGCTCTCATAATAATAGCCATGCCGCCGAAAAAATCAACAAAAAGTATCCGTGAAGAACGGCGCATGATTTGATGTGAAGTAAGGCGGTTGTCTCTTTATGATCGCCCGGACAGCCTGGTGACGGGTGAACTCCCTGTCTATAAAACGCCTCACCTTCTTTCTGTCCCATCCTCGGGGGTGGACAAAATCGGCATAAAAGGAAAGGTCTCCCCCGTAGAAGGGCCTCACCTCCAGGCCGGCCGCATCGGGACTGTTATGGGGGAGATTGAATACCGCAAGATTAAGAAAGCCGATCAGATCATGGTGGCCGGCGACAAGATCGAGGGTCTTTCTCGCCGCATCCTCGTCTTCCCATGGCGTGCCGAAGAGGAGGTAGACGTAGGTGCCGATACCGGCGTGGGCAAGCGCCTTCAGGGCCTTCGATACAACGGCAAGCTCAATGCCCTTCCGCATGCCGTCAAGGACCTGCTGGTCCCCGGATTCGACGCCAAGTTTCAGCATGACACACCCTGAACACTTCAGGTCATTGCAGAACCCCTGGTCGGCAAGTTCTCCTGTCACCCTGGCAAAACCATACCATGGCGCACCGGGGGGTTCTTTCGCAAGCGCCCCGAGCATGGCCGGGCTGACCGCATTATCGACGATATGCACAAGGGCCGGCCCTTCCCGCGCTACAAGACGGGAAAGCTGCGCCGTCGTCTTCACCGGTGCCAGTTGGCTATAGACGTTGCCCTCGGCCCTCTCGGGACAGAAACTGCACTTTCCGTAATAACAGCCCGTCGATGTGCTGAAAGGCATTATCATCCCCGGGGCCAGATAATCGCTGACCGGAAAGACATCGTAAGCGCAGGCTGGAAAGGCCCGCCCCGGAGCATCGCTCGAAACCCCTCCTGAAAGCCCGATGAGAAAATCTTCCCCGGGTCCCTTCACGAGGTGGTCGACAAGACCGCCGAAGGGATTGTGCCACTTCGGTGCGCTCATCCACGACGTCACCAGGCCGCCGCCTAATATGATCCGCACGCCCGGGAACTCGCGCCTCACAAAACCGATCATCGCGAAGGCTGTCAGCGCCTGGCTGAGGTAGGTAAGGGAAAAACCGGCAAAGCGCGGGGGGCCTTCGTTAAAAACCTCCCTGAAACGTGCGGAAAAATAGCCGAAAAAAGGGTTATCTTCAGGTCGGCCGGCGGCGGCGATAAGATCGTCGCTCCTGAGAGGCGAGCGGCGCGTGTCTTCGTAATCGGAGAGGCTGACCCGCACACCATCCCTCTGTGCGCCGACTGACAGAAGACGGTTCAGGTCGTTAACGCATCGTTTATAACGATCGAAACTGCGGTAGGTCTTCGTGTTTTTCAGGGCTGCGAGGTTTAAGCGCAGATCGCGTTCGGCACGGGCCGTCCAGGTGTCGCTTTTCGCGACGGGGCTCCCGAGCGCGAAAAGCATCACTTCCAGGTTCATATCTATGACCCGACAGGTATGCCCCGCCTGACGGAGCGCGCCGGCGAGCCGGGTGATGCCCGCCGGCATTTCGCACGGTTTTGTTACCGGAGGATTGATAAGGACCAAGTTCTTTTCCCTATTTGATGCCTTCCTCCATCTTTTTTATATTATTGTTGTCTGGAAAATCGGCCTTGAGGGCCTTGATCTGCGCTTTTGCCATGTCATTCAGGTTGTTGTCGACCAGGAAAAAGACATAGGAAAACCTGAAAGAGAGGTCTTGTTTGCGCTCCTGGAACTGGTCTATCTTTGCCTTTATTGTTTTCACTTCTTCCTCTGCGGGGAGCGAAAAAACACCGCCGGAAACGTTGTTTGCCTTGCCGGAATCGACGATCCACCGGTATTCGCTGCCGTAGGCGAGCACCTTCCCGGGCACCTTCAGCGAACTGCCCTCGCTTTCAGTGCTGAAAAGAACGTTGTCGCCGGAAATGATCTTTACAGTGACCTTCTTGTTACCGGGACACTTGTTCTCCCAGGTAAGCTCCGGCATCAGATCGATAATGGTGGTGCTCACCGGTGAGATTGCCCTTATGCAAGGCTTTACGCTTCGCACGACAAAACCGCCTATCGATCCCGCCGTCGCCTTGCCCGGTGCGTGCAGGCCCTTCAGTTCGGCCACCCTGCCCCGGACGGCCACGATCTTTCCTTCCTTCGCGATACCTTCCGAGTTGTCTGAGATCTCGTAACCCTTGTTTTCCTTTATCACGGCCACGACGACCCTTCCCTTGCCAACCTTTATCCTGTCGCCGTTCCTTACACCCTGGAGGAGGTGTTCACTCCTTTTGAGCTTGATCGTTTTTCCATCGGCCCCCTTAAACTCCGCCGCGCCCTGGACATCGAAGACATAGCCTATCTGTTCCGCCGCCCCTGCGAGGGCCGCACTGAAAAAAACCAAAGAGACGCAAAAGACCACGGGAAGACAGACCGCACGCATTTTTTTCATGATACTTCCCTCCTGTTTCTTAAACGATTCGCTCTGTCCGCAACAAGATAAATACATCATATCTCCTCGACGGTGTAAAGAGGTACAGGCTGCTGTACCCCTTTAACTGAACGCTCTCCTATATGGCGATACCGGAATGTGTTCCCCGCGGCGGCCCTGGCGGCGCCGCTCACAAGAAGGGCCGATCCTACGTCCTTTGTAAGTCCTTCCACTCTTGAGGCTATGTTCACATGTTCGCCGATGATGGTAAAATCCATCTTCCTCTCTGATCCGATGTTCCCCAGGATAACCTCTCCATAGTGTATGCCGATCCCGACGCCCACCTCCCAGTCCCCGATGAATTCATGAAAACGTTTCTCTTCGTTGAGCCTTTTCGTTTCCCTGAGAATATCTCCTGCCGCGCCGACCGCGTCGGTCACGGGGTCTTCGCCTGTCATGAAAAAGGCGAGTATACCGTCGCCGATGAACTTGTTGACGAAACCCCTGTGCTTTTGGATTATCTCCGTGACGGTGCCGAAAAAGAAATTCAGGAACTTCACCATCTCGTCGGCACGCCTTTTCGTTGAAAGCATGGTGAAGTTTCGGACATCAAGAAAGAAAATGCATATGCTCCTCGATTCGCCGCCGAGGAGCGCTTCGCTGTCGGTTTCAAGGAATCTGTCGAGGACATCCTTGTCTATATAGTAGCCGAAAACCTTCTGCACCTTTCTTCTTGTCCTTTCCTCAACAAAATACCGGTAAGGATAGACAAGCATGAGCACCACCGGAGGCGCAATGATCTGCGGAATCAGGCGCAGGTATAACCCGGAAGCGAAGAGGGCCAGGTTCGCGGCAAAAAAAACGGCGATGGCGGCGGCGGAAGCGGCGGCGGCCCACGCGGGCCGCAAGAGAGAGGCGGACGCCAGCGCAATCCCCGCCATGACAACAAGGACG
This sequence comes from Deltaproteobacteria bacterium, assembly GCA_022711595.1. Lineage (GTDB taxonomy): Bacteria > Desulfobacterota > Syntrophorhabdia > Syntrophorhabdales > Syntrophorhabdaceae > Delta-02. Next base: position 23,038 of record JAKLET010000022.1, read on the forward strand.
ACAACGTTCCAGTAGGGGGGGGCTTCTTTCAACTGCGTTCCCGTGAGCATGGTTTCTGTTATGATGCCGTGGATGAAGGGTCCCGGCATCCTGCCGCCTCCGGACCGATTTGGCCTGCCGCTTTTTTTCGATAATCCTGAAGGTCTTATGTCCCGTCCGAGAGGCGTGGCGTGGACGTCCTCGTAACTGCTCATATAACCGAGTATGACACTCTTCCCTTTAAATTTGTTCCCGTCGATCCTGCCCCCCATGACATCATCGAAAAAGTAAAAAGGTATGCTGCCGGTGAGAAAATAATTCAGGAACACTTCGCTGCCGGGGTACTCCCTGCCAGCGGCAAGCGCGTACAGCGCGGAGGCAAAGGTCTTCTTTTCTGCTCCCTGAAGCCGCTGTTTCCTGATGACGCCATCGCCCTCACGCAGGTCTCCGTCTGTCAGGGAGGCGTCGGCAATGGTCATGTTCTTTATGAACGGGCTCACCCCGTAGTAGAACGGCACAAGGTCGCCATGGACCACCTGCACGATCTGCATGTTCGCTGAAGCATCCATGATCGGGCCAAGCACCGATCTGTCGAGCCTCTCGCCGATCTGGCCCATGAATTCGCCGTACTTCTTTTTTGTTTGAGGGTCCCCGGCTGCGAACGCTTCAGCGGCAACCCTGAGCTTGTCGCTTTGTTTGTGCACGAGGATGATGTCGAGACCTACGACCCTTGCGCCATGTTCATTCATGAGCTGCAGGAATTTTCCGATATCGTCATATATGAAAAGAAGGGGTTTTTTACTGATGACCGAAGTCTCATCGATGCCGACAACGATCACCTGGCCGCTTGCCCGGCCGCCGGCAAGACCGAGCCTTTCAGCGAGCCGGAAACGCGCATCGTAGGCCTTGAGCTCGAGACCGTCAAGCGCCCCGTACAACGCAAGGCATACAATTACCGCAAGGGCCGCTGCAGAGGCCGTTACAAGGTGATGTCTGTTATATTTCAATGACCGCTTTCCCCGGAACAGTTTTTTATATTATACACCAGCACACTTTGGGGCACGATCTTTTTCTGAGGTTACCTTTTTCGGACAGACATGATAGAATATATCTTGCAAACAGGGGTAAAAATGAGACTACGACAACATATCTCCGCAATATTCTGCGCAATGATATTCCTCCTTTCCATTGTGCAGGTCTCCCCGGGCGAAGAAACGATCTCGACGAAACCGGATCTTCGCATTGAGACGGGCGCGCATACGGCACGGATCTTCAAGATGCACAGCGATCCCGGGGGGCGGTTTCTCGTCACCGGCAGCGAGGACAAGACGGTCCGTGTCTGGGAGATGCCGACGGGCAGGCTCCTCAAGGTGCTCAGGCCGCCCATCGGCGCAGAGAACGTGGGGATCATTCGCGCTGTCGCCATCTCTCCCGATGGCAATTCGGTCGCCTGCGGCGGCGTAACAAAAGGGCCGGGAGGGTTCAACATATACGTCTTTGACCGCGAGAGCGGCCAGATGACCTCAGCCATAAGCGGCCTGCCAAATATTATCCATCACATCGCATACTCCAGGGACGGCCGTTTCCTCGCCGCCGCCCTTCATGGCAAGAACGGGATCAGAATATGGCGGGTGCCGGGATATACGCCCGTGCAGATCGACAACGAACGCTACGAAAGCGCTGCGCACAGCACCGACTTCGACCGCTCCGGCCGTCTGGTGACGGCCTGTTTCGACGGCCTGGTCCGCCTCTATGACGGCTCTTTCAAGCTCGTCGCCAGAAAAAAAGCCCCGGGAGGAAAATATCCCATATCAATAAGCTTCAGCCCCGACGGCTCAAAGGTTGCCGTCAGTTATTATGATTCACCAAAGATCGACGTGCTCTCCGGCAAAGACCTCTCGCCTCTCTACGGCCAGTCCCTTGCGGCCGAGCTGGCCCTGAACGTGGCCTGGTCCTCTGACGGCAAGTTCCTCTATGCCACCGGCAGCGGCAAAAAAGGGCCTTATGTCCTTGGGCGATGGGATGATGAGGGAAAGGGGTCCTTCAGGGAACTCAGGGCCGAAAAGGGTTTGATACAGGCAGGCAGGAGCATGAAGACCGCCATTCACGCCTTGCCTGGCGGCCTTCTCGCCTTCGCGAACCAGGAGCCGGCAATAGGCGTCATCAACGCGTCCGGCGACATCACCCTTTACAAGGACACGACCACGCTCTGGTTCATGGCGGACGACAGCTTTCTTGTCTCCTCAGACGGCAGTGTTGTCCAGTTCAACGAGCTCACCAGCAGGAAAAGGACCGTGCGTTTTTCCCTCCCCGACAGGAGAATGGACGAGATAAGGGGCGCTCCGGCCAAGGCTGTCGAACTTTTCCGCCCGGACCCGGACATATCTGATGTCCGTATCACAAATTGGCAGGCATCCACGGCCCCGAAGTTCAACGGCAGGCCCATAAAGCTCTTCAAGGGCGAGTTCTCGCTGTGCCGCGCCGTCTCTGCTGACGGCAGGCATTTCGTCATCGGCACGAATGCAGGCATGTACCTCTTTGACAGAAACGGGGCCCAGGTATGGAGGATAGCCTTCCCCCACATCCGCGCGGTCAACATCACCCGGGACGGACAGGTCATCGTGGCCGGCATGGCGGACGGCACCATCCGCTGGCACAGCGTATCTGACGGCAAGGTCCTTCTCGCGCTCTTCCCGAGCAATGACATGAAACGCTGGGTCGTCTGGACCCCTTCCGGCTATTACGATGCCGCCCCCGGAGCGGAAGAGCTCATCGGCTGGCATATCAACAGGGGCGATAAGCTTGCCGCCGATTTTTTTCCTGTCTCACGTTTCAGGTCCGTCTACTACCGGCCTGATGTGGTCGCGAAAGTCCCTGGGTCCAGGGACGAAAATACCGCCATTCTTGCAGCGGACAAAGAATCGGGAAGGAAAACGGAAGAGGTGTCCATACAGAAGGTGCTCCCCCCTGTTGTAACGATCGTGTATCCCAAAGACGGCACCGAAGTAAAGGACGTGGAGATCACCATCAAGTTCACCGTCCGTTCTCCGTCGGGTGATCCAATTACGGGCATCAAAGTGCTCATCGACGGAAGGCCCGTGCAGGTACCGAGGGGGATAGAGAGGCCTGGCGAGGATCTCAGGCAGATGAACCTCAGGATACCCGAAAAGGATTCCCTGATATCGGTCCTCGCGATGAACAGGAACGCCACGAGCGAACCTTCCACGGTGAATCTCAAGTGGTCCGGTAAGCAGGTGGCGGCCGCGCCGCCTCCTCAGGCAGCCGGCGGCAAGGCGCCTCCTCAGAAACCTTTGACAAAAGCAGCAGCCGGGAAGGTACCATCCGCAACGGCAAAACCGCCCGCGCCGGAGAAAAAAGACGAGTTCATCATCAAGCCAAAGCTTTACATCCTCGCCATAGGTGTGAGCAATTACCGCGATAAGGAGCTGAAACTCGGCTTCGCCGCGAAAGACGCAAATGATTTCACAAAGACCATGTCCCGTCAGAAGGGAGAGCTCTACCGCGACATCATCATCAGGCTGATGACCGATGAAAAGGCAACGAAGGATGAGATCCTCGACGGCCTCGACTGGATCGCCAAGGAAACAACGAGCAAGGACGTTGCCATGGTCTTCCTCGCCGGGCACGGCGTGAACGACCCCAACGGCATCTATTATTTTCTCCCAGTCAATACAGACCTGGACAAATTGAAGCGCACGGGCCTCGCCTTTTCGGACATTAAGAACACCGTCGTTTCTCTCGCGGGAAAGACAATACTCTTTGTGGATACCTGCCATTCCGGCAATGTCATGGGCTCACGGCGCGGTATTGCCGATATCAACGCGCTGGTGAACGAGCTTTCCAGCGCTGAGAATGGCGCAGTTGTCTTCAGTTCCTCATCGGGACGGCAGTTTGCCATGGAAGACTCTTCCTGGGGCAACGGGGCCTTCACCAAGGCGCTTGTTGAGGGGATAAGCGGCAAGGCCGACTTTCTCGGAAAGGGCAGGATCACCATCAACATGCTTGACCTCTACCTGTCTGAACGGGTCAAGGAACTGACCCAGGGCAAGCAGACGCCGACGACGGCAAAACCGACCACCGTCCCCGACTTCCCTATAGCGGTGATGAAAAAGTAAAAGACAGGTTATGGGTTATAGGTCATAGGTGATGGGTGATGGGGAAAGCAATTTTTTCCTATAACCCATAACCTATTACCTATAACCCTTCTTTATTCTGTAAAGAGTTCGCCGTCTACCATGGTGAGCTTGCGTTCGCCGACGGCGCCGATCTCCGGGTCGTGGGTGACAAGGATGAGCGTCGCCGATAGTCTCTGTCTGATCTTCAGGATCTGTGTGAGGACCTCCCGGCCCGTCTTCCTGTCAAGGTTGCCCGTGGGCTCATCGGCCAGTATCAGCTCGGGCTCGTTGATGAGCGCCCTCGCTACGGCCACACGCTGCTGCTCTCCGCCGGAGAGCTCCCCCGGTTTATGGCTGCGGCGGTGGGTAAGTTCTATTGTCTCCAGAAACGCCTCCGCGCGCGCCGACGCCTCTGCCGGTTTCACCCGCCTTATGAGAAGGGGCATCATGATGTTCTCGACAACATTGAAATCCTGGAGAAGATGGTAGAACTGGAAGATGAAGCCCACCTGTTCGTTACGGAAACGGCTCTCTTCGTCTTCGGTGAAACCCCTGATGTCCCGTCCGCTGAAAAGGACCGTCCCTGCCGTAGGCTTATCCAGGGTGCCAAGGATATGGAGGAATGTGCTTTTACCCGCCCCGGACGGCCCCATTATCGTGATGAACTCCCCCCGGTCAGCGGCAAAATCGATCCCGCGCAGGACATCCACCACCACCCCGTCCTTCTGGAAGACCTTCGTCAGGCCTGAAACGTTAAGGATCTGATCACTCATAGCGCAGGGTCTCCACGGGATCGATCTTCGATGCCTTGTATGAAGGATAGATCGTTGAAAGGACACAGATGACCGTCGTCACGAGGGCAATGAGGGCCACATCGATAATGCTGATCTTCGCCGGCAGCGTAGTTATGTAATAGACATCCTCGGGAAGCCTGATGAGCTTCGTGTTCTTGATAACGGCGCAGAGTATATAACCGGTCACGGAACCGAAAAGCGCCCCTATGACGCCGATGGTGATCCCCTCCATCATGAAAATCTTCATGATGCTGCGCCTTTTCGCCCCGATGGACTTCAGTATGGCGATATCCTTTTTCTTCTCCATCACCGTCATGATGAGGGAGCTGATGATGTTGAAGCTTGCCACCAAAATAATAAGGGCAAGGATGATGAACATGGCGAGCTTTTCCAGCTTGAGGGCGGAAAAAAGGTTGCGGTTCATCTCCATCCACGTCTTTGCGAAATAATTCCGTCCCAGTGCGCCAAGAATGGTCCACTTGAGTTCACCCGCCTTGTACTCATCGACAAGCTTGATCTCGATACCGATGGCGCCTATGCCCATGGCGGCCTCCACGTCCGCGAGGGACATGACGACAAGGGTATTATCGATCTCGTACATCCCCGTCTCGAAGATGCCGCCGACGCGGGCCTTCATGGTTTCCGGCATGGAACCCATGGGCGAGAAACCGCCGTAGGGAACCATTACAGTGAAGCTGTCCCCGGGGAACAACCCCAGGTGCTTTGCAAGCTCTTTCCCGATAAGGACGGCGCCCTTTTGCTGCAGGGCATCGACGGAGCCGTTTTTGATGAGTTTGGAAAGGAATTGCGCGTCACGGGGGTTTATCCCTTTGACGGCGACCCCGGTGAACTGCTTGTTGTTCTGTGCCATCGCCTGGAAGGCGGTGAAAGGAAAGGCCTGGGTCACTCCCTTGACCTTCTTTACCTTTTCCACCAGTTCCCCGGGGTTGCGTATCTCGCCATCTAAGTCCATCACGAGGACGTGCGGATTGATGCCGAGGATGCGCGCCCTGATCTCTTCCTGGAAACCGGTCATGACGGCGATGACGACAATGATGGCCATAACGCCGATGGCGATCCCCGCGACGGCTATCCACGTCGTAAAGGAGATGAAGACCTCTTTTCGTTTTGAGCGCAGGTACCGAAGCCCTATGATAGTTTCGTAATCCATAATTTCTTTTATAGGCCCCTTAAAAGGTCTTTTACCGCCGGAGCACTCCAGGTCGTCCCCGGGGCAGCAAAGTGCTAATGTCTTACCACAAGACCCCCTGCCTTGCAACAAAAGGTAAGGATAATGGCGAAAAAGAACCTGGAGGTGATACAATAGCACTGGTACCGGGGCGTCCGCGTCCGGGGCATCCGGCACATGCGCATGGATCACTTCTTCACCATATATACGATATTGTGGTGTAGTTTTTGCGCCACACACGGGCGACCCCACATGGGATTTCTTTTGATGCCGGGTTCATATCGTTCATGACCTTCACCGGGGCCCCTGCTGTACAGGGCGGGCGCGGGGAAATTGCCCCTCAGGCAGGGCCTCGTCGCTGGCGCCCCCTGGATGTTCACGGCAAGCATGGTGAGGCCTACATAAGACCACGTCATTGCGGGCCCTTCATCTGGTTGCAGACTTTCTCCGCATTGACGACAAAACACCGTTTATCCCCTAAAACCGCCATTATTCTTCAACGGTTGGTGGACGCGCCGTAAGAGCCAGGGAGAAGACAAAGACCATACAGGATCGATGCATGCCTTTCAGAGGCAGAGAAATGGCGGAGGACATGTTTGGCCTCTTTGCGGCTTTGGAAACTTTTTGACAAACGATCGTGTTAGTGCTAATTTGTTACATGACTTACATGACAGCACGCTATTTCTTTTCTACTTGTTCTGGTTTTGGGGAAATCCTTCAATCCGCCTTTAAAACAATACCCTAAAAATCGATTTATATTTTGTCATTTGCGGCAGACACGCCAGGAGTTTTTCGTTTTGGCGCAAGCACGGCAAGGGTATGTCTGAAGCATGACCAGCTTTATCACGAAGGGTTGGTATGGATCCGGAAAAGAAAGAAATTTTTGAACAAGCAAATGTGGTAACGAAAGCTGTCTCCTTTATAGATGAAGGGCAATTTGAACAGGTGTGTTATTATTCAGGCGACAAAGAAATATCAAGAGAGCTATATGACGAAAAGGGTATTCTTCTGCGTCGGTCAGGTATAGTTCCCGACGGGCCGGTGAAGAGGATAATAGACTTCAAAGACGGCAAAGCTCACGGAAAAGGCATCGATTATTACCCGGGCGGAGAAATATTTGAGGAAAGCAGTTTCAACCAGGGCGTTTTGCACGGTCCCAATAAACTTTACCGGCGCGGCGGCATGTTATGGATGGAAGCGGTCTACCATCATGGCAGGCTTCATGGGGTTGTCACGAGCTATCACGACAATGGCAACACTGAGACGAGGGCTGAATACAAAAACGGGAAATTAGATGGTTTTTATACAAAATACGATAAATATGGCAACCTGTTGGCAGAAGGTAATTTCAACCAGGGGGAAAAAGAAGGCAATCATACGTCTTATCACGAAACCGGACAGGCGGCAAGGATTGAAAAATATATACAGGGGAAGCTCATCTACTGTGAAGAATTCGATGAGGATGGAAGGGCAATAGCTGCAATGAAGTCTTTACAAACGACTGGCGGGAGGTGAAAGCATGAAAAAGAGAGAGATCTATATAACACAGAACGACATGGAGAGATTGCGTGCACTTATAGAGATATACAACGGAAACGATGCACCGTATCTTGAACGTCTTGAGGAGGAACTCGATAGCGCACGGATAGTGGATTCGAAGGATATCCCGCATGATGTTGTCACCATGAATTCAATTGTCCGCATCAAGGACCTGGACACCGGCGAAGAAAGGACATTAACCCTTGTCTTCCCCGGCAAAACAGATGCAGCAGAAAAGACCATTTCCATACTGGCGCCTGTAGGAACGGCCCTGATCGGTTACAGAGAAGGAGACGCGATCGAGTGGAGGGTTCCGGCCGGGACAAAGAAGTTTAAGATAATCGAGATCATCTATCAGCCAGAACGACTCGGTAATTACGATTTGTAAAGGAACTATGCCGGTTTTCATACGACATGATTCAAAACTCTATTATGAAAAACTTTTTGTTCAGGTTTTCCACAATAGATCTGCCAGATCAAGCTGCACTCTCGGAAACCCCTTTTCGTGATAGCTGATAGTGCTATCGTGGCAATATGAAGGCATGACCTGCCCCTCCTTAAACCGGATAAACCGCCTCTATGTCCTTTTCTTCCGCTCAAGTTTCAGCGTCACCAGGTTGGCGGCATCGGGGCACTGGACATGTATAGTGTCGCCCCCCCACCACGGGAGATTGCCCCCGAACTGGAACGTCTGCAGATCGGGAAAGATATTGTGATAGAAAAAGCCGCACAGCCCGCCGCAGTCGTGGCAGCTTATCCCGAATGTGTCGCCCGCCCTGTGGCCCGCGCTGCAGCTGCCTTTCGCCTCCACGACGGTGGCCGTGACCTTGTATCCCATGCCGGGGTCCTGCGCCATATCTATCTACCTCCTCTACATCGCTTTTTATTGCTTGCCTTTAAAGCTTTTTCTGCTCAAGTACTTTTTCGTGCAGCCACACTTTAATAAGTGCACCGCGATCGACCCCTATCTTTTCGCGTATCGCGTCAATATCCTTCACAAGGGACTCAGCGACATCCAGCGTTATGCGGACCTTTCTGCCGCAGCGGGTGGTCTTTGCCCTTGAAACATCGATAAGTCCGTGGATATCCTCGCCTGAATCAAATCTTTGATCAAACTCCTCAGCGGTTTTAGCCAGGTGTTTTCTCTTCATAAAGTCTTACCTCCTTCGCTCTCGCACGTCGTACAGAGATCATGCGAATTACACCTTTCCTCATGGTATATACTGCTGCCCATACCTTGCCTTGCGCCGTCCCGATGACTATCCACCTGTTTTCGATCGGGTATGGAGCCTCTATCTCAATTCTGTTCTCATCGAGCCAGATGTCTTTCGCAGTTTCAAAATCTATCCCGTGTTTCTCGAGATTCAGTTCGTTCTTCACCGTGTCCCATTCGAACTTCATATCATTTATTATACAAATATTGTATAAATAATCAACATATTACGGCTTATTCAATAAAAGAGGGTTCGCGCTTGATCTTTAAGGGTGCTGTTATGTTTTATTGCAAGTTTTCCCGGTTATTGTGATTTGGTCATTGGTTATTCAACGAGTCTTCAATTCCCGGCGCGGACAGAGAGGATATCGCCGTCCTGAACGATGTAGGTCTTGCCCTCGAGGCGCCAGACGCCCGCCTTCTTGCATTCGGCAATGCTCCCGTGCTTCATGAAATCGCCGTAGGACATGGTCTCGGCACGTATGAAGCGCGCCGCGAGGTCGCTGTGGATAGCACCTGCTGCCTCCTGGGCGCTCATCCCTTTCCTTATGGGCCACGCCCGGCATTCATCGTCGCCCACGGTGAGGAAGGATATGAGCCCCAGCGTCTCGAAGGCAAGACGTATCAGGCGCCCCCTGATTGATTCCTCTATGGCGAACTCGGCCATGAATGTCTCCTGCTCATCGGCCCCCATCATCGCCAGTTCGCTCTCCAGCCTTGCGCACGCGTATATGACGGGATAACCGGTTGCTGTATGCGCGAGTCTTTCCGACATCGAGGCGGCCTGTCCCATGTTCTCCTCGGAGCAGTTGACAACGATCATCATGGGTTTCTGCGACAGGAACCTGAAACCCCTGAGCGCCTTCCCGTCGCTGTCGGAAAGATCGAGCGTTGAAAGCACCCTGCCGTCATTCACGTGGGCAAGGCACTGCGCAAGGAGCGCCTCTTCCTGGAGGAGCGCAGTGTTCTCCTTTTTCCCGCCCTGCTTTTTGATGCGTTCCAGACGGTTCTCGATCTGCACCATATCGGCAAGGATGAACTCGCTGACGATCCCGTGAAAATCCTTTTCGAGGTCCTCGAAGACTGCGCCGTCGAAATATTTGAGCGTCAGAATGAAGGCATCGCTCGTGCGCATCTTCTGGAGCGTCTTCGCGCTGATCGTCGAATCCTTCAGGTTGCCCTCTTCGATGGCAACCGTGTCGGCGAGCTCGATCCGGGCGTAGGTGCTTTTTTTCGGCTTGAATATCTTCGTCAGTTCTTCAACGCGTTCATCGGGCACGTCTATGGAGATGATGCTGTCCCCTTCGGAGTAACCCTGGGCGCTTTCCACGCCGCTCAAAGCCTTGAACAGGGTTGTTTTTCCTGAACGTCCGTGACCTATGACAGAAATATACATCCTTAACTCCCTCAATATAATGTTTTCAGGAAAACATGGCAGACCTGATCACGGCTCTTTCCCGGATTGCGCCTCTGACCTGAACGACCTTTATGCTTACCCGGAGATGGTCATTATACCGCCTTTTCCCTGAACATTCAAGCAGTTCAGGCATTCAATGGACCGTAAAGCGTAAAGCGCGTGAAACCGTGAAGTGCTTTAGAAACCGTGAACCGTGAAGCGTCAGGCGTAAACATTTCCAGCCGTTTCAACCGTTAAAAACCTCAGGTCTTTTTTTGGTTTTTCACGTTCAGGCATTCAAGTTGTTCTTTACCCAAATCCCTCCCGGCCTCCCTTTCTAAAGGGAGGGGACAGACCATCTCTTTTCAGGTTTTGTTTTCCGCGTTGAAGCGGTTCAAACTGCTGGAACGTTTTAAACCGTCTTTCTCTCTCCCGTTGAAACGGTTCGAACAGCTGGAACGGCTGAAACCATATTTTCACATGGCCAGCCTTCTGTCCAGGGCGCGGTAGCGGATCGCCTCAGCGATGTGGCCTTCGTTGATCCCGTCGCTTCCTTCAAGGTCGGCTATGGTCCGTGCCACCTTAAGAATACGATGGTAGGCCCGGGGGGAGAGACCCCATTTATCGATGGCCGCCTCAAGCATACTTTCGGCAGCTTTCCCGAGAGGACAATATTTCCTGATGGCGCGGGCGGGCATCTGCGAATTGGCATGGTATTTTTTTTCCTTGAACCGTTCGCCCTGTATCGCACGCGCCGTAGTCACCCTCGTCCTTATGTTTCCAGAAGACTCCTCACGTCTGTCCACGGCAAGCTCTCTTATCGCCACAGGTGGGACCTCGATGTGGATGTCGATCCTGTCCAGGAGAGGCCCCGAGATCCTCGACCTGTACTTGTAGATCTGTGTCCCGCTGCAGGTGCAGGCCCTTTTCCTGTCTCCGAAATACCCGCATGGACAGGGGTTCATGGCCGCGACGAGCATGAACCGCGCCGGAAAGGTGATCGTGTGGTTGACCCGAGACACGGTGACACTGCCGTCCTCCATTGGCTGCCGCAGACCATCTATCACGTGCCGGCGGAATTCGGGAAACTCATCGAGGAACAAGACCCCGTTGTGGGCAAGGCTCACCTCTCCCGGCCTCGGAACGTGGCCGCCGCCGATAAGCCCGGCATCGGATATGCTGTGATGGGGGGCGCGAAAAGGCCTTATCATCATGAGCGACTTTTCCGTTCCCAGAAGTCCCGCGATGCTGTGGATCTTCGTGGTCTCCACCGCCTCGGTATAATTGAGCGCCGGCAGGATCGTAGGCAGGCGCCTCGCCAGCATGGTCTTGCCCGAACCCGGTGGCCCCACCATAAGGAGGTTGTGGGCGCCTCCCGCTGCGATCTCAAGCGCCCTTTTAGCCTGTGCCTGGCCGCTGATGTCGCTGAAATCGACATCTTCCCCCACTGCCGCGCTGCCTTCGCAGTGTTCGTCGGCATTGAAGATGGTGAGTCCTGCCTCGCCTTTCAGATAATGGAATATCTCAAGGAGGTGGTCGGCGCCGAAAACGGTTATGTCCCTTACTATGGATGCCTCTTTGCCGTTGCTGCAGGGCACGATGACCCTGTCTATCCCTTCGCTGCGGGCAAGCGTGGCAATTGGAAGGATGCCGCGGACCGGCTTGATGCGTCCGTCAAGCGAAAGCTCTCCCGCGATGAGGTGTCCTCTTAAGGACTCTTTCTTGAAGACACCCATGGCGGCAAGCACGCCAAGGGCGATGGGCAGATCGAATGTAGAACCCTCTTTTCGCACGTCCGCGGGTGCGAGATTGATGGTTATCCGGTCACCGGGAAACTCGAATCCCGCATTCTTGATGGCCGAGCGAACCCGCTCCTTGCTCTCCCTGACCGATGTCTCGGGCAGACCCACTATATTGAACGCGGGCAGACCATAGGTGATGTCCACCTCAACGTCGATCTTTATTCCATTAATGCCATAGACCGTTGCAGTCGCAACCTTTGCTATCAATGTGTACCTCCCAGGGATGCTCCTTTCCCTTATATTACTTTTGAACACCGATATTTGATTGGCGATTAAATGGAAAAAGGTGATGGGTTATAGGTGATAGGCCATGGGAAAAATAGTTTTAGAGTTTGAATGGTTATGAACAGCTTCATAAACATTCAAACCGTTCTTCCTATGATCCATGACCTATAACCTATTGCCCGCCTTCAGGATTTCTTGTTGATGATCTTTGCTATCTGGCGCACTTCCTGCGCCTTTGAGGCATCGCAGACGAGGATCCCGTCCTTCGAAGCAACTATGATGAGGCCTGAAACCCCAAGGGCGGCAACAGGCACGCTGTCGGATATGATCACGCAATTGTCCGCATCGAGAGCAACAGTCCTGCCGCGGAGCACGTTGCCGGCATCATCGGTGTCAAGAACGCGCGAGAGGGATGTCCAGGTACCCACGTCATCCCAGCGGAACCCTGCGGGCATCATTAGCACATTCTTCGCTTTTTCCATGAGCCCGTAATCGATGGAGACCTTCTCGAAACCGGCGAAAATGGCGTCGGCCTTCCTGCCTTCCCCGCGCAAGAGCGCCCCTCTCAATTCTTCAAGCCCTTCATAAAGACGGGGCATGTGGCTGCGAAGCCCTTCCAGGAACACCCGTGTCTGCCACACAAAGATGCCGGCGTTCCAGTAATAACTGCCTTCCTTCACATAATGCCGCGCCTTGGCCAGATCCGGTTTTTCGACAAAACGCCTGACCTTGTAACAATCGCCTCCCGAAAGGGAAAGCGCCTTATTCCCCGTCTTTATGTAGCCATAGCCCGTCTCGGGTCTTTGCGGAGGGATCCCGATGGTGACAAGATGCTCCCCTCCCCTGGCCGCCTTTACCGCTTGCCTGACAAGTCCGGCAAACCTCTTCCCATCAGGGACAAAATGGTCCGAAGGCAGTACGACCATGACCGCGCCGGGATCACGAAGATGGATCATCGTGGCCGCGAGCCCGATGCAGGGTGCCGTGTCACGGCCCACGGGTTCAATGATGAAATTCTTAAGCGGCAGCTCAGGGAGGCACTTTTTTGCAGCAGGGAGATGTTCCCTGCCCAGAACAACGAAGATCCTCCCGATCGGGACGATCCGTTTCGCCCTGTCGACAGTCATTTCAATGAGGGTCTTTTTACCGGTGAGGCTCACGAACGGCTTGGGCACAAGGTCTGTGCTGAGCGGCCAGAAACGCTCCCCCCTGCCTCCGGCCATGATGACAAAATAGGTATCACTGAATGCGCCGGCAGTCCCGGAGGGTTTTTCTTTTTTAACTGTCATTTTGCCTTTTGCCTTCATTAAACAAACCCCGTTTCGTATCGCTTTAGAGGTGTTTCAGGATCTCGGGAAGGACCTCGGATGCCGTGCCTTTGAGGAAATGGTCCGTGATGGACGATGTAAAGGGGGTGTGTTCAAGGTTGATCTCGACGATTGTCGCCCCGTTGGATTTTGCCATGTGGGGTATCTCCGCCGCGGGATAAACAACCCCCGATGTGCCGATGATGAACATGACCCTGCACCTTCCTGCCTCATCGTTGGCCCTTAACATCTCCGACATGGGAATGCCCTCACCGAAAAAGACCACATCGGGCTTGAGGGCCTTATTGCATTTTTCGCACCTTGGATAGGGATGGACACCGGCATCTTCGGGCGTGAACGGGATGCGCGTGTGGCAGGTCACGCATACAAGCCACCGGTGGTTCCCGTGATATTCTATGACATTGCTGTTGCCCGCTTCCTGGTGGAGGCCGTCAACGTTCTGGGTGATCACCGCCTTGAGATAACCCATCTGCTCCAGCCTTCCCAGAGCACGGTGGGCCGGGCTGGGCTTTGAGGCGAAGATCACCCCCGCCATCTCCCGAAGCATGACCCACACCTTTTCCGGACGGGCCATGAAAGATCTTATCTGGGCATATTCCATGGGGTCGTACTTTTCCCACAGGCCCTGTCCCCCGCGGAAGGCCGGAATGCCTGCGTCAACGGATATGCCGGCACCTGTGAAAGCAACGACATACTGCTTTTCCTTTATGATGTCCGCGATCTTTTTATATTCTTCCATGCCCTGTCCCCTGACTTCTCTTTACCTTCTTTTCGCGTCACGGCCCCTGCGCCGTCAAGGTTATCATCCGGAACCGCAAGTCAATTACCGGGGCACCCTGGCCCTCAAGGCGGTCTTCCAGCCCTTGTTGATGTCACGAAAGGCCGGCAGAATGCCGAAACCGTCCGCTTTTTTGACGGCCCTCTTTATGGCCTCGGCAAGGACAAACTCTGCGAGCACGCCCACCATGTTGACGTCCGCTTCCAGCTCGCCCGTGGAAAGGGCAAAGACAAGGTCGCCGTCAAATGTGGTGTGAACGGGACTGATCGTCTTGATCAGCCCGCCCTGGGCCATCTGGGCAACCTTTGTTATATCCCGCTTGGAGAACGCCGCATTGGTGGCAACAACCCCGAGGGTGGTGTTGACCATTCCGAAACGCTTTTTCACAATACCCTGTTTGAGACAGTTCACCGTGTTGTCCAGCTCGGTGCTGTCTTCCGTCTTCCTCAGGCCGACGATGATCTTTCCCGTTATATTATCGATGATGTCCCCGAAGGCATTGACCACGACCAGCGCCCCGACCTTCAGGCTGTCGGGCATGGCAACGCTGCATGTCCCCAATCCGCCCTTCATCCCTCTTTGCATCTCGAAAAGCTTGCCCACAACGGCACCGACGCCCGCGCCCACACTGCCCTCGGCAACCTCAGCGGCCGCCGCCGCCTCGCATGCCTGGTATCCCATCTTTGCCGTCGGCCGCGCCTTGTGGTCCCCGAAGAACAAATCGAAGATCACCGCCGTGGGAACGATGGGTATGCGGGTGATGCCGACATCGAAACCTACCCCTTTTTGTTCCAGATAATTCGATACCCCCGTTGCCGCCTCAAGGCCGAAAGAGCTCCCTCCGCACAGGAGGATGGCGTGGACCTTGTCCACGATATGGCTCATGCCCAGCGCGTCGACCTGTCTCGTCCCGGAAGCGCTCCCGCGGACGTCGATACCGCTCACGGCACCCGCTTCGCAGAGTATCACCGTACAGCCGGTATAGCCTTTGAGATCCGAAGAGTGCCCAACCTTGATGCCCGGAATGTCAGTAATGGCATTGAACATACGCGATCACCTTTTAAAAATGGAATGGTCCTTCAATTGCCCAGCTTTTTCCGAATCTTCAGGGATTTTTGCTCGTTCTCCCTTTTCAGGTCCTTTTTCAGCTTGTCAAGAGCTTTCCCGATAGCATCATGTTTGATCGACAGTATCTCACAGGCAAGTATGGCCGCGTTTTTTCCGGCATCGATCCCGACGGTAGCGACAGGCACACCTTTTGGCATCTGTACGATGGAATAGAGGGCGTCCTTCCCCTTTAAGGCACCGCCGCTCGTCGGAACTCCAATGACCGGCAGGGTGGTATGCGACGCGATCACACCCGGCAGGTGGGCCGCCATGCCGGCAACGGCTATTATGACCTCAATGCCTTCCTTGCGCGCCTTCCTGGCGTAATTGACGGTTTTTTCCGGATTGCGGTGCGCGGAAGAGATGTCCACCATGTAAGGGACACCGGATGCGGCCAGAAAGACAAGGCCGTCTTCGATCACGTTCAGATCGCTATCGCTTCCGAGTAGGACCAACACCTTTGGTTTTTCCATGTCCGCTCCTTGTAAGTCTGGTTCTTCGCGAAAAACGATTTTTATTAATACCATATTTCAATGCCAAATACATGGATATTCTCACAATCCGTCTTCCCGGCCTGTTGCCTTTTTTCACCGAATATGCGAGTGATATAGGACGGCAATGTCATGACCGGAAACGGCGCGATAGCTACATCCCCTCTTTTCAGGGGCCTCTCCATTGATCAGCTTGGCGAACTGGAACGGCTGTTCCCCGGCCGCCGCTGCGGACAGGGTGAGATCATCTTCTCCGAGGGCGAAAAAGCGGAAGGCTTTTATGTTCTCATTTCAGGAAAACTGAAAATATACAAGCTTTCGCCGGAGGGTAAAGAACAGATCCTCCACATCATTGAACCCGGCGAACCCTTTGCTGAAGTGGCGCTTTTTTCTGAAACCACCTTCCCTGCCTATGCCGAGGCCATCCGTGAAAGCGAAGTGATGTTCTTCCCGCGAAAAGGTTTCGAGAACCTTATCAGGAAAGACCCTGCGATCGTAATGAACATGTTCGCCATACTCTCGCAGCGGCTGAAATATTTCACTCGCCTCATAGAAGACCTTTCTCTCAAGGAGGTGCCCCAGCGGCTCGCTTCGTACCTTATCTTTCTGGCTGACCGTGAAAGATCGAACGATGTTTCCCTGGGTATATCAAAGGGCCAGCTTGCAAGCCTTCTCGGCACGATACCGGAAACACTCTCCCGCATCATGGGCAAGATGGCCGCACAGGGGATCATCGAAATGCAGGGACGGCGCATAAAGATCACGGACCGCGCTTCTCTCGAAGCCTTGGCGGCCGGAGAAAAACTTCTTCAGTAACAGCCCTGCCACAGTCGAATTATTGATGTTGAAACAATGTGGCGCTTGAGACAACCGCGGCTTCCGCATTCACTTCGACAGAGTGTTCCTGGCGGTCGTCAATGAGGGGGATCATTTTGCCGTGCTGTGCCACGCCGTCAATTGTGACACTCGTCTCGGTCCAGCCGGATGTTTTTTGCAAAACCTTTATGTGATAGATGGTCTCCCGGTAACGATAGTGCACCGTGAACCCCTCCCAATCGGCAGGTATACACGGTTCAATATGCAGTTTGTCTGTCGCGAGCCTGAGCCCCAGGAGCGATTCCGCTATAAGCCGATACATCCAGGCGGCCGATCCCGTATACCAGGTCCATCCGCCGCGGCCTGTGTGCGGCTCTACCGCGTAGACATCGGCTGCGGCGACATAAGGTTCCGCCCTGTAGGTACCGATCTGTGCTGCCGAACCCCCATGGTTCACGGGGTTGATCATGGTGAGAAGCTCCCACGCCCGGCGACTGTCACCCAGCCTGGCAAATGCCATGGCCGCCCATATTGCCCCATGGGTGTATTGCCCGCCGTTTTCCCTCACACCGGGGACATAGCCTTTGATATAACCCGGATCCAGGTCGGATTTGTCAAAGGGTGGTGTCAAAAGCTGGACGAGGGCATCATCCCGGCGGACCAGGTACTTATCGACCGCGTCCATCGCCATCCGGGAACGGGACACGTCACCCACACCCGCGAGCACGGACCAGCTTTGTGCTATTGAATCGATCCGGCATTCGGGACTACCCGACGAACCCAGCGGGGTGCCGTCATCGAAGTAGGCGCGGCGATACCACTGGCCGTCCCACCCGTTTTGTTCAATGCTGCGGCGGAGCCTGTCAGCCTCGCCCTCGCAGTGCTTGCTGAAATCCAGATCACCCCGAAGCCGCGCGATGCCGGAGAACCGGCCAAGCACTTCGCACATGAAGAACGCGAGCCAGACGCTCTCGCCCTTGCCTTGCCGACCTATCATGTTCATGCCGTCGTTCCAATCGCCTGAACCGATGAGTGGAAGTCCATGTTCACCAAACCTGAGGCCTCTTTGAATGGCCCTCACACAATGATCGTAGAGACTGGCCCTCTCACTGGAGAGGCCCGGTAGATCATAGTAGGAATCTTCTTCGGGATTGACCGGGCGTCCCTTGATAAAATGGATCAATTCGTCCAGTACCCCTGTGTCACCGGTGCTCTGGACGTAGCGGCACGTCGCGAGCGGGAGCCAGAGGAAGTCATCGCTGCAGCGGGTGCGCACCCCCCTGCCAGCCGGCGGGTGCCACCAGTGCTGAACATCCCCTTCGGAATACTGGCGGCTGGCGCAAAGGAGCAGATGTTCCCGCAGCAGGCGCGGCTCAGAGTGGATGAGGGCCATTGCGTCCTGCAGCTGGTCGCGGAAGCCGAAAGCTCCGCCCGACTGGTAGTAGCCGCTTCGCCCCCAGAGACGACAGGCGAGAGCCTGATACAGAAGCCAGCCGTTGGCAAGGAGATTGACGGACCGGTCGGGTGTCTCCACCTGGACTGCGCCGAGCGTGTGGTTCCAGTATCCCCATACTCCTTCGAGCGCCTCTCTTGCCGCGACCGAATCACGGAAGCAACGGGCGAGAACGGATGCGCCATCGGCATTGTGCCCCGATCCGAGAGTGAAGACGATCTCCCGTTCTTCCCCGTCGTCGAGATCAAATGCCACCTGTATCGCGCCGCATGGATCGAGTGCGGCCCCGACCCTTCCGGAAAGGCGTGACCGGCTCATGGCGGCAGGGTTTCCGAGCGTACCGTTACGGCCAAGGAATTCGGTCCGGTCGCCGCTCACGGTCCTGGTGGCATGATCCACGTTGAAAAAGGCAACCCGGCTGCCGAATTCGGCATTATAGGGATTGCGGGCAAAGAGGGCGCCGGTTTGAGGGTCAACCTCCGTGATGACATGCATGGCCGATCCGGACGGCACATCTCCCAGCACCCACTGTACATATCCGGTCGCAGAGAGCCGCCGCGGGCGGCCTGAACGATTGCGCACCTTCAGGACGGTGAATTTAACAGGCTCGTCTATTGCCACGTACACCCATGCCTCCGAGCTGACTCCGCGCTCGTCATGCTCAAACACGCTGTAGCCGAATCCGTGCCGGGTGACGTAAGGCGTTGCTCCCCGGACAGGGAGCGGCATGGGAGACCAGAAATGACCGCGCTCTTCGTCCCGGAGATAAAATGCCTCTCCCCCGGAATCGCTCACAGGATCATTGTTCCAGGGGGTGAGGCGAAACTCGTGGGCATTCTCGCTCCACGTATAAGCAGGGCCGCTTTCCGAGATCAAGGTGCCAAAGTGTGGATTTGCAAGTACATTCACCCACGGCGCCGGCGTTACCTGACCGCGGCCGGTTGAAATGACATACTCCCGGCCGTCCGGGGTAAATCCCCCTATCCCGTTGAAAAATATCAGGTCTTCTCTCGGCATGGGCGCTACGGCGGGCAGGCGCGGGCGATGCTTGCGTGTCGGAGCCAAGGCCGGCACCGTTGGCTCTATGGAACCCCGGCGGTCTATCTGCTGCGCCAGTGTTCCCAGGCTGTCGCTGATGATGACCCGGGCGACCGCCTGAAAGAGGAGTCGGTCTTCCTCGGCTATCTGGTCGGTGGGCCTCACGAAGATGCCGCCTGGTCGATCCTTCAGGTTAGCGTCAGCACCGGCGGCAATGAGCCCCATGATCTGATCATGCAGCGCTTGCCGGTAGCCGGCATGGTCTTCGTTCCATACCACCAGGTCAACGGCCAGCCCCTTGAGCCGCCAATACGCGTGGGCCTGGATAAGCTGACGCACCAGTGCGATATTTGCCTGATCTTCGATCCGAAGAAGTACGATCGGGAGATCGCCTGAGATGGAATAGCCCCATAGGCCCGATTGACCCCGGCGGTTCTTCAGGAGCAAGGCCGCCCTGGCGCGAAGCGAGGAATTGGCATAGAGAACGCAGGCCGCGAGTCGCCCATAGAGCTGTGCGTCGGCCTCTGTCGAGTTGATCTGCCGCAGGAGCACCTGGCTGTGTGTCCATGCCAGCTCAAAAACGCGGTCGGCAAGATAGCGGTCCTGGTACTTTCCGACGAGGCTCATGCAGGCATCCCTGCTTTCACCTACACCGGTGACCAGGTTAACCGTTGCCGATGTTTCGGGATCCAGGGTTATGAGACACCGGATGGAGACGATGGGATCGAGCACGGACCCCTCACTGCCGGAGAGGTCAGACAGACTGCTCATTGCTTCGGGCGCGGCGACAGTGTTCCCGCGGCCGATAAACCGCATGCGGTCCGTCTCATAGGACATCTCACCCGCCTTGGCCCCATGGACCGCCATTACGTGAAACATCCACGGCGGCTCCTCGTCAACGGAACGGGGTCGGCGGGTTGCTATAATCGCCCTCTGCCGCCTGATGATCTCGGTTTGAACGAAGAGATTGCTGAAGGCCGGGTGGAGCTCGTCCGCAACCGGCGATGCCAGGACGACTTCGGCATAACTCGTAATGTCGATCGTTCTTGCCGTCCCCGAATGGTTGGTAATGGTGATCCGTCGCAGTTCGGCATCATCCTCGGGCGATACTGCGATCTCCGTATGGGTGTCAAGGCCCTCATCCCGACGGCGGAACTCTGCCCGCCCTTCCGAGAATATTGCCTCGTACTCTTTTGACGCCCTGTGGACCGGCTGGTAAGCCGTTGACCAGTAAACACCGCTCGCGACATCCCGGATGTAACAGAAGGCGCCCCAATTGTCACAGGTGGCGTCTTCACGCCAGCGGGTCACTGCTATGTCTTTCCATCGACTGCAGCCTCCGCCTGCGTTGGTGATCATCACGTGATATCTGCCGTTCGACAGGAGTTGGACCTCCGGTGTTCGTGTATCAGGGGTCGCATAGACACGTACCGGTTTCTCCTCTGCGGGATAAGAAGCCGAATGCGCCTCGGAAAGCTCCGAGGTGTGCGAGTAGAAGGCCGTAGCTTTTGGCGGTCTCTCCTGAAGCAACAACGTTGTTGCCTGAAATGCACGGTCCGACTCGAATCGTTTCTGCATGGGCCGATCAAGCAGCGCATAGGCGAAAGACAGGAGGCTCATGCCCTGGTGATGGGCCATGAAGGACCGGACCACGGCCTTCGACTGGCCTCGGGGCAGATGGGCCGGGGTGTAATCAACGGCATCATAAAAACCATACCTTCCCTGGAAACCGTGGGAGGCCATCGTCTCAAGGTTCCGGCAGGCCTCCTCAGGCGCTACCATGAGTGCCAATGCCGATGCATAGGGGGCAACGACCAGTTCCCCTTCAAGCCCTCGTTTGAGTCCCAGGCCGGGTACGCCAAAGGCGGAATACTGGTAGTTGAGATGACCGTCGATCATGTTGTAGCCCGATTCTGAAATACCCCACGGGACCCCTCGCTTCTTCCCGTAGTCGATCTGCCTTGCCACGGCCGCCTTGCAGGTTTCGTCGAGGAGCGTGCGCTCATAGGTCGGCATCACGATAAGCGGCATCAGGTATTCGAACATGGAGCCGCTCCAGGACAGGAGGATCGGCTCTCCGCCGGCAACGGTGAGCAGGCGGCCCAGGGCAAACCAGCTTTCCTGGGGCAGCTGCCCCAGTGCAATACCGACAAAACTGCTGATCCTCGCTTCCGATGCCAGCAGATCGTAGTAGCTCGGGTCCCGGCGGCCTTCGCTCACGTTGTAGCCGATGGCGAGGAGTTTGCGTGTCCTGTCGTAAAGGAATTCCCATTCCATCTGGTGGGCAAGTTCTTCGGACAAGCGCGCAAGGTCCTCGATTGCGGCAATTCTCGCCCAGGCACGGGGGTTTGTCCCGGTGATGGGTCCGGTGGGCGCATCAAGTTGTTGCCGGGATGCGGGTACAGCATCGGATCCCGGCCCTTCTTTTATGAGCGACAGCGATTGACCGTCACCATTGGCCAATTGACGAAGCGTCGGGATACCGTTGAGACAGGGGAGATCGCCGGGGGCCCCCTCAAAGGACCCCTCCCGGGTTGAGGACACAAAAAATGTCAGCTCATCGAGAGCGGCCCGGCATTGCCCGGCGAAGGCCTTTGCCCATTGCAAAGCATCACTCTCAGGTCCGGCATTAAGGCTGTTGACAACCCGTGCCGCAGACGCTGCCAGCCGATCAAGGCTCCCCTTCAAAGCCCAAAGTGTATCCGGGTGCGAAACGGCCACAGACTCCATGTCCCTTTTCAACTCAGCGAGGTCGGCAGGCAGAGGTGCTCCCATGCAATCCTCGAGGATCATGAGGGTGTCGCCAAGACCTTTAATCAGTTGTATACCCAATATCTTCTCGTCGGGAAGCGCCAGCAACCCCGCCCGTAAGGTTAGAAGGCATGCGGCCAGATTCCCGCTGTCTACCGATGAAACATACATGGGCAGCAGGGGCTTCAAAGATTGTGTTTCATACCAGTTGTAAAAGTGACCCCGGTACCTCTCCAGACCGGCCATTGTGCGAAGTCCCTTTGCCGTGCGTTCGATGAGCTGCCCGGTGGAAATGTAGCCGAAATCGCAGGCCGACAGATTCGCCAGCAGGGCAAGCCCCATGTTGGTAGGCGATGTGCGGTGTGCAACCACCTCAACCGGCTCTTCCTGGTAATTGTCCGGTGGCAGCCAATGGTCATCGGGACCAACGAAAGCCTCGAAAAAGGCCCAGGTTTTGCGGGAAACTTTCCTTAAGAAAAGTGTCTGGTCCCCGGTAAGCCGTGCTTCCCGGAAACCGAGAGGTTTGCTGATCCACCAGGTGATAAGGGGGGAAACAAACCACAGGCATAAAACCGGCATGGCTGCGCTCAGTGCGACAGGTCTTGAATACAGGAGATAACACGCTGCCGCAGAGGCAATGACCGGCGCGATCCACATGTTTTGCCAGGACCCGGCAAGGTCCGTCCGGCTGCCGCGGTCAGCCTCCCCGGAGGGGTTCCATTCCAA
Organism: Deltaproteobacteria bacterium; assembly: GCA_022711595.1. Classification (GTDB taxonomy): domain Bacteria; phylum Desulfobacterota; class Syntrophorhabdia; order Syntrophorhabdales; family Syntrophorhabdaceae; genus Delta-02. Next base: position 45,799 of record JAKLET010000022.1, read on the forward strand.
AAGACCTCTGCCCGACACCAGCATTCGCCACAGGGTGTGGGCAATGGCAGTCACACTGAAAAACGCTTCATGAGGCAGACACAGGAGCACGAAGATCGCCTGGTTGACGCTTTTGCCGGCGGAGAGGACCGCGCCGGTTAGATGCTGGGTCGTGATCACATCGTCGGGCTTCCTGAGGAGGTCCATGAAGGAGGTGATCAAGGAAGGAATCAACAGGATACCAAAGATCGATGCAGTCCAGAACCAGGCAGATGGCAGTGCTATCCAGCCGAGAAGGGTAAGAAGCGTCAACGCCGGCGCCACGAGACTGCGCCGAAGGTTGTCAAGGATCTTCCAGCGCGACAGTGGAGAGAGGGGATTCTTTCGGAAGCGCGCGCTGTGGCCGGGAGGGCCGGGCAGCAGCCATCGCAGGAGCTGCCAATCGCCCCTGATCCAGCGGCGGCGGCGGCTGACGTCAGCGCTGTAGCGCGACGGGTACTCTTCGTGCAGCTGCACATCGCTTATGAGCCCTGAGCGTACATAACATCCTTCGATAAGATCATGGCTCAGTATACGGTTCTCGGGGAAGCGTTCATTGAGCACCCGTTCGAAGGCGTCAACGTCGTAGATGCCTTTACCGATGAATGAGCCCTCGCCGAAGAGGTCCTGATAGACATCAGAGATAACACGGGTGTAGGGATCGATTCCGGCATCGCTCCCCCACATGCGCGCATAGCGGGACCGGTTCGTGCCGGGCAGGCTTATCGCCACCCGTGGCTGAAGGATGCCGTACCCACCCACGATGCGCCCCTTGTCTGCGTCATAGAGAGGAAGATTCAGGGGATGTGCCATTGTCCCCACGAGTTGCCGCGCCGCATCACGCGGAAGTTCGGTATCCGTGTCGAGGGTAATCACGTACCTGACGTTCGACAGATCTCCGGTATTGCCAACTATGAGCGAAAATCCGTTGCCGGCGCCTGTGCGCAGAAGGGCATTCAGCTGTGCAAGCTTCCCCCGCTTTCTCTCGTAGCCCATCCAGATCCGTTCCTGCTTGTTCCATTGACGGGGGCGATGAAACAGGAAGAAGAACTCACCTCCGGGGCCTCCGTATTTTTCGTTCAACCCCTCTATCCCTTGCCGGGCCGCGTCAAGAAGCGTTTCATCCCCGGCCATCTTCTCCTCGGGGGCGTCCCTGAAGTCGGTAAGCAGTCCGAATCTCAGGTTATCGTCCCGGTTTGCCAGGAACCGTACCTCCAGGGCATCTGCGAGATGTCCGATATGTTCAGGACTCGTCAGCATGGTCGGAACCACTACCAGGGTGGATGATTCAGGGGGGATCCCCTTGGAAAAGTCCATCCGCGGCAGCGGGTGGGGTGTGACAAGACGTGTCGCAAAGAGATTGACCAACGCTATGGCGAGCTGGCTTACCCCCAGAAGTGAAAGAACTCCCACGATCCATGGCAGCAGGCCGTGCATGCCGTGAGAGAGGGCCCATGCGAGCGCGCCGGCGGCAAAGATCAGCGTAAGGAAGAGGATCGAACCCAGGTAGAGCGGTAAAGAAAACTTGCGGCCGGCTCTTCGAAGCATGTCAGCAACGGAAGAGTGGACCCTTGCGCGGGCCTTGAGCTGTGTGAGCCCAGCATCGATGAGGTAGAAACCCACATGCCTCGCCCTGTTATCACCGTTTGTCCCGGCAGGGGCTTGCCCGGCGAGACCGATGGCTGCACGGGCCACCTCATCTTCGGCAAGTCCGCTCTTTTTTGCTATTTCCTCCACCACATGACGGTATCGGTCACGGGTGATAAAAGCCATTGCACCATAGATCCCGGCAGGGTCTTCCAGCAGGGTCTGCTCAACGGCACTCATTTGTTCGACGAACTCACGCCAGTCCATGGCACTCAGGAAGCGCAGACCCCCGATGCTGTTGCTCATAGAAAGCTGATCGGCCGCCTGTTGCTGGTTTTCTAATTGAACCAGCTGTTCTATAGTCAGGCACGATTCGGAAAGTTGCTGCTCTATCCATGTAAGGGGGAGCGCAAGAGGAGCGCCATGCCCCTGAAGGCGACGGGTGAACTCCGCAACAAAGGAACTGACCAGCGGCGGGTTTGACCGGGCCATGTCGGCAACGGTCAAAATCAGACTCTTCGGGTCTTTTTCCGCTGTCTCTGTTATCTTGTCAGCCCAATGATCGGCGCTATTCCGGTCAATCCTGTCAGTGGCGATCCGCGTTGCAACCCGCCTGAGATTCTCGATCAATGCCAGGCGGAGCATGATTGGAATTGCCCATAGTTCGCCCAAACGCAGCGTGGCAACCGTCTGATATGCGGCAACGAAGCTGCTGAGACTCTCAGGATCCACCCGCCCATCGCCGTGGGAGATTATCTCCAGGGCGATGTCGTACACACGGGGAAGCCCCCTTGACAAGCCGTCTTTTAGGCGGGGAAGTCCTCTGGCGTATCCTTTCGGCAGTAGTTTCTTCGCAACCCGAACTTGTTCCTCGATAAGATAGAAGTTGTCAAGCAGCCATTCTCCGGCCGGAGTGATCCTGCGGCTTGTCTTCACGGCCTCAGTCACCAGGTCGCGGACCTCAAGGAGTGCTGCTTCGTTGGCGGCAAGCCTGGTCAGCAAACGATCGGGGGCATGATCTTCACCCAGGGTGTGCAGGGCCGCAAGGGTCTTGCCGTGCTGCCGCATCTGAGAGGCACTGAATAGTTCCGCCCGGAGCGGCTTCTCTTCGTCAGCGCGCTTTTGCTTCAAGTCTTTTCCGCAAAAGCCCATCCATAAATGGGAAAGGGCTTTTATAATGGTCTCTCTGAAGTGCTTCACCCTTGATATCTCCTTGCTTGTTTGAGGCAAAGTTTAGCTGGCCGGAGTACTGCTATGCTTGTGGCATTGGACCCCCGCTCATTGAATAACGGGATTTATTTATTCCTAAGCGGGTGTAGATTATTATTTTATCAGTATAGCACTATATTTTGGAACTTACCATGCTTATTGCTTGAAGAGGGGGGCACGAATGCTCATTGACATGAAACATTCGCAGGAATTAGGGTTGACTGTAATTATGTTTTTTGATTCAACACAAGTAAAAAAGCTTGCAAAACAGCCGAAAAGATCCTTCTGACGATTTGAGCGGCCACGGATCAACGTCTTTATATAATTGCCTGTCTTTATGGTGTGCGGAAATTATTTGAATATTAGCCACACTTGCCGGATAATACAAATATAAATACGAAAGGGAAATAAGCGGGGCTTTGCCGCTTAAAAACGATTACAGGAATTCCATGTCCGAAAGTAATTTGAGCAAACTACTGGATTACCTCGCAAAAGCCGCCAAGGAGGTCTCGAAGGGGGATTACCGAACCGCCGGCGAGATATTCGAGTTGACAAAGTCAGGCAAATACCCTGCCGGCATAACACAGCTTGCAGAGGCCTTCGGCATGATGCTCGTCATGGTCGAAGCAAGAGAAGAAAGGCTTGAGAGGCTCATTGATGATCTCAAGGCGAAAAAGCTCCTCCTCGAAGAGGCATCAAAGACCCTTCGCGAGGCAAATATCGGGGTCCTTGAGGTCCTGGGAAGCGCCGTCGCGAAAAGGGACCACGACACGAGCGATCACAACTACCGCGTTACCCTGTACACGCTGGAAATTGCTGAGGCCATAGGCCACGCAGAGGAACATATGCGGGGGCTCATCAAGGGATCTTTCCTCCACGACGTGGGCAAGATCGGCATAAGCGACACGATCCTCCAAAAAAAAGGGGCGTTGACCAAACACGAGTACAATATCATGAAGCACCACGTGCGGCACGGATCCGACATTGTAGGCAGTTACCCGTGGCTTGGCGACTGCGTTGACGTCGTGCTCCATCATCACGAAAAATATGACGGCACGGGATACATGTCGGGCCTGAAGGCAAAAGATATCCCCGTCAACGCCAGGATATTTGCCGTCGCCGATGTCTTCGATGCCCTGACAAGCGTCCGGCCGTATAAGCCCGCTTTTTCTTATGATGATGCGATCGAGGTGATGAAAAAAGGCAGGGGAACACACTTCGATCCTGAGATATTCGATGCATTGAGCGGCATAGGCAAAGAACTGTACAACAGGGTCTTCTTTTCGGACGAAGACCATCTGCGAAAAAACCTCAAGGTGCATGTGAACGCGCTCTTCAAAGAAGAAGAGAAGTGAAGCCATTCCGGTCAGGCAGGGAGTGACCGGAGAAACTATTTTTTTCTTGAACTGCCTTTAAGTTCACTCTTCCCTGGCCTGTTTCACCTTGCACCTCTCCTCTTCCGAATATCGGAATATGTCAAAAACGGAAATGAAAAGGGCCAGGACCAGGGGGCCCATGATAAAACCGATGAAACCGAAGAGCTTGATGCCGCCGAGGATGCTGAAAAATATGGCGAGGGTGGGCATCTTCATCTTGCCGCGGATGATAAGGGGGCGAAGGATGTTATCGACGGAGCTTATGGCAAGGACCCCGATGAGTATGAGGATGATCCCCTTCAGGTACTGTGCCTGCAGAAAAAGATAGACAACGGCCGGCCCCCAGATAACAAAGGTCCCCACAAGAGGTATGAAAGAGGACACGAACATGGCAAGTCCCCAGACAACCGGCGATGGAATACCAAGCAGCGCAAAACCCACACCGCCGATGACCCCCTGTGTGACAGCAACAACAACACCGCCGTAAATGGTGGAAACAACGATGTCCTTCGTCTGGTTAAGAAGCTTTTCTCTCTGCCTTTTTGAGAAAGGCATGAAACTGCCTATTTTTTCAATAAAAACAGGGCCATCTTCAAGAAAGAAGAATATAGAAAGGAGCATGAAGACAAAGTTTGCGACCCCGGAGACAATATTGCCGAAACCGGCCCTGACAAGACCGGCCGATTCCTTGCCGATCTTTGCAATGCCGTCTATGATCGCCTTGTAAAGCTCCTGCTCGGTCATGTGGAAAACAACGAGTATCTTGTTGATCATGGAATTGATCAGAGGATGCTTGAGAACGCTGTCGAGGAGATCGACATCCCCGCTCTGAAAACGGTTCACCAGAGAGAAGGCCTCCTGGGTGAGTAAATAAGAAAAATAGGAGAAGGGCCCGAAGAGAAGCAAAAAAATGACGATGAGCGTCAGTACGGACGCTATCGGTTTATATTTGACATACTTCAGGATAAAGACATGAACCGGGTAGAATACAACGGAGAGGACGATCGCCCACATGATGGCCGACATAAAGGGGCTGATTATGTTGTAGGTCAGATACCCCAGGGCAAGGACGAGAAATATAAGGACCGTGTAATAAAACCTGTTTTCCTTCATCGGCACCTAAACAGGCGTAAGGCCGCCGGCCCGAAGCATTGGCGGCCTTACGCGTTCATGTCAGTCAAAATTGATGCGGCAGACAGGCTGTCAGCCTTTCTGTCTCTCCTTCTCGTAGGCGTCCTTGCCTGCCTCGACAGCCTTGGAAATGATGTTCTTTTCCCTGTCTATTAAGTCTTTTCCCTTGTCCACATAGGAACCGGCCGTTTCCTTTACCTGGCCTATATATTCTTCGGCCTTATCCTTTGCGTCTTCGGCAAAATCCCTGATTATCTTTCGCGTTTCCTGGCCTGTCTTCGGCGCGGTGAGAAGGGCCACGCCTGCGCCGATGATCCCTCCGATGAAGAAGGAAAGAAGAACCGTACCGGCACTGAATCCACTATCCTGCTGTCCCATAGATTACCTCCTTAGTTTTATCTCTGTGCGCTGCCTTTTGAACCAACGTTCTTCACGAAATATCCAAAACCTGCTTTGAGCCCCGCCTTCAGCGCTGTTGCACCAGTGATCGACTCTGTCGCAACCTCCTGCACCGCTTCACTGATCTTTTGCACATTGTCGCCTATGTCCTTCAATGACCCCGACATTCGGCGCACATCCTCTGTCACGGCACCCACGTCATCGGTGATCTTCCTGACGCTCTTCAAGGTCATCTGAAGTTCATCCACCGTCGGCTGCAAGACGTCTTCAGTTGTGGCAATGAAACGGTTCAAAGATGCCGTTGTCTTTTTCAGATCAATGATGAAATAGATGACAAAACCGGCAAGTACAAGCACCGCCAGCGTTATAAGGCCCAAGAAAAGACTATTCATGACACCCCCTCATAAGAAAAGCCATCCCGGGGAACTTTTTAGAGCATTCATATCCCGGTGAAAGAATTTAATACATTATAACCATTGTATCACAGGGATGCAACGTAGAAAAGCAGGGTCATAGGCCATAGGTCATAGGTCATGCAAAAAAAAAACGGTTCCATGGTTCCAGTCTTTGTGAAACGTTTCAGCGTGTCAAAAAGAAGGATTTCAGCGTATATTACCTCATACCTTAAGCTGTGAACGCTTTTATTGACTCGTGTACCTTAAGTTTTTCAAACTTTGAAACACTGAAACATTGAAACTATATTTTCCCATCACCTATGACCAATTACCCATGACCTTTCTTCACTTCCCTTGACCCCTGTTGCCGAATATCCATATAATAAGGCAGAAAAACTGTTTCAGGAGGAAAAAATGAACGCAGTCATTCTCTTCGGGAGTCCCCGGAAAAACGGCAATACCGTCGAGCTGGCCAGGGCCGTGGCGGAAACACTAAAAGAAAAAGGGTGGGGTGTGCGGACGCTCTATCTCAACGACATGAACATCAGGCCCTGCCAGGGATGCTATACCTGTCTACCCGACGGCGTATGCCGGATAAACGACGACATGAAGGATGTCCGCAAGTATATCGCCGAGTCGGATCTTATCGTCTATGCCACGCCCATATACTGGTTCGGCCCGTCAAGTCAGCTCAAGCTCGCCATGGACCGATCCATCGCCTTCATGGACGAGAACTACAATTCCCGGATAGAAGGTAAAAAAGCCGTTACCCTTACCACCTTCGGTGACGAAAATATGGATACCTGCGCGCCCGCCATTGAGATGTTCCGGAAGACCTTTGACCTTCTGAAGGTCGTTTACGCGGGCAGGGTCGATGTCCCCGGGTGCCAGGGAGAAGGAAACATCGGACAGGGGTATAAGGACAAGGCAAGGGCCCTCGCAGAATCGCTTGCATGAACATACGCGGCCCCCTTTACTTCACCACCAAGAAAACCGGAAAGGCCATCTGGGATTACAAGATGCTCGAAGAGGGTGACAAGGTCATCGTCGCAGTTTCCGGCGGCAAAGACAGCCTGTGCCTGCTGAGGATCCTCAAGGAACGGCTCAAGTTCGTCCCCATCAATTACGAGATGATCGCCTGTCATGTGGACATGGGTTTTTCCTGGGTCAACACCGATGTCCTCGTGGAGCACTTCGAAAAAGAGGACCTTCCCTATATCATTGCCAGGCCTCCCGAGGACTGGAAGGGAGAGAGCGAGGACTTTGATTGTTTCTGGTGCAGCTGGAACAGGAGGAAATCCCTGTTCGACCTTGCCGGCGGGATCGGCGCGAACAAGATCGCCTTCGCCCATCACATGGACGACATCATTGAGACCATGCTCCTCAACCTTTTCTTCCAGGGCGAGATCGGCACCATGGTGCCCTACCAGGAAATGTTCGACGGCGAGCTCGCCATCATCCGTCCCCTGGCATACGTCGAAGAAAAAGAGCTCACCCGCCTCGCTTCGATCCTCAACCTCCCCGTCATTACATCTGCCTGTCCCCGCGGGAACATCTCGAAGCGCAGCCTGGTGAAAGGCATCGTTGCTGACCTGAAAAAACACAACCGCAACGTCAAGAAGAACATCTTCAGAAGCCTCGCAAAGATCCGCACGGAATATCTTCCCGAAAAGGCACCCAGATAAAACGGCTTCAACCGTTTGAGCCGTTTCAACGGGTAAACGCGGTTTATCTGGTCTGTTCTGTTTCTTCAGTTTGCCTGGTTTGTCCGATTTTTAAATAAAAACAAAAGAAACTAAACAAACTATAAAAACCAGAGAAACCGAAACCGTCCCCCCTCCGTTCTCCCCGCTCGCTTTCTTCCTGCAATATTCCGCTTGCATCCTTATCGGCCCATGCGCTGTCGCGGGTGGTGCAGGTGAAGCATGCCTGACCGATCAATAAACCTTGTGGACAAAGGTCCCGTTTCGAAGTACGATTTAGCGTGTCGACTCGGCTGAGATAAAAAAGGAGCGCAAGCTTTTCTGATATGGAAATTTATAGGAGAACATCGTGCTCGTAAACTCTGTTCTTGAAGCAATAGGAAATACCCCCCTCGTCAGGCTTCATAACATGTCTTCCGGCAATGTGTTTGTGAAGGCAGAGTTTTTGAATCCCGGAGGCAGCATCAAAGACCGCGTGGCCATGCATATCATCGAGTCGGCGGAAAAAGACGGGAGGCTGAAACCCGGAATGACCATCATCGAAGCAACTTCGGGAAATACGGGGATTGGACTCGCCCTGGTGGGTGTACAAAAGGGCTATCGGGTCGTCTGCGTCATGCCGGACAACATGAGTGAGGAAAGGACAAAAATCATCCAGGCCTTCGGCGGGGAAATTGTGTCAAGTCCGGCGAAAGGGAGCCTGACGGCATGCCTTAAGAAGATCGAGGAAATTATACAACCGGCGCCGGAGAAATATTTTGTGGCTAACCAATTTCGAAACCCCGATAACCCTGAGATCCATTATGCGCAGACCGGACCTGAGATCTGGGAAGATCTGAAAGGAGAAATTGACATCTTTGTCGCAGGAGTGGGAAGCGGAGGAACTCTCCAGGGGATCGGGAAGTACTTGAAAGAGAAAAACCCCGGTTTAAAGATCGTTGCCGTGGAACCCAGAAACAGCGCCGCCCTCCTGGGACAAGAACCCGGGCTCCACCAGATCCAGGGGATCGGCGACGGTTTTATTCCTGACATCCTGAACGTAAACCTCGTCGATATGGTATTCACGGTTTCTGATGAAGAGGCTATTGAAACCACCCGGAGGCTTGCCCGCGAGGAAGGGTTGCTGGTCGGGACCTCTTCCGGCGCCAATGTGTTTGCGGCACTTCACATGGATAATGGCCATAACCGCATAGCCACCATCGTGCCTGACCGGGTGGAAAGATACTTCAGCACGGCGCTTCTCTGACCTCGCCTTTGTTTTATAAAAAGCTCCGAATATTTGAAATGCTCAGGCGGCCGCAGACGTGCGCGAGGGAGTTTCTGACATGATCGGAGACGGTATACTTGTTCGTGCGCTTAAGCTCAAGCGCGGCTTTTGGTCCCGCCTCACAGACAGCGCCCTTCCGCTCTTTCCGGGCTCTTTCTTCCTGAAGTCCTCAAATCTGATAAAATCCACAATATACAAGCTTTTAAACGGTAATTCGCAATTTTAATGACAGATCGAATGTTTGAATAGTAGGTGTATATCCGACCAGCGTCTTCTCTTTTTTACGCCGCCACCTTCAGGTGAATTAAGATGACGTTATCTGATCAGTTCGGTTTCTTCCAGAAGGCACGGACATAAAGACGGTTTTGAGTAACTAACGGTTCAAGCGGTTGAAACGGCTCAAACTGTTCAAACTGTCTTTAATGCAGCGCCGGGAGCAGTCTGTCAAATACCCAGAAGGCAAGAACGAGGATAAGGACAGATATATAGTAATAAGGAAGGAACTTCCTGACCGCGGGGGGCACCTTCGCCAACCATCTCGACGGCAGGATGCTGACGGCAACCGTAAAAACAAGAAAGAAGCAGAAAGGATTGTATGCCGCCGCACCCCCGATATCACCGGCGACAAGGTTCAATATGGCCCTCGTCATTCCGCAGCCCGGACACGGGATGCCTGTGAGAGCCTCGAAGGGGCAGAACACGGGGATTGCGCCCGCCATCCTCTCAGCGGTGACGATCCCCGTCATATTGACGAATGCAAGCGCCAGGACCGCCCCGGCAAAGGCGAGCGCCGGCTTCCTGGGAATGAGGTAATGCTCCATATCTATTGCCCGAAGATCTTATTGATCTCGTTCTGCTGTATGGCGTCAGCGACAATGTTGAGCCCCAGTATGGTAAGGATCAGGCTCAGCACCGGCAGGTCCCTGGAAAGCTGCTTTCCGTACTTCCCCTGGGCCTCGTTGATCCCCTGTGCCATGTAATACTCGTAGTAGATGTTAAAGAGGCCGCAGGTCACGAGCGTCAGCAGGAACCAGAGCCAGAAATTATACCTCTGCTGCCCCAAAAGGTGGTTGATGGCCCGCATCTGCCTCGCCTGCCAGAAGAACCAGTAGATCCCGCAGGTAATAATGGAAAGAACGACATCGAGGGCTATGTTGGACGTAAAGGGACCGTTCTGTATGTTCTGGCCCGGAGCTTCATACGTCCTTCCGTGGCTGACGTCGCCGCTGTAAGGGGCCCCGATGGATTTCCCGCAGGCGACGCAAAAAAGCGCCCCCTCTATGTTCTCGGCTCCGCAGTGCGTGCATTTTGCTCCCCCCGTACCGGTTTCCGCCATTTCCTTGCCGCATTTCATGCAGAACCTTGACTCTTCCGGGTTGTCATGACCACAATTTTTACATTGCATGATATGCCCCCTTCTTTGTAATGTCCTCGTTTCGATTCTATCAGCGCACCTGTAAAAAATCAAAGGGAAACCATTGGGGATTGATTTTTTTCATTCCGATGGTAAAATGTCATAATAGCTGATAATCTTGACCGGCAGTCTTACAATGGCTCATCCTGTGCTCGCTCACCCTGCGCCATACGACCAATTAACTATCGGGAACAAAAAACGGCCCTGTCCACACATACCTTGCATATGAAAGCGCGCGGCAGGAAGGACGGGGTCCTAATAAATATGGAGAACAAGTTCCACAAATATCAGGAGGACCCAATGAAGAAAAGGATCTTTTTAATGATGCCCTGTTTTTTACTCGCCGCAACCCTCCTTCTCCCCGCAAGCGGTTTGGCCCAGGCAAAGAAAGCAAGGCCCGCGGCGCCTGCGAAGGACGAGTTCCCTTCGAACAGGGAACTGGAGGCGCGCAACATGGCGCTTATCATGGAAGGCTTCGCGTTCACTTCCGGAATGAGGGCGAACCAGAGCGGTCAGCCCAACTGTCTCGGTCTTGAGCTGGCCCCGGCCAAATGGAACGGCAGCGGTTTTCTGGTCAAAAGCGACGGGACTATCGTGACGAACTACCATGTGGCTTCCAAGGCCTTGAGGGGCATCGGGAAGCTGGCCGACGGTTCATCGTACGAGATCAACAACATCAAGGTCTATCATCCTTTTGAAGATATCGCCATATTAAAGCTCACCGGGCAAAGGCAGTTCCCCGTCGCCAGCCTCGGCGATTCTGACAGGGTGGAGGCCCGGGACAAGGTCATGGCCGTCGGCAACCCGCTGGGCATGGGCATCAACATCACCGAAGGCCAGGTGAGCCAGGTCGTGAAAGATGAAAAAAGCAGTTCCGTTGTCATCAGGCACACGGCCCAGATAGCCCCCGGAAACAGCGGCGGCGCCCTCTACAAAGGGGGGCAGGTCGTCGGTGTCAACGCATCGGTGAACCTTGCCATGGGCCAGATGACGGGCTTCAACAATGCCATACCTATCAATAAGGTCAAGGCCCTTCTTTCCAATCCGAAGTACGATCGTGTCGTTCCGCTTACCCAGGCCTTCCCCACGAAGATCGAGACCATCCTGCAGATATCGAAGGACATCAAGGCGGTCAACGGCCAGGTGCCGGCTGCGACCGGCAACAACAGGCCGGGCACAGCGGTCCTCAATGTCCAGCTTAACCCGCTGGAAGACATCCTGATCGTCCTTAACTCACCCGGAAGAGATCTTGCGCTTTCCATACTCAACGCACAGGGGAAGCTGCTCGGCTGCGGCGATGTCCGTTTGCAGGGCTCCGAGGGGATCCTCTTTTCCAGCCAGTATCCTCAGCAGATCAGTATAGTCGTTGTCAATTATGACGCAGCACCGGCCAACTTTGGCCTGAATGTTAGAAGCATCCTATGGTAACCAAAGGAGATCATATCATGAAAACATATTTCTTGAAGAAATTCGCCTTCCTGGCGCTTTGCATGGCGGTCGCGTTTTTCACTGCCCTTCCCTGTCTTGCACAACAGGCACGGCCCGCGGTCAACCCCGGGGCGATATCCGGCCAGCAGGATTTCGATTCCATCCGGTTCCAGTCCGCCATCGGCACCGATAAGGCATTGGGAAGCCTGGCGAAACAGAATTCGGTCATCGGGGATCCCAACGTTTCCTTCGGCTTCGCCGAGAAATCAGAGGAATCGAAATTCTTTATCATCGGCGCCCTTTATTCCGAGGCGATCGCATTCCTGAAGAGCGGTCAGAACGAGCTTTCCGCGAAGAGACTCGGTTCCATTGAAAAGGAATTCATCAACCTCCAGGTACCGGCATCTCTCTATAATTACATCAGCAAGACAAAAAACCTTGTTGAGCTTAAAAAGCTCGATACGGCAACCCTCCAGGATTTCCTCGCCCTCTTCCAGCCGTTCTTCGAGGACTACGCGAAGGGAAAAGGCGCTGACAGGCTCACCCTCTTTCGGGCCGGCACCTGGCTCGTCGACGTGGGCCTTGCCGCCTCAGCGGGGAACAAGATGCTCCTGAAACAAACAGAACGGCTTGACTATTTTGTAAAAGAGATGAAGCGAATGGACGCTCCCAGGGGCGTCATCGAATCCCTCGAGGCAATACAGCAGATATCACAGAAAAAAGACATCACCGACAAAGACGCCGATACGGTGGTAAAGATGGTCAAAAAGATCCAGACCACGCTCGGGTAAGGTTCGAAAGGAAAGAGAGGGGACTGCCATGAAGATATATCGGCTGCATCCAGTGGTGCTTCTCACGGCAGTGCTCCTTCTCACGGCGGCACTGCCCGCGGCGGCCGCAGAGAACCCCAAGGACCGCCTTGATTACTGGCAGAAGAACTTCGATGAGCTTAAACCGGAGGACGACGCCCGCGCGAAAAAGGCCCATGAGATCTTCGCGCGTGTGCTCAGCGCCGCCGGAAAAAGGCCCGGCGTCACACCCAGGCTCTTCATCGTCAAGAGTGAAGCTGCCTATATTCCGCTTGCCATAGCCATCCCCGACGGCGGGGTCATCATCTCAAAAAAAGTGCTCGACATCTGCTATAAGGACGCGAAATACGGCGATGACCGTCTCGCTTTCATCCTGGGTCACGAGATAGCCCATCAGCTCAAGGATGATTTCTGGCACATGAAATTCTTTCAGGCCGTGGAGATCTCACAGGGCAAGGATGCCGGCAAAGCGGCCGTCCTCAATGAGGTCAAATCCATCGCCGGCGCCACTGAGAACGTCCTCGCCAAGGAGCTCCAGGCCGATGAACACGGCATCATCTACGCGTCCCTGGCGGGGTTTAACACTGCGTCGATCGTCACCGAAGACAACAGGGTGAACTTCTTTGAATACGTTGCGAAGTCAATGGACCCCGGCAACATCAAGGGGATGAAGAAGGATGGGAGCCACCCCGCCCCCGCCCAGCGGGCGGAAACGGTCAAGGCCCGGCTTCGCCAGGTCCTGGAAAAGGTTGAGGTCTTCAATCTCGGCGTCCTTTTCTACCAGACAGAGGATTACCGCAGGGCGCTTATCGCGTTTGAAGAGTTCCTGAGATACTTCCCCAGCAGGGAGGTCTATCACAACGTGGCTGCCTGCCATCACCAGCTTGCACTCAAGCATTATCGTGCCTGGCAAGGGGACAAGGACCCCCTTCCTTTCCAGCTTTCCCTCTCCATCGACCCGGTGACGCTGGCAAGCAAGATCACTCTGCGAGGGAGGGGGGCTGCTCCGACACCGGAAGCGCTCTTCAGAGACCACCTGGCAAAAGCGATCGAGAACTACGAGAAGGCCACAGCCCTCGATCCATCCTATTTCCTTTCCTACAACAACCTGGGATGCGCCTATGTCCTGAAGGGGGAGCCATACAAGGCCATAGCCGTCCTCAAGGACGCCCTGAAACTTTCCCCCAACAACAAGGAGGCCCTCAATAACCTCGGTGTGGCCTTTTTCATCGCCGAGAACCCCCAGAAGGCCAAAGAGAACCTCCTCTCGGCGCAGAAGCTCGACCCCGCATACGACGCACCGCTTTTCAACCTGGGCAAGATCGCCCGGGAGGAGAAGAACGAGGCCGAGGAAAAAAAGTACTGGGCCATGTATCTCAAACTGGGTCCGGCAGGCCTTCGCGCTGACACTGTCCGTAAGCTAACGGGCGAGGGTGCTCCCGCGGAGCAAGTAAAAAAGTCCTCCGTGCGGGAAAGTGTCGGGGGATTAAGGGGCGGCGCTGACGTCAAGGAGATCCCTCAGCCTTTCGGCAAGCCAGTGACATCCCTCAGGGTCCGCCTTGAAGAGGCGCCCTTCGTCATCGAACGTTTCTCGAACGGCCTCATGGTCGTCTCCCAGGACGGTGAGGTTCTCCTCGCCTACGCCGGCGAAGGGTCGCAGAACCGAACGTCCCGCAACATATCCGCCGGGTCGCGCGAGGACGAGGTCCTCGAGCGCCATGGCAAGCCTTACCGCGTACAGGCGACCAGGGATGGAAAGAACATGATCTACAAAGAGCAGGGTGTTTCCTTCCGCATCAGAGGCGGGAAGGTCGTTTCGTGGCTGGTCTATTAACAACAAAAAAGGACGGTCTTTACCGGAGGTAACTCTTATGAAGGGGATCACGAAGGACATAATCTTTGTTGTAGTCATGGGCGTCTTCGGTGTTGCTGCCGGTCTGGGCATTACTTCCATCCTGTCGGCAATCGCCATGCCAAGCACCGCAGACCTTCTCCTGACAGTAAAAGAAAAGATCGACTATGAGGCCGCACAGACCGGCTTTCTCTTTTTCCTGGGAACGCATGCAAGTATACTGCTTTGGATCCTTATCGCCTTCACGGTCATCGCCTTTTTCATAGTCCTTATCGAGCTGAACCCTAATTTTTCGTCAATGAAAAAGGATAAGACCAATAGAAAAAAGGTTGTCGTTGTTGTCCTTTCGGGCGCCGTCCTCTTCGTGATCCTTGCGGTCATTCAGGCACGGGTGCCCCTTTCGTTCATTTCGGGAATCGCCCCGGCTTTTATTCCGGACTCCAATATTGCTTACGGGTTCATGATGGTCATCGTATCCGGGGCGCTCTGGCTGGTTGTGGGCGAGATGGGCTGGGCGGGTGATTTCTCTTCCTGGGGGTTTGACAATGCGGAGGTGACCTCCCGGGGACCAAGGATAGCCGGGGCCTTTTTCATGGGTGCCGTCTGCGGGGGTATCGCCTATTTCTTCTTCCTTCTTTTCAATTGGTCCTTCAACAAGTACTTTCTTCTCGTGTCCGAGGTACTGGGCGGATCAAACGAGCCCACACTCCACGGCTGGCAGCTGCTTGCCAACGCGCTCGTGTTCCTTCTCGGGTTTTCCTTTGCCATCATCGCCGGCTTCGTCACCGTCCTTGCGCCAAAGCGGATGACGTTCAAGGCCCGCCTCATACGGCTCGTCATCCCCGCCATCCTCCTTGCCGTCTATGCTCCGGTCATAGGGGGCACATATCACGATGCCGTCGTGCGTTATGACCTTAACAAAAAAAACCTCGCCGAGGCGGCTGGAATACCCGAAAAAGGCCAGACGAGCAAAACCGTGGTCCTCTTTCTCCCTGAAAAGCCCGCCATCCAGGAGTGGCGCATGGAAGCCTCGGGGAACGGTCTCATGATATACAATAACACCTACGCCCTCTCCCCGGAGAACATTAATAAACTCGGTGATTATCTTGCACGGCACAAGGATGGCTCGATCTTTTTTTATGCCGGCCGTGACGCTGTCATGAAGGGGCACTACATGCTCTTTGAGGCCGCAAAAGGCACCGGGCAGATGTTCATAAACGCCCGTTCCCAGATCCTCGCCAGGATGGTTTTCTTGAGTCGCCTGCGCTGGCTGCCAGTTACGGCGGAAAACGAGAAATACCTGAGGTCCTTTGCCGACGAGACAATGTGGCATGCGGGCAAGAATGCTTCTCTGAGGATGGCCGAGGGATTCATGCACTTCGGCAGGACCGAGGAGGCAAAGACCTGGGCAGACAAGGCAAAGGCAAAGGGCGCCGACCTGACAAAGTCAACGATCCTTACTGAACCCGTTCTTACGAACGCAACGGTAACAGGGACAATAAAGCTCAACGGGACACCGCTCGAAGGAAAAAAAATCGCCCTCTTCCCATACAAGCCGAACATGAAACAGATCGATCCTAAAAGCTTGCTCAGCGGCCTTCCCATCGATTCGAAGACAACTGATCCTGCCGGCAGGTTCGAGTTCACGAATCTCGGCAAGGGCGAGTACGTTCTTGCCGTCATGACCGAGAAAGAGGAGGTGCCGTTCAAGGTTCCGGCGGGCGGTCTCAACATAGAGAACGCCCCTGCCGTTATAACCCTCGACGCGGCGGCAGCGGCAAAGAACCTTGGAGATATCAACTTAATAGTGCGGAAATGAGCCCTTTCTTCCGAGGTTTATTTCCTGCCTTTTTCTTCCACGGTGAACCGGGCGAGGGGCTGCCTCTCGTCGGAGAACGTCAGCGTGTTTCCGGTGATCCCATAGGTGCGTGTCTTCTGGAGCATATCCATGAACCCGATCTCAATAAAACTAAGGCCTTCAGGCCCATGGCAGGCCATCTTTGTCGAGGTCATGCCGCGAAAAACAAGAAGGCTCCCTTTCAGTACATAACCCCCGGAGAAGTTGTTGCACCCGTTCAGGCCGCTTGCTTCTTTCTTTGACACGTTGAGAACAATAAAGGGCCGACTGGCATTTTTGGGCATTTCCACGGCTTTGCCATCCAATTCCACAAGATACCATTTCTGGCCTTCCAGGCGGGCTGTGCTGACTGTGCTTTCGCCTGCCGGAGCCGGCTTGGCCCCTTTTCTCCAACGCGAGCATGACGTGAAGATCAAACCAAGACATAAAACAATGACGATGACCGCGGCCAATGAAGCTTTGCGTGACCTCATGATTATCTCCTTTTTATCCCTGTCTGCCTCATTCCATTACCATCTTACACCACTTCCCGCACTCTTTTCATCATATTCTGCTCTAAATATAGCCTGTCCGGTGGCCCCCCTTTTTAAAAAAGATATGAGGGTAAATATTGCCGAATTGAAACGTCGCGGTGTAAATGATAGTATGATATACAGTTTTTATGACTCTGACAAGAACAGCAGCCTTCCTTGTTTTTATCTCCCTCTTGGCCTTTTTCCCGTGCGGCGCGGGCCACGCACAGGCGACAGGGCCAAGGCCGGAGAAGCTTACGGTCGTTTACACCCAGTGGAACCCTTACACATACCGGGAGAGCGACACTGCAAAAGGCTTCGAGATCGACATCTTCAGGGCCGTCATGAACAGGATGGGGGTCAAGGCCGAATTCCGGCAATTCCCCTTCAAACGATGTATGAAGATGCTCGAGGACGGGAACGCCCAGGCGCTCATTTCGATCCTCAAGACAAAGCAGCGCGAGAGATTCACAGTATTTCCCGAAGAACACATCAGCATCTCCAGAACACTTTTTTTTACAAAAACGGGAAGTGACATCGAATACGGGGGATCCCTGAAAAACCTTCAGAGATATACCATAGGCGTCATCGCCGGTTTCAGCTACGGAAAGGCATTCGACAGCGCGTCGTACCTGAAAAAGGAAGAGGTTGTCGACGCAGAAAGGCTCATCAACATGGTCATCGGCGGCAGGTACGATCTGGGCGTCGAGAACCAGGCCGTGGTCCGGGGAACCGCCCGCAAACTCGGCGTTGAACGATCGATACGCTTCCTTAGCCCCCCGGTTCATACCCGGAAACTTTTTGTGGGTTTTTCAAGGGCATCGGGCCTGCAAAAATTCGCGTCTCAGTTCTCCGCGGCCCTGGCGCAGTTTAAAACGACCGACGAATACAAGGCGATACTGCAAAGGTACGGGATCGCCCACTCCGATATGTCCCAGTAGGAGCGGGTCCTTGAGGTTAACTTTTCTGTGCAACGCTCCGATAAACAATGTGGAGAAGTCTTCAATGAAACCGCCGCGGCCTGCCCCGCCGGAACATGCAGGACCGTTTCGCACCCGGCTGTCGGAAGAGAAATAATACGTGGACATATTTAAAAGAAAGATCCTTGCCAAGCTCATTATCATACTGATCGCCGTCCTCTTTGCCATCAGCCTTCCTTCCCTCTTCTACCTCAACAAAAAAAGTGCGGACGCGCTCAGGGCTAACCTTGACGAGACCATATTGAACCTGAGGGAGGTTTCCCGGCTCTCCTATGCCATTCCGATGTGGCAAATGGGGAAAACGGAGATCACCTACCTCAACCGGGCGCTTTTGACCAACAGGAACATCGTTGCGGTCAACATATACGACGAATCATGGAAATTCAAAGAAGGTATGCAAAAGGACCTCGGCACCATGAATGTCATCGAGGGGGAAATCTCAACACCCTTCGCTATCCCCGAAGGCAGCAGGGACATCAGAAAGGTCTTCTACACCGTCTTTCACCGGGAATATATCGTCGGCTCTTTCGAGATCTTTTACACGGAAAGATATGTGAACGAAGAGATATCACGCCGCACCGCATACCTTGTCTTCTCGTTCTATCTTATCGGCCTGGCCATGATAGCGGTGATATTTATCCTGGTCAGGAAAATGCTCATCGCACCCGTGCTGACCCTCGCCGATATATCGCGGCAGATCGCCAGAAACAAGGATTACCCGGCAAAGATCGAACGGAGGTCCGGCGACGAGATCGGTATCCTCTATGAAAGCATCGCAGACATGCTCAGGGAGATCAAGCGCAACGAGGACGAACTGGAGAGGACCAGGGGCTACCTTAGTAATATCATCGAATCCATGCCTTCCATGCTCATCTCCATCGACAGGGAAGGGACCGTCAACCAATGGAACCACGCCGCGGAGGCGGCGACCGGCATACCGGCCGCGGAGATGTTAGGGAGGAACATATGGGAAAAAACCGATTTTTTTGACGGTTTCAAGGAATCGGTACGGGAGATCATGGAAACCTTAAGACCGATCCATCTGCACAGTCACCGGTTCGAGCGGGAAACAACGAGCTTCAAGGATGTCTCCCTCTACCCGCTCACGGAGCACGGCGCAGGAGGTGTGGTCATCCGCATGGATGATGTCACGGAGCTTGAAAAAAAAGAGAACCTTCTGCGCCAGGCACAGAAAATGGAAACCATCGGGACGCTTGCCAGCGGTATCGCCCATGATTTCAACAACATCCTCGGCGGCATCATCGGTAATGTCTCCCTCATCGAATACAAATTAAAATCAGGTATCCCCATATCAGCCGAAGAGCTGTCCGGGAAGCTCGGGACCATCGGTAAGGCAGGCAACCGGGCCGCTGACATGGTGAAACAGCTTCTGACCCTGTCAAGCGGGAAAGAAGTTTCTTTCTCCCCCATAGATCTTAACCTTGTCGTCAAAAACGTACTGCATATATGCCGCAACACCTTTGACAAGGTGGTGGCGCTGGAGGCGGAATACACCGACAAGGCGGCAATGATGCTTGGCGATTATCTCCAGATCGAGCAGACCGTCCTCAACCTCTGCATCAACGCATACCATGCCATGACCATCATGAGGGAAAAGGGTGAAGACCAGGGCGGCACCATCAGGATATCGTTGAAAAAGACCTCTCCTGACAGAGATTTTCTTTCCCGCCACCCTGGCGCTGGTGAAGGCCAATACTGGCTCCTTTGCGTTGAGGACAACGGCATAGGAATACCGGAAAGCACGCTTCCCAAGATATTCGACCCTTTTTTCACGACAAAGGGAGCCGGGCGCGGAACAGGGCTTGGCCTTGCTATCGTGTACAGCATCATACGGCAGCATTCCGGTTTTATCGACGTGACCTCCTCGGTAAATGCGGGCACGACCTTCAACTGTTATCTCCCCTGCCTTGAGGACGCCGGAATGGAAAGGAAGGCCAGGAAAGAAGGGGGGGCTGTCCGCGGAGAAGGGCTCATACTGGTTGTCGATGACGAGGCCCTCATGCGCGATGTTGCCGTCAGCATCCTTGCCGAACTTGGCTATGAAACGCTTATGGCCGGGGGCGGTGACGAGGCGCTTGAGATCTTCCGTGAACGAAAGAACGAGATCGACATGGTGCTCCTTGATATCATCATGCCGAAGAAGTCGGGTCGCCATGTCTGCAGGGAAATGAAGAAGATCGACCCCGGCGTCAGGGTCCTCTTCGCCTCCGGTTACTGGCAGGATGGCAAAGAAGAGGACGCCGACGGCCTTGAAGGCACCCATTTCATACAAAAACCATACACGATCCAGACCCTCTCGGAAGCGATAAGCAAAAGACTCGCGTGATGGCCCCTGATTCGCGGAACTTTCCATGGAAGCACTGTCGCGGCAGCCTCCAATATGATATACTGGAATTTTAAAAACGGGAGACAGGGTGTCCTGATGACAAAGCATTCACATGGTTTTGTTGAAACATTTGACGGTTTTATGGGTTATGGTCTGGACAGGCAATCGGACGAGAACATGGTGCAGGTGTACCTGCAGAAATTCTCCGATGACCGGCTGATGAAAACGATCCTGAAACGGATGAGCGACGATGACCTGAACGAGGTATTCGACATCATAAGCAAAATGCTGAAAAAACATCTCAGTGAGCCTGAATACCACCAAT
This sequence comes from Deltaproteobacteria bacterium, assembly GCA_022711595.1. Taxonomy (GTDB): domain Bacteria; phylum Desulfobacterota; class Syntrophorhabdia; order Syntrophorhabdales; family Syntrophorhabdaceae; genus Delta-02. The sequence continues at coordinate 66,409 of JAKLET010000022.1, forward strand.
TGTTCCTCATGGAAGAATAAGGTCTCCCGCCCGCGGCCGTGTTCCCCTGCATGAGAAACTCACGCTCAATCAGGTTGACAGCCCCGGGGGAGTATCTATATCTATTATTAATAATCTCAGGAGGCAGGCAATGAGCGAAAACGAGAAACTGATACACAATGCGGCAGCGATGCGTGAAGACAAAAGGATACTTGCCTGCGCGCAGGCTGTCAGATTGTCCAAGGAACATGACATCTCTTTAAAAGAGATCGGTGATACATGCAACCGGTTAGGCATCAAGATAATTGAATGTCAGCTTGGCTGTTTTAAATAATGTGAAAGTCATGTCCATCGGGCTGAAAGAGGCGTTGCGTTTGACCCTGGAGAACATAGAACCGCTCCCGGCCAAGAATGTCGCCCTGGCTGACTGCGTCGACCGTGTAGCCGCCTCAGATCTTTTTGCCCTGGTGGATTCCCCCTCTATGGATGTTTCACGTAAAGACGGCTATGCGGTACTGTCCCGCGAGGTTGCCGGCGCCACTTGCGTAAACCCTGTGCGGCTGCAGCTTTTGGGCTCCATGGCCGCGGGAGGCAAAGGGGATATTCAGCTTGAACCGGGGACAACAGTGCGGGTATTGACGGGAGCCCGTATACCGCCCGGCGCCGACGCCGTGATCGCTGAAGAATTCACGAAACAGGAAGGCCGCCATGTGCTGATAGAGGCCCCCGCAGGGACCGTCAGGAACATCCTGCCCCGCGGCGGCGACGTGGCATCCGGCAAGCGGGTCCTTCAGTCAGGCCGCCGAATATCACCCTCCATGGCGGGCCTGCTTGCCGCGGCAGGACATAGTGAAGCCCCTGTCTTTAAAAACCCTGTCGTAGGGATCATCGGGACCGGTGACGAGATCGTCGAGGCGGGCAAGGCCCTTAAGGAGGGTGAGCTTTACGCAAGCAATATAGTCACCCTGGCGGGATGGTGCAATAAATATAAAATGAATCCCAGAACGGCGATCGTTAAGGATGATTACAACGCCATCCTGAACGCCCTCAAGACATTTTCCAGCGAAACAGACGCCCTGATAACAAGCGGAGGGGCTTGGACGGGAGACCGTGACATGGTGGCGCAGGTCCTTGAAGACCTTGGGTGGAAGAAGGTGTTCCACCGGATCCGCATGGGGCCCGGCAAGGCCGTCGGATTCGGCATGCTGGATAAAAAACCCGTATTCATCCTGCCCGGCGGGCCGCCTTCCAATCTGATGGGCTTTCTGCAGATCGCTTTACCCGGCCTCCTCGCCCTTTGCGGTCATGTAAATCCGGGCCTGCCCGGGATAAAGGCAAGACTTGCCTCCAAACTGAAGGGGGGAGACACCGACTGGACCGATTTTTTCTTCGGAACCCTTGAATTCAATGGTGAACTGCCGGCATTTCACCCAATGCAAAAACGCAGCCGCCTGAACTCAATAGCTGAAGCGGCGGCAATAATATCGATACCGGAAGGGCAGGACCATCTCCCGGAGGGATCGGTGGCCTACATTCAACTGCTGACATAGGAAGCCTCGCGCCTCACGCACCCCGCGGGCTTTTATCCGTTGCACCTCAAGCTTTGTATTTTACAAAATTGTGCTTCACGAAAGATATTGAACGTTATCAGGAAAAAGTGGCGTTGGAAAAACCGCCTGATCCAGGGATCGAACCAGAGATGACGGCAAAAAGTAGTTAACGGCAGCCGGATATTGCAGGGAAACAATACAAGTCCATAATTATTACAAATAGTCTTTTATAATAACATATTGGTCATTAAATACCGTTGACTTCTGTTATGGTTTCCCTTATAAATATTAGTGTTAGAAACCTTTATATCCGGCTTGTCATCGGCACCATCCTTTCTATCGGAAAGAACAATGAAAGGCGATCATAATCGTGAGAAAGCTGACAGAACATACTAAACAACTGGAGAAAGTGTACTCCACTGAAAGTGAAAGATTCCAGGGGAAGGAAGGTTGGGAGAAGTTTCCCTTTTTCTGGTTCCTTCTGTTCCTGTCATACAGGTGCACGAGAACGTGTGAGTATTGCTACGCCTTCAATCAGGTGGGTTATGACAACATGCTTGAAATGGACGAGAACACATTTTCAAGGCTCCTGGACTGGATCCCCGAGGTCTGGAAGGTCAACAATATCAAGGTGAATGTTGTTGTTTTTCTCGGAGGGGAACCGCTGCTGAGAACGGACAGGATCAAAAAGGTCATGGACGCCGTTTATCAGAACACTGACGGCATGCAGGGAAATGTATGCACTAACGGCGATCTGATAGATTCAGTGAACTGGGATGACCTTGAAGACATACAATGGATGTCAATGAACATCACGGACATCAGCATTGAAGAGCTGTCGAGAAGGATGAAGATAGTGAGCGAAAGGTCGAACGTGATCAACCAGACCATACTGGCAACTCTCGATGACCGCAACCTGGAAAGGATCCTCGACATAACAAGGTTCGGAATAGAGAACGGATATCGCCTGAGATATTACAGGAACCTGTACAAGGGCATGGACCCTAAATATAAAGGCCGGCTTTTAAAGAAATATCACGAACTGTGTGACATGCTGGAAGATTATGTCGTCAGGGGGTACGATGTACACACCACGTTCCTCCTTGATTTCCTGATCCCTTTGTGGAGCGAAGAGCCTTCTCCCTATCCTTGCGGGAAAAGGATCGCCACGGTATTCCCCGACGGAACCATCGGGCCATGCATCAGGAACCATTCATTCAAGTCCGGAACGATATTTGACGCGAACCCCTTGAGCAAAATACAGTGCTACGATTTTCACTATGACATAAGAAGGCCGGACCTCCCCGATGAATGCAAAGCGTGTGGATCAAGGACCGCCTGTCACGCAGGATGTCCCAATGATAAATTAATGTTCACGGGCAACACGATAGGAAAATCCGTCGTGTGCGATGTGCATAAAGAGATCATACCGAGATTGAGACGCCTGGACGAGTTGAAAAAAGGCGCCGTTCACACCTCATCGTGATCGATGAGCTGGATGGTGACCTTCTCTCCGGCCTTGATGTTTGTCTTGCTTTCCGGAATTACTATAAGGCAGTTCGCCGCGCTCATTGAGAGAAGCACTGAAGATTTTTGATTGCCTGTCGTTGAAACATAAATTTCATTGTTCCTGATTGTAAAACAGCCCCTCAGCAGGTGAGCTTTGCCCGGTTCTTTTTTGATATCCTCTTCAAGAATTGCGTTAACGACCGGTTTTTCAATCCTTTTTGCGCCCATCAGCATGAGCAATGCAGGCCTCACAAATTGGATGAATGATGTAAGGGTCGAAACCGGGTTCCCCGGAAGGCCAAATACCAGCGTATTGCCCTTTTTCCCAAAGGTGCAGGGTCTGCCAGGTTTTACCTTTACCCATTCAAACTGAACTTCGATGCCCAGATCAGGATAGATATCTTTAACAAAATCGTACCTTCCCATCGATACTCCCCCCGTGGATATCACGACATCGGACTTCAGGGCTTTTAAAAAAATATCTTTCGTATCTTTCAGCGTGTCCTTGACAATTCCCATATAGTGAGGAATGGCGTTATATTTCTTCACTTCCGAATATAAGGTATAGGCATTGATGTTCCTTATCTGTCCTGCCTTGATCTCCTCACCAATATCGGCCAGTTCGTCTCCCGTGGAGATGATCGAGACCGTCGGCCGCCTGTACACCTTCACGGCACTTCGATTCATCGCCGCAAGCAGGCCGATGTCTGCCGAATTCAAACGGTCCCCTTTTTTCAGTACCGTGTCTCCCCTTTTTATGCTCTCCCCGGAAAACCTGTAATTTTTATGTTTCGACACTTCGCTGAATATTTTTACGTATCCGTCTTCTTCTTCGGTATCCTCGAACTGGATCACCGAATCTGCCCCTTCTGGTATGTGGGCACCGGTCATGATCCTGATCGCCGTTCCCTTCGAAACATTTTTACCTTTTATTGAACCACCCGCTTGTATCTCTCCCGTTATTCTGACCCTTACCGGATTCTCTTTCGACGCGCCCCGGGTGTCATCGGCGATCACCGCATAGCCGTCCATCGCGGAATCATCCATTGGGGGAACCATTACATCCGACACAACATCCTCATACAAAACACGATCATATGCTTCCATGAAGGAAATGATCTCACTGCCCAGTGTACTTACAGAATTTAAGATCATCCTTTTCGCCTCTTCGACAGATACCGTCAGGTCATTATTTTTCATGATTATTATTTTAAATGTTTTTGATCCGAATATCCCTTTTTTTCAACACCCTCTCCTGTTCAGGTCGGGTTCCCCGGATAAATCCTTTGCCGGAACGGGTCTTTCGGCTTTTTTGGTGGTGTATAAAGAAGGGATGACCTAAAAATGGTCATCCCTTTCCTTTCTCAGCCTGCGGCTTCTTCCTTGCCCTTTTTCACCACGGCCCTCTGGTCCTCGGGGGGCGGGGGAGGAACGGGGCCTTCCAGCTTCGATATGGCCCGGAACTTGGGAGGGCAGACCTCGAAGCAGGTGCCGCAGCGTATGCACTTGTCCTGGTCGATGATGTGTATCTTCTGCTTCTCGCTGATGACGGCGTCTACGGGACAGCGGCGCGCGCAGGTCGTGCAGGCCTGGCACTTGGCCGGGTCGATCCAGTAGGAGAAGGGCTCGGTGAGCTGCTTCGTCACCTCTTCAAGGGTGAAGTAGTCCTCGTGGCCGTCGTGGCCCTCCAGGCGCCCCGCGAGCTTCTCGCGGTTGGCGATCTTGAGGTAGGGGACCTTCTTCTTGACCTCTTCGAGCCTCTTTTTGAGCCCGGCGGGCTCGAGGCCTTCCGCCGTGCCGATGGGGCCTATCGATTTTATCGTCTTGACGAAGTCGTTGACGGACTCCGTGAAGACGTTCGCCTCGGCGCCGGACATGAAGTTGATCCGGAGCCTCTCGGGACTGAGGCCCATGTACTGAAGGACGCGCTTCATGAGAAGCACCATGTTCTGCGCCTGGTAGTTGCCGTGGGTGATGTAGTTGCACTCGCCCAGGTGGCAGGCGCCAAGAAAGACGCCGTCGATGCCGTTCTCGAAGGCGCGCAGGACAAAACCCATATCAACGCGCCCCGAACACATGACGCGGATTATTCTCATCTCCGTTGTATATTGCAGTCTGGACACGCCAGCCAGGTCAGCGGCTCCGTACGCTCACCAGTTGCAGGCAAAGCCCAGGACCCTCGGTTTGAATTTCGTGCTCATATATGTCCGACCTCCTTTATAGACTTCCTACTCGGCCGCAGCGGCCGCATCTATCATCTTCTCGATCCCGCCGTCGGGGACCACCACGTCGATCTCGCTCGCAAGCTCGCCGTCCGTATAGTGGCGAAGCTGGATGGCCCCGGTGGGGCACTTGGTGTTGCACAGGCCGTCGCCCTTGCACAGGACGGGGTTGACGAAGACCTTCCTGCCCTGCTTGGTCTCCCTGACCTCCAGGGCGCCGTAGGTGCAGACCTCGGCGCAGGCGCCGCAGCCCATGCACTTCTTCTCGTCAACGGCACAGACGGAGCCCGATGCCACGACGATGTCGTGGGAGAGGAGGGTGAGCACCCTGCCCGCCGCGCCGTAGGACTGGTTGACCGTCTCCTGGATGAACTTGGGGTAGTGGGCGAGCCCGCAGAGGTAGACGCCGTCCGTGGCGAACTCCACGGGGCGCAGCTTCACGTGGGCCTCCTTGAAGAAGCCGTCGGGGGAGAGGGTGACCTTGAACTGGCCGGCCACCTCCTTCGTCGCAGCCGAGGGGATGACGGCGGCCGCGAGGGCTATGATGTCGGCCTCGAGCTCGAGCTTCTTGCCGAGGATGTAGTCCGTGGCGGTGACCTTGAGGACGGGCCTCTTGTCC
>JAKLET010000023.1 GCA_022711595.1 Deltaproteobacteria bacterium
TCCAGAAGACGGCGGAGCTCGTCCAGGAGATCAGCGCGGCCAGCAACGAGCAGAACACCGGCGCGGACCAGATCAACAAGGCCATCCAGCAGCTCGACCAGGTCATCCAGCAGAACGCCTCCGCCACGGAACAGATCGCGTCCACCGCGGAGGAGCTTTCCTCCCAGGCGGTGCAGCTCATCGACACCATCGGCTACTTCAAGGTCGACAATAAAGACAGGGCCGCAAAGGGACCGAAGGCCGAGGCCCGCAAGGTCATCGCGGCCGGGGCACAGGGCAGCCACAACGGCAACGGCAACGGGAAGGCCAGGGCCGGCGACGCGGCCAAAGGCGCGGGCGTGGTCCTCGACCTGGGCGAGAGCCGTGACGGGCTGGACTCAGAGTTCGAGAGATTTTAGGCATTGAGAAGGAGGAAGTCATGAGCGTGTTATCGATAAACGGCACGAGGCAATACCTGACCTTCCGGCTGGGCGACGAGATCTTCGCTATCGATGTCGCCAACGTCCGGGAGATACTGGAGTTCACAAAGGTCACCAAGGTCCCGAAGACGCCGGAGTACATGAGGGGTGTGATAAACCTGCGCGGAAGCGTGGTCCCCGTCCTGGACATGAGGCAGAAGTTCGGCATGGAAAGCACGGAAAAGACGATAGATACCTGTATCGTGGTGGTAGAGGTCACCTATGAGGATGAAGATATCGTCATAGGGGCGCTGGTCGACTCGGTCCAGGAGGTCTTTGAGCTCGAGGCCGAGAACATAGAGCCCGCCCCCCGGATAGGCACCCACGTGAAGACGGAGTTCATAAAGGGCATGGGCAAGAAGGACGACAGGTTCATCATCATCCTCGACAGCTCCAAGGTCTTCTCGGCGGAGGAGCTGGCCCAGGTGGTGCAGAACGACGAGGGCATGAAGGCCTCGAACGACCAGTAGAAAACAGCTTGAACAGCTTGAGCGGCTTGAGCCGTTTGAGCGGTAAAAGGACAAAAAAGACTCCCGGCTTCCTGTGAGAAGGGCGGCCGGGAGTTTTGTTCTCGGCGGCGGCCGTCCGGTTTTTATTTGTTTCTATTGTTTGTCTGGTTTCTCTGGTTTGTTTGGTTCATGAGGAGCCCCTTCTTTTTTAACGTATCACAAACTTTCAAAAGTCCCACAAACTCTCAAACTGTCTTTCTGCCCTTGACCCTTTTCTCTCATGCGGATACAATTTATATAATGCGTGTTGCAGAGATCCTTTTAAAATACAGGGATGAGATCATTGCTGAATGGGTGGAACGCCTCATGGCCGAGATGGGAACACACTACCGCAACCGGCCGAAAGGCGAGCTTTACATTACCGTCGCGGCCGCTTTCGACGCAAGCTACTCCGTGCTTGTCGACCGCGACTACAAAATGATAGACTGCCACATCAGGTGGATCACGGGGTTGAGGCTCCTCGGCGGGTTTTCCCTCTCAGAGGTCCAGGGCGCGTATGAAATGTTCAGGATGGTGGCCACCCCGATCCTGATAATGAAATTGAAGAAGAACGAGCTTTTGAACGCGATAGAACGGCTGAACGAGTGCCTTTTTTACACCATTACGCGGTTCAGCAACAATTTCCAGCAGCTCCACGAAAAGCAGATCAGGGACCACGCACAGAACCTGGAAAAAGAAGTGGACAAAAGGACCAGCGAGCTTGCCGAATCGGAAGCGAATTACCGTGTCCTCGTGGAGGACATCAATGACGGATACTTTGTCAATCAGAACGGCATAATCGTCTTCGCGAACAAGGCCTTCTGCGACCTCCACGATTATACCATGGCCGAGGTGATCGGCAGACCCTATATCGAATTTATCACGCCGGAATCACGGGTGGAGGTGAAGAAACTTTATGAGGACCGCGTCGAAAAGGGATACGCTCAGGACCTTTATATGTACTACCGCCGAACGAAGGACGGCAGAGGCCTGCCCACCGAGAACAAAGTGAAACTGGTCATATACCGGGGAGAAAGGGCCGTGGCAGGTGTCTGCCGGGACATCACGGAACGGATGGAGATGGAACGGAAGATGCGTGAAACGGAGAGCCTTGCCCACATCGGCCAGCTCACCACCTCGCTCGCGCACGAGATCCGCAACCCCCTGTCGTCTGTAAAGATGAACATACAGATATTGCTGAAGAAGATAGAATTCAGGGGGAATGATAAAAGGCGCATGGAGATAATGACGGAGGAGATATCACGCCTTGAAAGGATCCTGACGGAGATGCTCGATTTTGCGAAACCCATCAGGGTGAACCTTCAACCCGCCTCCATAAAGGCCGTCATCGTTTCCTGCATTGAGATGATGTCCGTGAGGATCCAGGAAAAGGGCATTCATGTGCGGAGGAAGTTTTCGAGGCAGATACCCGATATGCTCATTGACCGCGACAAGATCGAACAGGCAGTGCTCAACGTGCTCCAGAACTGTATTGACGCTCTTCCCGAAAGCGGCGGAGAGATCGGGATCGCCACGAAGTACGGGCCGGGAATAGGCAGGAAGGTGAGCATAGAGATCGACGACAACGGCCCGGGCATAGCCGAAGAAGACCTCCCGTATGTCTTTGACCCGTTCTTCAGCAACAAGAAAAAGGGCACCGGACTGGGCCTGTGGAATGTTAAAAAGGTGATCGAGGCACACGGTGGACAGGTCAGTATTGTTTCGAAAAAAGCCGGCGGTGTGCATCTGTCCATGACCGTGCCCCTGTCAAGGGCGGGACAATGAGAAAAAAGATCCTCATCGTAGACGATGAACGCTCCCTCCTGGAGTCGCTTGAGATGTTCCTGAGCGAAAAGGGTTACGAGGTGACCTGCGCCATGACCGCTGCAGAGGCATTAAAAAAGAACGATTCCTTCAGGCCCGATGTGATCATACTCGATGTGCGCCTTCCCGACAAGGATGGTATTGAAGTGCTGAAGGAACTCGGCCTGAAACCAAAGCACAGCAACGTCATCATCATCACCGCATTTCACGATATGGACACCACTATAAAGGCAATGAAGTCGGGTGCCTGCGAATATATACCCAAGCCCATCGATATCGAGGAACTGGAGCGGGCCGTCGAGCGGGCCGCGAGGGCTGGTATTCCGTCTTCGGGTGCCAATGCCATATCGCTGGATCCGTCCCTCATATACGAAAAAGGGAAGATAATCGGAAAAAGCAGGGTTATGAAGGAGATATTCAAAACCATCGGCATACTTTCCGAGAACAAGGTCACCGTACTGATAGAGGGTGAAACAGGCACCGGCAAGGAGATGATAGCGCAGGCCATTCACTATCACAGCCCTTTCAAGGACCACCCCTTCCTGGCGATAAATTGTTCCTCGATCGTCGGTACATTGCTGGAAAGCGAGCTTTTCGGGCACGAGAAGGGCTCTTTCACCGGCGCCATCGCGACTAAAAAAGGAAAGTTCGAGCTTGCAGGGGATGGTACTATCTTTCTGGACGAAGTGAGCGAGATCCCATTCGAGCTCCAGGCGAAACTCCTGAGATTTCTCCAGGAAAAAGAGTTCGAACACGTCGGCGGCGAGAAAAGCTTGAAATCGAATGCGAGGATCATCGCCGCGTCCAACAAGGACCTCTGGCAGATGGTCAGGGATGGGCACTTCAGGGAGGACCTCTATTACAGGCTGAGCGTTGCCATGATCATGGTGCCTCCGTTGAGGGAGCGTAAGTCCGACATACCTCTTCTTATCCAGTACCTTCTGAAGAAGATCAATACCGAACTGCACCGCAACATCAAGAGGGTTGAGGAGATGGCCATAGAGAGGCTTATTGCCTATCACTGGCCCGGGAACGTACGCGAGCTGGAGAACGTTCTGACCAGGGGAGTGATATCCACACTGGGAGAGGTGGTGCTCGATGAATTTATCGCCACACTGCTCGAAAAGGGTGCCGCAGCGGACGACATGAGATGCGACGGTATTGGCACGATGAGCCTGCAGGACGTTGAGAAGGAACACATCCTCAAGGTGCTTGCGCACACAGGGTGGCACTTCGGGAAGGCCTGCGATATCCTCGGTATATCCCGGCCCACCCTGAGGCAGAAACTGAAGGAATACAGCATATCCATCCCTTCCTGACCGCTGGCATTCTAATTGCAAAAGCTATTGCAGGGACTTTTCCTGTGAAAACTTTGCGAGAAATACGAAAAGAGCACATCCTCAAAGTGCTTGAAAATGCCAACTGGAACCTGAAAGAGGCCAGCGTCATCCTGAAGGTATCAGAGGTTTTTTTAAAGAAAGAGATCCATGATATAAAGCCTGCCGTAAGAAAAAACCCCAAAGAAAAATAAAAGTATTTTTCAAACACGGCCCCGGTACATTGAAAGTTATTTACAATTACACCCGGCGATCCCGGAAGGCCCCCGACGTGTTCTTCCTGTCGCGAACTGCCGTCACGATGCCACCTCAGTGCATCACCACTGCTGTCCGGGAGGACATGGCATGGATATTGCTCTTTGCCACCCGCAAGGGTGCATCAAAAGGGTACAAGGGTTCAAGAAAAACAAAAACCAAATATCTAAGAAGGGGGAGGGGCAACATGAGAAAGCTTATGTTAGCGATCATTGTCCTCGGTGCCATGGGATTGCTGCTGCCCGGTCTGTCGTATACGGCCGAGCCGCCAATCGTCATTGGAGCACCATTGTCAACCGCTTTTCTCTATGGCTGGGATGCTGAAAGAGGGATAAAGCTCGCGGCGGACGAGATCAATGCCGCCGGCGGTGTAAAAGTCGGGGCGGTAAAACGGCCGTTCAAGATCGAGGTGATAGATACGAGAGACCTTGAACCTGGAGTGCCGGTCAGTGAGGCGCTCCTGGGGCTGGAAAAGCTGATACTCGAAAAGAAGGCAGACTTTATCATAGGCGGCCCCGTCAGATCGGAGGCGGCCCTCGCCGCGATGGACCTTTTGAACAGATACAAGAAGGTGAGCATCATCACCACAGGGGTATTGACCCCCGCCTATCATAAAAAGGTCGAAGGGAATTACAGCAAATATAAATACTGTTTCCGGAACACAAGCCATGTGGGCGTTATGATGGGCGAGTTCGTCACACTGCTTGAGGACATGAGGAAGAACTACGGCTTCAAGACCGCGGCCATACTGGTCCAGGATGTTGAGCATGCCCGCAAGGGCGGGGAAGCGATGCAGAAGGCCCTGACCGACAAGGGATGGACCGTGATTGCACCGAAGATATATCCCACCGGGACCACCGACTATTCCGTGGGCCTTTCCGATGCCGGGAAGAGGGGCGCCCAGATACTCTTTCTCTGGATGGACATGCCCGAGAGCACTATCCTTCTCAAGCAATGGGCCGACATGAAGCTAAAATCGATCCCTGTCGGATTTGTGAATGCCGCGGAGCAGCCTGGTTTCATGAAGGCCTCCGGAGGCAAGGGCGAGTCCCTGATCGTGAACCTTGTCAATGGCGGGAACGCGCCTGCGAAGATCACGCCCTGGACGATGAAATTTGTCGACGCTTATAAAAAGAAATGGGGCCTCGAACCGGAAGGCTACGGGACATCGTCAAGCTACATGGCGGTCTATCAATTGAAAGACGCAATCGAAAAGGCCGGAAGCACCGACCCTGACAAAGTCATAACGGCCCTGGAGAACGGAGACATCATGGGTGTGTACGGCAGGATGAGATTTGACAAGAAAACGCACCAGGTGATCCCGTCCATGGACCCGAAAGAAGGGGCCGTAACGGGCATTATACAGTGGCAGAAGGGCAAGAGGGTACAGATATTCCCCCCGAAGACAGCCGAGGGGAAGGTCGTGCTCCCGCCCTGGATGAAGAAATAGAAAGAAAAGAGGGGCCGCATGGAGCTTATCGTATACGGGATCATAAACAGCATTACACTCTCCCTCGTATCACTGGGTTTCACACTGGTTTACAGTATAAGCAGGGTCCCAAACTTTGCCCACGGGGCCCTGTATATCACCTCAGGATATCTTACATGGACCTTTCTTGATAAGTTCGCGGGGTTCCCCTATCCGCTGGCGATCCTTGCCGGCATCGGCATTACGAGCATAGTGGGGGCAATGATCTATCAATTCATACTTGTCCGGATCAGGGGCATGGAGATATCGGAGATAATTGCAACGTACGCCATAGGGCTGGCGATCCTTGAGGGGTTAAGGTGGGGAGGGCTGCGTGGGATGACGTTTACCCTCCCTGCCTTTTTTACCGGTTCCGTCAACATACTCGGCGCGAGCGTGGACTATCAGCGCCTCATCATTGTCGGCGCGGGCCTTCTGACATTTGCCTTGCTTTATCTGTTCACGCGCTACACAAAGATCGGGCTTGCCTTCAGGGGCATTGCCCAGGACGAGAGGGCGGCGATGATGCTCGGCATCAATTCAGACATGACCGCGGTCGTCTCCCTTGCCATCGGCTCCGCGCTGGCGGGTTTTGCGGCAATACTTCTTCTGCCGCTGGGGAATATCGTCGTGGAGACGGGATATAACGTTCTGATCTTTGCGATTGCCGTCTGCGTGATCGGGGGCCTTGGAAGCTGGGGAGGGGTCATAGTCGCATCCTTCATCATAGGGTTCGCCCAGATACTGACGGAGGCCTTTATCTCGGCCCACTACCAGATGGTTGTCGCCCTTCTCGCTATTATCATAACACTTCTTGTAAAGCCTTCAGGTATATTCGGTAAACAGAAAGAACTGGAAGAGCGGGTGTAGCCATGGAAACTATGATGCGGAAAGAGAGGATCGACAGGGGGCTCAAGGTCAGGACGGAGGGGATATACGCCATAAATTCCGCGCGTGAGATACTATATCTCATGGGCCCGAGGCTCCTGCTTATCGCGGGGCTTCTCGCGCTCCCCTTCGTGTTCGAGTTCGCCCCGTACTGGAAAAGGGTCATAAACATCATGTGCGCGTACGCGCTGCTCGCGATCGCCTTTGATTTTCTCGCGAACTACGTTGGACTCGTTTGTCTCGGCGGCGCATTTTTCACCGGCATCGGCGGGTATTTTGCCGCGATATACAACGTCAATCTCGGACTGCCGATATATCTTTCAATTCCCCTGGCCACCGTCAGCGGGGCATTGTTGTGCACCTTTTTCCTGTTGCCGTGCCTGCCCCTCAGGGGTGTCTATTTCGCAATAGTGACACTTATGTACCCGCTTTTGTTCACAAGGATCATCGAGGCGCTTGACATATTTGGCGGCACCAACGGCATAACGGGCCTTGACAGTTTCCCCAATCCGTACCTGGAACACTATGCCATCATTATTATCGCCCTTGTCTTTCTTTTCGGAATGCGCAGGTTTGTTAACCAGGATGTCGGGCTGGTATTGAGGGGCGTGAAAGACAACGACCAGTCCGTGAAGGCATCGGGAATAAACGTGACCCGCATGAGGATCATAGCGGTCTTTGTCGCCTCCTTTATAGGGTGCTTCGCGGGTGCCTATATTGCGCACCTGTACATGTGGGCAGGGATCTCGCTCTTCGCCCTTGATTTTTCGATCATACCCATCGCGTCCGTTGTGATCGGCGGCGGCGGAACACTGGTCGGCGCGGCGATAGGGGCGTTTATCCTGGTTCCGCTTTCGGAGATCCTGCGCGCCTTCGGGACGTTCAGGATTGTCATCTATTGTATCGTTCTGACAGGTTTCATTGTTTTCAAAAGCGAGGGGATCATGATCTACCTTCAGAGAAAGTATCACCAATTCGAAAGGTGGGTGAAGGTATGAGCGCCGAACCGATACTGTCTATTAAAGGGATCACAAAAACATTCGGCGGGTTGAAGGCGCTCGTGGATGTGTCCTTCGACATTGAGAAGGGAGATGTGTTCGGGATCATCGGGCCCAACGGTTCCGGGAAGACAACACTGATCAACTGCATCACCGGCTTTATCAGGACGGAATCCGGACAGGTCAGGTTCAGGGGAAAGGACATCACCGGCTGGAAGCCCCACAAGATAGCCGATATGGGGATCGCCCGGACATTCCAGATCATGAGACCTTACTATTCGCTCCCTGCCTTCAAGAACCTCATCATACCGCTGTGGTCGCCGAGGGCCCGTAAGACAGGCGGGTGGCGAGGCGGCGGCAAGCACGGCGACAGGGACACCGTGGCCGTGGACATCCTCGAAGAGATCGGGTTCGAGCGCGACTCAAGGGTCCCCTACAAACTTGCCTCAACGTTGCCGACGGGCTATCAGAAACGGCTTGAGCTTGCGAGGTGCATGGCGCTCCGGCCGGACGTGATATTCTGCGACGAGGTATTTTCGGGGCTCAGTATGAGCGAGATCGCGGGCATGGTCCCCCTTATCGAAAAGATGAAATCGGAGGGGATAACACTCATTATGGTTGAGCATCGGCTAAGGGAGCTTTTCAAGGTGGCAAACAGGGTGATGGCGCTCAATTTCGGGGAAAAGTTAACTGAAGGCGAACCGCTGGATGTCATTGAGAACAAACAGGTCAGAGAGGCATACCTCGGAAGCGAAGGAGTGTAGAGACTATGTTCGAAGCCTTTGAGCTCATGGTTTTTTACGAGAACATGATCGCCCTCAACAATGTGAGCATTACCTGTGATGAGGGGAAGATCATAGGCATATTCGGCTCCAACAGTGCCGGGAAAAGCACGCTCATGTATGCCGTTTCCGGCATTATCCTGGACATCAAAAGGAAAGAGGAGATGAGGGGCGGGGAGCGGATATCGGTGTTCGGGCGTGTGTTCTTCGACGGACGGGACATGACGGCGGTGAAGCCCCACAACAGGGCGAAGGCAGGGATCGTGCTTTGCCCTGAACGCAGGAGGATATTCCCCGAGAGCTCCGTCCTTGAGAACCTGAAGATCGGCTCGTATTTGACGAGCAGCCGCGAGGCGAAACAGAACCTGGAATATGTCCTCGATCTTTTTCCGCGGCTCAAGGACCATTTGAAGAGGCAGGGAGGGTTCTTGAGCGGCGGCGAGCAGCAGATGCTCGCCATCGGCAGGGCGCTGATGGCCTCGCCGAAGGTCCTGCTGCTTGACGAGCCCCTCCTGGGCCTGAGTCCAGCCTACCAGGAGATCGTGATCAACGGAACGAAGGCGATCCGGGACTCGAAGGGCATCTCCATCATCGTCACTGAGCAATACGCTCGGCCCGTTATGCCCATCATCGATTACGGTTATATACTCGAGAACGGCTCCAGCGTCCTCATGGGGACGAAGGAAGAACTGCTCGACAACCCGGATGTCAAGTCCGCGTATTTTGGAGTGTAAGGGGTGAGAACATGGCGTCCTTAGAACGCGAATACACATTTACCCGGTTTGAAGAGATCTGTAAAAAGTATTCCTATAAGACCGCGCTCATATATCTTGGTGAGCGTTTCACCTACGGGCGGTTGGAAACATATGTCCATAAGTTTGCGAAGGGCCTTTCCGACATGGGTGTGAAGCCCCAGGACAGGGTGATGCTCTACATATCGAACTGCCCGCAGTGGATAATCGCTAATTTTGCAATAAACCGGATCGGCGCGGTCACCGTGCCCGTGTCGCCTATTTATACGGCCTTCGAGATAGAGTACATGATCCAGGACGCAGGTATCGAAACCGTGATCTGCCTCGATACCAATTTCGTGTACGTAAAAGAGGTCATGGAGAGAACGAACCTGAAGAGGGTGATCGTTACGAATCTCGTCGATTTTGTCTCACCCTTCAAGCGGGTGGTGGGCCATCTTTTCGACAAGATACCCATCGGCAAGGTGGAGAAAGGGGAAAAGATATTCTTTTTCAAAGACATCGTGGCAAAGTCCGTGAACATCCCTCCGCCGATCGATATAGACCCGAACAGCGACCTCGCCTATATCATGTATACCGGGGGGACCACGGGGTTTCCGAAGGGTGTCCCGGGCAACCACATCGGTGAGATCACCTACATACGGGACATCATGGACGATGTCATTAAGGATTTTGTCGATGAAGGCAAGGATGCCGTGCTTATGGTGAACCCCCTTTTCCATATCATGGCGAAGGGTTTTTCCATCGCCTTCGGTTTCAATTACGGCAATACCGTTGTGCTTATGCCCATTCCCGAGGTGGATCCTACGCTTTCGGCCATCGAGAGGTACAGGATAAAGTGGATGCTTGGCGTCCCGGCTCTGTACAGAATGATGCTGGAGAATGACAGGATAGACCAGTACGACCTGAGTTCGCTCAGGTATTGCTACTGCGGCGGAGACGTTCTCCCTGTGGAAGTCTTCAGAACGTGGCAGGAAAAATATTCCATACCTCTCTACCAGGTGTACGGTTCAACAGAGATAGGCCACGTTACCTACAGCCTCCTCACTCAGGAACCTTCCCCCACAGTTATCGGAACTCCCCTTAAGACCAGGAAGTCGATAGTGGTTGACAGGGACACGCTGGAGAAGCTTCCGCCGGGCGAACTGGGGGAACTGCTCGTGACATCCCCCTACACGCTTAAGGAATACCTGAACAAGCCTGACGAGACAAGCTATTCCTATGTGCAAATGAACGGAGATATCTATTACCGGATGGGCGATTACGTGAAGATGAATGAAAGGGGGGAGTTGGAGTTCGTCGAGAGGACCGCGGATATCATAAAATACAAGGCGTACCGTGTGTCGGCATCAGAGGTCGAGGCGGCCCTTCAGGACCATCCCACGGTCATCGGTGCCTGTGTCATAGGCATACCGGATCCGAGGGTGGGGGAGAGGATCAAGGCGATCGTCGTGCTCAAGGAAGACGCGAAAGGGATCGGAAGTGCCGAGCTGACAAGATGGTGCAGGGACAGGCTTGCCCCGTACAAGGTTCCCGGCTATATCGAATTCCGGGACATGCTGCCCAAATCGAAGGTCGGGAAGCTCCTGAGGCGCGAGATAAGGGACGAAGAGAAGCGCAAGATGGAGAAGGACAAGAAAAGATAGGGCGGCTCGAACCGCTTAAACGGCTTGAACGTCAGAAAAAAAGCACCTATTCTTTTTAAAGATTATTTTTGAACGTTCAAACTGTTCAGGCTGTTCAAGCGGCTGAAACTGTTTTTATTGTGTGGGGGTGTCCTGTTCGTCTGGGGTTTGTTCTTCACCGGTAGAAGCGGTTTCTTCGTTGATTTCTTCTCCGGGCTCCTCTTTCTTGAGACCCTGCCTGCGCAACATCTTTTCCTGGGCTTTCTGTTGACGCTTGATCTCTTTCTGACGTTTCAAATAACTGTTGGGATTGCGTTTTGCCATGCCGGCTCCTTTTCTCTTCCTTATAGTGTACCCTAGCTGCCGATGTGTTACCCTGTCGACTGTTCCAGGAAGAATAATGGGCCAATAGCGCCCATATGGTTTACGATTATGACGTTATTTAGGCCGTTTGTCAAGACCCACTGAAAAGATAGTTTCAAGTTTCCAGTTTCAGGGAAAAGATAAAAAACATCGCCTTCTTTTTCCTTGAAGCGCTTTTTAAACTCCCGGGCACCGAAGCCGTTTTTTACCGGTTTAGGGTTTTATGATCTGGGGAGGACCGCAGCCCTCGATGCTGTCGCAGTCTTCCACGGCCTTCGGCGGCGGCGGGCAACCGCCGGTGCTTTCACAATCGGCAAGCACGCACATGCACGAACCGTTGGACTGGAGCACCGGATTGTAGCCCGGTCCGCACGTGGTGCTGTCGCAACCCTGTCCTCCCTGCTGCGCGGACACATTGCCCTGAACAAGAAAAATGGAGAAAAACAGGGTCAGGATTGCAAGAAATAAAATGCGGTAAAACATGGAACGCTCCTTTTACAGTTAATACCCATAGCGGATCGCGAAAAGATCCGGGCGGTCCTGCTTTGCCGGAACCTTACCTTACCTGGGTACGTTTCCCGCAGGCGCGCAGCCTTCGGGCCTGGCGCAATCATCATCAGATGTCAGAGACGGCTGAGCGCTCCCGGAGGTATTGGTTCCCGCGAAGATGCACATACACGAACCGTTGGACTGGAGTACGGGTTTGTAGCCGGGACCACACACCGTCTTGTCGCAGGACTGGCCGCCTGATTGTGCATGGCTGTTGCCTGAGGCAAGAACAACCAGGAACATCAACGCCAGCAGCATAAGAAACAAAACACGGTAAGACATGGTATACGCTCCTTATCGTTAATGTGATATCTCATCTGTTTATTTACTAACAATCGGGAAAATTAGCAACAAAGAAATGAAAAACCGTTTTAAAGTTCGAGAGTTCGAAAGTTTGTGAAGCGATTTAAAAGAAGGAGTGACTTATTGTGTATTTAACATTGAACGGTGATCAAGGGCTCAAACTCTGGAGTATTTTACTTTATGCTCAAACTTTCAAACCTTCAAACATGCGAACCTTTTTTAGAGGTACTCCCTGCGCATCTCTTCTATCATCTCCGAGGTCAGTTTTTCCTGTTTTCTCAGGTCGGCGAATCGGTCCAGGAGGTCGTTTACGGTGAGGAACTGCTTTTCCTTTCCCGTGATCTCCTCGATGACCTTCCCTTTGTTCATGAGGATCGTCCGGGTGCCCAGCTCCAGGGCCTGCTGCATGCTGTGAGTGACCATGACCGCTGTCAGATTATAGCGGGAGATGAACTTTTCCGTGAGTGCCACTACCTGGGAGGCCGACTTGGGGTCAAGTGCGGCGGTGTGTTCATCGAGTAGCAGCACTTTCGGTTCGTTCATGACGGCCATGAGAAGGGTCAATGCCTGTCTCTGGCCGCCCGATAAGGTCCCTATGGTGTTGTCGAGCCTGTCTTCGAGCTGCATCTCGAGCATCCTCACCTCTTCGCGGTACCCTGCGAGGCGATCCGAGCTCAGGCTGAAAATGGGGTATCTTGGTTTTCCTCTCAGGGAGGCAAGGTGAAGGTTTTCGGCTATGGTCATCTGGGGAGCAGTGCCTGTGAAGGGGTTCTGAAAGACCCTGGAAATGACCTGCGCCCGTTGAAAATCAGGCTTTTTTGCCATGTCCTTGCCGCCTATGGTGATCGTACCGCGGTCGGGAAGGAACGTGCCGGCGATCGCGTTGAGAAGGGTCGATTTACCGGAGCCGTTGGTCCCGATGATGGTCAGGAACTCACCCTCGGCAATATCGAGGTCGATCCCCCGAAGCGCATAGACCTCATTGATGGTACCGGCGTTGAATGTTTTATGAAAGCCGGATATGCCGATCATCGTCATTTCACCACCTTTACAGCTTTTTTGATAAGGTCATTTGATATTGTGATGCCGTACTCCTTCGCAAGAAAGAGGTTGACCGTCAGCTGTTCCGGGACATAGGAAACGATCGGTATACCGGAGGGTTTCTCTCCCCTGATGACCCGTATCGCCAGGTCCGCTGTTTTAAGCCCGACGTCGTAATAATCCGCGCCAAGGCACATAAAGGCGCCGGAGTCGATATCGGCCGGTGTGTTCGTGATGTAAGGGATCTTTTTCTGCCTCAATTTTTGCGCGATGGAAGGGATGACAGAAGAAACTGTCGTGTCGCCGGAAGTGAAGAAGATATCGGGAGAGCTGCCCAGGACCGACCTTAAGGCCTCGTCTATTTCCTGGGTGCCGGTTATCTGTACCTCTACAAGCTTAAAACCGTATTTTTTTGCGGCCTCGCGAGTCATCAGCGTACAGATCTCCGAGTTTGCCTCGGCCGGGTTCCAGATCATGCCGATGATCTTCGCATTCGGAAAGACCCTGCGCATGAGCCTCACCGTCGATTCCACGGGCTGCGGCGTCGCAAGTCCCGTCATGTTCGGGGGGTGGTCGGTAAAGCTTTTCGCGACACCCGCCTTGATGGGATCGGTCACTGTCCCGAAAACGTGGGGGATCTTTTTATTGTTGTTCACCGTTACCTGGAGCGATACCGTGGAGATGGTGACGATGTAATCGTAGTTCTTGCTCACTATATCCTGCGCCATTGACTGGGCGGTTGAAAAATCGCCGTGGGCAAGTTTCTGGTCAATGGTGATGTTCTCTTTTTCAAGGATGCCGCTCTGTTTCAGTCTGTCGATGACTCCCCTGGCACTGACATCGAGAACGACGCTGTCGGTGAACTGGAAAAGGGCGAGCCGTTTGACCGGTCCGGCAGGTTTGCCTTCCGCAGGGCCTCCGTCCCTTTTCTTTTTGTTCCCTTTTTCGTCGACGATCACCGTTGCCTCATCGATGAGATCCCGGGGTATTGTCAAACCCAGTTCTTTGGCGACCTTGAGATTGACACCCAGCACTGTTTCCTTGTATCGCTCAAAGGGGATCGAAGCCGGATCCTCTCCTTTCAGAATGCGGTCTGCAAGATTGGCGGCCTGCCTGCCACTGGTTTCGTAAGTGTATCCGAAGACTGCGAGGGCGCCGCCTTCCGGATGGTCAACATCATTGTAAATGATCGGGACCTTTTTACTTCGGGCCGCCTTGACGACGGACTCGAAGGCCGAGTAGACGATGTTGTCGGTGGGCAGGACGAAGGCGTTGATGTTCTTATGGACAAGAGACGCGGCAACCTGATGTACCTCCGACGAACCTGCGATGTTGCCGCCGACGAAGGTGACTTCCGGGTGGTTCTTCAGGGCTTTCTTGAGATTGTTGACATTCTCCTCGGAATTTGCCTGGGAAGGGTCCCAGATAACGCCTATCCTGAGGTGTCCGGGCAGGATCTTCCTGACGATCTCCATCGTCTTGTCCATGGGTACCGCGCCGTAGACACCCGTCACATTCGGCAGGTGGTCCGTGTCAGACTTGCCGGCTCCTATGATAAAGGGGTTTGCCACGGTGGCGAAGACGACAGGGCGGTCTTTTATCTTGTTGACTGACACCTGAGTGCAGGCCGTGGAGATCGGTACGACGATATCCACCTTCTCCCGAAGGAACTTATCGGCAATGGTGTTTACCGTTGCAAGGTCGCCGTTTGCATTTTCCACAAGAAAGGTTGCGTTCTCACCCTCCACATAGCCAAGACGTTTCATCTCGGCAAGGAAGGCGTCCCGGGTGATGCTGAGTATGGGGTTGTCGCTCACCTGGAAGACGCCGATTCTGACCTTCTTTTGCGGTATGATGCCTGAAAAGTTCCCATATTTCATACCGGCGAATATGCCTATGATGGCAACAACAGCCATCGCTGCGGCAAAGAGGTGCTTTTTCTTTAACTTGCCGGCGCCCTTTCCGATCCTGGCCGTGATGACAAGGGTGATGAGAACGAAGATCGCTGTCAGGAGCTTTAAGTCGATCGGGTTCATACCGGCATAAAGAGCGATGGCGATCATGAACCGGAAAATTACCGAACCTGCGATCGCGCTCCCGATCCAAACATAGATGGAATGTTTCTTGAGGATCGATTCTCCGATGATGACAGCGGCGAGGCCTGTCACAACGGTCCCAATACCCATTCCGATATCGGAAAAGCCCTGATACTGTGCTACGAGGCTGCCGGAGATACCCACGAGACCGTTGGCGAAGGCCACGCCCAGGATCTTGACACGGTCCACGTTGATCCCGGCCGCCCGGGCCATGACGGGATTATTGCCGCTTGCCCTCATTGAGAGGCCGAAGTCGGTTTTGAAGAAGAAGGATACCGCGAACCAGGAAGCGGCCACGATGAAGGTGAGACAAATCGCTATCCAGGGCTCGCGGGGTGCCCCGGGGTTCACCCTGTCAAGGAGCGTGAAGAACTCGGGCGCCTCGAGCAGCGGTATGTTGGAACGGCCCATAATGTGGAGGTTGATGGAATAAAGTCCCGTCATGACCAGGATGCCCGCCAGGAGGCTGTTGACGTTAAGGCGGGTGTTGATGAGCGCTGTTATGCTTCCTGCCGCCGAACAGGCAATGAAAGAGGCCGCCACGGCCAGGAGAGGATGGGTGCCGCTCACGACGAGGACGGAAGTGACAGCGGCGCCCGTTGTGAAGGTCCCGTCAACGGTGATATCGGGAAAATCATGGATGCGGAAGGTGATGTAGATGCCTATGGCGACGAAGGCGTAAAGGAAGCCGAGGTTGAGCGCGCCTACCCAGAGCTCCATCGTCTAACCCCCGAGTTCAACGATGCCCATGAGGCCGGGGCCGATCCTTGTTTTCCCGAGAAGGTGGAGGACCCTCTGGGGCTCCATTTTTGTAATGACCCTTCGGAGCTCATAGGGAAAGTTGTCTATGAGCTTGTTGAATGGTTTTTTGTCGAACACAACGCCGTGTATGTGATATCGTCCTTGCTCCGGGATGATCTTTTTTGCCTCCCCGGTGACGCTGCTCCTTTCTTTCACGGCAATGCCCGTCATGACGACCAGGTTGTATATGTCTTCCGGTTCAATGGAATAGTCGATCCATTCCGGGAAACTGTCTCCGGAGAAGATGTCTTTTTCTTCTTTGCCGTGCGTTTCCCGGAGGGGTGTTTTTTTCAGGCGCATCCCGAATATGCCCTTGCTCTCAAAGATCGCCGTTATTCCGACAATGTTGGAAGATGCCACGAGAAACGAAGAATCAATGAGATCGTCAAGGGTGAAGAAGCCGTCCTTTGGTTCGAAGGAAGCGACGTGGCTGAATTTCCCATGGAATGAGAACCCGTAAAGGAAATGGTACGCGGTGTCCCGCCCTCCTTCGGTATGTATAATGAAATCAACGGCCGATCTCTTGAGCGCCGGATAGACGAAAATATTGCCGTCGATAACGGCGGTTTCCCCGAAATAACCTTTGTAATCTTCGTAGGTGCTGCCGAGGGCGGCAAGTCCGGTGGCAAACTGCAGGTCGGATGCCCGGACGGCCTGTACGTCCGTTTCGCCGTAATCGGCGCGCAGGAGCTTTTCTTCGCTGCCCATGACCCACAGGCGGCCCTGGTGCCGGGCCTTTGACAGCGCGCGCAGGGATATGCGGTCCGTTGGGATATCCCTGGTTTCCTGTCCGTTTTTCAGTGCGTCTTCCGTCAGCCCGCTGACCTCGTCTTCGCTGGAGATGAAGCGGAATATGTTCGTAAAACCACTGATCTCGAATATGGAATAAACCGGGGCGGCGGCATTGAAAAGACATATCTCGCCGCCGGCCTTTTTCAGTTCTTTTTGGAAAGAGATGAAAATACGCAGCCCTGCACTGCTGACATAGTTGACGTCTGTCATATCGGCGACAATGAGCCGCTTGCCTGCCATGATGGAGTCCCTGAAGAGTGTTTCGATCTCGCGGGCGGTTATACTGTCGATCCTGCCCCTGAGGAGAAGACGCTCAACTGTTTCCTGTGAAGAATAAGAATCGTCCATAGTCCGTAGATTATCACGTTTGACGAGTCACGAAAGCAAGAGTAATGTGATAAAAGAACATACCGGGGACAGGTGACCGCAATAAACCTGTCCCCGGCTATCTTTCTACTGTTCCACCATCTCTACCCTACGGTTTTTGGCACGCCCGTCTTCGGTGCTGTTGGAGGCGACAGGCGCCAGGGAGGCAACTCCTTTGGCTGCCAGCCTCTGCTGACTGATCTTGTATTTTGTCGTCAGTTCCCTGACCACCGCCTCTGCTCGTTTCTGAGACAGGGTCTGGTTATGGGCAAAGGTACCTGCGTTGTCTGTGTGCCCGACGATATAGACCTTTAATTTGGGTTTCTGACCGAGGAGCTTGGCCATTTCCTGGAGGGTCGCATCCGAAGCCGGCTTGATGTCCGCCTTGTCGGTGTCGAAATAGATGCCGTATATGGCGACGTGGCCGGTCTTTTCTATATCGCCGCCCATGGCTGCGGCGTCAACCTTTACCATCGCGGTCTCCATGCCTTTGGTCTCGACGATCTGGATGAGGGTGAGGGCCTTGTCCTTTGTTTCCTTGAAATGGTTGAATGTTTCCACTGCTACGTAAAGGGACACATAAACGTCCCCCTCGGGGCGGGAGAGCTTCGCCGACAGGTAACGCTGGTCTTTTGGGAAGGAAAAAGCGTATTCACTCAATTGTCCCCGATTTTTTAATTTTTTCTTGAGAGGGTACATGATGTGATGGAATTGCTTGCCGCATTCATCCTGGCTGCAGTTGAAAAGATTGGTAAAGCCGGCCTTTGTCAGCGCGGTCTCGTAATTGCGAAACACCTCAAGGGATGAACGCTCCTCCGGCAGGACATAGAGGATCCGGGTATATTTCCCTTCAAGGCGCTGTGTCCTGGCGAGGGGTTCCGGTGCCGTGTGGGACTTTACCTGTTTGCCAAGCGGCAGCACGAATTCGTCAAAAGCCCTTTGTTCATAACCGACTATGTAAGAGCCTTTATAACGGCTGACAAGAGGGTGGTCCTTGCTCCCGGCGACATCTTTTTGCTGTGCCAGGGCAGGCATGATGCATATTGCCGTGACGATCAACGAGAAAAAGAGGACTCTGGCCGCTTTTATCATTTCA
Source organism: Deltaproteobacteria bacterium (assembly GCA_022711595.1). Classification (GTDB taxonomy): domain Bacteria; phylum Desulfobacterota; class Syntrophorhabdia; order Syntrophorhabdales; family Syntrophorhabdaceae; genus Delta-02. The sequence goes on from JAKLET010000023.1 coordinate 18,283, forward strand.
ACCTCCGCTTAAATTGTGATTTTGATTATATTACAACGACAGTCCGGAAAATTACAACGGATAAAAACTATTGTTGCGTTAAAAGGCGTCAGAGATCATATAAACCGCAAAAAGACCGGGAACCATTCCTTGGCCCGTGTCATTGATTACAGACTTGCAACAAAAGAGAGGTGCCATGCGCGTTACTGTCAGGCCTTGACCTTTTTCGCCTTCTCCCTTGCGAAGAGGAAAACAAAGAGCCCGATGAAAATAAGGACAGCGCCGGCGGCGAGGATGGTTGTGCTCCGGGTTATAAAGACCAGGGCAAAACCGCCGAGCATGATGACAAAGCTGATTATGTACAAGATCATCGAATTGTTGTTGTCGGCCATTCAAACCCCCGTTGTTTTATAATATCTTACTATATCATACATTTATGTTTTTTAAAAAATATTTTCTCGTTTAATATCCAATTTTTTATCATAGTTATCGATGACTTGAAAAAAAACTTTGTTAAGAGAGCGCCGGTTTTTCCGATAACCCTGATATGTTGATGCGGAATCCTGGTTGCTGAAGTTGCGTCTTGAGCGATCAACGGGCGGACATAAGACCATGTACAACAGGAGCGGACCCGAAATGAAGGAACTAAACACTGCCAAACAGCGTGCGGTAGCGGACAAGAGCGATCAGAGCTACGAACAAAAGACCGGTCTGTGCAGCGAAGAGAAGATGGCCGGGTGCCTTTTCCATGATATGATGAAGTATCATGGTCAAAGCGGCTGCAGAGAGCGGGGGTGTCATTGCCCTCTTTCCGGTCCGGGGCCGGATACAGCCAAAAGAACTCATTGACCAGCGCGCATATCTCACCTGCGGCTGTCCGCGCATTTGATGATCTGTTGAAAATCAGGAAAAACACCTTGACAACCGGGTTTACCTGGTCATATCATATAAACATATATTTATATGATTGATGACCATAATGAATAAATCAGTTATAACATACCTTAATTACAAATCTATTAGTTCACACGACGGAAACAAACCTATCTTTATCTATGGATATATTCATATATGTAATGAGTTTTGAATTATTATGAAATGCCAGAGCAGTACATTATTCGAGAGGTGAAGGGCCATGGAGGAAACAAAGATCAGGAGTACGGTCCGGGAGGCGTACGGGGCGATAGCCGAAGGAAAAGCGCAGGGAAAGTCGTGCTGCAGCAGCAATTCATGCGAGACCGGGGAGTTCGCTCTCTCCATCGGTTATTGTGAAGATGAGCTTAAACTGGTCCCTGACGGGGCCAACCTGGGCCTCAGCTGCGGGAACCCGACGGCCTTTGCGAAACTCAAGGAAGGAGAGGTCGTCCTCGATCTCGGTTCGGGGGCGGGGTTCGATTGTTTCATAGCGGCCAGAAAGATAGGCTTGGCCGGCACGGTCATTGGCGTCGACATGACCCCGGCGATGATCGAGAAGGCACGCCTGAACGCGGCAAAGGGTTCTTTTTCAAACGTGGAGTTCCGCCTTGGCGAGATCGAGAACCTGCCCGTTGCCGACAACTGCGTGGATGTGGTCATAAGCAATTGTGTGATCAATCTTTCCACGGATAAGGCGCGGGTCTTCAGGGAGATACACAGGGTGCTCAAACCCGGGGGCAGGATCTCGGTGTCCGATATGGCCCTCCTGAGGCAGCTGCCTGAGAGTATCAGGCAAAACGTTGACGCATACGTGGGGTGTGTTGCCGGAGCGGTCCTGGTCGATGAATACAAAAAACTTGTTGAAGAAGCCGGGTTCGGTTCTGTCGCGGCGACAATATCGGGAGGCTCAGCATGCTGCAGGCCAGACACACCAGACCCTATGGGCAGGGCCATGCAGGAGGGTGTTGAGGAAGGCACATCGCTTGAGGACTATGTGGTGAGCGTCTATGTGGAAGGCCGCAAGTAGGGCCGCGATCAGAAAGGACCCTCTATGAACGATCTGGCAAGAACATTCAAGGCTTTGTCCGATGAGACTCGGCTCAGGATAATCAAGCTCCTCGAAAGCGGGGAATTGTGCGTCTGCGACATCGCCGCAGGCCTCGACATGGTCCAGCCGAAGGTTTCCTTCCATCTTGGCGTCCTGAAGAAGGCGAAGCTGCTCAAAGACCGCAAGGACGGCAAGTGGATGCACTACCGCATCGATGATTCGGACATGTTCAACAGGCTGCTCCTGCTGTCCGTCCTCGAACGCATACCCGGTGCCGAAAGCGGCAAGGACAGGGAAAGACTTGATCTGGCCCTGGAGGGCAGGGCCGCCCGGGAGTGCTCCGGCGCTCCGGTGTGCTGCCCCTCCGCATCCGAGACAAGATAAAATGAGTCATAGCGCTCACCGCTGCGGCTGGATATCTTGCCGATCGGCTGGTATACTGATTACAGGTCAGGACGGATTGAAAGCGGCCCTGCCGGGCTGGTTATAACGATAAGGAGAATGCGTTATGTCCATTTTTAAAGTGACGGGATGAGTTACCTGAGTTGATCCCAACGCGCCGACAGTTAGTCGGCGTACACTCAGGTTTGTTGACGGAACACAGGTTGCACTCAGTAATCTCCATGAGATAATGGCGGAGCTTTATTCCGTCGGCAAGGAGGCCAACAGGAAGACCGTGGAGGAGATCATCGCCGGGTTGGAAGCCATGGGCAATTATATATCCGATTCAGAGGTTGCTCGAAGAGAATACAGGAATGTCCTGTTAAAGGAATATGAGGAATTTATTGAGATACACGACAGGGAAAAAAAAGACAGGATACCCGCGAGTGGTCCCGGGGGAAGAGAGGCGTCATGACCGGCAGGATCGTTATTAATTTCGTTTCTTTTTCAACTGGTTAAGGGCATCTATAATATCGCTGCCCCCGGTGTATTTACTTGTCTTGCCGTTGATCTCGATCACGCATGTGGGGGTTGCCTCAATTTTGTCTTCTTTAAGACAACGAGACATGATCTCAAAGGTTGGTTTGGGATCGAAGGGTTTCAGGGCTATATTTTTCTCCTTCAGCAGCGCTTCCAGTTTCTCAGCACTGTCCAATCTCTGTTTTGCAGCGTCCATGAGGAGTCTGCGTACCGTGAGGGCGTGACCGAGGTCCTTCTTCTCATTTATAGCGTAAAGGAAATGCCGGACATAGAGAGAGGAGAACCGGTAAAACGGTGTGTCGTTAAAAGAGAGTTCAATGATCTTGTCCCTGACGAGTTCCTTGATAACCGGCTCAAGGTCAGGCGCCATGTCCCTGCAGGGAGGGCAGAAATAATCTGCGTACAACCGTACCTTCACCTTGCCTTCACCGAAGGACGGAAGAAATACATCAGCGGCTGAACCGGCGGCGGGTATGCTGAAAAATAGTGCCAGAACGGTAAGGAGCGTGATGACCTTTGCGGCGGAGCGTTTCCGTATTATTCCAATTGTTCTTTTCGTCATGTGAACTTCCTATGATCTGTAAAAAGGTTTTGAGGGGAAAGGGTGTGCTGGCTGTAAGAGTAAGAGGGCGTAAGGGAGCCCTTGAAGAAGATGGAGAAGAGGATAAGCGACAGCGCCATGGAGATGATACAGAGCGCTTTGCGGTCCCGCTTGAAGTTCAGGAAGAAGAGGATGAAGACGACGGCCGCGAAGGCAAGGCAATAAGGGCAGTAGGTGTTGTGCCATACCTGGAAGCCGATAAGGTAGAACTCGATCCCAACGCCCGCGGAAATGAGTATGATGAGCAGCGTGTCCCTTTTCAGTATGCTCAGGAGAACAAGGCACGCCATGTAGGCAATACCGACGTACTCGAGGTTTATCCCGAAGATGTCGCCCTTCAGATACGAGCAGGAGCCCCCGCAGATGCTGTAGTATATCTCAAGGCCGACGGCAAGACAGGCGAGGAAGATGTTGATGATGTACCTGCGGTGCCGTGTCCGGCCTGAAGTTCGATGCAGGACGTCTTCTTCCCGTGGACCATCCATTTCTGTGGTGTTTCCCATGGCGCCCCCGGTCTTATTTTTGTGTCCCGACGGCCGGTGCCGTGTTCTGTGAGTATGTCCTCGGTGTGGACGGCGGCACGGGACACGAGGAACAGGCATACAGGGATAAGGCTGTCATGGCAATGATGGTGGAAAAGATTAATCGTTTCATATGGCCCCTCAAAGTAGTGGAATAGACTACACGGAAACTCACAAATTTTCCAGTACGGACTTCATGACAACGGAGGTTTCTTCGGACAGCCTGCTGAAATCGTGTGCCTTCTGAACCCCGAGTTCGGTGACGACGAAGTACTGCGACGGCACAATGCCGTATTTCTCGAATGCTTTTTTCGCGCACCCCGTGGGGCATCCGTCGATAACGACCGTTCTCGCCGCTTTCGCGCTTTCGATAAAGCCTGAAAGGGCCGCACCGATGCCGGCAAGGCAGTAGGCGTTGCCCACCCCTTTTCTGTCGAGTTCGATCATGATGTTGTTCGATACCTGGCCCGCATTCGACCCGCCCGAACAGGCGACGACAAGCGTGGTGACGCCAGCGCCGCAGCATGTGTCGCCGGTTTTAGGGCCTGCCTGGCAATTGTTTTGTTGTTCCGACATATCGTTACCTCCCGTTTCTATAGAAATTTTTTGATCTCTTCAACGGAGAGAACCTTGCCGACGCTCTTCACCACGCCGTCGACAGCGATGGCCGGGGTCATCATGACGCCATAGTTCATGATATCGTTGATGTTGGTGACCTTCTCGATCTCGAATTCGACCCCCGCACTTTTCGCTGCCTCTTGAGCATTCTCTGCGAGTTTTACACACTTGGCGCAGCCTGTTCCGAGTATCTGTATCTTTTTCATTTCCTTACCTCCATTTTATTCGACGATCCACCCGTACAGCATACCGGCAATGGTGGAGAGCAATACGACGTAAACTATGAAAACAATAGTTTTTTTCGTACCAAGGATGCTCCTGATGACGATCATGCTCGGCAGCGAAAGGGCAGGCCCGGCAAGAAGAAGGGAGAGGGCGGGCCCCTGGCCCATGCCGGAGCCAAGAAGCCCCTGAACTATGGGGACCTCGGTCAGGGTTGCAAAATACATGAAAGCGCCCACTATTGAGGCAAAAAAATTGGCCAGGAAGCCGTTTCCCCCGACGAGCGCTGATATCCACCGCGAAGGGATGATACCGTTGTCTGTCCCCGGCATGCCCAGGAGGAACCCCGCAACGACGACCCCGCCGAGGAGAAGCGGTGCTATCATGAGGGCGTACATCCACGTTGAGTCGATCCAGCCCTTGGTCTCGTCCGATGAGGTTTTTGTAACCCACACGACCCCGGCTATACCCGCCGAGAAAGCAAGGAGCGGCCATTTCGGGAAAAGAAGGCCCAGGGCCAGCACCACAACCCCTGTTATGATGGTGGGGATGGGTTTAGCCTCGAACCACCTGATAATAACATAGCCGAAGAGGATCCCGAAGAGTCCCGTCACATACCATTTGGCTGCATAAATGGTATGCCATATGCCCGTTTCTTCCATGGGCTTGCCCCAGTTTGCGAAGACGAGGATGCCGATCATTGAGGCCATGTACACGACGTCCTGCCAGAGCTTCCTCTTCGGTTCTTCCATCGGCATACAGGCCGCCTGCTTGGCGGCCTCTTCCTTTCGGAAGGTGACCGCCATGAGAAGCCCGATCACGTAGGCGAACAGGACCGCGCCGATGGCCCGTGCCAGACCGATCTTCCACCCCAGGACCTTGGCGGACAGAACAATGGCGAGGACATTGATGGCAGGTCCAGAGTATAAAAACGACGTGGCGGGACCCACACCTGCCCCCATCCGGTATATGCCGGCGAAAAGGGGCAGAACGGTGCAGGAACAGACGGCGAGCACGGTACCCGAAACGGACGCCACCGAATAGGAGAGGCACTTGTTCGCCGCTGGACCGAGATATTTCATGACCGATGCCTGCGAGACGAAGACCGAGATCGCTCCGGCGATGAAAAAGGCCGGAACGAGGCAGAGCAGCACATGTTTCTGAGCATAGTCCTGGAGCATGTAGAAGGATTCCAGGATGGCCTTCTGCACCGATGTGTTGTCAAAGGGGATGAAGTAGGCCGCGGCAAAAACCCCGAGGAGTATGAGGAATTTATATATGTCTTTCATGCGGCGGTTCTCCTTGAAAGGCGGTTACCGCTTGCAGAGGCACACCTGCTGCCTTCGCACGTTGTTCTCTATCACGGCGGTGACGCACCCGAAAAAGTCCGTAACACAGGGGACCTCGAGGGTGTAGATCATGTCAGAGCCGTTCTTTTTCGAGGAAACTATACCGGCCTCTTTCAGCACAAGGAGGTGCTTCGATATCGTCGATTTGTCAAATCCGAAAAGGCCGAAGATCTCCGAGAAAGTCCTGGACCCGTCCTTGAGGTATTCTATGACCATGAGTCTCACCGGGTGTGACATGGCCTTGATGATACCGCTTCGTATTTCTGCTTCTTCTATGGTTATCATGGATGCTCCTTGGTATATTGGTAAAAATACCAACAAGCCAATAAAAAATCAAGAAAAATTTTCGAAAATATTTCGTTGACAGGGCACCTATTATCGTATTTATTCTTATATCCGTTTATGCAGATAAATATACGGGGTGAATGATGGAAGACATAGCACAGATATACAAGGCCCTGTCCGAGCGGATGAGATTGCGCATACTCATGCTTCTCACACACGGGGAACTGTGCGTGTGCGACATCATGGCAGTCCTGGAAGAGCCGCAGTCAAAGGTATCACGCCACGTTGCCTACTTGAAGAATTCAGGATTGATAAAAGGTAAAAGGGTTGGTACGTGGATGCATTATTTCCTGAAAGAGCCCCTTGAGGGGCTGGCGGCGGCGCACGTTGAATTTATTAGAAGGGAACTGTCAGGGCTCGATTGGGCAAAAGCGGACGCAGAAAAAATGAGAAACGTCCAGGCAAAGAAGCTCTGCGAAGCATCTGCCGGCGGCGCAGCAGCTTCCGGAAAAAGTAAAACCGTAAAGAAAAGACAGGCTGCAATGAACAAAAGGACAAAAGCTAATTCGTAAAAGGGTAAACCGATGGCTTCAGAACATATAGGTAAGAAACTTTCCTTTCTTGACAGGTTCCTGACATTGTGGATCTTCCTTGCAATGTTCATCGGGGTCGGCTGGGGGTACCTCTTCCCCGGGATCGTCGGTTTCTGGAACCAGTTCCAGTCAGGGACCACAAACGTACCCATCGCCATAGGCCTTATCCTCATGATGTACCCGCCACTTGCCAAGGTGAAGTACGAAGAGTTAGGAGAGGTGTTCAGGAACTACCGCGTGCTCATCCTTTCGCTCATCCAGAACTGGGTGGTGGGCCCCATCCTGATGTTCATTCTGGCCATTGTGTTTCTTAGAGGTTACCCCGAGTACATGGTCGGACTGATCATGATCGGCCTTGCACGGTGCATCGCCATGGTGATCGTCTGGAACGACCTCGCGAAGGGCGACACCGAGTATTGTGCAGGACTCGTTGCTTTCAATTCCATCTTCCAGGTCCTCTTTTTCTCTGTCTACGCCTATGTGTTCATCACCGTCCTGCCGCCCGTGCTGGGGTTGAAGGGAGTGGCGGTCGACATCACCATCGGCCAGATAGCTGAGAGCGTCTTCATATACCTCGGCATCCCTTTTATTGCAGGGGTGATCACGCGCTTTGTTCTTATTAAGGTAAAAGACAAGGCATGGTATCATGAGAGGTTCATACCGAAGATCAGCCCCATTACCCTCATTGCGCTGCTTTTTACAATACTGGTCATGTTCTCCCTCAAGGGGGAATATATCGTAAAGATACCCCTCGATGTGGTGCGGATCGCAGTGCCACTTCTCATTTATTTCGTTTTCATGTTCATCGTCTCTTTTTACATGAGCGCGAAGGCGAAGGCGCATTACGGACAGGCTGCAACCCTATCTTTTACGGCCGCGTCAAATAACTTCGAGCTGGCCATTGCGGTGGCCGTCGCTGTTTTCGGCATCAATTCCGGACAGGCGTTCGCCGCGGTAATAGGCCCTCTCGTGGAGGTACCCGTACTTATCAACCTTGTCCACCTCTCACTCTGGATAAGAAAAAAATACTTCCCCTATGCCGTTGAAACACCTTCCGGTATATGTTACATGACATGCAAGGAATGATAAAGTTTGTTGGAGGAGATACCGGTTTCGGTTCAATTTAATAAAATGGAGGTTGATTCGTGAGAAGATTTATTATCATAGTCATTTTCTTGCTCTCGGTGGCTATAATGTTAAACGCCTGTTCCGGCGGATGCAACTGTAATAAATGGCAACCCAAAAAACAACAAGAGGTTAAGGATGAAAAATAAGACTGCCATTGTTTCAAGCGCTCCCGCCGTATTCAAAAGCAGGCTGATGATTATTGTTTTTATTATATTATCATGGGGTCTTGTGGCAAATTATCCCGGTTTTTTTACAGGCGAGGCCCTTGCCGGCCAGAAGAGTACTGAAGTTTCGAAAAAGACCGCAGCTGCTCCCGTCCTGGTGCAATACCCCGCGTTGGTCGACGTCGGTGCAAAGCAATGCATTCCATGTAAAATGATGGAACCTGTCCTGGAACAATTGAAGACGGAATATGCCGGTGTTCTCCGCGTGGAATTCATAGACGTGCAGGTCGATCCCCAGAGGGCCGTAAAGCTGGGTGTGCGGGGTATCCCGACCCAGATATTCTATGACGAGTCAGGCAAGGAACGCCACCGGCACATGGGCTATATTTCGAAGGAGGGGATCCTGACCACATTTAAAAAGCTCAAGATCGAGCTGGTAAAAAAGGACATCGGGAAAAAGACTAAATGATCGAAGCGATCTTTGTTGGTTTGACCGGAGCAGTTGAGGGAACGCCCGCGATTGCACTGGGAGCATCATTTCTCTGGGGGGTACTGAGCCTGATCTTAAGCCCCTGTCACCTTTCGAGCATTCCACTGATAGTGGGTTTTATTGATGAACAGGGGCGGACTTCGCCTAAAAAGGCCTTTTACACCGCCTCGCTGTTCTCCGCGGGCATCATGATAAGCATCGGATTGATCGGGATCATCACGGCGATGGCGGGGAGGATGATGGGTGATGTCGGCCGATATGGCAACTATTTCGTAGCATTCATCTTCTTTATTGTGGGGCTGCACCTTATCGGTGTTATTCCCATGCCCTGGTCCGGCCCGGGCAACATTGGCATAAAAAGAAAAGGCCTTCTGGCGGCCTTGATCCTCGGGGCAGTTTTTGGCATTGCCCTGGGTCCCTGCACTTTCGCATATATGGCCCCCATGTTGAGCATAACATTTCAACTGGCAGCGACGAAGATATGGTACGGGATCGCACTTCTTCTGGCCTATGCCGTTGGCCATTGTTCTATCATTGTCATGGCAGGCACCTTCACGGAGGCCGTACAGGGATATCTGAACTGGAATGAACGTTCCATTGGCGCGAGGGTTGTAAAGATCGTCTGCGGTGTGCTGGTGGTATTCGGCGGGGTGTACCTGGTGTATAGCGCGTGAAGAGATTGAGAAACCGCATGGCGTAAAATATGAAGCGTAAGATGTTAATAAGTTCTAAAAAAATCTCCTTATGCCTTACGCTTTTTCGGGTATAATGCGCTGCGAAAAAGGATAGGAGGTGCTGGGATGGATAAGGTGAAGGTATTATTTGTCTGTGTGCATAACAGTGCCAGAAGCCAGATGGCCGAGGCGTTCCTCAACAACCTCGCCGGGGACAGGTTTCGGGCCGAAAGCGCCGGGATGGAGGCGGGCGTACTCAATCCCCTTGCAGTAGAAGTCATGAAAGAAGAGGGGATCGATATCTCCCGAAATAAAACCAAGAGTGTTTTTGACAAATACAAACGGGGAGAATTGTTTTCTTACGTGGTCACCGTCTGCGATGAGGCAAGCGCGCAGATATGTCCAATTTTCCCCGGTCTTCTTACACATACACTCCATTGGAGTTTCGAAGACCCTGCGGCCTTCGAAGGTTCGCATGAAGAAAAGCTCGGGAAGACCCGCCGCGTCCGGGATGCTATAAAGGAAAAGATACTGGAGTTCATAGCCAAACAGGGAGGAGCTGGATCCATATTGTAACCCCCTCTCTTTCATAATGAGAGAACAGGAGGGTTTTCGGTATCTTCCGCTTTTCAAGAACGGTCATTTCTGATATCATTTGTAGCATGTGAGGCTTCAGACGGCCAACAGCCCGGGGGGGCAGCAGCCGGCAGCGCGCGGCGGGCGATGCCGCAATGATATATCAACCGGGAGGTCCACCATGAAGAAGATCATTCTTTTTGCATTCAACGGCGAACCCACGTGTTTCATCCATGTCCTGCTCAATGCCCTCAACATGAAGACAAGCGGTTATGATGTCAAGGTTATCATTGAAGGGGCTGCAACGAAGCTTATCCCGGAGCTGCTCGAAGAGGGCAACCCTCTTTCGGTCTTCTATCGCAGTGCCAGAGAAAAAGGGCTCATAGAAGGCGCCTGCAAGGCCTGCGCGAACAAGATGGGAACACTCAAGGACGCCGAAGAGCAAGGCCTGCGTCTTCTTGATGACATGTCAGGTCACCCTGGCATGGCACGCTATATCAATAACGGGTACGATATCATAACATTCTGAACGTTCATGCCCGCTGATGAAGGAGGGCGGTCACCGTTATATTCGCAAAAAGGAGGAAATGCCATGCATCGTATGCCTATGAACCGTTTCCGTATATTTATTATATTGAATGCGATGGCGATATTGTGCCTGACGTTTCTTGCGCATGTGTGCGTGTTTGCCGCTGATGCCGGGATAACCATCCAGACATCGAGGTCTACTTCGTATAAACATACCCAACCCTTGACAAAACCGATAACGGACAAGCTCAAAGTGAGCGTGAATTCCGATGATCCGGCTATGATCCGCAGTGCCCTGCGTCAGCTCAATGACGGTGATGTCCTTGTCCTTGCAGTTCATTCGAATCCCGGTGTTTTTGGATTAGGTAAAAATGTAGTGGAATGGAGGAACTTCTGGAGATCCTTCGGTATCGCCAGGCCTCCGCAGCTTGCCTCGGTGATCATCGGGGGCTGCATGTCGAACGAGTTCGGCGAGGGCGACGATAAAAGATACGTGCATGTTACAGAGAAGGAACTTGAGTCTATCAGGTTGATCTTCAACGCCAAGACGCTTTTCGCGCCCGGGTCAGAGATCATGCCGCCTGTTGCGATAAACGATACCAACGGGATACTGGGCTCCCTGCTGGCAGGGAAGAAGCTTGCTGACATAGATCTTCAAAAGCGCTGGTATTATGTAGCAGGTCCCGGAGTGAACAAGAACAGCGTGACCCTGAAGGACCTGCGCGGCGGAGAGCTTCAGGATTGCCTTTGCCGTTGCCTTGAACCGAAGGGGGGGAAGATCTCCTGCCGGTATGACCTCGCAGACACGGGAACCTCTCCGTCCTGCAGGGACCTTAAGAATGGCCCATGTTTCTGCAAAGCGGCCGCGCCCAGCCCCGGCTGCTCCAGGAGGCAGCTGCCCACGAGCGGTGATTGCCATGAAGCATGTGCGAAACAGTACGGTGGCCGTTGACGGGCCGTGCCGATAATGTCATCCCGAGCAGCAGCCCCCCGGAGTACCACAGGACCCGGGTGAGCCGCAGCACCCTCCAAAATCCGGCATGGATGAACCTGAAGAGGAAGCAGTGTTGTGCGCGGACATGAGCTTGGTGAGCTTTGCACCCCCGCACAGGGGGCAGGTTATTTCCTCATCCTGTTTTAAGACGATGAACTCGCTGACCGTCCCGCAATCTCCGCATTTGTATTCGTAAATAGGCATATTCCACTCCTTAATGTGAATGGCCGCATCCGCCGCCATCGCTATGGCCTGCGCAGGTATGGTCCATGGTCAGTTCTGGAAGCTTATTCTCCTTGAAGAGGCCGATGTTCCCTTTAACGGTTGTCTCGACGGCCCTGAACACCTTTATGCCTTCCGCATTGAGCCTCGTAAGGGCACCGGCGCCGATGCCTCCGACAACAACGGCGTCCACCTGTGCTCCCCCTATCGCCTGAATAGGATTGCAGGCGCCATGGACGTGGTTCATGTCACGATTGACAACGGAAGAAACAACATCTTCCTCCGTATTGATAACAACAAAGGCCGGTGCTGAACCGAAATGGCCGTACACGGTGCTTTCAATGCCTTCGTCCTTCGCTACCGCAAAACAGATCTTCATAAAATTCCTCCTGTTTCTATTTCCTGCGATTCTATCCTGAGGGCCTTGCCTTGCAGGATGGCCTCAGCAACCTTATGGCGGGCAGAATCGATGATCCTTCCGAATGTGGCCCGGGAAATGTCCATGCGGCGCGCGGCCTCTTCATGATAGAGGCCTTCAAAATCTGCAAGGCGCAGGGCCTCAAGCTCATCAATTGCGAGGTGTATCTCGTCAAGCCCTGAAAGCGGGATTCCCCGGGGCTTGAAGCAGTCGGATTGAAGTTTACAGCATAAACATGTACATTGTTTTTTAGGCCGTGCCATGACTTATTATAAGCATATGCTCATAATAAGTCAATGGAGAAGAAAGTTTCAAAATTTCAGAGAAACTTCCTTTTTTCGTTCTGAAACGATTCACAAACATTGAAACACCGGCGCCGCCTTTATTTTTTCGGCGGTATTTTTGCACCGCAAAACTTACAGGGAACGGTCTTGTCTTTCTGATCTTTCTTTACGATCTGTTCGCGTTTGCATTTGGGGCATTTTCTTTTGAGGTGCAAAAGAGTCCCCATGACAGCAGCTAAAAAAGGGTTCATTTATCCACCGGCCCTTTCATTTTTGTTTTTTTCAACAGGTTTACCATGTGAATCCAGGTAATCGACCGCACAGTCGATATCTTCACGCTTGCCGATGAAGAGCAGGACATCATCCTCCTTGAGGCACAGCGTGGGTGAGGGCATCCGGTGGATCTCTCCCGCACGTTCAATGCCTATCACCGTCACCCCGGTCTTTGAACGCAGGTCGATCTCGCTTAAACTCTTTTCATCGGCAATTGAACCCTTCCTTATCCGGTAGGTTTCTATCCCGATGTTCTTCAACATGTCTTCACGTTCAACAAGGTACCTCCTGGGCAGCTTGACGATCCGCAGCGCCCGGTAGCTGTCCTGCCGTATCTTGTCGATATGTTCCCTGATGTCATTTATCGGTACGTGCAGGCGGTGGAGGACCTTCGAGAATATCTCAACGGATGTTTCGAACTCTTCCGGTATGACATCATTTGCACCAAGATGTTTCAGGCCTTCCACTTCTGCCACGTATTTTGTGCGGACGACGATGTAAAGATTGGGATTTGCCGAGCGTGCCAGCTGGACGATCCTCCTGGTGGATGCTGCGTCACTTATAGCGACGACAAGAACGCCGGCGCTTTTAACCCCAAGCTTGAAAAGGATATCAACGCTGGCGCCGTCGCCGTAATAAATGGGTTCCCCCTTTTTTTTGGCCGATCTCACCGTCTTGTTGTTCAATTCAAGAACGACATAGCGGACATTCATGGACCGCAGCACCTTTGCAAGGTTTCCCCCGTTGAGGCCGAAACCGACGATGATCACGTGGTCGGCGATGCCTTTCGGATATCGTTCGCGGTCGGCCCTTCTCTTCCTTTTTTCAAGGAAGTGAAGCGGTGTTTTCGTTGTTATCCACTCCGCGATGTGTGAAGAGGCCATGATAAGGAACGGCGTCATGATCATTGTGATGATCGAAGCAGCAAGAAATGCCTGGTACAAACCTTCGTTGATGAGACCATGTTTTTTCCCTTCAAGTGCCAGGATAAAGGAGAACTCGCCGACTTGAAGCAGATAAAGCCCCGCGATGAATGAAGTCTTTAGTGAATTGCCCAGTCCGTAACTCGTGGATGCGATGACAACCAGCTTTATAAGTACGATGATAAAGACCATGACAGCGACGCCGCCCATATCACCCGCGAGAACACTGAGGTCGAGGAGCATTCCGATGGATATGAAAAAAAGCCCGGTAAAGCTTTCCTTGAATGGAAGAATATCGGATACGGCTTGTGCGGCGTACTCCGAATCGGATATGATGATGCCTGCCAGAAAGGCGCCAAGCGCCAGGGACAGTCCAAGCGCCGAGGTAAGGAGCGCGGTGCCGAGACATAGTGTGATCACGGTAATGACAAAAAGCTCGCGGCTCTTTGTGCTGATTATCTGTCGAAAGACAAAAGGTACGATCCAGCGGGAAGAGAAGAGTATGACTGCAACGACGAAGAAAGCTTTGACGATGGTGAGGACGATGTTCCCGCCGCCTCCCGCATTGCCGGCAAGTACGGGGACAAGGAGCATGAACGGTACTACGCAGAGGTCCTGGAAGATGAGTATCCCCACCGAGAAGCGCCCGTGAGGGCTGTTCATCTCTGCCCTGTCGAGGAGGATCTTGAAGACGATGGCGGTGCTGCTCAGCGCAACGAGAAAGCCGTCAAATACGGCACCGTTGAAAGGCTGCCGGTAAAAGAGATAGCTCAAAAGGGTGATAATGGCTGTAACGAGGGACACCTGGAGGAAGCCGCCGCCAAGAACGACTGACCTGAGCTGGAACAGGTTCTTCAGGGAGAATTCCAGGCCGATGGTAAACATGAGGAGCACTACCCCGATCTCCGCGAGCAGTTCTATCTCGTGATGATCGCCTATAAGATTGAAACCGGACGGGCCTATGAGTACGCCGGCGACAAGGAAACCGACAACGGAAGAGATCCTGAGCTTACCGAGAATGAAGACGATAAGTGCGCTTATCCCGAGAAGCATAACCAGCGCCTGAAGATACTGGGTTACCATTGCAACATAATACACTTTATGCGGCAGGTGCGCAACGGCGATCCGCCTTTACATCCTGCACTGTTGTTTTCATGATCGATCAATGGTAAAAAATTAGCAGGGAGGAGATGCCATGGTAGAAAAATGGATAAATGAGATCAAAAGATCGGTGAGTCCCGACGCCCTGGGGATGATGCTTGTCCATAACGGTGTCGTGAGAGCGACATCGAAAGACGGAAAGCCGGTGAAGGGAATGCACCTGTCCTATGACCACGGGCTGCTTTCGGCGGTTATAAAGGAGATGAAAAAACATGCCGGCATTGCCGATATCAGGGTGTGGATCAACGAGGGTGAATTGAAGGTAGGCGATGATATCATGTACGTTCTCGTGGCCGGGCGTTTCAGAACGGATGTTCTCCCGGTCCTGCAGGAGCTTTTAACAAAAATAAAAGGTGAGGTTGTACACGAGGAGGAGATGTTCTAAGTGAAAAAGAAGATCGAGAGCAACTGTGCACATTGCGCCGGAACGCCCGGCGAACGGCTGTGTGTGAACCCCGACGGTAAAAGTTCAAAAGGGTGCCCGACGGTCCTGAAAAAGGACCTCGCGGCAAAAGCCCGCAGGGAATACAGGAAGAAAGATGTCCACGAATTCGCACGCAAGGCATCTATCCAGGAAGGGGAATGTTATGCGGACCGTGATAAGCGGCCCTACCGGCTGCACCCGGTGAAGCCCCGCATCCTGGAGATATGTGAGTTCGCGAAGAAGATGAAGTACAAGAAACTGGGTCTTGCTTTTTGCGGCGGCCTGGCGAAAGAGGCCGAGATGATCTCGCAGTTCTTCATCCTGAAAGGTTTCGAAGTCGTTTCGGTCATGTGCAAGGCCGGCAGTATGCCCAAAGAGGAACTGGGTCTCAAGGACAGTCAGAAGATACATCGCGGCCAGTACGAGGCTATATGCAACCCTATACTCCAGGCGCTGGTGGTCAACGAAGCAAAAACGCAGTTCAATGTCCTTGTCGGGCTTTGTGTGGGCCATGACTCGCTTTTCTTGCGCTACGCCGAGGCGCCCTCAACGGTGCTGGCCGTCAAGGACAGGGTAACGGGCCACAATCCGCTCGCAGCCCTGTACACGCTTGGAAGCTATTACGCTTGGCTGGAAGAATAGGATAGAGGCGGGCGGCAGGGTGCAGCTGTCGGAAAAAGACGCATGACCACTGCCGCCGACCCCGAGCGCTACCCCTGTTGCCGCCATGAGTTTCATGAATTCCCTCCTCGTTGCCCCATTTTTCCCCATGATAACCGCCCTTTCATATTATTTACCGGCAACCCGCCGCGAAACGGTGCATCGATGCTAAAGGGAAAACGATCCGGTGAAGGGAATGCGTTTTCTGCCTGCCCGCTGCTTGTCAATCTTTTGTGAGCGCCGCCGCAGTATCAGTGCACCACTCTTCCATGGAGCCGTCGAAAATGGAGACCTTTTCGTATCCCAGTGACTCGCTGAGCAAAAACCACCACGTCGGGGAGAAGCGGCCGGTGCAGCAGAGTATCACTATCTCCTTCTTTTTGTCTTTCCCGACTGCGTGTGAAGCATGGCTGGCGAGCCTGTCTTTGCCCTGGAAGGTTCCGTCTTTCTTGAACGCGAGCGTGTAGGGGAGATTGACGCTGCCGGGGATGTGTCCCATTTTCTTCACACCCGGGTCTTTTGTTTCGCCGGTGTAGTAGCTGTGGAGTCTCGTATCAACAATGGTGACCCTGCCGGCCTTTTCCTTGAGACATTCTTTCGAGCAGAGCACATCCTTGTTCCAACTGCAGCAATGGGTGCCCGGCTCGACCTTTTTCCACCCGCCCTCAACGGGAAGTTTCTCTTTTTTCCACTTGTTGAATCCTCCGTCAAGGATGGCAACATTGCCAATGCCTGCATATTTCATGGTCCAGGCGACCCGGGCCGGATGGGCCCGGTCCAGATCGGTGTCTGTCTTACCCACGATGACTATGATGCTGTTCCTTCCGACCCCCGCTGAACGCAGGTTGTCTTCAATATCCTCTTTCAGCGGAAGCTGGCAGGAGATACCCTTTTCCATGGTTCGCCAGGCGTTATAGGTGAGACTGACGGACCCGGGTATGTGTTCTTCCTTATATTCTTCAACTTTCCGGATGTCGGTGATGATGAGGCGGGGATTATTCATATTTCCCGACAACCAGGCCGTAGTGACGACGGGCGGTATCCTCTCGGCAGAGTGTGCCGCAGCTGAGGTCAAAAGTATCAGAAAAACCTGGGCCAGTGTCATGATCATTGGTTTCATGACTGCCTCCTTGCGGTGCTTTTATTTGGGTGGAACCTTCCCGGCTACTCCTTCGCGTCAGATATGTAACGGGTGATGTGGTTCATGATCGCCTTCTTCAAGCCTGTCGCGCCGAGATTTGAGCAATGGAGCTTGTATTCCGGGAGTCCTCCCAGTGCATTGACAATGTCCGTATCTTCGATCATCATCGCTTCATCGAGGTCTTTGCCGATGGCGAGTTCGGTCATCACGCTCGCGCAGGCGATGGATGCGGGACAACCCCTGATCTGGTACCTCACTGCGATGATGATATTATCCTCCACCTTGATGAAAACCCGGAGGAAATCGCCGCAATTGGGATCACCGATCTCTCCAAATCCGTCGTGATTATTGATGATACCAACATTACGGGGATTGTTGAAGTGGTCCATGACAATCGAGGTATATTCGTTCATGGGAAGATGTTGCCTCCTTGGTCTTTCATGTATGTGACGAGCCTGATCGAGCCCGTCCTTTTCAACTCCCTGAAGTTTGCTCCCTGGCGTATGTGGAGGAGGGCGGTTTCATGATCGGTTACTACGGAGCCCGAGATAACATCGATGCCGTGGTCGAAGAGAACGGCGGTGAGCGGTGTTGTGGGGCCGAGGAGCATTTTCGTGCTGTGCGCCGGGCAGAGCCCGAGTATGTTATCGAGGGTATGATTGATAAGGGTCGTGCTGGAGATGGCCACGATGTCGGATTGTCCAAGCAGCGCGGCCGTTTCTTCTTCGGGGTGATCGCCGGGCTGCATACGTTTTTCGATCACCCAGAGATTCCGGGCCGCTTTTCTCAGATCATCGGCAAAAGGGAAATGGCCGATCACGGAGATGTTCTTTCCCCGCCCGTTCTTTGCGAGATATTCTCCGGCGTTGAGGTCGACGCATTTACCGGTGTCCACTTCGATGAGGGAATTGATCGCGGCGAGCCCTACCGAAGAATCGGTTGTGTCATCAGAGAGTGCCCCCCTGGCGACCTCGGCTGCGCTCATCTGCAGGTACTGCCTTTGCGCGGGCTCTTTGCCTTCTTCGATCCTGCAGTCATAGATCATCGTCGATGCCAGGCCGCAATGCCTGCTCACCACCGCAGTCCAGTATATTCCCCTGGTAACCTCGTGTACGGGTTCGTCGATGGTGATGGAAGATATGATGTCCCGCAGTATCTTCATGGACGATGGCCTGATCCTGCCGGGAGCGGGCGGGAGATCCGCCTCGACCGCCCCCGGCACTCTGTTGATCCTTTATACTTTCAATGGTCGCACGTGTTCGCGCCGGTGACGAGCGTTCCTTTCAGGTAGTTTTCTACCGCCATACGCGGGTTTTCCTCCTGCGCGCCGGTGATGACCTTAACGCCATGCTGGGCAAAAAGCTGCTGGGCGCGGCTCCCCATTCCTCCCGCTATGATGCAGTTGACACCTCGCTGCGCGAGCCATGGCGGCAAAAGACCCGGTTCATGGGGCGGCGGCGTTACATAGGTTTCATTTAAAACCCTGCCCTGTGTATCGGTGTCTATGAGCGCAAAGGCTTCACAGTGGCCGAAATGCATGCAGAGCTTGCCTTCGTTGGTCGGTACGGCAAATTTCATGGTGCCTCCTTGAGAATCCATGGCCCCCTGCTTCCCGTCGCCCGGGGATTTTGCGGCAGGGTTGTTGTTATTGCCCGTTGTTGCCGGAGACCGGGCGGACTCTGTATTGTCAGATGAATACAAGGCGGTAATTTTATCGACGATCTCGTCAAAACGTTTTGCTGTTTCCGTCGTGCTGTAAGAGAGGACGTAAGGCTGTCCGCTGTCACCGCTCCTGACGATGTCCGGATCGAGAGGGACGGTGCCCAGGAAAGGCACCCCCATCCGTGAGGCCAGCTCTTTCCCGCCGCCGCTCATGAAGATATCCACCTCTTTGCCGCAGTGGGGGCAGAAGAACCCGCTCATGTTCTCGATTATGCCCGTGACGGGGAGCCCAAGCTGGTTGCAGAAGGTTACGCATTTTGCCACATCGATCGTTGCAACCTGCTGGGGTGTTGTCACGATGACGGCGCCGGCACGTTCCTTGATAAGCTGCCCGATAGAAAGCGGCTCATCTCCCGTTCCGGGGGGGGCGTCGATGACTAGGTAATCGAGGGTCCCCCACATGACGTTCTGGAGGAACTGTTTGATCACGTTGTATTTGAGGGGTCCTCTCCAGACGACCGGCTGGTCGTCATGTTCGATAAGAAGGCCCATCGAAACGACGTGCAGTTTTCCGTAACATTCGATGGGAATGATCTCGTTTTCCGTTACGCCGAGCTTTTTGCCGTTGAGCCCGAGCATTTTGGGTATGCTCGGCCCATGGATATCGACGTCAAGAAGGCCCACTCTCAGGCCTCGCGCCGCGAGGCTCAATGCCAAATTGACCGCCACCGTGCTCTTGCCTACACCGCCTTTGCCGGAGAGGACCATCAGTGTCCTGCCGATCCGGCTCAAACGTTCCTGAAGCATGAGATCGTCCATTTCATCGCCTTGTGATGTCTGTCCACACTCTGTCATAATCGTTACTCCTTGTATATTGTTATTATATGTTCAGATATCCCGCGCAGAGCTTTGCTCACCGGGAGATCGGGTGCGTATTCCACTATGGCCTTGCCCTGGCGTTGTGCCTCGGATATTGCCTGTTCGTAGGGAAGACGGCCGAGAAGAGGTATGTCCTTTTGGGCGCAGTACTGCTCAATGGAATCCGTGCAGGATTGATTAATGTCGCTTTTATTGATGATCACCGCGGCGGGGATGTCGAAATGCCGTGCCAGCTGGACGATCCTTTCGAGATCGTGGATGCCCGAGACGGTTGGTTCCGTGACGATCAATGCGAGCGATGTCCCTGTTATTGACGAGATGACGGGACACCCGATGCCGGGCGGGCCGTCGATGAGGATACGCGACAGGCCTGCATGCTGCGCCCGTTCCTTGGCTTCCGTTCTTACCATGGTCACCAATTTACCAGAATTTTCCTCGCCAGGAAAGAGCTCCGCGTAAACGAAAGGGTCGCCTGCCGGTGTGTCGCATATGTAACAGCGGCCGGCCAGCGAGGTTTCGAATTCCACGGCCGAAGCGGGGCAGAAGAAAAAGCACGCGCCGCACCCTTCACACGAGATGGGGTCGATGACAAAATTTTCAGAGATGGCCCCAAACCGGCACATGTCCCGGCAGATCCCGCATTGGGTACATTTCTCCGGAATGATCCGCGCTTTTTTTCCGGCAGTAAAATCTTTTTCATCAATGATGCGGGGTGATAATACAAGGGAAAGGTTCGCGGCATCGACGTCACAGTCGACCATGGCCTTGTTTTCAATGAGGCAGGCAAGGGACGCAACGACGGATGTTTTGCCTGTCCCGCCCTTTCCGCTCACCACTACAATTTCTTTCATGATTGTGCCCTCCTGGCATGAACATTGTGGCCGCCGAGGAGTTTCCCCAGGTTCACGGCGAGAGAGAGGTAGGTATCGATATACCGGGGAAGAGATTCGAGAATGATGCTTCCCTGTGAATAGTGACGGGCGATGTCGGGATCTTCTGGGATCACCGCAAGGACGGGTATATTGTTTGTTTCCAGGTAGTCGCTGAGCGGCCGGTATCCTCCCTGGTCCCTGTTGATAACCACTCCTGTAGGAATATTGAGCAGCTTTGCCACATCTATGGCGATCTTGAGATCATGCAGGCCGAAGGGGGTCGGTTCGGTGACCATGACGACGGCGTCAGAGCCGTTAAGCGTTGCTACAACCGGGCATGAGGTTCCCGGCGGGGCATCGACAATGTGTACATATTGGTCCTTCAGCCCTGATTTTACTTTTTTAATGAGCGGGACCGCCATTGCCTCGCCTACATTCAGTATGCCATGGATGAATTCTATCTCTTTTGTCCCTTTTCCATTCTCCATAATACCCACGTCCCGGGTCCCTTCCGTGATGGCTCCCGTGGGGCACACCGCGCTGCAAAGGCCGCAGCTGTGACATAAACCCGGAAATATAAGTGTGTCCCCGGGAAGGTTAACTATGGCGTGGAACTGGCATTTGGCCCCGCATTCACCGCAGGAAGTGCATTTTGTCTGATCTATCACGGGGACCATTACCTTTGAAGCAGACGATGCGCGAATGGCGGGCTTTAGGAAGATATGGCCGTTGGGTTCCTCCACATCGCAATCGAGGTATTGCACCTTCTGGCCCGTATACGCGAGAAACCAGGCAAAGTTGACCGCAACGGTTGTTTTTCCCGTTCCGCCCTTACCGCTGGCCATCGTGATATTCATCCCCGTAAGATCTGTCATGATGCCCTCGCCATTGTCGACCCGCATTGAGGGCAGTGCTGTTCAAAACAGGGTGTACCCCGTGTGTGAGGCGCCCTGGCTCCGCACTTCGGGCACAGGCATTCACCTCCGGCGCCGAGGCCCCGGCCGCCCATCCTGCCCTTTCCCGAACCTGATTGGCCGCCGCGCCCCTGACCGGTCATCGTTCCTTTTCCCAATGGGCCCTTTCCGTCTTTGCCCGGCATGATACATACCTCCTTTTATTTACCAGTGTCCTTCGACATCGGCGCCTGCGAGCCTGGAGAGCTTTCCGTTCTTGTATGCCTCGAGGGCTCCACGGACGGTCATTCCCGGTGCGGTGAACACTTCCACGCCGGCCGCCGAGAGAACACGGAACGCATTGGGACCCAGATGGCCGCTGATGACAACATGCGCCCCGGACTGAATGACATTCTGTGCGGTCTGGATGCCGGCCCCCTGGGCGGCATTCATGTTCGTCAGGTTGTCAACGGTTTCCTGACCGTTTGTCCCGGTATCGAAGACGACGATCTTTTTTGCCCTGCCGAAACGTTCGTCAACCATTCCGTCAAGTGTGCCGTCGGCACTCGTTACGGCTATTTTCATTGGGGATCCTCCTTGTTCAGGTTTGCTCATTTTGTTCTTTGACGCCGCGGCTATGCCTGCGGCGGTGTCCGCGGAAACACACCCCTGGCCCCAGTGTTTTCTCCAGTGGCACGGACCGGCAGTTTCTTCGTGAACGCTCACATTGCCTCCTTCTATCCGGAGGGCCTTGCCGTTGATGATGGCGTCAGTTATCTTCTGATGCGCCGCGTTGATAAGACGATGAAAGGTTGGCTGGGAAACGCCCATCTGGTTTGCCGCTTCCTCCTGGGGGAACCCGAGAAGGTTCTTCAGCCGCATTGCCTCAACCTCGTCCTGGCCTATCACAATTTCTGAAACAACCGTCATAGGAACGCCGGCGGGTTTAAAATAGACCGCTTTCGGTTGAAACCCTATCTTTCTTCTGCATGTTGGCCGTGGCATCATTCCCTCATTTACTTCATGGTCCGCTCAATACATAATGAATATATATTCATAATGAGCTTTTGTCAAGGGAAACTAAAAAAACAGTTCCAGGTTCCATGTTCACCTTTTTCTCTTCCGTTGAACCTGGAATCTGGAACATTGAACTGTTTTTTAAAGATCTCCCGTGAGGATGTCGGTGATGTCCCGCTCCCGGCAGATGCCTTTTTTCCACCTGTCGAGATGGGGGATGATGTGCGGCAGGAGCCTCATGGCATAGAAAGGGGGGAGTATGGGGAGGCCGACGAGGTCACCGAAGACGATGAGCATGAAAAGGTTGTTGAGATGGCCCTTGTCTTTACGGACCTCAAGGTCCAGTTCGTGGACGGTCATACCGTAAAAAACCTCGCGGATCGTTTTGCTAAAAGAGTTGAAAACGGAAGAAATATGCCTATTATTGTCTGTCATGGCGGATACTTACTTATATGCCAGCCGAAAGTACATGTCAATGGAAGCAAAAGAAAGAATGTTTTTGACAGAAAGGGAGTGGTATAGTTCAATAATTGCATGGTCAAGATATTGATTGTATTTCATTCCCAGACCGGCAACACCCGGAGGCTTGCCGAAGCTGTGGCGTCCGGTGTGAGCGGCACGGAAAAAGCTGAAGGGGATCTGAAAAGAGCCATTGATGCAACGGCGCAGGATGTGAGGCGGTGCGATGCAGTCGTGCTGTGCTCGCCGGAATATTTTGGGTACATGGCGGGCGCTATAAAGGATTTCTTCGACAGGACCTACGAGGAATTGAAGGACGATGCGCAATCGTTGAAAAAACCCTATGCCGTTGTGATCTGTGCGGGCAACGACGGCACAGGAGCGCTGAATCATATAGAACGCCTGTGCAAGGGTTATCGATTTAAAAGAGTACAGCATCCGGTCATTTGCAAGGGTCCGGTCACAAAAGAGGTGCTGGCGAAATGCTACGAACTTGGAAGAACGATCGCGGAAGGAGTTAAATTAGGGATATTCTAGCCTGTCGCGCTTGCTGCAGCCCTCCCGGCTTCACCCTTTCGTGAGTTGTTGCCCAATCTACCGGAAATATAGGTCGGGAGGCCCGGTCAACAGGTTTGTCTCACCTCAATGGACCATGTTTTCCCATAATCCCTCTGCTTTCTTTTCTTCTTACCCTTTCGTTAAGACATGCAAACTTTTCAGATTACAGCCGATCAACGCCAGGGTCCATTCACCTTGCACCAACTCAAAGCCGCGGAGGAGGAAGGTCCGAAATCCGAGTCCGGATTTGATAATTCCAAACACAGGCTCCACCATACTCTTCCGCGTGGCATAGACCGCTTTTCCTGCAACTGTCTTGAGGCGGTGTTTTAATTTCATGACCGTGTCGGCATCATCAGGGATAGGTGGAGGCTCGCTGAATCGTTCCATAAGGGAATTGGTTGTGACCCTCACGGCCCGGGGCGATATAGGGGGTTATTTCGTTCTCTTCGCAGAGAAAGACATTTGTTTCACTGAAATACCCGCTGTCGGCGAGAAGGGTATCAACTGAACCAAGATTCCCGGGAAGAGCCTCTATGGAGTCAACAGCCGGTTCCAATTCTTTCTTGTCGTTCGTATTCTGACTGACGTGCCCGGCGACAACAAGCATGGAGGCCGTATCCACGGCAGCCTGGGCGTTATAGGCCTGTTCGAAGCCTCCTCCCCCGGGCATGATCCGGGAGTCGCCATCAGTCAGGTTTACCTGGTCTTTGCCTGCAGGGCCGGCTTCGGGAGGCCTCGGGGGAGAGCCTTTCGGTTTGTCCTTCTTGCTCCGCTCGGTCATCTTCCTCTCGTAGGCTTCCTGCTCTGTGGCATGGCGTTCTTTGGCGCGGCGGTCAATCTCTGCTTTTGCCTCAACAATCGCCTTAAGTCTTTCTTCTCTCCGTGCAAGTTCTTCGGGTATATTCATTCCATCGGGGATGGCGGCTTGATCCGCGGATTCGGCCTTTTTAAAGAGTTCGGCAATCTCGGCCATAAGCTGTTTCTCAAGTCTTGAGGCATACTCGTAGCTTAATGCGGAATGTTTCGACGCGTTGGCCTTCACCCTGATTCCGTCCAGACTCACGGAGCCCAGCTTCAGAACGCCCGTCTCATGCGCGATCTCAAGAATCTGCACGAAGAACTTTGCAAGCTGAGGCAGGAACCTTTGACGGAAATCGGCAATCGTGTCATGGTCCGGATTGGTGTTGGCGGCAACGTACCGGAATGCTATGGAGTCAGAGGTGCCCTGTTCGAGCTTTCTGCCACTGAAGACTCCCGTGGCATAGCCATAGAACAAAAGAGTTGTCAGCATTGCCGGGCTATAGGAATGTCCCCTGGCTGCACTGGACTCCCTTCGCCTTATACTTCAGTGTCTTGCGGGAAGGTAGAGGCATCACCGATCAGAAGGGGTTTAAGCTTGTTAGGAAAGTTATTTACTTTCTAGCGATGTCCCCTGTGTGCCCCTTAGTGTCCGACGGTCAGGAACCTATGGACCCGGTTGGCGGCATTTGCCGCGATGTTGTTGTAGTAGAACGGGTAGTCATAGTTGTGATAGACCCCTGCGGTGAAGACCGAATTTGTCGCGAGTGCCGCCGGAACGACCGTATGGCAAAGCACCACGCTCGTCGTCGAGGTCGGGTCGATCTGACTGGTGGTCGGGTTGATCGGGGTGACTTGCGCGTCGGCAAAGTCCATGACGCTGGGCTGGGCCGGGAGCACGGTCTGCCCGCCTTGTTTAAGGAGCAAAGACCCCAGGTTTTGGCCGGCCGTTGCCAGGCCTTGTGTCCTGGTCCACGTAATCGGGTTAATTGCCATGGCTCCGGGAAAGACGACGGGATTTCTTCCCACGAATCCAGGCCCCTGCGTGTTGTACGAAATGATGACTCCCGTATCCTCGGGACCCAGCGCAAACCTCAAATGCTTGTTTTTATTGAAGTAAGCCTGCGTGAAGGACCATCCGATCGCATATGCGGCGACCATTTTGGCATATACCGGGGGATTGTCTCTCATATAGTTTTCCAGCAGCAATGCCACTGCCGTCGAACCCTGGGAATGACTAGCCAAAATGAAGGGGCGACCATGGTTGTAATGGCGGATGTAGTAGTCGAATGCCGCGGTTACGTCGGATTCCGGGATGCCTCCAATGACATTATATACGGCGTCGATAGTCGGCAGGCTCAATGCATAGCTGGCGTCTGCCTGCCTGTAGTAAGGCGCATAGATATTCCCTATGGCCGCAAAGGCGGACGCTTGCTCGCCAAGGGCGACTTGTGCACCCGCGACCATGCTCGGGTCGTCGATCGTGCTGATAACAGGGCCGTTCGGACCCGCAACGTATTCGGTGGGGTAAACGTAGAAGACGTCGACCGCTTTATCAGGAGAAGAGGGCAGCGCCAGCCAGTTTTCGGACTTCGAATAATCTATGTCCGAAGTAATGGCGCGAGCGACTGCGCCGCCCGAACGACCGCCTCCGCATCCTGCAAGAATCAGGAATAGAAAAAGCGCAAGAAGCACGGCGGCGGTAATCTGTTTTTTCAATCTGCAGGCTCCCTTGTTTTATTGTGACGCACCGGTTTGCTCAATTTCACCGATTGCACAGTAGCCCCACGGGGCACCCGGCCGTGGCACCTCTGCTACGGCACAGTTGCGATCTTCGCGGCCATTTCGGCGCTCAACTGTTTCAGGAGTTCCGCGTTGTAGGCGCCGCTCGGCAGGTAAGGCAGCGGGGGGCCGCCGGTGAATATCTCATCGGCCGCTACTGCGTACGAGCGAGACCGGGCTGCCGGACTCCCCGGCGTCACGGACGGATCGACGTTGGTAGTGAAGATGGAAATCGTGTTGTCGCTGTTGCGGACTATCTCGAAAAGACGAAATTGCTGGGGGAAGTCTCTCAGTGATGATGTCTCTACTTCCCAGAACCCCAGCTCAGGGTGATTGACGGGGTCTTTCGGCGGAAAGGGGGTAACCGTGTTGTAGTGACGATGTCCCGCGATCCACAGTATGAGGTTCGGATATGTGTGGAGCTTGTCGATCAGTGTATTCTCCGAGGGAGACGATGCCGGGTCCCACAGATTCTTGTCAACTCCGATGGGCACATGGGCCGCCACTATCATGAGCTTGCCGTCGGTCTGGCCTCTGTCGAGTTCTTTCACCAGCCAGTCATAACGCTCCTGATCGAGGGATCCTGAGGCGCCGCTGGCATTCTTTCCGAATTTGCCATCATCCCTTTCGGTATCGTCAAGGACAATCACCCTGAGAGGAAGACCCGCTTTCGGTTCGAAGGTATAGCAGACAAATCCCGTTTTGACGTTATCCTCAGAAAACCCGTGACCCACCGGACGGGACGTGGTGTTGAAGAAACTGCCCAACCACTCCTTTCGTCCAAGCCAGCGGCGATCGGGGTTGGCTGCTGTTTTGGGGGGAGTTGAAAAGTCGGCCTCGGGTCCTGCGGATACTACCTTCTGAAAGGCCGTGGAGCCGTCGACAACACCTGTGTAGAAACCACGGTGATCGAGGTTCGGGTCAGTGAGGACATTTCCTACGTTGAGCACGTTCTCGCCCACCATGGTCTTTTTGATCCGCTCGTTGGGCGGGTACATGCCTGACCAAAAATGATCGTGGTTGCCGAGGACCTGGTACCACGGAATCGACCTATCGAGCCCCGCCGCCTTATAGGGTCGCGCATAGTCAACGGTCGAGGTCGACCCGGGATTCGAATTCGGGTTGATGGGCCGGCCGTCGATGACGTCGATGTACCATCTGAGCTCGATGTTCTGGCCGTTGTTGATGGCGTCACCGAGGAATATGCCGAAGTCGAAGGCCTGTTTCTTGTTGAGGGCGTTCACAGTCTGGATTGCCGCATCCAGGACGTGGGTGGTATAGGGGATAACGGCTGAATAGGCGGCCTGCATGCCCGGCATTGGCTTAAGACCGAAGTAGATGGCCTGGGCCGGAGACTGAGCGTCCGTTATGTGTATGTCAGACATGGCAAAGAAGCGTAGAAGTGACGAGGTCTTTCCGGCCGATCCGCCTTTGTATGCGGGTGGCATGAGATCGAGCCTCCTATCATGGCGAAGGCCCTGCCCCATCTGCCAGTCGCCGTAACCATACCTGGAGTAGGACGCGACGTCATTGGGGAGCACTTTTTGCGTATTTGGCGCCAGAGGAACGGCGATGACGGTGCCATCGAGGGTGGTGCGGACTGGAGAGCTCACGGGATAGGTGGGCTGCTGCAGCGCCGGTTCCGAGGCAAGAAGAACATGCGTGCATCCGAGGACCAGCATCAGTAGAACACCGAAACCGCCCGTGAGACCAAGCTTCAAGAAAGTGTTGCATTTTTTCATGTGTCATCTCCTCCAATAACGGATCCTGGGCTTTGCACGCGCAACCACTATTTGGCACGGTCTCCGGCGGATGCTGTTCTGTCCGGTGGCAGGAGTGCCTACGTCTGAACCTGCGGACACGCCCCACGCTTATTATCGGCCGGGGAGAAGGAGTCTTAAGTTTGTGGGTCTGCTGGTGATAAAACTAGCCATTCTGTGCCGTTCTCATCGCGTCCGGCATCCTGACGGCGACAACCTCTCCGCGTGCGCAGACCTTTCCCCCGGCAATGACCTCAACCGCTACTACCGCTTTGCGTTTCCCCACGCTTTTAACTTCTCCACGTGCCGTGAGCTCAACGCCCAGCGGTGTGGGCAGGAGATAATCCACCTTAAGCGAAGCCGTGACAAAGCGGAGCTTCGGTTCGGTGTCCATGGTCCTTCCCTCAAAGCGGTATGACGCAGCCGCAGCCGTACCTGTCCCATGACAGTCGATGAGCGATGCGATGAGGCCGCCATAAACAAAGCCGGGCGACGCCATGTGGCAGGCCTTCGGGGTGAACCGGGCGACCGATCCATCGCCATCCCAGTAGCTCTTGATGTGAAGGCCTTCGTCATTCAGGCGGCCGCATCCGTAGCAATGGCTCACGTCTTCGGTGTAATAATCCTGAAAAGCCTTTTCATCCATGTCTTTGTCCTTTCCTGAAGCTTAGTGTAAAGGGTATACAGGATTATTATGTATCATTTTAAGGGAAGAAAAGCATTTATATTTATTGTTGGGCGTCAGTCCTTTGTGATGGTGATGCGGAACCCGGCCCCTTCCGGTTCAACGCCTTTCAGAGCCCATCCCTGGGCGATCGCGGCACGTGAGACGTTTTCTTTCGAGGTGACCGTGTCCACAAGAATGACGATCTCGCCCTTTCCCATCTTTTTGATCTCGTTCATTGTTAGAAGAACAGGCTGCGGGCATGAAAGCCCGGTTGCATCGACGATTGTACCCATTTAAAATCCTCCTTGTTCAGGCGACTTGTTTTCTCATGGTGAACCCGATGAAGAGGCAGACCAGAAGACCCGTGATCACCGCCGGGATCCCGTAAGGCCCAACACCTGCAGGGCTGCTTGCCAGGCCGAAGTTGTGCGATATACCCGCCCCGACGATCATCCCCAGGACGAAGACCGCCGCGTCACCGTCGCCTTCCCCCGAGAGAAAGAGCTGCCGTCCCGGGCAGCCGCCGGCCAGGCAGAAGGCCAACCCAGCAAGTACCATGCCGCCGAAGTTCCACAGGCCCATTGTATGCGCAACGGGTTGTTTTGCAAAGCCGGGATTGAACTGTCCCAACACCAGGTTTGTCAGGAACGCGAACACTACAAGAGCGATAAAACCGGAAAGGAGATGGGTCTGCCTGAAAAGGACGAGGTCCCTGATCGCCCCCATGGTGCAGAACCTGCTTCTCTGCGCCAGAAAACCCACGATAAGGCCGATTACAAGGGAAATGAAAAGAGGAGCGTGCATGGAACCAGGGCCTTTCAGGCTGTAGAACAGGACCCCGCTCCTGTTCTGGCCCTCCACCTGCGGGAAGACGAGCGTGAGTGCGAGAAATCCAAGCATTATCAAGGGAAGGAGCCATCCCACCGAAGTGTGGGTAGTCCGGGAGCGACCCAGGTTGAAGCCGCCCTTGAGAAAGAACGTGCCTACCCATATTCCCCCGATGAGCCCGAGCAATCCCAATATGGCGTTCCAGTCACCGCCGGCCAAACGGAGCGCTGCCCTCCACGGGCAGCCCAGAAAAACCAACCCACCGATCATGGCGAAGGCGCCCAGAACGAAACGGACAATGGGGGCCGAGCCTGCCCGCGCCCGGAACTCTTTAAAGGCGTAAGCAGCTGCCAGCGAGCCGATGACGAAGCCAATGATCTCGGGCCGCATATATTGGACGATGTCAGCCCGGTGAAGCCCCAGGGATCCCGCCATATCCCTCTCGAAGCAGGCCACGCAGACGCCCATATTCGCCGGATTCCCCAGTTTTTGCAGAAGCTGGGCCAATATCCCTATGAAGGCTCCCACTGCGATGATTCCCCACCGTGTCGCGAAGATCTGCGTAAATTTTGACATAGGCCCTTCCTTCCCCTGTAGTTATTTAGAACCTTAGTTTTTTTAAGGAAAGCATAGAGAATACATATATGTCAAATTAATATTAGTAATGACTGTTGATACTATCATTCATATTAATTATTGATTTAGCGGGTGCGTATGCAGTCTTTTGCATTGCTCCGGGCGGCTTTGATTTTTTCATTCATCCTTATTTTAATTCACTTTGACAATGGCGCGTACAATCTGATATGGGACTGGATGTATACGAATGGGTCCTGGCAAAACGTTGGATCTCAGGAGCAATGAAAATACCGAAAGGAGCATGGCATGGAATATAAAAACATTCTTACAAAGACGGGCGATGATCATGTCGGCGAGATCGTACTGAACCGGCCAGAAAACATGAATACCTTCAATACCCCCATGGCAGGGGAACTCAATGACGCCCTCCGGGTGTTCGACGGTGACGAGAAGGTCCGCGTGATCCTGCTGAAGGGAGCCGGCAAGGCGTTCTGCGCCGGCATCGATGTTGGTGAATTCCCGGGAAAGACCGCGATTGAGTACGGTGAATGGATAGGGCTCATGGGGTCGCCGATGGTGACTATGAACGATCTGAAAAAACCCGTCATCACGCAGGTCCAGGGGATGGCCGCAGCGATAGGGGCGGGCCTTGTCGCGGCATCCGATCTGGCGATCGTATCTGAAAACGCTCGTTTCGGCCTGACGGCGATCAACGTGGGGCTCAACTGCGTTGGGCCGGTGGTCCCCGTCACCAGGTGCATAGGAAGAAAACGCGCCCTTGAACTTTTGTTGTACGGGGACCTGATAGATGCCCGTGATGCCCTGCAGATGGGACTCGTAAATCGTGTTGTTCCCGGGGAAGAGCTTGACCTGGAAGCTAGGCAGTGGGCCGCCCGGCTGGCAGCGAAAAGCCCGCTGGCGGTGGAAACTGCGAAAAAGGCGTTCTATACGGCTGCGGACATGGAGTACCATAAGGCCTTCGAACACATGACCAACACCCTTGCGCGCCTTTGCACCACTGAAGATGTCAGCGAAGGGATCAACGCTTTCTTTGAGAAGAGAGAACCACAGTGGAAACGCCGTTGACCGCGTACACCTTGCGAGGGCGGCCCACCGTGCTTTAGGCGGCGATTGCGTACTTTAATCGAGATAATCATGGAGGGCAACCTGGAGCGTGTTAGCGGCGAGCGACGCGCAGTGCTGGTCTTCCTCGGGAAGGCCGCCGATGGTTTCCAGGATGGTTTCGGCAGTGATCCTTTCGATCTCCTCGGGTTCTTTTCCGAGGGCGAGCTCGGCCGCGAGAGAGCCGCAGATCATGCTGGGACCGCAGCCGTCTGTCGTGAAAGAGGCCTCGCTGACCCTTCCATCCTTGAATCTCAGGAAGATCTCCATCGTATCGCCGCAGGAGCCGGTGATGCGGCCGTGGGCGTCAGGGTTCTCCATGGGATGCATGTGTGACGGGTCGATCCACCGGTCAAACGCTTTTCGCCCGTAATCTCTGAGCGTTTCATCGTAGATCTGGTCCTGCAATTCTTTGAGAAAGCTGTCAAGCTCATCGGACATGATCGTTCTCCGGTTTTTTATCCGGGTGTTTTCGAGGTTCCTGTAAGAACGTTCGTTCCCATTTTGAACCCCGTGTGAGATGCCACCACCCCGCATTTGATCCTGAAAAGGAAAAAGATGTTTTTCTTTTCGTCGCTCAAGGTTTCATAATTACCCTGGCCCTTCGCTATTATGAGGTCGGCCTTGTTGAAGCGCCTTTGGAATTCCAGCCCGCAATCGTCAAGAATGGTCCCCGGTGCATCTGAACCGTTATCTATCACCCTTACGATCTCGTTCAGGCCCGCCGCGCGCGCGTCATCAACGGTCGCATCGTTGATGACCGGTCCGCCCCGGACGGCAACGGTGACCCGTCCTGCCGGCAGTTCTTCGATGAGGAGACGATCGAAAACGATCTCCCCCGCGTTGTCGGCCAGGTACAGTATGCTCGATGCCCGGTCTATCGCCTTTCGCAGGCGTTCGATATCGATGTGAAAGGGTTCTGAAAGGGTGCGGGTGATGTTCGCGATCACCTCATTCTCTGTAAGACCATGCTTCGCTCCGAGATCGACGACATTTCCCGTGATCGCGAGACAGGCCGAGGCTTTTAAAGGATCGGGACTGTTTTTCACCTGTTCTCTGAGTTCCGGCAGCATTTCGAGGGCCAGGCGGTTATGATGTTCTTTGGCGTTTCTGTAGGGATCCGGATTTCCCGTTAATTCCCTGAGCTTGCGGTGTATCATCTGCCCCACGACGGGCGGTGACTGGTCGAGATCAAGCCCTGCCAGGCAACGGAGGATCTCGCGAAGGACGCCTTCGTGTACGGAGGGGTAGACCGAAACGAACCGCGTGGCTTCCAGCGTCTGTCTTACAAAACAGGGGATGCAATCGATGGATGTTTTCATAACGTTACCGTCAGACCCTTAAAGCAATTACTATGCCAATGGTTCTCAAACACATGGTAAATCCAGATAACACTTTGATATCAAAAGGTAATAAGCATTGGCCAAAGCCGTACCGGGGCACAAGCGAAGCGTTTTAACGAGGGTATATTATTGCACTATGCAATATTATCTTCGGCGTCCCCGTCCATCCCTTTCGGGGTTTTCGATCTTGAGGTTTCTGATCTTCCGGTACAACGTGCTGGTGTCGATGCCGAGGTCCCGTGCGGCGCGTTTCCTGTTCCCATCATACCGCCGCAACGTTTCAGCGACAAGCTGTTTCTCCATGGACCTGAGGTTCATGGGGCCGATGTTATCGGTGGAAGTGACCACGGCCGGGCGCAGTTCCGGGGGGAGATGGTGAAGCTCTATGATATCTGCGCCGCACAGCACGAACGCCTGTTCAATTATGTTTTCGAGTTCCCGGATATTTCCGGGAAAATCATGCCCCATGAGTTTCGTCAGCGCTTCAAATGAAAGACCTGAGATGTTTTTCCCCTGAAGGCGGTTATACCTGGCTATAATATGGTCCACGAGCAGGGGGATATCTTCCCTTCTTTCCTTCAGGGACGGCAGGGCGAGATGAATGACACGGATCCGGTAATATAGATCCTCCCTGAATTTCCCCTCGTCAACAAGCTTTGTCAGCTCTTTATTGGTTGCTGCGACAACGCGGACGTCAACTTTCACGGGTTCCGTGGCGCCAAGCGGTTCCACCATGCGTTCCTGGAGTACCCGCAGCAGTCGTACCTGCAGGGCAGGCGATATGTCGCCGATCTCGTCGAGGAATATTGTACCTCCTTCTGCAAGCGCAAAACGCCCCTTCTTGTCTTTTTTCGCGTCTGTGAAGGCACCGGCCTTGTGTCCGAAGAACTCGCTTTCCAGCAGCGCGTCCGGCAGGGCGGCGCAGTTTACCGCGACGAAACGCTTTTTTCTCCGCGGTGAGAGGTTATGTATGGCCCGGGCGAAGAGTTCCTTTCCCGTACCGCTCGGTCCTTCTATCAATACCGTGCTGCTGCTTTCGGCAATGAGAGGGAGGATCTCGAAAAGACGCATCATCGCCGGGCTTCTTCCGACGATGTCCTCGAAGGTGTGGTGGCTCTGCAGCTCCTTACGCAATTGCTCGATCTGGCTTAAATCCTGAAATGTTTCAACACCGCCTATCACGTTGCCGTTTTTGTCCTTAAGTATCGCCGTGGAGATGCGTATGGGGACGATAAAGCCCTTATTGTCGACGATGCGCGCGGTGGCGTTCACGACGGGCTTTCCCGTTTCGAATGTCTGCCTCAGCGCGCAGTTGTTCTCACAGATGTTTGCATGGAACACCTCGGAACAGGGCCGCCCTATGCTGTCTTCTCTCGAAATCCCCGTGATCCGTTGCGCTGCCAGATTGAAGGAAGTGATCCGCCAGTCGAGGCCTACGGTAAAAACACCCTCGTTGATCGAATTGAGAATAACGTCCCGCTCGTTAACCGTTACGCTGTCTTTCATCTTGGCCTCCGGCCATTGAATATTAATATCATGCTTATTGCAATAATAAACATAGTGTATAATTGCAGAATGCATTAATAAAGTCAATCCCAATTGTCCCCACAATGCTGGGAAATGCCGTCTGTACTTGATCTTGCCCGATACGATCATCGCGGTACGGATGTTGCAATCTTTCTTGATATGTTGATAGCAATAGCAAACTGGCAAGGCTGCATTTCGCCCGTATTTGACGTATCGGACAGGTTGTGCCTGGTAGAGATCGTCAGCGGCAAAGCGGTGCGGAGGGAGAACTTACTCCTTAAATACCGGGATCCCTTTGGAAGGGCGAGAGAAATTGCCGGGATAGGTATCGAACTCTTGATATGCGGTGCAGTTTCACACGTTTATGAGACCGCCCTTATCAGCGCGGGTATACGGGTTGCCGGGTTCATGTGCGGTGATCTTGAGGCCGTTCTCGACGCCTTCCTGCAGGGCAGATTGACGGATAGCCGTTTTTTTATGCCAGGTTGTTTCTGGAAACGGCAGGGTTATCGTTTCCAGCACCGTCGTGGAAGGAATTTCAAACGGCGGTGAGCTATCAACCAAGTATTAATGAAAGGAGGTAACAGATATGCCAGGTGGAGACGGAACGGGACCTCGCGGATTTGGTCCAATGACAGGGCGTGCGGCAGGTTTCTGCACCGGTTTCGGTGTTCCCGGGTATGCGAACTTCACTGCTGGAAGGGGATACCGGGCCTGGGGCAGGGGCCGTGGAGGCGGCGGAGGCGGTCGAGGCTACAGGAACTGGTTTTACGCAACCGGCTTGACGGGTTGGCAGAGAGCGGCCGGCTATATGCCGGCATGGGGTAATCCCTTTGCTTACGGTGGGCCTTATTACGCACCGCCAACACCGGTTGTGAACAGGCAGCAGGAAGTGGATGCGCTCAAAGCTCAGGCGGAATACCTGGAAGACGCGCTGGAAGGCATCCGCATGCAGCTCAAGGAATTTGAGGCAAGGCAGGCGGACACCCGGACGGGTTAAGGGCCGCGGGGCCAGGGCACAAGGGGTGTCGGATAAACTGACCGCCCCTTTGCCCTGACCTGGAATACAGAACTATGGAGGCTTATCATGCTTATAGCAGTTACATCAGAGGGGCCATCCCTTGAGGCAAGGATCGATGGGCGGTTTGGAAGGTGCCGGTATTTTCTGATCATAAATACCGACGATCTTAGTTTTGGGGCGATTGAGAACCAGAATACGGCGCTGGGCAGCGGCGCGGGCATTCAGTCCGCACAGATGGTCGCCGCGAAGGGTGTGACGCACGTGTTCACCGGTGCCTGCGGGCCCAACGCGTACCAGGTCCTATCGGCGGCCGGGGTCGAGGTCGTTACAGGTTGCGCCGGAGGGGTTAAGGATGTGATCGACCGGTTCCGTGACGGCAGTTTTGAAGCGGCGGCCGGCCCCAACGTGGCCGACCATTATGGGATGGGTCAAAATACTTCAATGCAGGCAGGTTACGGAACAGGCGCCGGGTTTGCTTCTGGCATGGGCGGCGGCATGGGAAGAGGCATGGGAAGAGGTATGGGCGGCGGTATGGGACGCGGTATTAGACGCGGAGGCGGCATGGGAGGAGGTATGGGACGCGGAGGAGGTTTTGCCGACAGGCAAACAGTTGGCACGCAGAACGCGCAGGAAACCGGTGACGATGAACTGGAAAAATTAAAAAGGCAGATGGACCAGATCAGTGAACGTATCCGTCAACTTGAAAAGGAAAAGAGCGGCAAAGGAAAAGGCTGAAGAGGCAATATTGACAACCGGGAATTCAATGCCAATGCGTGATTCCCCGCAGAAAGAGGAATATGGATATTTTTGATATCGTTGTAAACTGCCTAGAGAATGGTTCCCATGGAGTGCTTGCGACGGTGGTGAAAAGGGCAGGGTCTGCCCCTCGTGACGTAGGCGCAAAAATGTTCGTTGTCGATGACGGGAGCATCTTCGGGACCGTTGGCGGCGGGCAGCTTGAATCAAGCGCGTATGATAAGGCAAAAGAAATAATGGGCAAAGGCGCGACCTTTGTCCTAAATGTGAACATGGATGCGACAGAAGTGGAAGGCAGGGACATGCTCTGCGGAGGGAACGTCGATATCCTTCTTGAGCCGGTGACCGAAAGGCATCGCAGCGTGTATGAGGCTATCAGGAAGTACCGGGAGGACAAGGATCCGGCGGTCATATTCACACGCTTCGGTGCCGGTGTATTCGCCAAGTCATTGATAAGGGGAGACGGAACGGTGATCGGTGACCCGGTGGACCGGGAGGCGATGGAAAGGTGCATGGAATCACTGCGCCGGCGGGAACCGGAGCTGCATGGAAACACTTTCACAGAGCCTGTCGGGGTGATCGTTCCACTTTACATCTTCGGTGCCGGCCATGTATCACAGCACCTCTCGAAGATCGCGAAGATAGCCGGCTTTTCCGTTACCGTCGTCGATGACAGGAAGGAATTTGCCAATGCCGAACGGTTTCCCGAAGCAGACAGCATTATTACTGCAGGCATCCGCGATGCTTTTAACTCCCTGGACCTTACAGGAAACGAATACGTGGTCATCCTGACCAGGAGCCAGGAAAACGACGCGATGGCCCTTGAGGAAGTTTTGAAGAGAAACGCAAAGTACGTGGGCATGATGGGGAGTGCAAGAAAGGTCGGTATAATCATGGACCGCCTCCACGAAAAGGGTTTCGATCGGAAGGTCACAGCCGGTGTTCACGCGCCGGTGGGGATAGATATCGACGCAGAGGCGCCGCAGGAGGTGGCAGTCAGTATCGTGGCCGAACTCATAAAGGTGAAAAATGCAAAGTGACTTCAAGTATATATACGGCCCGGTGCCGTCCTGGAGGCTGGGAAGTTCCCTGGGTATCGATCTCTTGTCCCGTGACGAAAAGATCTGTTCCTTTGATTGCACCTATTGTCAGCTTGGCAGAAATAAGGCCAGGCAAACGGCGAGGGGCCTGTATGTCCCCGTTGAAGATGTGGTGAGAGAGATCAGGTCGCTGCCTGATATACACATCGATTATTTGACCTTCTCCGGCAGGGGGGAGCCCACGCTCGCATCCAACCTGGGCGACGCGATAAGGGCCCTTAAGGATATCAGGCGTGAAAAGATCGCAGTGATCACGAACTCGTCACTTATTCCCATGGAGGAGGTGCAAACGGACCTCCTCACCGCTGATCTTGTGATGGCCAAGCTCGATGCGGCAACGGATGATGTTTTCAACGCTATCAACAGACCATCGAAAGATCTGAGTTTCTATGAAATCATCAACGCTCTCGCGGTTTTCAGGAAAAAATTTGCGGGGAAATTTGCATTGCAGGTCATGTTCACTTCCTTGAATAAGGATTTTGCTCCACGGATAGCAGAGATAGCGCGTGCTATCGGTCCGGATGAGGTTCAGATCAATACCCCTTTGAGACCATGCGCGGAAAAACCTCTCCCGGCAAGTGAACTCCAGTCTTTGAAGGTGTACTTTGACATGTACGGACTGAATTCAAAAAACGTTTATGAAGCCGAAAAAAAGATAGTTGACCCCTTAAGCGATAACGATACCTTGAGAAGGAGAGGGAAGGAGACATAGTTGAAATCAATGGAGATCAGGATACTTTTCGACAACAAGAAAGAAGACATACGCTACGTGGTCGGCTGGGGCGTTTCTTACCTTGTCAACGGGGACATCCTTTTCGATGCCGGTGAAAATGAAGAGATGCTTTTCCATAATATGAGATTGATGGATATACGGCCAGACCAGATCAAAAAGATCGTCATATCCCATGAGCACTGGGACCACGTAGGCGGATTATGGCGCCTTATAACGGGTAACCCCGGCGTGCCAGTCTATATCTGCCCCGGTTTCAGCCGAGAATTCAAGGACAGGATCATATCCTCTGGCGCGAATG
This sequence comes from Deltaproteobacteria bacterium, assembly GCA_022711595.1. Lineage (GTDB taxonomy): Bacteria > Desulfobacterota > Syntrophorhabdia > Syntrophorhabdales > Syntrophorhabdaceae > Delta-02. The sequence goes on from JAKLET010000023.1 coordinate 56,049, forward strand.
CGATCGAGGTCGGACCGTTCACGGAAATTGACAGGAACATTTATACAAGCGGCGAGATCCAGGGTTCCTGCCGGTATGGCAGGATCCCGGAGCAGGTCCTGATACTCAGGTCAAAAAAAGGCATTTCCGTTGTTACCGGCTGCGCGCACAACGGGATAGCGGACATCCTGAAATCGATCAATGAGAGAATGCCGGGGCCTATTCACCTTGTTCTGGGCGGTTTCCACACCCTTGATATGTCGGCATCCGTTGTCGGTTCGGTGATAAAAAGATTTCAGCAAATGGGGGTCGGCAAGGTTGCCCCCACCCATTGCACCGGGGACGAAGCCATCCGGTTGTTCAAAGAGTTTTACGGTGCCGATTTTGTTGAAGCTGTTGTGGGCAAAACCATTCATGTCTGATGGTATTGCCTGTTATTTGTATTATGTACAGCATGCACCGGCTACGATCTCGACGATGTCCTTTACCGCGAGTGTGTCTTCCAATTCTTCAGATTTGACAGCGTCCTCGAGCATGATGAGACACTTGGGACAGGCCACGGCAAGGACGTTTGCCCCCAATGCGGCCGCCTCTCTCACCCTGCGCCTGGCCGGACTCGATTCGCTGCCGCCGAGAAGATCGATCTCGAAGTTGCCTGCTCCGCCGCCGCAGCACAGCGCCCCGTCCCTGTTCTTTTCCATTTCAATGAGCTTCAGCGACGGGACCGTTTCCAAAAGCTCCCTCGGAGTCTCGTACTGCCCGTTCCATCGTCCGAGATAACAGGGGTCATGGTAGGCGGTTTTTGCATTGAAACCTTTTGAAAGGTCGAGCTTTCCCGCTTTGATGAGTTCGAGGAGTATCTGCGTGTAGTGGAATACCTGAAAATTGCCGCCAAGCCGGGGATAGAGATTTTTCATCGCGTTGTATGCATGGGGCGAGAGGGTGATGATCTTTTTGACGCCGAGATCGTTGAAGCGCGCCATGTTGTCTTCCGCCAGGACTTCGAAAAGACCGGCCTCGCCGAGCTTTTCAACCTCGTTGCCGTCGCAGTTCTCCTCGCTGCCGAGCACTCCGAAGGAGACCCCTGCCTTATCAAGCAATATCCCCAGGGTCTTCGAGGAATTCTGTGCCCTCGTATCGTAGGATCCCGTGCACCCGACATAATAGAGGTATTCCTGTCCGTCGTATTGCTCTATCGGGGCCCCTTCCATCCACGCGCCCCGTTTGCTTCTTGCATTACCGTAAGGGTTGCCATAGAGGTCGATGTTCTCCAGGAATTTTTTAACGGCAGGAGGGAGCTTTCCCTGTTCCACCATCTCGCCCCTCGCGGCCACCACCATGTTGACGATGTCCACATTGAAACCGAGGGGACACTTGATCTCGCAGTTCCTGCACGTTGTGCACGAATAAAGGATCTCAGCGAGGTGGTTCGACCAGTCGATGATCTCATTCAGCCACGCGCGTGTCAGCCACAGTCTGCCGCCGCATGAATACGGTTCCATCCTGAAGCGGGCGTAGGGCGGGCAGTTGTTAACGTCCATCCAGTTCGTGGGGAATTTGCAATAACCGCACCTGAAGCAGCGGTGTATGATGTCATGGAATTTGTAGGTATCGAGAGGCATTATATCCCCTCCCAGTTTCCCGGGTTCATTATCCCGCCCGGATCGAGGACCTCTTTGATGCGTTTCATGAGCGTCCGTGTCCCCGGGTCGAGTCGCTCCATGATGAGCCGCTGGCCGTATGTCCCGGGCTTCCATATCACTCCGCCCAGTTCGAGGACAAGGTCATCGGTCTCGTGGAGGGCCTCGCGCGCCTGGCGGATGGTCTCGGGGTCCGCCCTGTTGAAGGCATAGGTCCACGCGAACATCATGGAATGGCCGACACCGATGCAGCGTCCCGTTACCGTGTAGGGAATGCCGTGCCTTTCAGATATTTCCCGGCCGCTGCGGTAGCACCGGGGGTATGTTTCGATGGGCATGATGCCCCCGACGTATTCAAACCCCCCACCTTTTTTGTAATCAGAGGTCTTTGATATTTGTGGGCGTTCCAACCCGCGCGTGAAACCGAGGTACCCGCCGTCACCCCGGCGGATGTATTCCCCCAGGGCATCGTCCCATATCAGTTCCTGTTTGAACTCAAGTTCCTTTTCCGAGTCGGCGGCGATATTAACGGTGAAATGCTGAAGACCCATGCCGAAGGGAGGTATGGCGCGGCTGTATGCTATGATGTCCTCGGCCATTTGTGTCCGGGTGATCTTTTCCATGATCTCGGGGACGAGTTCCTCGTTTTCCACGACGAACTGGCCCACACCCCTGATCGGTTTCGCCGGATAGAGCCGTATCGACAACCGGGTAACGATGCCTGTGGTCCCGCACCACCCGAAAAAGAGTCCCACGTCAGGCAGCGGGTGATTGGTGAACCACGAAGCGCCTATCGCGCAGGAGCCGAAACGGCAGACCTCGCCTGTCGGCAGGACAACCTCGAGGCCGTTCACCAGGTCGGAATTGAAACCATAGGGTTGGGAGAGGTCGCCCTGTCCGTGGATCATCACGTTTCCGGTGATGGTGGCGGTGGGCGGAGCTCCAGGCTCCGAGTGGGTCAGGCCCGGATGGTTCCTGGCAAGGTATGATGTGAGCTGGGCCTGCGAGACCCCGCATTCCAGGACGGCGTACCGCCCCTTCTCGTTCACTTCAATTATGCTGTCCATACGTTTGAGATCGACGAGTATCCCGCCCTTGAGCGGAACTGCGAGGCCGGCCAGCGATAGACCTCCCCCGAGGGGGACCACGGGTATCTTTTCCCTGTTCGCAAGACGTACGATATCCTGCACCTGCTGTGTTGTCCGGGGAGCGACGACATAATCCGGGCGTTGCGGCTGTGCGGTCCCCAGGTCGAAGGAGTAGATGTAGAGCTCTTCGGGCCTGTCTGAAACGTGTTCCCCGTCCACTATACCCACAAGCGCCTCATAGATCGATTTCATCCGGTCACCTCCATCCCGACGGTGTCTCGCCTATCGCGAGACGGCACAGATCGCTCATGTACACGGGTCTGATGCCCTCGCGGGCAACCATGCCGCCGAGCGTTTGAAGACAGGCCGGACAATTGAACACGCATATTTCCGCTCCGGCCTTCTTCATGTCCTCAATGTTTTTTCTTTGTATTGCTGCGGAGCGTTTGCGGCTGCCTTCCTTTCTTTGCCCCTGGATCGTTCCGCCGCAGCACAGGGCGTTTTCATCGACGAACTCCCTCTCAACCTCGTCGGCCCCGATGAGCCGGAAGATCTTGTTGACAAAACGGTGTTTGCCGGGTGAGAGCCTCGACGAGCAGGGCCTCTGATAGACAACCTTCAGGCCGACCGGTCGTATGAGGTCTTTTAATTCACTGAGACGGTTGTAGAGGTATTCGAAAAAGTGGACAGGAGTGAAAGGCACGTCGATGCCCACACCGGGACAATAGGAAGTGTAGGTGCCGTAGCACTCGTCGTGGAAGCAGATGACCTCTGTCGGCCTGTGCCGCATGATGGTGGCGATGACACCGGGCAGCCTTTCCTTGATGACCGAGCTTTTTGCATAGTGGAGGTACATAAGCTGGCAGAAGTAGTGGAACATCTTTCTCCCGTCCGTTGATATCACGGGAAGCCCTTCGAAGAGCTTCCCCTGTATCAGGGGTGTCAGTTCGGAAAATGCGGCCATGTTCAGGACCGGGCCGTTTATCTCCCTGATCTGCGGTTCTCCCCTGAAAGGCAGGCCCAGGTTGACGGCCCTGCGCACAAGGGGCCCGGGAACGGGCGGGATGCCGAGGGCTTCCTGCTTTTCCGCAATGAGATAGAAAGGATGGTTGCCCATCGGGCAATACTCTTCGCATCCGTAACAGGTGACGCATTCACGGAGCACGGGTGAATCCTCTCCGCGGGCGATCCTGACCATTTCTTCCCGTGCCCTGTCCCGGTCGATCTCGATATACTGGCATTTCACCAGGCAGTCAGCGCCCTGGCAGTTGAGGCATCTGTTTTCATCGAATGGGAGCGCGTACATCTGTTTCCTCCTGGCGCGTTCACTCATTGCATTGCTGAACGGGGAACATTCCGTCACGGACTTTTTTGTTTTATCACACAATGCCCCTTTTTTGAAATATCTCCTGTTTGAAATACCTGCTTTATGGGAACCTCTTTTTTCCTTGATGTGCTATATAGTATGAGCGATGATCCCTTTCAATCACCTCGGCCCGGTCTTCAAGATGTTCGCGTCGCTGATATACCCCGGCGAGTTCAGGAAGGTGTTGGAGTCAACCGTTCAAAGGGTCCGGAATAAAGGCACAGTGTTGGATGTGGGTTCCGGAACAGGGATACTCTCCCAGTTTGCGCAGGCCGTGAGAGGCGATCTGCGGTTCATGATGGTCGACCCCGCCCCGGGCATGCTCAGGTTCGCGCCGGGGTTCGCGGAAAAAGTGATAGGGAGGGCGGAATCTTTGCCGTTCCCGCCGGGGTTGTTCGATGCAGTGTTCACAGGCGACGTAGTCCATCATTTCAGCGACCCGGCCGCGGCGCTTGGGGAGATACAACGGGTCATGAGGTCCGGCGGTGTTTTAGTTGTTTTCGATATCGATCCCGGCAGTCCCCTGGGGGCTTTGATCACGCGCGGTGAAAAGATATTCAGGGAACCGGCCCATTTTTATCGTCCCGAGAGGCTTGCCGGGCTGCTTGCGCCGCGTGGTTTTAATTGCAAAATATACCGGTATGGCTGGAGGTATTCAATAATTGCAAATACAGGCGACAGGCAATAAATACAGGTTATGGGTCATAGGTTATGGGGGTCGGCACGCAGGCGGTCAATGGCAGGGTGGAGGAAAAAGACATGTTTGAAAAATGATGTTCAAGTTGTTTTGATTCGACCACCGGTTGTTGTATTATTGTTCGGTTAACGTTATATTTATATCGGTTGACACAATGCTTCAAAAAAAGTAAAGTGTCATCAATATTATAAACGTAGCACGCATGGATTGGAGGAGGGGGTCATGGCGAAGGTGAACTTTAAGCGTTACGGGCTTTATCTTATACGGTGGCAGCTGTCCACGCCCATTCTCGCCGTCGTTCTCTACGTGCTGTCCGGCACGGGCAAGATCATGGCCACGACCATAGCGAATCTCGTGGGCGGTCTTATATTCTTCTGGGTCGACAAGTTCATCTTCACGTCCGAACTTCTCTCCGTGCAGTGGGAGGTAAAGGATGCCGTCGTCTGCGTGGACTGCGGAAAGGAAGCCAGGGGTTATCGGATCGTGAAGGCGGCGGGATACGATAAAAGCCGCGATTCGAGGCCGGAATTTCGCTGTGAGGAATGCTCAAAGAGAAAGACCGAAGAACTCCGCAAGCAGGGGTTTGAAATATAGGTCGGTTGAAATAAAGGAGACATGTGTTGGAATCGAGGTTGAAAGTTGTCATGCTGGCCCATACGCCAAACCCGGAAGAAACCGTTTCAGCCGCTGCAAAATTGTGTTACAGCGCGTCCGATGTTGAAAGCATAAAAAAGGCTGTGTATGAAAAGGACCAGCATCCTTTCATCGAAAAGCTTGTGGACATGGGCCACTTGAGCCCCATTGAGCACGCCTCCTTCACGTTTGCGATCGAGGGCATATCCCGGGCTTGCTCTCATCAGCTCGTCAGGCACAGGCTCGCCTCTTACAGCCAGCAGTCGCAGCGGTATGTCGGCATGGAGGAGGGGTTCGGGTATATCGTCCCGCCGTCCATCGGGGACGACCCGGCGCTCAGGGAGCGTTTCGAGTTTTTCATGGAAGGCATCCAGCAGTTCTACAACGATCTGGTCTTTGACCTGAAGGCGAGGGGGATAGAAGGGGAGGCGGCCTACGAGGATGCCCGTTTCGTTCTTCCCAATGCGGCGGAAACAAAGATCATCGTCACCATGAACGCCAGGGAGCTCCTCCACTTTTTTACACAGCGGTGCTGCAGGCGTGCCCAGTGGGAGATCAGGGCCATGGCGGTGGAAATGCTGAAAGAGGCGAAAAAGACGGCACCGGCCATATTCAACGACGCGGGTCCGGCGTGTCTTCGGGGACCGTGCCCTGAGGGGGCATATTCCTGCGGCAAGGCGGAGGATGTCAGGGCTTTTTTCAACGATCTCCACTGGATCGCAACATGAAACGAGGTGACCATATGAGTGCGGAAGTAAAGACATACAAGAGCATCGATAAGTCGGTTCTCAAGGCAATTCCCAACCCGACGAAGGAGGCCTATGAGATCAAGATCAAGATACCGGAGTTCACGTTCCTGGGTGTAAGCGAGCAGCCCGACTTCGCTGTCGTCTATCTCACCTTTTATCCGAAAAAGAAGGTCATCGAGCTTAAATCCCTCAAGCAGTATGTCTATCAGCTCAGGGATATCATCGTTTCATACGAGCGGCTCATCAACATCATGTATGATCACATCATGGAAGTCTATGAGCCGGACCGTGTCCGCATTGTCATGATCTGCCACCCCCGGGGCGGCATCAGCTCCAAACTAACCATCGATTCAGACTGGGGCGTAAGAGGCGGCGAGGAAAAATACCGCGACTGGGTAGGAATAGAAGACGGCTGGGGAGTATCGATGTAGATTCAATGCTGGTTTCTTTTGTCTGGTAAATTGTTTATTGACGGCCCGGCGATTATCTTTTCAATTGGTTATTTGGTTCTTTACTTCGACTGATGAGGAGCGAGAAGAAAAACGCTATGACGCAGACAACCCCTCCGAATATGTAGGCATTTTTAAAACCTGCGAGAGACGCTTCCCGGATGGTTGACAATACAGGCATCGGTGACGAGTCTGCAGGAAGTGATCCGGACATTATCATTTCGAAGAGGCACACTCCGAGAGCGAGACTGAGGCTGTTTATGGTGTTGAAGACGCCGGAGGCGGTTCCCTGCCTGTCATGCGGTGCAAGGCTCATGACCTGATTGTTGTTTGGTGATATGAAAAAACCGAAAGACAGTGCTGACCACACAAGGAATACGATGACCGGGACAAGTCCCGGGGACGAAAGAGTGAAGGCGAACACGAATGAGCACAGTGACACGGAGAGCACGGCAAAAACGCACAGAAGGCTTGGCCGGACCCTGTCGGATATGCGCCCCGCAAAGGGGCCAACGGCCATGTAAATGATGGAATAGATCATTATTACAAACCCGGCCGCTGCTGTCTGGAGGCCTTTTCCGATCTCGAGGTAGAACGGCAGAAGGAAAGAGTTGCCGGCCAGCAGCATGTACGCAAAAAAAGTTGAGGCAACTGCGGCATTGAAATGGAAGCTCTTGAAGAGTCCGAGATCGAGGAGGGGTTCCTTACAGCGTACCTCCCTGACGAAAAAAACTGCAAGGAGAAGGAAAGAGACGATAAAAGACCCCAGGATCCGCTGTGATGTCCAGCCGAATGACCGGCCCATGTTGAGGCCGTATATGAGCAGCGCGAGCCCCATAAAGCTCAAGGCTGCCCCGAGTATATCGAAACCTGCTTTCCTCAGGCCATCTGAAGACCTCTTATCCTCATCGGGTAGATATTTCATGACTGCATACATGGCGAGGATGCCGAAGGGCACATTGACAAGGAAGACCCATCGCCAGGAGAGAAATCCCGTGATGATCCCTCCCACTGGTGCCCCGACTGCAATGCCGAGCGCGGCCCCGGTGGCGGCCATGCCGAAGGCCCACCCGATGATCTCCTGGGGAAGAAATTTGGGGATGATGGCGAATGCTATGGCGGTGAGCATGGCACAGCCCGCTCCCTGTATGAAGCGCGACACGATAAGGGTGTTGAGCGAAGGTGAGAGCCCGCACAGCAATGATCCAAGGGTGAAAAGAAGATAGCCCAGAAAAAAGACCCTGCGCAGCCCGAAACGGTCCCCCAGTTTACCGAACAAAAGAAGCGTGCTCGTCGATACGAGCAGGTAGACGAGGACTATCCAGGACACCTCGCTGCTGGTGACGCTGAAACGGTTGGCGATCGTCGGCAGCGAGATATTGACGATGTAACTGTCGAGCTTTGACATGAATGCCGCGAAGGTGACAGTGACAACGATCCAGCGATATACGGGCAAGTGTTCCGGTTGGGAAGACATACGCAACCATTGTGTACGAATTGGTTTCATATTTCAATAAATTTATTATTATGCCCGAGAGGTTCCTATCTGGTGATGAAGGGTAAAGCGTGGTAACATATCCCCGGGAGGGACGCCAATGACAGACCAGCGGGATGTGGATGACCTGAAGGAAAAATATTATCACAGCATGGCCGCGGCACTCATCGGGGAGGGAGATCTTGAAGAGGCCGTCGTTTACCTCCAGAAGGCCATTGATATCCGTGATACTCCTTATGTGTGGCATTCGCTTGCCGGGGTTCTCCGGGAGACGGGCGACATGGCCGGTGCCGCGGGGGCGATGTCGAGGGCGATAAAGCTTGCCCCGTGTACCCCCGAGTACTATCACGAACAAGGCCTGATCCTGAGGCAGTTGGGAAGGCCCGATCTTGCCGGCGAGCAGGAGTGTAAGGCCGTTGCCCTTGACAGGAACTACGAGCGGATCGACATGATAACCAGGGCGGCCGAGATCGTCGAAAGGGCCTTTCGCGGTAAAGACGTTCCTGAAGACGTTGTGAAGGCCGCTGTCCGGAATGAAGAGCTTGCATTGATCCTGGAAAAGATCGGGTCCGGGGGACAACGTATCGGAAATGTTCTTAAAAAACCGTCCTGCCCGGTCGGATCGTGCCCTGCCTATTGCTGTCATTTCACCGGCAAGCTCCTGAGGCACGGGGTGACAATAGGGCCCTGGAAGCTCGACGCCCTTCTCAGGCATTTCACGGAGAAAGGCATCGAGGAAAAAGATGTCCTGGAAACCTTTCCGGTGGAGCAGGCGAAATATGCGGAGAGCCTTTTCCCGCCGCAGGATATCATTAAAAGAAACGGGGTGAGGTCGGTTGTGTTCCCCCGTCAGAAAGACCTTCCTCTCGGCAGCGAACCGGCTCGTGATCTGCCCAGGGGGAGAGACTACAGGACGCTCATGTGGATAGACACCAGCGCAAAGCCCTGCGCTTTTCTCGAAAGCGGGAAGTGTTCGATCTATGACGTGGGAGGCGAGCCAAGCCTCGACTCTTGCTCGTCATTCCTGTGTATGACAGGTTTCGTTTTTGTGGTCCTCGGGCACCTCGGATTCACCGATGAGGCGATGATGGCGGGAAAGACCATGCGAGAGCTGAACAGTATAGCTATAGACGCACTCATCATACTCGCACAGGGCGTTTACGGCAATGAGGAGGTCGCGGCATCAGAACGGGCGGTCCTCGATGGATTGAGATCGGCAATAGAGGAAGACCGTTCCGGCAACACGGCCCTTCTTGATAAGGAGATCGCCCGGTACCGCGATCTTGAGCAGGGACATCGGGCTTTAAAGAGCATGCACCTGGAAAAAGCGCGGCAGCGCATCACCGGATTATTTACCTGAGACCGAGCATAAGAACTTTTTTACCGCAGATGAATGCCCTAACCCGGGTTTTTTGTTTATCTGGTTTCTTAAGTTTCTTTGGTTATGACCAAATAAACCAGAAAAACCGAACAAACCATGATGAACCAAAGAGCTTAATGTTTCACGTAGGCGTAGACATGGTTGATGATCGCTTCCTTGAGCCCTGAGGCGCCGAGGTTTGAACAGTGGAGCTTGTGTTCCGGCAGGCCGCCAAGCGCGTTCACGATGTCTTCATCCTCGATCATCATTGCTTCGTCGAGGTCTTTGCCTATGGCGAGCTCTGTCATAATGCTGGCGCATGCGATAGATGCCGGGCAACCCTTTATCTGGTATTTGATGTCGGTGATTATATTATTCTCCACTCTGATAAAGACCTTCAGGAAATCGCCGCAGCCAGGGTCCCCGAACACGCCGATGCCGTCAGGGTCCGTCATGTCACCCACGTTGCGGGGGTTCTCAAAGTGTTCGATAACAATATCCGTGTACTCGCTCATGGGTGAATGACTCCTCCTTCAGACAAAAACAGACCTTTAATATAACACAAACAGGTCCCTGATGCCCATAGTCACAGCGGGGAGATGCGAAAGAACAAACCGAAGAGAGGCCACAAGGGCGCTGCCGCGCTGCCGGGAGACATAGGGAATTTTCTTGTCGCCTCCCGCAGTTGCTGTTATAAGTTACTATAGTGGGCCTGAAGAGATCTGACATACTTGAACGCATCGAAAAGGGGTATTCCCTCCCCACGCTCTCACCCGTTGCCATTAAACTTGTCGAACTTGCCTCGGATGATTCATCGTCCGTAGATGACCTGATATCTCTCATTGAAAAGGACCCGTCCCTTGCGGTCAACCTTCTCAAAATGGCAAACAGCGCTTTTTTCATATCGGCACAGCCCGTGAGCTCGCTTGGACAGGCGATCATGCGCATAGGTTTTCAGCAGGTGCGAATCATGGGGTTGTCCCTGTCGCTCCGGAACACCTTTCCCATGGGCAAGGTGGGCGTTCTTGACTACGAGAACTTCTGGCGCATCTCGCTTTACCGGGGTCTTCTGGCACAGGCGCTGGCGCTGAGGCTGAAGATGTGCGGCCCCGAGGACGCCTTCGTGGCAGGCCTCATCCTTGAGGTAGGACTGCTCATCCTCTACGATCTCTTTGTGAAGGGCAAGGAGGAAGAGGTCCAGATCGACCTCATTCATTTTGATGCCCTTCGGAAGTGGGAAGAAGAACGGTTCGGTATGAACCACCGGGAGATCGGCGAGGCCGCCCTTTGTCACTGGCAGTTTCCCGACAGCATCATCGATTGCCAGCGTCTTTATTCCGACAGCGCTCTTTCTAAGGCCACCCCCGGGCTTGCGAGGGTCTGCGAGCTTGCCAGGGCGACCTCGGCGGCCATGCTTTCCCGTGAGGCCCGTTTCACGGACATTTTTCATAAAGCCAGGAATTATTTTGATCTCCCGGAGAATGTCATGAACGATATTATCCTGACAGTTCTCGGGCAGGTGGAAGACATCGCCGGCAGCCTCAAACTTGAGGTAGACCGGGAAAGGGACCTGCTGGAACTCATGGAGAAGGCGAACAGGACTCTGGTGAGAATCTCGGAAAGGATCTCTTCTACCAGGGAAGGGCTCTCCCGCGAACTCCCTTCTTTTGATACTATTGATCATGGAGGGCATCAGGGTGAGTCTGTTGAGTTTGCCCTTCAGGCCGTTGCGCACGAGATCAGAAACCCTCTCGTTGCTGTTGCCGGTTTCGCGAGGAGGCTTGCCAGGAGCCTTGACCCTGCATCTGACGGGGGTAAATACGCGAAAATAATCCTCGATGAGGCGAAACGTCTCGAATCAGCCCTTGGTGAAATGGAAAAGCAGAAGAGCGGATAAAAATCCCTTTCATTTGCACTTTGTTTTATGATACCTAAAATGGTTGGTAAAGTGAAAGTCAGAGGTGTGGAGCAGCAATGGAAAAGATAAGGACCCTTCGCGGTTTCCGTGACATTGTCGGTGAAGAGCTGGAAAAGTTCAGGCGCGTCGAGGCGGTGTTCCGCGGCCATTGCGGCATCCTCGGTTTTCGTGAGATAGAGCTTCCGGTCCTGGAGAAGACGGAACTTTTTGTGAGAAGCATCGGCGACACAACGGACATCGTCGAAAAGGAGATGTTCACCTTTACCGATATCGGGGGCGATTCCCTGACGATGAGGCCGGAGGCGACGGCAGGCATGGTGCGTTCCTACCTCCAGGAGGGTCTGCACGCAAAAGAACGGATGACGAAGGTCTTTACCATGGGCCCCATGTTCCGGCATGAACGCCCCCAGAAAGGACGGTACAGGGAATTTCACCAGATCGACGTGGAGGTATTCGGGGTTAAAGAGCCCCTTGTCGATGCTGAATTGATCTGGATGATCCGTATGTTTCTTGGTGAACTTGGCGTTGAAAAGTATCGTATCGAAGTCAACAGCGTGGGATGCAAGACATGCAGGGAATCCTTCCGCGGTGTGCTCGTGGATTTTTTCGAAACCAGAAAGGGCGAGCTTTGCGAGGATTGTCTGAGACGCCTTGAGAGAAATCCGCTCAGGATTTTCGACTGCAAGAACGAACAGTGCATCAGGGTGACCGGAGATTCGCCCTTTTTATTCGATTCCCTCTGTGGCGAATGCAGAGACCACTTCGAACTTTTTCAAGGATACATTGAGGATTTCGGTGTTTCCGTGGAGACCAATAAACGTCTTGTGAGGGGACTCGATTATTACACCAAGACGGTCTTTGAGGTCACATCCGATGACCTGGGGGCCCAGAAAGCCTTCATAGCCGGAGGCAGGTACGACAACCTCGTCGGGGAAATGGGCGGCCCGGCAACAGCCGGTATAGGTTTTGCCGTCGGCGTCGAACGTCTTGTCATGCTTCTTGCCCCCCTGTCGGGGAAGACAGAAAAACGCTGCTTTTTTGCTCATGTGGGCGATCAGGCCCGCGGACGTCTCATACCCCTGCTGAAGGCTAGCGCTGCCCGCGGGATCAACCTTTTGTATTCTTATGAGGCGAAGTCCCTCAAATCCCAAATGCGCTACGCCGACAACCTGGGATGCGGGTTTGTTCTTATCCTCGGTGACGATGAGATCCAAAAGGGTGTCATCGTGCTCAGGGACATGACCGGCAAAACCCAGCACGAACTCCCCCTCGACCCGGAAAAGGCCATCGAAGAGCTTGAAAGATTAAACGGGTTATAGGTTATAAGAAGAACAGTTTGAGTGTTTCAAAGTTCGTGAAGTGTTTCACCGTTTCTCAAACCCTCAAACTGTTCTCACGACCCATCACCCATCACCCATCACCCATCACCCATCACCCATCACCCATCACCCATCACCCATCACCCATCACCCATC
>JAKLET010000024.1 GCA_022711595.1 Deltaproteobacteria bacterium
TGCTATGAGGACCGTTTCCGATTCAAGGATCGTCTCCACTATCCTCAGGTTGTTGGCAACAAGAGATGCCCCCGTTTCCGTCACCTCTACAATGGCGTCGGCCAGAAGCGGCGGCTTCACCTCGGTGGCCCCCCAGGAGAATTCCACCGCGGCCTCTATGCCCTGTTTTTTCAGGTAGCGCTTCGTGAATGCCACGAGCTCCGTTGCGATCTTCTTTCCCTGCAGGTCTTTCACTTTCTTTATGGATGAGCTGTTCGGGACGGCCACGACCCACTTCACGCCCCTGAAACCGACCTTTCCATACCGCAGGCGGACGAGTTCGACCACCTTTGCATCCTGCTCCATTACCCAGTCAAGCCCCGTGATCCCCATGTCGAGTATGCCGTCTTCGACATAGCGGGCCATTTCCTGGGCCCTTATCACAAGGCCCTCCATCTCGTTGTCGTCTATGACGGGGACATACGAGCGTTCACGGAGCTTTATGCTGTACCCTGCGTTTTTGAAGAGCTTGAACGTTGATTCCTGCAGACTCCCCTTGGGCAGGCCGATCTTCAGTTTCATCCTTGCGGCTCCTTTCTTGCCTCGATCGCTTCGCCATGTGCCGGCAGGCCCTCTATCCTTGAAAGCCTCGCGGCCCTGTCGCCGAACCTTTCGATGAAATGTTTCTCTATTTTAACAACAACCTTGCGCTTTGTAAACCTGTCCACGGAAAGTCCGCCCGAGAATCTCCCGGCCCCGGCGGTGGGCAGGACGTGGTTCGTCCCTATGTAGTAATCGCCCATTGCAACAGGTGTCATGGGCCCCACATATATGACCCCCGGGTACAGGATGTCTGCGGCGCAGCTTTCGTCGCCGACAAGCTCCATGTGCTCCGGCGCTATCCGGTTTATAGCATCCACGGCCAGTTTCAGGTCCGTGAAATGCACAAGAAAGCCGTTCTCTTCAAGGGCTTTCTCTATGGTGGCCCGGCGGGCGCTCGTGCCGATCATCCCCTTTATCTCGCCGATGACCGCGTCGAGGTGATCGCGCGAAGAGGAGAACAGCCCCACCGAGGCGAGTTCGTCGTGCTCCGCCTGTGAGAACATATCGAGGGCCATGGCCCGGGGCGAATGCGGCCGCGTGCAGAGTATGACGAGTTCCGTGGGCCCGGCGAGCATATCGATGCCCACGCGGCCGTAAACGTCCCGCTTCGCCTCCTCCACATAGGCGTTGCCCGGTCCCACTATCATATCCACCTTCGGTACGCTTTTGGTCCCATAGGCAAACGCATAAACAGCCTGCGCCCCGCCGATGCGATAGATGTCGCCGATGTCAAGGAGCCTTGCGGCGGCCGCAACGTGGTCGCTGATCCTGCCGCCTTTCCCGGGCGTGGCAACGTGGACCTCTTTCACGCCGGCGATCTGTGCGGGAACCGTGCCCATGATCAGCGATGAAGGATACGCCGCCGTCCCGCCGGGGACATAGACCATCGCGCGTTCAACGGGAACAGCTTCTTCGCTGACAAAAAGACCTTTTCTCCGGTATGTCCTTTTCGGCATCCCCTGGCCCTTGTGATAGGAAACAACGTTTCTTATCATTCCCCTCAGGACATCGAGGTCTCTTTTGGGGACCCGTGAGGCGGCCTGATCTATTTCCTGGGGGGCAAGCTTCAGGGGGTAGTCGGCGTCCCAGCCGTCCCAGGCGATGGAAAAATCCGCGACGGCCCTGTCGCCTCGCCTTAAGACATCCTCCCTGATCTTTGCCACGGCATCCCGGACGTCCTGTTTTTTGCCTTCCCTTCCGGTTGTTACGAAAGAGATGAGGGCGTCAAATTCACTTTCAAGCTCCCATATTTTCATCCTTCACCCTCGTGATCCTCGCGCCGAGGCTCTGCAGTTTCTCTTCGATGTGCTCGTAGCCCCTGTCTATGTGGTATATCCGCGAGACCTCCGTCCTGCCGTATGCGGCCAGACCCGCAATGATGAGCGAGGCGCTCGCCCGCAGATCCGTGGCCATCACTTTCGCGCCCGATATGGATTCCACTCCGTGGACTATGGCGGTGTTTCCCACGACCCTTATGTCGGCACCCATCCTGCGAAGCTCGGCCGCGTGCATCATCCTGTTCTCGAAAATGGTTTCCGTTATCGCGCTGACACCCTTCGAAGTGGTCATTGCCGCCATGAGCTGCGCCTGCATGTCCGTGGGAAAACCCGGGTAGGGCAGGGTCTTTACGTCCACCGCGCGGGGCCTTTTCCTTGACATGGAGGCCTTTATCGTGTTGCCGTCGCAGGTTATCTCCATGCCTGTTTCCCTGAGTTTGTCGATGACCGCCTTTATGTGTTCCGGGATGCAGTTCTCGAGAACAATGCTGCCGCGCGTCATGCCGCAGGCGGCAAGAAATGTCCCGGCCTCTATCCTGTCCCCGATGACATCATAGGTGCAGGGAGTAAGCTCGCCGACGCCTTTTATCCTTATCACCGGCGTTCCCTCCCCGTCGATCTGCGCGCCCATTTTCTTAAGCATTCTCGCAAGGTCAACCACTTCCGGCTCCCTTGCGGCATTTTCTATGACCGTTTCGCCTTTCGCCAGAGACGACGCCATCAGCATGTTCTCCGTGCCGCCCACCGTTACTGTATCGAAGGTTATGCGGCCGCCCCTTAGCTTCTTTGCCGTTACGTCGACGTAGCCTTCTCTGATGGTCACTTCGCAGCCGAGCGAGGACAGCCCCTTGAGGTGAAGGTCTATCGGCCGTTCACCGATGGCACACCCGCCGGGATATGACACGGTGGCCTTTTTTATACCCCCGATGAGCGATCCCAGGACCAGGACGGATGCGCGCATTTTTTTCACAAGCTCGTACGGCGCAACGTGGTTCTCCACGCCGGTCGTGTCTATGCTGATGGTGTGATCTCCCCGCCACTCGCACTTGCCGCCGAGCAGGTCGAGGAGCTTCATCATGGTGGTAACGTCCTTGAGGCGCGGCACATTGCCGATCGTGTATGTCCCCTTCTGGAGTATGGTCGCCGCGATCAGGGGAAGAACGGCGTTCTTGGAGCCGCTTATGCCGATCTTTCCTTTAAGGCGCTCGCCGCCCTCTATGATGAATTTATCCATGTCCCACCAACACCCTTTCTGTGCCTGAATAGTCTTTTTTCACGTTAACTGTCAATCCGATCCCCTTTAGCATTCCCCCGATCTCCTCCGCCTGCGCGGACGACCCGATCTCCAGAAGGACATGGCCGCCGCTTTTCATGCGGCCCGGGAGGTCGCGGACGAACCTTTCGTAGACCTCCACGCCTCGCTGGCCGCCGTAGAGTGCCCCCCTGGGCTCATATTGCCTGACGTCCGCCATAAGGTCTTCCCATTCGCTGGCCGCGACGTAGGGGAGGTTCGCGAGGATCACATCAAATCCGGGCCCTTCCTTTATCGCGCCGAAGAGATCGCTGCAGACAAAGCGCGTCCTGCCCGCGACCCCGATGGACCGGGCATTTTTTGAGGCAACCCTGAGGGCCGCTGCCGATATGTCGACGCAGACGACGCTGCTGCCCGCGTGTTTTGCGACGATTATGCCTATCGCGCCCGAACCCGTGCCCATGTCGAGTACGGACACCCGGTTTCCCCCGGTGCCGATTATCTTAAGGGCCTCCTCGACAAGGATCTCCGTTTCTGGTCTGGGGATGAGAACATCGGGGCTCACGAAAAAGCTCTCCGAGAAGAACTCCTTAACGCCCGTTATGTATGCCAAGGGCTTGCCGGCCCTTCTTTCACCGAGACAATCCTTCACGGCATTGAGCGTTGCTTCATCGAGGCGGCTGTCAATATCCCTGAGGAGCTCTTCCTTCGTCATCTTGCACACGAAGGATACGGCACCGATAACGTCAGTTCTCGATAAGCCTTTCTCCCCGGCCAATATCTGCCTGATCCTCAATGGAGCTCATCCTTTTTTCAATGCTTCTGACTGGAAATGGGCTGTTACGGGGCCGGTTATGTCATCGATGTATCCGTTCATGATGTCCGGAAGCTTATACAGTGTCAGGCCGATCCTGTGATCGGTGACCCGCCCCTGGGGGAAATTATATGTCCTGATGCGTTCGCTGCGATCTCCTGTTCCCACCTGTTTCTTTCTCTCGTCAGAGATCTCCTGTTCCTTTTCCCCTTCCATCTTTTCCTTAAGCCGGGCCCGAAGAACGCGCATTGCCTTCGCCTTGTTCTTGTGCTGGGATTTCTCGTCCTGGCATGTGACCACCGTACCCGTCGGTATGTGTGTTATCCTCACGGCGGAGTCGGTGGTGTTCACGTGCTGGCCTCCGGGGCCGCTGGAGCGGTAAAGGTCTATTCTCAGCTCGTCGGGGGAGATGTTCACCTCGAGTTCTTCCGGTTCAGGCAGGACCGCCACGGTGACCGTTGATGTGTGGATCCTGCCCTGGGCCTCCGTTTCGGGCACTCTCTGCACCCGGTGGACACCGCTTTCATACCGCAGGGTGTTAAAGGCGTCCTTTCCTTCGATCACCAGGATCACCTCTTTGAACCCCCCCAGATCGGAAATACTGGAGCTCATTATCTCCGTTTTCCATCGCATCCTTTCCGCAAATTTCATATAGGATGTAAAGAGGTCCCTGGCGAAGAGCGCGGCCTCTTCACCGCCCGTACCGGCGCGTATCTCGAGGAACATGCTTTTTGCCTGCTTTTCCGTCTTTCTCAGGAGTTTTTCCCGAAGGGCCCCGTCTATCTTTTCGAGGCTGGCCTCGAGGTCGGCAAGCTCTTCCCTTGCAAGCCCCTTCATATCCTCGTCCGTTTCATGACCGAGGAGCTCTCTGGTCTTTTCAAGCTCGCCCTTTACCGCCTTCCATTCGCGGTAGGTTTCGACAACTTCCTTGAGTTCGGTCCTCTCCCTGGCGAGCTTTTTATACTCTTCCATGTTGGAAATGGTTTCGGGTTTTGCCATCTCCGCTTCGATCTCATCGAAGCGCTTTTCGATCTCGGCGAGTTTATCGAGCATTATTTCTGTTTTTTGCCGTATTTCCTCTCAAACTTCTCAACCTGGCCGGCGGAGTCGATCCGTTTTTCCTTCCCCGTGAATATGGGGTGGCACTTGGCGCATATTTCAACGCTGATCTTGTCCTTTACGGAAAGGGTTTCGAAGGTGTAGCCGCACGCGCACTTCACCGTCGCCGTTTTCAGTTCCGGGTGGATGCCTTTCTTCATGTTCTTATCCTCCTTTGCTCATTGAATAGAGAAAGTCTTTATTAGAATCCGTATCGGCCAATTTTTCAAGGAGAAATTCCATGGCCTCCACTGTGTTCATTGGCTGAAGCACCTTTCTTAACAGCCAAATGCGCTGCAGATCGCTGCTGTCAAGGAGCAGTTCTTCCTTTCTGGTGCCCGATTTATTGATGTCAATGGCGGGGAACACTCTTTTCTCCGCCAGTTTCCTGTCGAGATATATCTCGCAGTTGCCCGTTCCCTTGAATTCCTCGAAGATGACCTCGTCCATCCTGCTGCCCGTATCGATAAGCGCCGTGGCGATGATCGTGAGGCTCCCGCCTTCCTCGATGTTCTTTGCCGCACCGAAGAAACGCCGCGGCTTCTGCATGGCCGAGGCGTCGATACCGCCCGAAAGGATCTTTCCGCTCGAGGGAACCACCGTGTTATAGGCCCTGGCAAGACGGGTAATGCTGTCAAGGAGTATGACGACGTCCTTTTTGTGCTCCACAAGCCTCTTCGCCTTCTCGATGACGATCTCCGCGACCTGGACGTGCCTTGTGGCCGGCTCGTCAAAGGTGGAGCTTATCACCTCTCCCTTAACGGAGCGCATCATGTCCGTGACCTCCTCGGGGCGCTCGTCGATGAGCAGCACGATGAGGTATATCTCCTTGTGGTTCTTCGTAAGGCTGTTCGCTATGGACTGGAGCAGCATGGTCTTGCCGGTCCTCGGAGGCGCAACGATAAGTCCGCGCTGTCCCTTCCCGATGGGTGTGAAAAGGTCCATGACCCTTGTGGACAGGTTGTCGTGGACGGTTTCGAGCTTTGCCCTCTCGTTGGGATATATGGGCGTGAGGTTATCGAATATGATCTTGTCCCGGACAACGCTGGGGTCGTCGAAATTTATGGATTCCACCTTTAGAAGCGCGAAATACTTTTCGTTGTCTTTTGGGGGCCTTATCTGACCCGATGTCGTGTCGCCCGTTCTCAGTCCGAACTTTTTTATCTGTGATGGGGAAACGTAAATGTCGTCGGGGCCGGGAAGATAGTTGGAGTCCGTGGACCTCAAAAAACCGAATCCCTCTGAGAGTATCTCCAGGACACCCTCGCCGTAAACGTTCTCGTTCTTGTCAACATATGCCTGCAGGATCGAGAATATGAGTTCCTGTTTTCTCAGCCCCGAGGCATTCTCGATGTTGAGGTCGCGCGCGATCTGTGTAAGTTCGCCAATTTTTTTGCTTTTTAAGTCATTGAGATGCATCGGGTTTTTACCTCCCATTCTTTTATCCTTTCAAAAAGATTTTCGATTTCTTTGTCGAGATCTTCCCTGGTACCGTTGTTGCGCACAATGAAGTCTGCGGCTTTCTCTTTTTCTTCAAGCGGTATCTGGTGGGTTATTCTCTTCTCTATATCGTCGGCGGACATGCCCCTTTTCTTTAGTCTTTCTCTAATTGTTTCCATGTCTGCGCTTACCACTACGGTCCTGTCAAGCTCCTTGTGCAGCCCGGTTTCGAAAAGGAGCGGTCCGTCCACAATGACCGCGGCCCTGCCCTTGCCCTTGAGCTTCATCACTGCGTCCCAGAGTCCGGCCCTCACCCTTGGATGCACTATCTCCTCGAGCTTCCTGAGCTTTTCCCTGTCCGTAAATACAACATCCCTGAGCTGCTCCACGACAATTTTACCATTGACCACGAGTCCGCTCCCGATCTTGTCCGCTATCTCCTCGTGAACCTCTTTGAGCACGAGTGTCTTTTTGGCAAGCTCGTCAAGGTCTATTACGGGAAGCCCCTTTTTTCTGAGCGAGGCGGATGCCGTTGTCTTGCCGCTGCCGATGATCCCGGTTATGCCGATGGTTATCATATGTCGAGGTTTCTGACGCTCAGCGCGTTCTCCTCGATAAAGGCCCGCCTTGTTTCTATGTTGTTTCCCATAAGGACCGTGAATACCTGGTCCGCAACAACGGCGTCTTCGATGGCAACCTTCACGAGTTTTCTCTTTTCGGGATTCATGGTTGTTTCCCAGAGCTGTTCGGCGTTCATTTCGCCAAGGCCTTTGTACCTCTGGATATTGATCCCTTCTTTCCCTTTCTCCAGAACGTGTCTAAGGAACTCGTCGGGGTCCATGCGGACCGGGGCCTTGTTTCCCTCGGCCACTCGAACGCCCTCCTCATAAAACCCCCTCACCTCTATGTATGCCTTGTATGCCTCTATATAGTCTCCCACGGTGCACATCTCGTATTCTATCTTGATCTCTTTTCCCTTGCCGTTGCGGGGAGCGGTCTCTATAAAGAAAAGGTTGTGTTCCCTGTCCCTGGTCATCTTACACTGGTAGCCCTTCGATGTAAGGAACGAAAGAAGCTCTTGGAGCTTCTTTTCCTGCTGAAAATCCTCCCTTTTTAACAGGTCGAACCTCATGAGCCCTATTGATATCTCCCTTTCTATGCCGTCGAGGTAGGAGCTTTTTACAAAGTGCTCGACAATCTTTATCTTTTCCATCTTTTCCGCCAGGGCGGGTCCTTCCTGGGCATCACCGTTGACGGCACAGCGTGTCTTCTCTATGCCCCTTTGTGTTATGGCCTTTTCGAACTCGTCCTCGTCCTTCGCGTATGATTCCCTGCTGCCCGCCTTTATCTTGTAAAGGGGCGGCTGGGCTATGTAAAGATGCCCTTCGGTGATGAGGTCGGGCATCTGGCGGTAGAAAAAAGTGAGCAGCAGCGTCCGTATGTGGGAACCGTCCACGTCGGCGTCGGTCATGATAATGATCTTGTGGTAGCGCAGCCTTCCCTTGCTTTCCGCGCCGGAGCCCACCGCGAGATAGATGGATCGTATCTCCTGGTTTGTGAGGACCTTTTCCTGCCTTGACTTTTCCACGTTGAGTATCTTGCCCTTCAGCGGCAGAATGGCCTGTGTTTTCCTGTTCCTGCCCTGTTTTGCGGAGCCCCCCGCGGAATCGCCCTCTACGATGTACAGCTCGCATTGTTCGGGGTCGCTTTCCTGGCAGTCTGCAAGCTTGCCCGGTAAAACACCGCTCTCGATGAGACTCTTGCTCTTAACAAGCTCCTTTGCTTTTTTGGCCGCCTCTCTTGCGCGCCGCGCCTCGAGGGCCTTGTTGACGATGGCCCTCGATATTACCGGGTTAAGTTCGAGGTATTCGGCAATCTTCTCGTTGAGTATGGACTCAACGAGGCCCTTCACCTCGCTGTTTCCCAGTTTTGACTTGGTCTGGCCTTCGAACTGGGGGTTCTGTATCTTCACGTTCAGAACGGCGACAAGCCCTTCCTTAATGTCGTCGCCGGTTAAGTTTTCCTTGATCTTCCCCTGCATATTGTTCTGGATAAAGTTGTTGACGGATCTTGTCATGGCGCTTCTGAAGCCAGCCACATGGGTTCCGCCTTCTTTCGTGTTCACATTGTTCACAAAGCTGTATACGTTCTCATTATAGCTGTCGTTATATTGTATGGCCACCT
The DNA here is from genome assembly GCA_022711595.1 of Deltaproteobacteria bacterium. Taxonomy (GTDB): domain Bacteria; phylum Desulfobacterota; class Syntrophorhabdia; order Syntrophorhabdales; family Syntrophorhabdaceae; genus Delta-02. Next base: position 8,648 of record JAKLET010000024.1, read on the forward strand.
CGATGAGGTCAAGGGTCTGTTTGGAGTTGCTTGCATAAATAGGTTCGTCGAAAAGAACCGCCTTGTTTGCGTTGAGGTATTTCACGAACGATCTTATGCCGCCCTCGTGTTTGAAATCCTGCTTCCTTCCTTTTCTCTCGTCGCTCAGGATTATATGAATTCCGTTGTTAAGGAAAGATATCTCCCTCATTCTGTGTGCTATCGTGTCGTAGCTGAATTCGGTCAGTTCGAAGATCTCCGGGTCCGCCTTGAATTTGACCTTGGTGCCGGTGCTCTCCGTGTCGCCTATAACGGTGAGCTCGTTCATCCTGTTACCCTGCTCGTAACGCTGGTAATACACTTTTCCGTCTCTCTTGACCTCTACCTCGAGATACTCGGACAGGGCGTTGACAACTGAGAGACCGACGCCGTGCAGGCCAGCCGAGTAGCGGTATGTGTCCTTGTCGAACTTTCCGCCGGCATGCAGCATCGTGAGAACCACTTCCAGGGCGGACATGTTCTCGTCTGCATGTTTTGCGACAGGTATACCCCTTCCGTTGTCTTCGACCGTCACGCTGTTGTCGCGGTGTATGGTGATGCCTATCCTGCTGCAATAGCCTTCAAGCGCTTCGTCGACGCTGTTATCGACAAGCTCGTATATGAGGTGGTGCAGTCCTTCGATACCGGTGTTCCCGATATACATTGAAGGGACTTTTCTGACGGCGTCAAGGCCGCCGAGTATTTTTATGCTTTCCGCTCCGTATTCGCCCATTTTTATATCCTTATCGGCATTACAATATTCTTGTATTTGTCTGTTTCGTCTGTTCTGAACAGTACCGCGCCATATGTTTTTGGCGCAGAGATCGTTATTTCGTCGCTCTCGAGATGCGTTACCACATCAACAAGGAACTTCATGTTAAAGTTCAGCGCCGTTTCCTCTCCATCATATTTTACCTCAATAACTTCTTTTGCTTTTCCTATGTCCGACTCTGCCTCTATGACCATTTGTCCGCTTGAGAACGTCACCTTTACCGGCTCCGATCTTCCGATTATGGATGACACTTTTTTGAGTCCCCTGAAAAACCGCTCCCTTTCGACGCCGGCCGTGTTCATATTTCCTGTGGGAAGGACATTTTCATAGTCCGGGAAATTACCTTCGATCGTTCTGGAAATGATCTTTATCTTTTCCGTGCTGAATTGTATGTGCTTCTCATCTATGGTGACTTTCACATCCTCGCTTTCTTCTATCGCCCTCTCGACCTCACTTATGGACCTCTTTGGTATTGTTATTCCCTGGAATGCCTTGAGTCCTTCTATCTCCCTCTGGTAAAGCGCCATCCTGAATCCGTCCGTTCCTACTACCGAGACACCCCCGTCAAATCCCTTCATGAACATCCCCGTAAGTATATACCTCGTCTCGTCAACAGATACGGCAAATTCCACTTTATCTATCATGTCAAGGAGAATGCTCCCGGGTATCACGAACTCTTCCTTTCCCGTTATTTCTTTCGTTTCCGGAAACTCCTCGGGGTCCTGAAGGCTCAGCGATATCTCCGTCATCTTCTGTTTTATTGTCATCACATTGTCTTCAAAGATAAAATTTATATCACCGCTATCCAGTTCCTTTAATATTTCAAGAAACTTTCTTCCGTGCACAACGACTTTTCTTTCCAGTTCCGATGAAAAATCTATATAGGAGATCGCGCTGACCTCCAGATCTGTGGAGTATACCGTTGTTATGTTCTTACCGAAGTCTATGAGTATGTTTGAGAGTATGGGCATGAGAGATCTTTTTTCCGTTATTGAAACGATCTTGGATATAGGTTGGAGGATTGTGTTCTTATCTAATATTATTTGCATATATATACTCCTTACCGTATATAAGTGTTGTTGAAATGTTGAAAAAGATAAAACACATCAAGATCATTAATGAAAAAGGAAATGATGTTTGTTTAAAAATAAAGGAAAAATGTTGAATCATCTGGATTTCAACCTTTGGATGATCTTTTCAACAGTACTTTTAAACTCCTTTTTGACATTTATTTCACTTTCAATTTTCTTAATGGAGTGGAGGACGGTCGCGTGGTCCTTGCCACCAAATTTCTCTCCTATACTGACAAGGGATGAGTCCGTCAGTTTTCTTGAAAGATACATCGCCACCTGGCGAGGGATCATTATTGATTTTATTCTTTTGTTTGATTTTATATCAGAAAGTGTAACGGAAAATTGAGAACATACATCTTTTATGATCATGTCCAATGTGATCTCTTTATTCTTTTCCTTTATAATATGCCCCATCGTGTCTTTTACAAGATCGCTCGTTATGGGTGTGTTGTTGAGAGAGGCATAGGCACCCACCCTTATAAGTGTTCCCTCAAGTGAACGGATCGAATCTTCCGAGTTCGTAGCAATAAAGAATGCCACATCGAGCGGCAGGTTTATTTTTTCCTGTTCAGCTTTTTTGTTCAGTATGGCAACTTTTGTTTCTATATCCGGTGACTGTATATCCGCGACAAGCCCCCACTCAAAACGTGATTTGAGGCGCTCCTCAAAATTTTCAATGTCCCTGGGGAATTTGTCACTGGTGACGACTATCTGTTTCATATTGTCATAGAGCGTATTGAAGGTGTGGAAGAACTCGGCCTGTGTCCTTTCTTTTCCCGCGATGAACTGGATATCATCGATGAGGAGAATGTCCATCTTCCGGAAACGGTTGCGGAAATCCTCCATTTTTTCGTAGCGTATGGAGTTTATAAGTTCGTTGGTAAATGTTTCAGCCGTAATATAGCAGATCCTTTCGGGGTTGATCGTGCCGTGGTTAAGAAGGAAGTTGCCGATAGCGTTAAGAAGATGTGTTTTTCCAAGGCCTACCCCGCCGTATATGAAAAGGGGGTTGTATGTCTTCCCCGGATTCGTGGAAACGGCAAGACACGCGGCGTTGGCGAACTGATTGCTGGAGCCGACCACAAAGTTCTCAAAAGAATATTTGGGGTTGAATTGGCTGTAGTTTGATTGTTTTATGACAACGACCCTTTTTTTCTCACCCGCTTTTTCGTCTTTTTTCAGCACATACTCAATCTTCACATCCTCCTTCAGGGCGTCTTTGAGGAGCGTGGAGATTATGGAACCGAAATTTTCCGAAACCCACTCTCTGAAGAAAGCGTTAGGGACGCCTATGAAACAGCTCTTGTCCTTGAGGTCTATAAAGCTCAACGGCTCTATCCACGTCTTGAAGCTGTCCTCGCTGATAATGGAGGCAATTTTAGGTTTTATTTGCGTAAGGATATCAGACATGACCTGGATTTTTTCAACAACTTTTTAACATATGTGGAAAACTAGTATGCCCCAGATGGTTTAAAGACTGATTTTAATATAATTGAGAAATCTTTTCAACTGTATTTTGCCGGGTGACTGAACAATTCTAACAGAAGGCTTTCCGGTAAGTCAACAACTTTCGATACCCTGAATATTAACGCAAAGAAATATTTCCGTTACCATAAGCTATGCTGAAAAAAATTATACCGCTTGCTATCCTTCAGGCCTTTGTGCCCATAACGACAGTCTTCCCGGGGGAAGACCCGATCGGAGAGGTAAAAAGCAAGGCCGTAAAGGAAAACAAACCGGAAGTTCACATGATCGATCTGAAACCGACTATGTACTTGCTCCAGTATTTAGAATTCAGGGAATCGATGCCGACCCCCTTCGATTTGGAGGCATGGACAAACTCGTTCCTGTTTATCATTATGCCAATGTGATCGCCGTCCTTTATCTTGAACAACACGAGATCTCCCGGCTGGATAGAGTCGCGGGATATCTCGGCGCCGTAGCGGCCCTGAGCCTCGGCCGTCTTGGGCATTGAGATGCCCGCCTGACGGTAGGTGTAGTAGATCAGCCCGCTGCAGTCGAAATAATCAGGCCCCTTGTTGCCGCTCCTGTATTTTTTCCCCTGCTGGGCCAGGGCTATCTGAACAATGTCGGACCGAACGCCTTCGGGCGCCGTATCATAGATACGTATCTTTTTCGGGGCACAGGACGGTGTCAGCAAAAGAAGTGCGACACAGACGGCGGCAAGAAAAAACCTTTCCGTGAAGGCCATCATACAGTAATCCCTGGAATTTGAAATATTTCGGGGAGATGATCGACGTAGGCTGTCCTGGCAGGGAAAATATCACGGTTGCCGTTCATTCTGAACCCAACGGGAAGGCCGACCTCTTCGAACATGCCCCTGTCGCCCTCGCCGTCACCGATGGCCGAGGCCTCATCGAAAGACACGCCAAGTTCCCCCAAAATCCGCCTCACTATGTGCCCCTTCATGTCATAATCGACATTTATGAGTATCTCCCCGGTCAGGAGCCCGCCCGCCTCCAGAAGGTCGTTGGAGAAAGAAAGGTCGATGGAAAGATCCTCTCTTACCTTCTCAACAAGGGCCGTAAGGCCCGTGGAAACGATGGCCGTTATGATGCCCGCCCTTTTGAATCGGCGCACAAGCTCCCGGGCACCCGGCTGGTACGGTATTTCAGATATCACAGAGTGTAAATGCGAGGTGGACAGCCCCTTCCAGAGAAGCGCGTCCCTGCGGCAGAACTCGTGGTAGTCTATCTCCCCGGCGCGAAAAAGCTCCTGGTACTCATCGGCCCTGTCTGTCCAGAGGCCGAGCCGCCGGTGGAGATATTCCCAGCTGCTTCTGACGGTGGTGAGCGTCCCGTCGCAATCCAGAAAGACCGCTTTCAATGCCATGGGTCTTATATAACACCGCGGGCGAAAAAAATCTATCCTTCCTTTAGCCGCCGCCAGCGGTTATAATACTTACTCTTATCAGGAGGATGGACGAATCGGGGTGAGCGGGGAAGCGAAGGACTGGGACGAGAGATACCGGAGCGGTTTTTACGGTGGGAACATCGAGCCCCATGGCCTGGTCAAAAAGTTCTGGAAGGCCTTTCCGGGTGTTTTTGTGGCCGACATTGCGATGGGCAGCGGAAGGGACGCGATCTTTCTGGCAAGCCGCGGGCTTTCCGTCACCGGCCTTGAAAGATCGGCAGAGGCGGCAAGGATCGCCAGGGAGTCGATCGGGGGGAAAAACCTCCCGCTGAGTGTCGTCAGGGGAGACGCCGCGAGGCTTCCTTTTAAAAAAGAATCTTTTAACGGGGTCATCGTCTTTTACTTCCTCCTTCGGGAGATAGCCCCGGAAATAACAGCGATATTGAAAAGAGATGGTATACTTATATATGAAACACACCTGAAGAGGCAAAACGCCGCCGGAAGGAGCATGAACCCGGCATTTCTTCTTGATGACGGCGAGCTTTTAGGTCTTTTCCCGGGAATGGAAACGATTTTCTATGAGGAGGCGGTCCGCAGGGACGGAGAAAAAACAAGGATAACGGCACAACTGGTGGCGAGGAAAAGATGATATTGGAATGGAACCCTGACAGACCGAAGAAAAAGACAACAGACCTTTTGTTAAAGACCATCCTTGACGGAGGGATCATAGCCTACCCAACGGACACGCATTACGGGATAGGGTGTGATCTTTTCAATATAAAGTCCATAAGAAAGCTTTACGCAATGAAACACCTTGAAAACAACAGGGCGCTCAGCATCATCTGCAGAGACCTGAAGGACATCAGCGTCTACGCGGTGCTGAGCGATTTTTCTTTTGACATCGTCAAATGGTATCTGCCCGGCCCATTCACTTTCGTACTCAAGGCAAGGAAGATCATTCCCAAGCTGCTGATGACCGAAAGGAAGGAGGTGGGTGTCAGGATACCGGCGCACCCCGTCCCCGTCGCCGTCGCCCACCTTGCACAGAGGCCCGTCATAAACACGAGCGCGCGGATCGCCGGAGAAGAGGTGATCACAGACCCCAGGGTCATTGAAAAGACCTTTCGCGGGGCAGTTGATCTTGTCATAGACGGAGGCATCCTGGTGAGCGAGCCTTCGACGGTCGTAAGGCTTGTGGATGATGATGTGGAATTATTGAGGGAAGGGAAAGGTGCCCTTACGGACCGGATTTCCCGTTAGGGGGTCCGTCAACTCATGGATTCGCCATCGGCTGCGCCGGAGTTTGTCAGGGGATATTCGGACCACGAACTGCACTCCCGGATAGGGAGCATCATCCGGGAACGCTCGGAAAACAAAAAAGATATCCGCTCAGTTGTCAGCGACGCCATCCCATGGAAGAGGATAAAAAAAGTTCTCGATCTGGGCTGCGGGTATGGCTGGTTCGAAGAGGTCATGCCCGGGGGGCTCGACCTCATCATCGGGATCGATTGCCTTAAGGAGAACGAAGCCCCTTTCCTGGAAAAAGCAGCGGCAAAATCACGTGAAGCAGGCTTTCGTGTCATGCTGCTGCCTGCATACACCGGCTTGCTGGCGCAGTCCTTTGACCTTGTGCTGTCGCTCTATTCCCTCTATTTTTTCCCTGAGACCCTGCGCGAGATCGGGAGGCTGCTCAGGGCGGGAGGGCTCTTTGTGTCCATTACCCACAGCAAATCAATGCTCGAGGAGGGGCAGCATTATTTCGACTTCAGGAACCTGAGAAAGGTTATAGAGCGATTTTCCGCGGAAAACGGGGGGGATCTCCTGAGAAGGCATTTCACGCAGGTCGACCACATAGATTACAGGAACTCGCTTGTTTTCCACGCCGGGGATGAAAAAAAGCTTGCCATGTACATTGATTTCAAGAAAGAATTTATTGAAAAAGACGCGGACCCGAATGTGGTCAGGGATAAGATGGTTTCAGAGCTTCACAGGAAGGGCGAGATAAGGCTAAACAAGAACGACAGGATATTTCTGGCGAGGAAATGAACAAAAGGACCTATTGCAACATCTGCGGCGAGGGGCTGGGGACGGACTTTCTCGAAGGGAAGGAGAGGCAGGTCTGCACGGGCTGCGGCAAGGTGTATTATGAAAACCCCCTTCCCGTTGCCTCCGTCGTGCTCCCGAACCACCGGCGGGAGATACTCCTTGTGCGCAGGGCGAAGGAGCCCTTTAAAGACATGTGGTGCTGCCCCATCGGTTTTGCGGAAACAGGGGAAAGCATTGAGGACGCGGCCCTGAGGGAGCTCAGGGAGGAAACCGGCGTGGAGGGAAGGATCGTTCAGCTCCTCGACGTGGGCTCTCACGCGAACCCTCTCTACGGCGAGCTTCTTATAGTCACCTTTGAGGCGGAAAAGACCGGCGGGCAAGAGCAGGCGGGGGATGACGCCTCGGATGCAAGATATTTTCCGGTCATGAATTTGCCGAAGCTCGCCTTTGATTCCCAGGAAAAGGCCGTACAGAGATTCATCGAATTGAAAAAGGACCTCTGGAGCATACACGATTCATTTGAGACATTCGTTGAGAGCACGGTGAAGGACGGGATAAACTACCCCGTCAGGCTCCTTTCCGACGAACTTGCTGATGCCGTGCAAAAGAACTCGGAAAAGATAGTAGACCTGTGGCTCAACGACATAACCACGAACCCCTCCACAAAGACATACAGACGCGTGGAGAGAGAAGGCCTTCGTGCGAGGGCGATGGTCATTATGGGCCAGTTCGGCGCCTGGCTGCGCAAGGAAAGGGGCGAGAGGGAGCTGACCCTCTTTTACCATGGTCTCGGCAGAGAAAGGAGGGAGGGCGGTGTCCCGCTGGAGGAGGCGATAAGCTCGCTGAGCCTTCTCAAGAAACATGTGTGGATGTTTACCTATTCGTTCGGTGTGTGGGAAAAAGCGGTGGACATCTACCGTATGTTCGAGCTCGGCGAGCGCCTTGTCTATTTCTTTGACCGCGCAGCCTACCATACGGCGGCGGGATATTCAAAAAAAGACGACAGGCAATGACCAAACTCCAGCGATCAAAAGAAAAACAACAAACAGAGTTTCCGCGACACCGTGAGGCCCTGTTGTTTTTAGTAATCGGACACCCGCATGTCCTTGACTTACCGGCAACGTTGAGATAACATTCTGGATAGTTAAAATGCACCGGAAAAGGGGTGTGGCATGAAAAAAAGAACAAAAATGTTCATCGGACTTGCAGTGGCTGCGATTTTCATGGTCGTGATGCTCCAGGGCGCGTTTGCTCAGAAAAAGGCCCCGGAATCGATGATGCTGAAGCTCGAAGGGGGCAAACTTCCCCCCGTGCCGTTTTCTCATCCCGTCCATACGGAGAAGGCGAAGACGGACTGCGTGGTCTGCCACCACAAGGACAAGGACCCGAAACAACCCGGCGGATGCATGCCCTGTCATGACCTCAAAGAGGCAAAGAACGGTGCCGTGCCGATAAAGGAAGCCTACCACAAGAACTGTATCACCTGTCACAAGGAGGCGTCGGCAAAAGGAGTGAACGCCCCGACCAAGTGTAATGACTGCCACAAAAAGCAATAATCCCGGGCGCGGACCCCTGACGGGCATCGGGTCCGCGCTTCGCTCGATCTTCAAGTTCCTTGTTTCCGTACGTCTCACCATAACGGTCCTGTCCCTTATCGCAGCGACTTCGGTCCTGGGAAGCCTTATAAAACAAGGCGGGACAGAAGAAGAATATCTGGCGCTTTATCCGGAAAAGACCTACCATTTCATAAAGCTCTTCGGTTTTGACGATGCCTACCATTCCACGTGGTTCTATTTTCTCATGGTCCTTTTTGCCGTGAACCTTGCCTCATGCACGATCCGAAGGATCGCCCGGCGAAAAAAGGGATCCGGTGATGCGGGCATGCCCGATATCAAGGGGCTCGTGGCCGCGGGGTCGGGGTTTTCCGCCCCCTCGATGCACAAAGAGGAGATCACCCGGAGGATCGCGGGGAGATACAGAAAGAAAACGATTCTTGACGGGGGCACACTATATGAGAAGGGTTCCCTTTCAAGACACGGCGCGACCCTGATCCACGCGAGCATTCTTGTAATACTCGTTGGCGGATTTATCGGCCTTGTCGCGGGTTTCAAGGGTTTCATGGTCATGCACGTCGGCGAAACGGGCGAGAAGGCCCTGCTGAGAGACGGCAAGAACACGCACGTACCCCTTGGTTTCAAGATAAAGTGCAAAGATTTCCGGATAAGTTTCTATCCGGGAGGAGAACCGAAAGAATATGTCAGCACGGTGGAAATACTCGACGCCTCCGACCGGACCGTTATGGAAAGACAGATCAGGGTGAACGAACCCCTCTCTTACAAGGGGGTGCGCCTCTACCAGGCGAGCTACGGCAAAACGAACCGTTTTGAATTCCTTGTGAACGGGAAGAAAGTGCTTCTCGGGGAACAGGAGGTATACAGCGAGGGCAAGACGCCGTTCATGGTCGCCAGGTTTGCCCCTGAGGTCCACAATTTCGGCCCCGGCGTGATGATCGCATATCTGGAGGAGGGCCAGAAACCAAAGACGGCCTGGCTCCTGGCCAACGTGGAAAAGATGAGATCCGGCCGGATACCGGGGGCGGTGATCAGCCTGGAGAGGATCGAGGAGGAATACTATACGGGCCTTGAGATCTCCCGCGATCCGGGCGTACCCGCTGTTCTTTTCGGCTTCGCACTCATGCTCTTCGGGCTCTATGTCAACTTCTTCATATCCCATAACCGGATATACGTCGTTGATAACGGAGATTCTTTAAATGTCGCGGGTTTTGCATCGAGGAACAAGGAGGGGTTCCGCGAGGAACTGAAAGCATTCAAAGAGGGCCTGACATGATCTCGCAGCATACCGTCCTCGGCGCAGCAACCATTCTGTACGTCCTGCTGTTCTTTCTTCACGCCCTCTATTTTGCCTTGAGAAAGGACCGGGTCATGGCCGCCATGTGGTATGTGTTGTACGCGGCATTCGCCGTCCACTCGGCAGGCATTGCCCTGCGCTGGGCGGAGTCATACCGGCTCGGCATCGGGCACGCGCCCCTCTCCAATTATTATGAATCGCTCATATTTTTTTCATGGTCCATCAGCCTGCTTCTCGTGACGATGAGAAAAAGACTTTCCTACCCGGTTATAACGTTCATCGCGACGGCTTTGTCGCTGTTTCTCATAGCATACGCGTCGCTCTCGCCGTCCGTCCAAAAGGGCATACAACCCCTTATACCCGCGCTGCAGAGCAACTGGCTGCACGTGCACGTTATCACCTGTTTTCTGGCATACGCGGCATTTGTGATCTCCTTTGTCGCCGGCGGGCTCTACTTTATCAGATCGAAAGGGATAGTTCCCTCCGGTGAAATACTGGAGGAGATCAATTATAGGAGCATTATTATTGGCTTTTTCATGCTCAGTTCTGGTATACTGACGGGGGCCGTATGGGCCCATTATGCGTGGGGATCTTACTGGAGCTGGGACCCCAAGGAAACATGGTCACTCATAACCTGGATCGTGTACGCCCTTTTTCTTCATGCGCGTTTTGTAAGGGGGTGGAAAGGAAGGCGCATGGCCGCCTTGTCGGTCATAGGTTTTGCCTGTGTGATCATGACATATTTTGGTGTAAACTTTTTTCTTTCAGGACTGCATAGTTACGCTACATGATGAAAAAAAGACCAAAAAGCCTCATACTGTTCGGTAACGGTATAAATTGTGAGAATGAAACGGCCCATGCGAACAGCCTCGCAGGGTTCGAGCCGGAGCTGGTCCACATAGATGAGCTCACGGACAGGCCGGCCCTGATACACCGCTTCAGCTTTATCAATTTCCCGGGAGGTTTTCTTGACGGCGACGACCTTGGCTCGGCCAGGGCGCAGGCGGTAAAATGGAAGTACCAGAAGATTGGCGGAACGGGCGGGCGTTTCCTTGACGAGCTTGTAAAATTTGTCCAAGAGGGCAAGATCATAATAGGGATATGCAACGGTTTCCAGCTGCTCATAAAGACTGGGCTTCTGCCGGCGCTGGGAGGTTCCTGCGGAAGACAGTCGGCAACGCTTACCTCTAACGACTCCGGCCGGTTCGAGGACCGTTGGGTTTACCTGAGGGTGAACAGATTTTCTCATTGCATATTTACGAAAGATATGGATAATATTTATCTTCCCGTGCGGCATGGCGAAGGAAAATGCGTTGTCGATACGCCGGAGGGCATATCGGCGATGAAGGAAAAAGGACATATTGTTCTGCAATATGCCGATGAGAGCGGGAAGGTTACCATGGAATACCCCGACAACCCCAACGGATCTACAGAGGCGATAGCCGCGCTGTGCGATGACACCGGAAGGGTTTTCGGGCTTATGCCGCACCCTGAAGCATTTGTGCACCGCACCCAGCACCCGCGGTGGACAAGGGGCGGTATCTGTTCAGAAGGAGACGGGCTTAAGATCTTCATGAACGCCTGCAAATATATTACTGAAAGCTAACGGGAGGGATGTCTATGAATAAAATGGATATAATAAACAAGCTCGCCACAGACATAAACGTGAACCAGAAGATCGCAAAGATTGCCGTGGACACCGTTATAGACAGTATAAAGAAAGCGATTATCAACAACGAGCGCGTCGAGATACGGGGATTCGGAAGTTTCACGCTCAGAGAGTACAAGGCTTATAAGGGAAGAAACCCGAAAAGCGGTGAAACCGTCCAGGTGGAACCAAAAAGGCTTCCATATTTCAAGGTTGGCAAAGAATTGAAAGAAATGGTCTGGAAGGACGAGATCTAAAAGGGGCCCCAATACGGGCCAAGCACCCGTTTTATATTGCCGACAGCATCTACAACCCCCCGACAGGGGTTGCCCCTTCCTTCATAATCAAAGGCAGGTTCGCCCTTCATCTTCATGATGACCGCTTTTGTCGAACTGACAAGGCCGGCGAGATCGTATCCACCCTCGAGGGCAAACAGCGCCATCCCGCGGCAGTGCTTTTTGGCGATATCGAGAAGCACCCCCGTCATGGCGGAGTATCCCTCTTCGGTGACGGACATGCCGCCGAGAGGGTCGTCGCGGTGTGTATCAAAGCCGGCCGATACCAGGATCATTTCCGGTTTGAAAAGGTCTGCCAGGGGGACAAGGACCTCCCGGAAGACAAAGAGATAGTCGTCGTCGTTCATCCCGTAGCTCAAGGGGACATTTGCCGTATATCCTTTCCCCTCGCCCTCGCCCGTTTCTTCATACCATCCAGTGCCGGGATAGTAAGGGAACTGGTGCGTGGAAAAATAGAGAACCGTTGGGTCGGAGTAGAAACAATGCTGTGTGCCGTTGCCGTGATGGAGATCGAAGTCGACGATAAGGACCTTCTTCAGGCCCTTCGACCTCTGGAGATAGCGGGCGGCTATGGCGATGTTGTTGAATATGCAGAAACCCATGGCGCGGGAACGTTCGGCGTGATGTCCGGGCGGCCTCACAAGGGCGAAACCGCATTCAGTTCCTCCTGAAAGGATGGAATCGGCAAGGCTCAATGTGCCGCCTGCGGCAAGAAGGGCCGCCTCAAAGGTCCTGGGAGAAGCGCTTGTATCGGGATCAAGGCGCACGCTGGCCATGCCTCTTGTCGCGGAAATTCTCTCTATGTATTGCGCATCGTGGACAAAAGCGACCTCTTCATGGGTTGCCATCCTCGGCGCGACGTAAACAATCCCCGTTTTGTCGATGGAAGGAAGCATGGAATATATGCGGCTGAGCCGCTCGGGGCACTCCGGGTGATAATCATCGGTTATGTGTTCCAGGTATAAAGGATCCTTTACAATGCCGACAGACAAAAATACCCCCTAAAGCGGTTTCGGGTAGAGTTTTACTTCAGATCGAGGCCCCCATCTCCTTCACCCGGGGCTGACGACCCTGCGATCAGTGAGGTAGCAGCTTCCCCAGGATTGCTTTGCATGTTTTTTCATTTCAGAGGCGACCTCGGTGATCTCCCCGAAGTGCGTGAAGGACTTGTTGCGGTTAGTGGCAATGCCGATGGAGAGGGAGGTTATGGGAAATTTCCTCGTATGACCCTGGCGGTCGAGGGTTTCGATGAACCCTCTTTCCTTGTCTTCTTTATCATAAAGGGTAGGAATGATCCTGTCAAAGGCGCCTATGATCTCTTCGGAGGTTTCCTCAACAAGGTCAACAGACATGATGAAAACGAAATCGTCACCGCCTATGTGGCCGACAAAACCTCCCTGGGGCTGTTTGCTTTTAACGATGTTGAGGATAAGCCTGCCCGTTATGCGTATGACATCATCACCGCGGGTAAAACCGTAGTGGTCATTAAAGGGCTTGAAATGGTCCAGATCGGCATATGCAAGGGCGAAGACCTCCATGGAATCGATCCTGGCCTGTATCTGCCGGCTTATGGAGATGTTGCCCGGGAGCTTGGTGAGCGGATTTACCTCCACTATCCTTTCGGAGCGCAATATCGCAAGGGACACACGAATAAGGCCCTCTTTTTCGAGATCGGATTTTTTAAGGTAGTCTTCAACGAGAAAACTGTTCCAGATCGGAACGCTTTCAGGGCCTTCTATGATGACGAGGACGGGCAATTGATAGAAAATAGGGTCGCTTTTCAGGTTGTTGATGATGTCCATTGAAAAGATGTCCTGCTCGGCGGTGTCGAAGATGATGAGGTTCGGAGGGGTATTATAGATGTGATCAATGGCGGACTGGATGTTCTTAAAGAGAAATGAGCGGTAATTTTTTTCCAGTATCCGCTCTATTATGCCCGAAAGGACAATGTCCTGAGATATGACGACAATGCTTTTTTCACTCATAGCGTAAGGTCTTCCGTCATTTGCAGGGAATCCTCGGCCTCCCTGAAGATCTCGACAAGGTCTTTTTCAGTGAGATTGAGCAGTTCCCAGGCCTCGGGTTGTACATTCATCACAAGGCTGTCGCCGGGAAAGCCGTAGCCCCTGGTGCGGACAAGTATGTCCGCCATGTGAACTATGGAGGATTCAACGGGCGTGTTTTTCGTGAGGTGCGGCTTGTGGTGATATTCAATGACATCGATGAGATTGGCAGGAAAACGCCATTTTTTGGCCATCCAGCTCCCGACGCTCGCGTGGGACGTGTTGAAGTGGTTCCTCTCGGCATCGAAAATGACCACAAAATCCTTTTCTGTTTCGGCCAGCGCTTTTTCGTATTCTTCGGGGAACTGAAGGACAAGAAAGACCTTGCCGATATCATGGAGAAGGCCGTTGACGGAAACTTCGTCGGGTTCTTTGTGGCCTTTTTTCACGGCAATGATCCTGGAAAATATAGCGGTACCTATGGAATGTTCCCAAAGACCGATCATGGTCTTCTGCATGAGATCGAAGACGGAAACGCCGAGAAGCAGGCCCTTGACGACGGTCAGGCCAAGGAGTATGACGGCCTGGTTGACCGACGAGATCCTTCCCGGAAAGCCATAAACGGGGGAATTGACCATCCTCAGGACCTTTGTGGTAAGGGCGGGGTCTCCGGAAATGAAGCTGCTGATCTCATTGAGGGAAACTTTCGGATTCTCTATGACCCCGAGAAGTTTGTTGAGTACCTTGGGAATGGTGGGGAGGGCCTGGATGTTCTCGATCTTTTCCCTTACAAGCCTGACATCTATATTACCCATAGAGGCCCTCAATATGTATTTGTATGGAGCGCTTGATGACCTCCATGCGCGGATCGTTTTCAACGTTCCGAAAGCGGTCTTCAATCTCGGAAAGAAACTCATCTTTGGACTTGGAGGGTCTGGCGGTGCCCTGGATATAAACACCATCTACATCCATGTTCCTGATCCTGTCGATAAGCTCCGCGGTGAGATCGGTATTTTCTCCAAGAAGGACCATTCCGTTGTTGTTGACAACGGGCTTTGCGGTTTTCATTCCGGGCTTAAGATTATCGATTGCAACTTTCGGCATAAAGACCCCTCATATATTGTATATCGGACAGAATGAAAAAAAGAATACATAATAAAAAAATTATATTTATTTACAAAGCGCCGGCAACCATCTGCCCAGTCTTTCACAACCTTCTTTTATGTTTTCAAGGGTGTTGGCATAGGAAAAACGGACATGTGAGCCGGCACCGAAGGAGCCGAAATCGTAGCCGGGCGTGATTGCAACGCCCGCCTCAAGGAGGGCCCGGTTGACAAAGTCCATGCTGTCGATGTCAAAGCGCTCTATGCCGGCATAAACATAAAAAGCACCGGAGGGATTAACGGGAACCGAAAAACCAAGGGATTTCAGGCGGGGGACGAGAAAGTCCCTCCTTTCCTGGTAAAGACGGCGCATGTGCTCGACGGCGTCCCTTTGGTCGAGGGCGCTGATCGCAGCATACTGGGAAAGCGAAGGGGGAGAAATAAAAAGATTCTGGGCAAATTTCTGGACAGGCCTGACAAGCTCGCCGGGAACGATCATCCAGCCGAGGCGCCAGCCTGTCATGGCATAGGCCTTGGAGAAACCGTTAACTACGATGATGTTCTCGGAGATCGCGGCGGATGAACGGAAACCGGTATTGTAAACCAGTTCAGAATATATCTCGTCGACAATGAGAGTGCCGCCAAGGCCGCAAAGACGGTCGTGGAGTTTCTCAAGGGTCCCGTAGCGATAGACGGTGCCGGTCGGGTTTGACGGGTTTGTTACAATGAGGAGGTCAACGAAGGTATCGAGCCTGTCGAGATGAGCGGCGGTTATCTCATAACCCGTTTCATCTGTAACGGGTATGGAAAGAATGCCGCAGTCAACGAGCAGGGCGATGTTCCTGTAACACGGATAACCCGGGTCGGGGATGGCGAGAGTCCTCCCTCTTTCAAGAAGCGCGGCAAAAAGAAGGACAAAGGCGCCGGAAGAGCCGTTGGTTACGATAACACGCTCCGGAGGAACATCGACCTTATGAAGATCGCGGTAATGGCGGGAGATAGCGCTTCTAAGTTCAGGAATGCCCAGGCTGTGTGTATAGAAGGTTTTTCCGTCTTTTGCCGCACAGACGGCCTCTTCTTTTACTGGAAGAGGGGTTTCAAATCCAGGCTCGCCGACCTCCATGTGTATGATGCTTTTCCCCTGCGCCTCGAGCTCGCGGGCCTTTTCGAGAAGCTCCATGACATAGAAGGGCGATACCTGCCTCGCCCTTTGAGAGATGTTCACTATACGGACCTCTTTGATCCTTTCCGGTAAGGCGGCCGCATGGAAAGCCGACGGGATACCTGAACGAAATGTACCAGAACAAGACATGACATGTCAACGAAGGAAGGCCTCTGTGATGATAAATGAAAAGAATTGACTTTGAGGCGATATCTATTATAATGGAGAAAATTAAAAAATGAACCGAAGGAAGGACAATGACGAAGGCCCGGATTATCAAACTCGCAAAGGACGCGCCGGGAGACCAATATCGAGAAGCTTATTAAAAACAATAAGATAGAGCGGGGCAGACATAGAAGGCACGTTTTAGGCTATGAGATCGAGGCATATTTGCCGATATTATAATAAGGAAAGAAAGGAATGGCGATGATCGTAAGGAACTTTAACGACCCGGAAGTGATCAGGACAACATATATCGCGCACCGGGGGGCAGTGGCAAGGATGATAATGACGAGCGCATTCCTTGAGGCGATCGAATTCCTTGCATACGCGATCCTGCCGCCGGGGAACACGATCGAGGAACACGTTGACCCCGTTGAAGAGATCTACCTGGTATTCAAGGGCGGAGGATTGATGACTGTCGGAAGCGAGACAAGAGAAGTGGGAGAGGGCGACTCGATCTGGATACCGGCGGGGGAACCCCACGCGCTGAAGAACACAAAGGATGAAGAAACCTTCGTGCTCGTGATAGCGGCATATCCTCCCGAATTAAAAAGGGAAAAAAAGAAAGGAAAATAAAAGGACCAAGGGGAATCGAAGAGGAATACCGGACAAGAACGAATGGACATAAGGCCTGGACTGAACATAAACATAATCGTGAGCATCGACCATATGAGAGAAGTTGTGGATGTAAAAAACTCAATGGTTCATGATGTTGAAGGGAAAAGGATAACAGCGGCACAGACAGATCCTCCCATATCAAGGACGAACCTTGGGAAAGAGCTGTTCGTGACATTCCTGGAAAAAGGTCGCTCCGGACCGGCGAGATACGGATTTATTGCAAAGGTTGTTGATTTTGTCAAAGATTATGAGCTTAAGTCGTCGCAAAAGGTGCAGGCCGTCATAATGCAGCAGACAGGGGATATCGAGGAATACAATCTGCGCATGTTCTACCGCCTTGAACCTCCAAGTGAATGCGGCATTGAAATATCGATGGAGGGAAGAAGGGTACACCTTCTTGATATTTCCATAGGAGGGGCGAAATTCAGCCACGAAAAGATACACCCTTTCCAGCCGAATGAAACAGTCAAAATGATGATAGAGGTGGCCGGGAACAAAACGCAGATAGAGGCCATGGTGCTCAGAGTGTGGGAACCGGAGAGTGAAAAAATGAGAAAGACCCTCGCGTATGCCTCCGTACAATTCCTTGATATTGACGCCCAGTTCAAGAACACCCTTGCAAGGAAGATCCGGGACATAGAGCGCGACATGAGATACAATGAAGTGTATGTGAAGAAATAGAGGAAAAACTTTTTAAACAGATCCAGCCGAAATAAACGTTTAAAAAAATCATTTTAAGCCATTCCAAGAGTGTCAGCAGGTTCATGAGGAAAGCACAATCCCGGGTATGACAATAGATAAAAATTACACCAATGACTGGCAAATGAGCCATAATAATGGCATAACCTTTTGTAATAATTAAGACAAGCGTGATGTTTCACGTGAAACATGAAAAGACCACCCGAATTGTTTGAATGTGGGATGCGGCCTCCAAACGGCCAGGAATGTGTGCCCTCCCTTCTATGAATCATCGTCCTTTAGCGATTCGATCATTTCCACCTGTGTCCATTTGACCGAGGTGACCATCCAGTCATTGGACTCCTTTTTCAAAGATATGTCGAAGCTGTACGTGCCGAGAGATTGCGGGATAATGTCGGCCATGGAACCAGTCTTCTTTCCGCTGGTCAGGAGAGCTCGAAACATAACCCTGGCAGATGTGTTATCAACAGATATATCGAGATTATTGATATAGACAGATATCCTGGGGTATCTAAAGAAATAGCCGAGCAGCAGCCCCTTGATGTTTTCGCGGTTGAATCCTTGAGGATCGCTATAGGTTTTCGAGAGGTGTTTCAGGATCTTCCCGAGATCCTTCTCTTCGGCCGCTGTCTGGATTTCAGAAATAACATTTTTAACCCGGACTTGTTCAGTCTCTTTGTGACAACCGAGTGCAGAAACGACAATAAACAAGATAAAGAGGGTTGTTGTAAGCCGTTTCATGGTATATCCTTTCGCTTACGTTTATAACTAGCCGTGAAAGCAGCGAGCCCGGGGGAAGAACACCCATTGTTTTTGTAATTGAAGGCCTTTTATCGAATGACCCTCTGGACCTGGACAGACTTGTTTGGTACTTTTACTCTGCCGCAGTCCTCTTCGCACCATGCGTTGTCCCCTACCCTTAGACCTTCAACAGACCTGGTTTCAATTACCCTGGTCTTGCCTCCGGCGTCAGTTATGATTATTACTTTCCCCTGTATATTCGTTATTTTTCCACTGAATACAACCGCATTCGCCTTGCCCCCTCGAAAGTTGGGGTCAGTTGCGGAGACAGTTGTCACGGTCAACAGAAGTCCAGCCACCATAATTATTGAAAAGAGCCTTTTGCACATATGTTTATCCTCCAGAAAAAGAATTATCGGGCAAACGTGAGATCATCGCGTCCCGCTGATACAAGGATGAACGGTGCAGGTGAAGTTCTCCGACAAGAAAGCGCCCGCTTGCAGCATTTACGGCATTCATTGCCCGGTGTTTAATGGCCAGCCTGCACACAAAAAACGATTTTCCTCCAACAGTGATTCCTTTTCAAGAGAAAAATGTACAAGACACAAAAAAGAACATTATTCCAGGATGATCCACGAATCAAGCATTGCCCTGGCGATGCCTGCGAATTCATCATATTGTGCTGTCGGAGAGGTGTAAAACCATACATGGAATATCTCACCCCGGGGTCTTGGAAGAACGATGACCCATTGCCTGAACACATGTTTGTCCACGCTGTATTCCACAGAAAATTGCTTTCCCGTGAGACGTAAAGGGCCTTTTGAGTATGTGAAAGGCTTTACAGCGGACTTTGTAAATCCATTTTGTTTTTCAAATAGACTTAACAGGTCATTTACTACGGCGTCCGGGTCGCGGTACTTTCCTGCCTTCGACTTTTCGGAAAGCAGGTTCTGGATGCTCACGGTGGAATGGTATGCTTTTGTGCCGGATGGCCCGCTGAATATGAACGTAACATTATCGGCCGATCTCTCATAAACCCAGTCTCCTGGATATTCAATAGTATAGCCCGCCCCTTTTTCCTGGAATAGCCTTGCGGGAAGACCCCTTCCTTTATGTTCCTGAGCGCATACGGATGAAAACGGGAGCATAATGAATATAATGACCGTAAAAAAGCAGATATAGAAAATATCCTTCATTATCTGACTCCTGCAACAGTTATTTGACGCGCGCTTTCTTTATTTTTCTGCAATTGCAGCCGATTTGCAAGGAGAAATGTAAAAGAAAAAGCTTCAAACGCACCATCGCTTGTTCAAGAGATATACATAGAAAAAAGATTTTGGAAAAAAGAAAAGCATGCTGCCACTGACATGTATCAAGAAGAAGAGAAGGATATGGCCGCGTGCCGGGATAAAATGCTGTATTATGAAAGATTCGATGAAAAAATGAATTAATGTTATTTAAAAGGGACCCGTTCCGTAGATCAGACATAAAAACAGCTTAAATAAGGTGAACGACGGAATACATAAGCCCGGATTTAAAGAAACATTCCCAAAGGATAAAGCCGTTAAAACCGTATTTATTTTAAAAGACACGCTTCCTTGATGTACGTCCGCGATTTATGATAGAGGCCGTTAATTTGTTTTTTAATGTTTTCACGTTCTTCGGCGGTTGTTTCTCTTATGACCCTGCCGGGCGAACCGAGAACGAGGGAGTTGGAAGGGATAACGGTGCGCGGCGTTACGATGCTGCCGGTGCCTATGATAGAGCCCTCGCCTATAGAGGCGTCATCGAGAACGATCGCGCCGGCGCCGATGAGCACATCGGAAGAGATGGTTGCACCGTGGATGATCGCGCCGTGGCTGATGAGGACGCCATTACCGATCCTGACCGGTGAACCTTCGGGTGATTCTATAAGGCACAGGTCGAGGACGGCCGAACGTTTTCCTATAAAAACAGGGGAACTGTCGGCCCTGAGCACGGCCATGGGCCAGATGCTGACCCCCTCTTCGAGGATGGCTTCACCTATGACGCGGGCGGATACATCTATGAAAACAGTTTCATGGATGACCGGAGACTTGCCCTGGAAAGATGAAATGTTGTTCGCCATAATCATCAATAGTGTTTGTTATGATCCACGATCCACGATGGAAAAAAGCGGTCAATCATCAGTTGTGAAACAGAAAACAGAAGAAAATTGTTCATCGCTTTTTTTATTTCATCGTGCACCGGGTTTATTACCCTTCTGCGTATTCTTCAAGATAGCGCTCTATGTACGCGGCCACCTTCTTGCTTGGCTGATAAATGCCGAAGTGGCCCTCGCAAAGAATATCGGCGTTGAGGGCGATGAGCTGTTCCATGGACGTCTGCCAGTGGGTCATATTGGCGCCGAAATCGGCAAGGAAAGGTCCATGTATGTCCTGGCCGAACAGGACACGTTTGCCGTCTTTGTCAAGATATACCGATATGGAGCCGGGAGTATGCCCGGGGGTATGGAGAAGGACAACATCATGACCGCCAATGGAGAGCACCTCTTTGCTGCCGGAAAATTTCAGGTCCACCGGCAGTGGCTTAAATCTGACCCCGTACCATTGTGCCGCCGTCAATCTCTGATCGCCCTGTTCGACCGGCAAGGCGTCAAGTTCGTGCATTACGATCTTTGCGCGGGACCTTTCCTGGAGCGCGCCGCCGCCGCCGACATGGTCTATGTGGCAATGCGTCAGGATGATCGTGGATAAACGGGATACGTCAAAACCGAGCTTTTCGATGTTGTGTACGATAAGGCTTGTGCTTGTACCGGCTCCGGCATCGATGAGAACGAGTTCGCCAAGATCCAGGAGATAGACACAGCAATCCTTTGGATCTGTGATATCGGAACTGCCGACGAGATAGATGCCTTTGTGGATCTCTTTAGGGCCCATAAGAGGTTTCCTTTTTAAAATAGTAAAAGTTAAAAGCGGTGATCAATTTACAAAGCACCTGTGACCAGTGGGAAGAAATAAATAACGGGATCGGCAAGCAGATGCCAAAAATATGCTTGCCGCCGCTCCCTTGCCGGTTGTTGAGATTTGCCCACCGGTCATTTGCGCTCTGACCTGGTAAAGATTCTACGTTTGCAGCAGGGATATTGCAAGACTTTTCAAGATGTGATCAACGGTTGTTGCCCGCGGTCAATTATCCTTTGTTTCCCATTTCTTGACACCAAGGGCACCTCATTGTAATATCAAGGAAAAAGGAGGACCGAAGGATGAAGATAAAATGGTACGGCCATGCGGCCTTTCTTATAACGACGGAGAAAGGCGTGAGGATAATTGTTGACCCTTACCAGTCCGGGGCGTTCGGAGGGGCCCTTTCCTATGGCAAGATCACAGATGAGGCGGACATAGTTCTTTCAAGCCACGACCACGATGATCACAATTATACAAAAGACATAAAAGGAAAATTCACTTATATAAACAAACAGGGTGTTTTTGAAGAAAAAGGGATCAAAATAAGGTCCATCCCGACTTTCCACGATCAGTCAAAGGGTAGCGAAAGGGGAAAGAACCTCATATTCACCATAGACGCAGATGATATCAGGCTGGCGCACGCCGGTGACCTCGGGCATTTACTGGATGCCGCAGCCGTGAAGGAGATAGGCAAGATCGACATATTGCTCATCCCCATCGGCGGTTTCTATACGATAGATGTGAAAGAAGCGGAGAAGGTTGTTGAAGAACTGAAACCCCTTGTTACCATACCGATGCACTACAAGACCCAAAGGTGCGATTTTCCCATATCCACCGTCGAGGAATTTACAAAAAGCAAAAAGAACGTAAAAGACGAAGGAAAAACAGAGGTGGAATTCTCGCGGGCAACGCTTCCGCAGCAAGGGGAGATTGTGGTCCTGCGCCATGCGCTTTAATTGACCGGACCGGAGGAAGACAAGGATGCTTGAAAAACTATTTTCAAAGCGGGATATTGCGAAAACAGTAAAAAAACTTGCCAGGAAGATAGAAAAAGACTTCAAAGGCGAAGAGATAATATTTGTATGCCTGTTAAAAGGCTCCTTTATGTTCACATCGGACCTTGTTCGCTGCATCAGGAACCCTTCGAGGATCGATTTCATGCGGGTTTCGTCATATGGCAGCGCGATGAAGACAAAAGGTACGGTCAACGTGCTCAAAGACATGGAAGAAGATGTTGAGGGAAAGAACATCGTAATCGTGGAAGACATCATAGATTCGGGGCTTACCCTTACCCATATAAGGGAAATGCTCAGAAAGCGAAACCCGAAGTCTCTCAAGATCTGCGCACTGTTAGACAAAAGGGCAAGACGGGAGGTTGAGATCGAGGGCGATTATGTTGGTTTTACCATTGATGACGGGTTTGTTGTAGGCTACGGGATCGACTATGCCGAACAGTATAGGAACTGCCCGGAAATATGCGTGGTAGTGGGGGAAGAAGGTAAATGAAACCGCGCGGCATACCGGTTTTTATTATCGCACTGACATTCTTTACATTGGTCTTTGCCATAGAGTGTAAAGCGCGGACCTTTCAAAACGAACCAGACGGCTATAATGGTATATTCTGGGGAACACCCGTTGGGGACCTGAGCTCAATGGAACATGCGGGAAAAGACAAAAATGTTCCTGGCATATCATTGTACCGGCGAATCGGGGAAGATCTTTCCTATGGCAGGGCGCGGCTTGTGTCCATCGAATACGGGTTTGCCGGAGGCCTGCTGACATCTGTTACCCTAAGAGTGAACTCTCTTTTAGAGTATCTTTTAATGAAGGAAGAAGCTATTAGAAGATACGGAAAAGGAAAAGAAATGGACCCTTTCTCTGAAAGATTTGTCTGGGAAGGAAAAAGAACGACAATAATGCTGATCAGCGCATTTGATATGTCTTGAGACGGTGCCCATGGGGAGGGACTCCTCATTTTGAAGAAGAACGAATAATAACCAATTGCCAAATTCCAGTAACCAAAAGAGAACAGGCAGGGGGATAAACAATTATTAAGACAATGGTCGATTATCGAAAAAAAAGAAAATTAACATCATGTCCGCCAGTCCCACTGTTTTTATATGGTTATTGAATATTGGTAAATCGGTAAAATCATCGATTCATTAAAAGGAGGGTTTATGGAGGTTCTTGTCCTGTATTATTCGAGATCGGGGAACACAAAAAAGCTGTCTGAGGCAATAGCCTCAGGTGTGAGATCTGTACGCGGCGTCAAATGTATCATGAAGGACACAGATCAGGTCGTGAAAGAGGATTTTTTAAAAGCGGACGCGATTATAGCCGGTTCGCCGGTGTATTTCGGGACAATGGCGGCCCAGCTGAAAGAGGTATTTGATAAATTTGTCGTAGTGAGAAAGAAAATGGGCGACAAGATAGGAGCGGCCTTTGCCACATCCGGCGATCTCTCGGGCGGCAAGGAAACAACGATGATGTCCATCATCCAGGCATTTCTTATCTATGGAATGATAGTTGTGGGCGATCCGCTGGATGCCACGGGCCATTACGGGGTATCCTGTACGGGAGAGCCTGACGAAAAAACAACCAATAACGCGGGGAAACTTGGGAAAAGGGTGGCAAATCTGGTGAAAGCAATGAGGAAGAAAGGGTGATGTTCCACGTGGAACATAAAGAGGTTTGCTGATAATAGGCCAAAGATGACGGGCGAAGCGGCTTGAACAGCCATCAATGCTTGAATGGAAAATACAAAAGCTTAAAAAAGACAGTTTCAGACGTTTCAATAGAAAAGAAAACTGCCTGAGTGTTTGAAGTGGAAAGGTAAAGAACAAGGTAAGGGGCGCTTCGGCAGCTTGAAAAAAGTGTTACAGTTAATGGAGTATCCGTGAAAGAACGCAAGAAAGGTTCACAAAGTTTACGGGAATTTAAAACAGGTGAATGACGTGAGAATTACCAAAGAGCCTGTCAAAAAAAGCAGAACAGGTGGAGAGAGGGGGATCGCGGGTGAGGTCAAGGCCCTGATGAAGACCGCGGCCCGGCTGCAAAATGCCCTGAAAAGGTTCCGGACCGTTGAAAAGGCGCTGGAAGACAGTGAGGCAAAATACCGGTTGCTGGTGAAACATTCCTCGGATGGCGTACTGCTGTTCGACCCACATACCCTTGAGATCCTCGAGGCAAATACAAGCTTTCTCTTGATGACGGGCTACGAAGAAAAGGAGATCACAAGTTTTAGACTGACCGATATAATCTTGATGAGCAAAAAAGAGATCATTGCAAACGCAAAAAAAGTCCTGCAAAAAAAAGAGCTTGTCTTCGGATTACGTAAATACCGAAAAAAAGACGGTACTTTGATCGATGTTGAAATAACCTCGTCCCTCATTAACCACAATAACGCGAAATTTATCATGGTCAATGTTCGTGATGTGTCAGACAGGCTCAGGTCCCAGCATAAACTTGAGAAACAGGCAGACATACTGCGCGAACAAGCTGAAATCATAGATATAGCCGAAGATGCGATCATCGTTCAGGACATGAAGGGAAGAATAACATTCTGGAACAATGGGGCACGTGGACGATACGGTTTTACGTCTGAAGAAGCCCTGGGAAAGAACGTTTCCCGTCTGTTGAGAACAAAATTTCCAGAGAAAGTGGAAAATATAAGGAAAAAGATCCTTTTTAAAGGGAAATGGGATGGTGAGATCACCCAGAAGACAAAAAGCGGCAGGGAATTGGTCGTTTTCAGTAAATGGAAACTGAGACGTGACGAAAAAGGCAGGCCCGTTGCAATTCTGGAGATCAACAACGACATAACGGAGAGAAAACGGGCGGAAAGATCTCTGGAAGAATCAAAAAAAGAATTGGAAAGCAGGGTGGCCCTGCGCACCAGCGAGCTCATGAATGCCAATTCCCGTCTTGTATTTGAGTTGAAAAGGCGAAAACAGGTTGAAGATCTTTTGAGAAGGGCAGCGGAACGTTACAAGGACCTTTTTGATAACTCCCCCATAGGTATTTATCGAATAGATCAGGACGGACGGATCCTGATGGCAAATCCTGCGCTGATACGCATGATGGGCTACGCTTCTTATGACGAATTCTCCTCGGTCAGATCCTTCAAGAAGAGCTGCGAGCCTACGTATCTCGGAAAAAAGATAAAGGACCGCCTGGAAAAGGAGGGTCGGATACGGGGTTTCGAGGCAAGATGGAAATTGCCTGATGGATCGGTAATATATGTGAGCGAAAATGCGCGCGCAATAAAAGACGATGATGGAAAAACGCTTTATTATGAAGGGACAGTTGAGGACATCAGCGAGCGCAGGCAGACGCAGGAAAGGATAGACCAGTACCAGAGGCAGCTTCGGTCCCTTGCATCGGAGCTTTCCCTTGCGGAGGAACGCGAAAGGAGGAGGATAGCCACACTCCTGCACGATCACATCGGCCAGATGCTGGCGGTGTCAAAGATCAAGCTTGGCTCGATTCAGGATGTATTGAAAGATAACGGTCTTGCAGATGAGATAAAAGAGATCCGCGATCACGTAGGTCAGGCCATCAAAATTACCCGCTCGCTGACATTCGAGCTCAGCCCGCCCATTCTCTACGATCTGGGGCTTGAGGCAGCCCTCGAATGGCTCACGGAACAGCTCGAAGAACAAAGCTCCATCCGGAGGGAGTTCGAAAGCGACGGCGTATACAAACCTATAAGCGACGGAATGCGGGTGCTCCTTTTCACCGCGGTGCGCGAGCTTCTTGTAAACGTGACAAAACATTCAGGCGCCTCGCAGGTAAAGGTTACAGTAAGGCGGCCGGATGGGAACATATCCATACACGTCGCAGACAACGGCTCCGGCTTCAATGCTTCAAAGCGCAGTTACCATATTGCAGAGGCAAGAGGATTCGGGCTTTTCAGTATACGTGAACGGCTCCACTCTCTGGGAGGCCACATGGACGTACGTTCCGGCGTAGGCAGGGGAACAAGGATAATCCTCATAGCTCCGCTTGAGCATGAGGAAGTTGAATAGGAGAAAAAAATGAAAATAAGGATTCTGCTTGCCGACGATCACAAGATCATAAGGGAAGGACTAAAGGCCCTTATAGAAAAGCAGGCCGACATGGAAGTGGCAGCCGAAGCGCAGGACGGGATGACAACGATCAAACTGGCCCAAAAAATACAGCCCCATATCATTATCATGGATATCGGCATGCCCGAAATGAACGGCATAGAAGCGACGCGGCAGATAATCTCAGAAAACGGAAATGTTAAGATAATCGCCCTGTCGATGCATTCTGACAGGAGGTTCGTGCTGGAAATGCTCAAGGCCGGCGCATCGGGGTACCTTCTGAAGGACAGCGCATTCGAGGAACTCGTCACGGCGATCCACACAATTATGTCGAATCAGCCCTATCTCAGCCCAAAGGTCACCGATATTGTTGTCAAAGAATACCTCCACAGCCTCCCGAAGAACGAATCAAATGTTTTTAACATTTTGACAGTGCGGGAAAGAGAGGTTCTCCAGCTTCTTGCCGAAGGCAAGAGCACGAAGCAGATAGCGTCGACGCTCAATCTCAGCGTCAAAACAGTAGAAACCCACAGACAGCAGATCATGGACAAACTCGAGATCCGTTCCGTCGCGGAGCTTACAAAATATGCCATACGGGAAGGGATTACCTCGCTCTGAGGTATCCGGGGACCATCGGAACAGCAATGCGCAGATATATTTCCTAAGGGATATTTCCCCCGAAAATCAGGGAAACCCCGATATACAAATTTACTGAACTATACTAATAATTCTATTTAGAGTTTTAAGGGGAAGGGACAAACAAAAAACATTCCAAGTTTCAAGCCGTTTTGGGTACGGTTTATGTATGCAGGGGAAGGGGGAACAAACACCTAACCAATCCAACAGGACTTTTGAGCCTGAGCACCTCATAAAAGCCTCGTTTCTGCTGTTGCCCCGACTTAAGGCCGGGATCTGGAAGATTCGCAAACCCCCCCGTATTTGCGAGATCCCGGCCTTAGTCGAGGTATCAAAAACAAAAATACCGGTTATGGGTCATAGGTTATGGGTCACAGGGGGAGAGGAACCTTCCAGAGATCTGTGATCAGGGGCCAATGGTTTGTTCTTTTGCTCTGAGAGATGACGACGCACGACGAAGCCGTCAGGATCTTTCCGTCTGGACTTTTTAAATTCAAGATGGTTTATATACTGTGGTGTATGTATCGGTATCGGAATGTTGCGGTGTGAAATACCGAGGGAGGGAAAATGCCAGATAAAAAAAATGAAAATTATGGGCTTGTAAACAGGGATGATTGCCTTGTCGTGGTAATTGATGTGCAGGAAAAATTGATGCCTGTTATTTCCGATAAGGATGAAGTGATTGCCAACACTGTTAAGCTTGTGGAATTTTCGAAGATATGCGGTATTCCTCTCGTGGTTACGGAACAGCAAAAACTTGGCCCGACGGTGGCACAGGTTAAAGACCTGTTGAAAGAAACCCGGGTGATAGAAAAAGTTCATTTTAATTGTTTCTTTAACGAACAGTTCAAAGAACAAGTAGAAAGATCCCGGCGAAAGACCCTCATTATTTCCGGCGTAGAGGCCCACATATGTGTCACACAGACCGCGCTCTATTCGTTGAAAGACTACAGGGTGCATATTGTGGGGGATGCCGTTTCGTCCCGGTCGTCCCGGAACAAGGACCTTGCCCTCGGGAGGATGCGCGATGCAGGGGCAATCATCAGTTCAACGGAGATGTTCATATATGAGATGCTCGTAAAGGCCGGAACGGAAGAGTTTAAGACTGTACTGCCCCTCGTAAAATAGAAAGACAGGTTGTTGATTGCTGCGGTTTCTCCAGTTTCCCTGGCTATTCGCGAGTAAGACAAAGGTAGCAAAGAAACCAGGCGAGCCCGCGGCTCCACTTGCCGTGCACATGTGAGGCAAGTTTTTAGTTTCTCAATACCAATGCAATAATGTCCGATGATATGTATTACTGAGGCAATATAATAATGGTATTATTCATAAATATATTATTAACCATATAAATATAGTCGTTTTAATACATATGCGTATATTATATAGTTTCTATTTAACCTGTTTATTATAAATCAGAGAAGGGTTTTCCAGGTATGGGTGCCGGGAAGGAAGGGCGTGCCATATCATTTCCCGGCACGTTTTTTGAACGGACGCAAAAAAACGATCTCGTGTCACGACGGTAAGGCCCGGTCATGCAACAAAGGGATAAATTATGAAAAAAGGGAAATGTTTTTCAAATCATTCACTGTTTTTTATACTCGATTACAGTTGGTGAAATCTTGAGCCCTTCAATGAAGCGGTCAGCGTCCTGATCCAAAATTTCATATTCCCAGATATCACGTGAAAAATCTTCACCTTTATTGACCACCCTCTCAACAAATCCGTAGGATTCTATCATTGCGCCGTTCGCGTTGAGCTTGTCGGCAGGAAGCTCGTGGGGATTCCCCTTGCTGTCGACCCTGTTTTTGAATATGACCTTAAATAATGCCATTTTTCCACCCTCCTTTTTCATATTGGATCACACGGTTAAATGTTTTGTAGTGCCTGTCGAAGGGTTTGTCAAGGTTTTAATGTTTGAAAAACTGTTTGTTGCGTTTCCTCGGTTTCCCATGTTTCCTTAGTTGTTTACAACCAGATAAACCAAAGAAGCCGGACAAACCGCGATCTTTTCCATTAAAAAAGCCCTGGATCACGTTTGTGTGAAAATATTATGGGCCATGGATTTACCCATGGCCCATCACCTGTAACCTAATGATCTGTCTTTGTTTATTGTTTTACGTATACCAGGTCAGTTGACAGGAAGCTGCCACCCTTGTTGGTCTTGGCCCAGCTCGCGTCAACACCGAAGAGCTCCACAACCTCAAGCTCGCCCTTGAAAGCGCCCTTCTTCCTGCCGAGTGGCTGCCTTGTCTTGGGATCTATGATCTCTTCACCGGGGGAATAGACTTCGAGGATCTTGCCTTTTTCGAGCCCCGAAAGCCTTCCGGCGTTAATGTACACCTTTGTGCCTTCAACGGAGGCGATGCGCGTGTGCCAGTCAACGGAGAGAACGGTCTTCAGAACGTCTTCCGCGATCATCTCGATGGCGAGGTCTATTGCCTTGATCTTTGCCTTCTCAGAACTGAGGTCACCTTTTTCCCGTGATAGGGAAATGGGGTTTCTTCCCGAAAGCTGCTTCATCATCAGGGCCGTTTCCGTGTTGAATATATCAATGGAAAGCTTGGACATGGCGAAAGAAACCTCTTTCTCGTCTTTGCCCTCAATCTTGGAAGAGCTTGTATAAACATCGGAGAGGGTGCTTCTGAGGATTGCCTGAACACCGAACACTTCGTTCATTCTCCTCATATTGGCCGGTTCGAAATAGGACCCCTTGATATTCAGCGTGTTGGGGTCCACGCAAATAACGGTGCCGGTGCTCTCGAGTCTTGATACGATGCGTTTGGTGGCCAGTTCCCCGAGGCCTTCCGATTTGTAGTTGGTCTTGTCCGTCACGGGAAGGACAATGATCCTCCGTTTCATCTTGGGAGAGGGATATTCAAAGGATATGAGCCCCGGCATATAGCCCAACCCTATGGGCATGGCCCCCATCTGCGCCGGATATGCCATCTGCGGCTGGATGCCTTTTTTCTTAAGCTCTTCCTCAAGTTTCGCGATTCTTCTTTCCAGCTCGTCGCGTTCTTTCTTGCTGGTGCCACCCGTGCTGAAAGAGAGGGCTTCGCCGATGCCTGGCGCATACTGGTCTTTGCGTATCCAGACATATGCCGGCTCATAGGGCGTCAACATATATTTTCTGTTCCTGGTGTATATGTATTCCACGCCGTCGATGACCTTGATGTCGCCGAGCTCGGGTTCCTTGACCTCTTCAGCAGATTCTCCCCGGGGAGATTTTTTCTGGCCAGTTTTGGATGCTTCCGATGTTTTGTCCGCCTTCGATGACCCTTCGTCCTTCTTTTTGCCGAAGGGCATGTAACTGCAGGAAACCAAAAAAAGTAAAAGTAATAAAATTATATATTTTTTCATGGTCTGATTATAAAGTAAGACAAGACGAAAAGTCAAATTTTTGTGTGTTAAGAAAGCTTAAAGTCCTATATCTCGCCAAGGAAAACAGGAAGGGAAAAATAGAACGTGCTTCCTTTTCCGGGTGCGCTTTCGACGCGGATGGACCCGCCGTGGCCCTCGATGACGGATTTGACGATAAAAAGACCGAGGCCGCTGCCGTCCTCTTTCTTCCCGAAGCTCCCCCGGCGGTATTTTTCAAAAATGTAAGGGAGCTCCGAGGGCGGTATGCCGATCCCCCTGTCCGCGACGGATGTTATTATCATATCGTTCTCTTTTCTTGTGGTTATCAAGACCCCGGCGTCTTCAGGGGAGAACTTGAGGGCGTTAACCACGAGGTTGACTATGACCCGTTCTATATATGTCTTATCGGCAAGCACAAGGGAGGTATCGCCTGCGTCGGCATATTGCACCCGCTGACCGTAGAGACCTGCGATATCGCGGATGACCTCGGAAAGGTCTATGGGCGAGACAACAAGATCGAGCTTTCCCGACTCGATCCTGGAGACGTTGAGATAGTTTTCAACAAGATGCTGGGTTTTGGAGATATTCTCCATGATGGCCGCCAGTTTTTCCCTCAAAGGATCTTCAACGGTGCCATATTTCCCTCCGAGGATGCGCGCGAGGAACCCGGCGACAGGCATGAGAAATGACTTGATATCATGTGTTATGGAAGAGACGAAATCCGCCTTGAACTCATCTATCTTTTTCTCCCTTGATATATCCTGGAAAAGGAGTATATGTCCCTGCCTGTCGTTTTCCAGGATATAAGGCGAGACGAACATCCTGAGGTAAAGAGGAAGCTGGTCTTTTTCAAGGACAAGTTCTTCAACAACGGTATGTTTGTTTTCGCTGATGGACAGCGGCGGGAACAGTCCCTGATACCTGTTCCCCAGCACGGCGGCCCTCTCCACGCCCGTTATGGTCTCGGCGGCCCTGTTGAAATATGTGATTATGCCCTGGTGATCGACGGCTGCGATGCCGTCATCCATGGTTTCCAGGATGGCAAGGAACCGGACCCTGTCCTGCCTGATGATCTGGGTCTTTTCTTCAAGCTCGGCATTGATCGCCTTGATTTTCTCTATGTTCTCCCCGATGATATGTTCTCTCTCAGAGATGGAATCGAGCATCTTGTTAATGGACGACGCGATGAGGCTGAACTCGTTTATTTTGATGTTCTTTTCGTCTATACGCGAGAGGGTGTCCCCTTTTTCAATACTGCCGCAGATGTCGAGGATGCTGCCCAGGGAAGGCCCGATGCCCCTGGTTATGAACAGGGTTATGACAATGACCGCGGATGTGGCCAGTACGGAGATCATGACAAAGATGAAAAGGAGGCGTTTTTTGAAAGGAAGGAAGATGTTTTCGCTGACGGCGAGGCCGTATGACCAGTTATCGAACTCCTCTCCATATTTCAGTGCCTTATATATTGTGTAATAGCTGGCCTTGCCGATGAGCGTCTTGCCGATATAGTTTTTTTTCTCTTTGTATAGAGCGGCGGTTACCTCCCCGGGAAGGTTCTGCGTATGTGTCCCGGTAAGAGTGAAGATGGTGCTGAACATCCTTTTGTCATTATTGAAGATAGATATGTAAACCGGCTCGTCGCGTTTGCGGGCAAGAAGATCGCTAAGCCCCCTGATGAAGGGACTGATATTGTCGAGAATGACCAGTTCGCTCAGGATAGCTTTTTGTTTTTTCAAACGCATGGAAACGAAGAGGGCCACCCGTTTTCCGTCCCCGGCGTCTATCACCGTGAATCCTTTCGAAACATCCTGAGTGTCCATGTGAGGGATTGACACAGAGATGTTCTTGAAACGGTTTTTTACGGCAGCAATGGGTGTACCATTATTGTCCGTAAGGTTGATGATATCGATGTTCTCATTTTGAAGGACAGCCCCTAATAACTCCCGGATATTTTCCGTATCACGGCGCGCAATGGC
Organism: Deltaproteobacteria bacterium; assembly: GCA_022711595.1. Classification (GTDB taxonomy): domain Bacteria; phylum Desulfobacterota; class Syntrophorhabdia; order Syntrophorhabdales; family Syntrophorhabdaceae; genus Delta-02. The sequence continues at coordinate 40,774 of JAKLET010000024.1, forward strand.
ATTTTTCAAAGTGTTTCTCATCGATAACAGCGTCAGATGGGTCTCAATATGGTTGAATTCACGGTCCAGGGCAAAGGTTATAAGATTGATGTCGGACGTCAGGTTCTTTTCAAGCTCGTTAACGGCGATCTGTTCGATAGAACTTATACCCGAATAGGTTGTAACGATGGAAAGAAGGACCACAAGGCTGACGAAAAAAAGAAGGATCTTTGTTGAGAGTCGCATTTCAAGGACTCAAAAACGTACGCGGGCACACGGGCACACGGGTGGACGGGGGAATGAGCGAAGGCCTGGATGAATCCTTTTTTGAGTTATCGAGACGAAAACCGAGCCCCGGGATTGTTGCGACAGGATTTTTCATGGTTACAGCTGTTTTTCTGAAAAGAAATGCCGGGAAAAACGGGTATGGTGGAGGTGACGGGGATTGAACCCGTGGCCCCCTCGTTGCGAACGAGGTGCTCTCCCGCTGAGCTACACCCCCGGTAGCCATAATCATAGTCCATGTGGGTCCTGATATCAAGGCTTTTATGGAACAACCCCTTGCTTAAACGCTCACCGGCCCAGAATTCCCCTGATGGTTTCTTTCAGCTCGCGTGTGTCGGCCGACTTGACAACATATCCGTCGGAGACCCAGCTCGACAGGTCCTGTTTGAACTCCCCGTATGCCGAGCAGAGGATGACCGGCTGGTCCTTGTTCTCGTTCTTTATGGCGTTGAGCGCCTGGATGCCGTCCATGACAGGCATCTTGATGTCGAGAACGACCACATCGAAGGAAGACCCCTTCAGCTTTTCCAGCGCCTCGAGACCGTTTGACGCTGTCTCCACCTCGTAGTCCTCTTCTTCGAGTTCCTCCTTGAAGAGAAGCCTGATGTTTTCCTCGTCATCTACGACGAGCACCTTAACTTTTTTCATGCGAACTCCTCTTGCATCATATTATTTTTTAAAGGGAGGTAAACAATAAACGTTACCCCCCTGCCAGCCACGTTCTCTATCTCGATACGGCCGCTGTGGTTTGTAATGATCTTGTTCGATATGGCAAGGCCCAGGCCTGTGCCGCGTTCCTTTGTCGTAAAAAAAGGGTTGAATATGTTATCAATTATGGCCGGGTCGACGCCTCCGCCCGTATCTGTAATGGATACCGTGGCAAAAGGCTGCCCGCCATGGACCACCTTCTTTGTTTTTAATTGTATCTTGCCCTGGCCGTGCATCGCCTCGAATGCATTCATCAGGAGATTGATGAAGACCTGTTTGAGCTGCTGAGTGTCGCATCGTATGGGTTCAAGGTCGCCGTCGAAGTCCCTGACGATCTCCACCGATTCCCAGGAAGGGTCTGAGGTGAGTATGTAGAGTATCTCCTCAAGGAAATCCTTGAGGATACACGATTCCTCGAGGGGCTGGTTTTCTTTGACGTAATGGAGTATCTCATTGAGGATTGCCTCAAGGCGGCCGACCTCCTTGAGGATGATGTCTATGTAGCGGTTCTCCGTGCGGTCGTTCTGCATCTTTTTCGCGAGCCGTTTTGTGAATCCGCCTATGATCACAAGGGGGTTCTTTATCTCATGGGCGATGTTGGCCGTCATCTCCCCGAGGCTTCTGAACTTTTCCTGTTCGATCAGTCTTTTCTGTGCATCCGTCAATTCACGGACCACGTCCCGCAGCCTTGTGTTGAGGAGCGTGTTCTCAAGGCCGCTCGATATGTAATTGGCAATGGTGTTAATGATGTACTGGCCATTTTCTTCGACGGCATGGGGCTGGTCGGTCTTTTCTCCGCAGAGCGTGATGGTCCCGAGTATGCGGTTCTTGGAAACGATAGGTGCCGAATAGAGGGAAAAGGAAGGTATATCGTCGAATTGCTCCCTGGATCCATTCTTTAGAGACACGGGCCGAAGAAGCTTCATCGCCGATTGCTCAAGCTGTTCAACGTAGTCTTTGGCGGCGGGGTCTATGACACCGTAAGTGAAGCGCTGGGTTTCAAGTTTGAGAAGGGGGTATTCGAGCTTCACTGAAACAAAGGAGGCATTGAGGGATTTGGCGATAATGAGGGCGATGTTTTTGAGCAGTTCATAGGGGTCGGCATTGGAGGTGAGGATCTTCCCGAGTTCCGAGAGCATTGCCAGCTCGCTGATGCGTTTCTTTGAGGAGAGGATAAGCTCGAAGGACCGCAGGATGCCGCCGATCTCCCGCGACAGGACTGAAAGGAGCACCTTTTCCTGGTCCTGCAGCGAATCGCGCCCGGAGGAACAGAGGACAAGGACGCCATAGAGATAGCTGTCATCGGAAAGAGGGAGAAAGGAAAAATTCCTGAACCTTTCCAGGTGTTCATCAAGTTCGGGATAGAAAAGGCAGCCGAACCTGGGCGAAATGTCCTTGATGGTGAAAAACTGGGGAGACCTTCTCTGGGCAACGCTTCCCACGATTCCTTCGCCGATGTGACAGCGGTACTGGCTCATTATGTTGAAAAGTATGCTTTTTTGATTGGCAAAGCGGCACGTAAGGCGCTTGTCCTTGTCAAAGGTGTAGACGATGACCTCTTCAAACCTCATGTCCTGCGAGATTATGTTGAGGATCGCATTGATGCGGGCGGTCAGCTCGAGGTTCGAATGCGAAATCTCAATGATCTTGCCGATCAGTTCAGAGGGATTCATGCTTTGCGATTGCTTTTTTGTATAGCTCCACGTATTCCTGTGCCGATTTTTCCCAGGAAAAATCCTCTTTCATGCATCTTGTTACAAGAATCGCCCACTTTTCACTATTCTTATAGACGGACAGGGCCCGTTCAATGGCGTCGAGCATGGCCTCAGCCGTGTAATCGTGAAACTTGAATCCCGTTCCTGTCTCGGGAGACCTGGAAAAATCAATGATGGTGTCCTCGAGCCCCCCGACTCCCCTTACAACGGGAACGGTGCCGTATTTCAGGCTGTAGAGCTGATTGAGGCCGCAGGGTTCATACCGCGAAGGCATGAGGAACATGTCGGCCCCCGCCTCCATGATGTGGGCAAGTTTGTTGTCGTAAGCGATCTTGACGGAAAAAGATTTCGGGAATTGTTTTGCCAGGTCGGTAAAGAGGTCGTGGTACTTTCTCTCTCCCGTACCGAGAACGACATATTGCACGCCGAGTGCGAGCATTTTTTCCATGGCCGAGCCGATGAGGTCAAAACCCTTCTGGTCCGCAAGCCGCGATATGGTGGCGATAACGGGAATGCCATCGTTCACGGACAGACCGAAAGCTTCCTGCAAAGCCTTCTTGCATGCTTTCTTGTTCTTCTGGTCGTCGACGCTGAATTGCCTGGGGAGGTTTTTATCGGTGGCCGGGTTCCAGTCGCCGTAGTCTATGCCGTTTACGATCCCATAGAGGTCTTCGTGCCTCGTCTTGAGGATGCCGTCAAGGCCGTACCCGTATTCAGGCGTCTGGATCTCCTTGCTGTACTGCCTGCTCACCGTGTTCAGGATATCGGAGAAGACGATCCCCCCTTTCAGGAAATTGATGTGCCCGAAGAACTCAAGGTAGTCGGGCGTGAAATATTCCCAGCCGATATTGAGAAGATGCATATCGTAATGCCAGAATATCCCCTGATAACCAAGATTATGTATGGTCAGAAGCGTTGCTATCTTTCCGAGTTCGGGGTCGTTCTGGTAGAGGGTCTTTAAAAAGACCGGGACAAGGGAGGTTTCCCAATCGTTGCAGTGGATGACGTCGGGTACAAAGCCTGTGGCCTTTATCGCTTCGAGGACGCTTTTCGAGAAGAAGATAAAGCGCTCGGCATTGTCGAGATAGTCCCCGTCGGGCGTACTGTACAGGTAATCGCGGTAATAATATTCGTCTTTTTCCACGAGATAGGCGGTGATGCCGTCGTATTCGCTTTCAACGATCTCCCCGTCGACGAAGGACTGTGAAACCTGGCAGGATATCCTCTGATTGTGGTACCGCATCGGGAAACCGAGTTCCTCGATGCCCTTATGCTTTGGCAGAATGACGCGGGCCTCCACGCCGAGATTCCTTAAGGCCTTCGGCAGGGCGCCGGTGACATCGGCAAGTCCGCCCGTTTTCACGAAGGGAAAGATTTCAGGAGAAACGATCAGCACTTTCATGGTACTCCCTCCTTGTGGTTCAAGCTTCTTTCAGATAGGTCGTCGCCTCTTCGGGCGGTGTCGGGTTAATGTAGAAGCCGGTGCCCCACTCGAAACCAGCCATTTTTGTCAGGCGCGGTATGATCTCGATGTGCCAGTGATAATGGGGCAAATCACCGTTCCCGGAGGGAGCGGTATGCAAAATATAATTGTATGGCGGTGCGTTGAGGACCTTGACATATTTTTTCAGGATCGTGGATAGCGTTTCTGCGAGAGAATAATAGTTGTCGGCAGGGTCATGGTCGGAAAAGACCGCCGAATGCTGTTTCGGCAGAATCCAGGTTTCGAAGGGGAAGCGCGCGGCATACGGAGATATGGCGATATAACGGCCGTTCTCGTATACTATGCGGGAGTTATCCTCCCGCTCCTGGGCGATGATATCGCAGAAGATGCAGCGTTCCTTGAACTTGTAATAATTGAGCCCGCCGCCTATTTCCTCGGAGACCCTTCTTGGAACAATGGGAAGGGCGATGAGTTGCGAATGCGCGTGATCCAGGGACGCACCCGCGACGGACCCGTTGTTCTTGAATACCATTATATATTTAAAGCGCTTGTCGTTCATGAGGTCCCGTATCCGTTCCCTGTAAGCGATAAAGACGTCCTGTACCCTTTCAACGGACATATCGGAAAGAGTTTCACCGTGGTTTGGCGTTTCCACGATCACCTCATGGGCGCCGACGCCGTTCATCTTGTCGTAGATGCCGAAGCCCTCCCTGTCGAGACTTCCTTCTATCCTGAGGGCGGGAAACTTGTTGGGGACGACCCTTAAAGACCAGTCCGGCGACCCGGCGGATGACCCGGACGGACGGATAACGTATACCTCCGGCGGCGTCATGCCCTCGTTGCCCGGGCAAAGCGGGCAGACGGCGACCTTCGACGGGGGTGCCTCCTCAACAAAGAAAATAGGTCTTTTACCCCGCTCGGTCGATATGATAACCCACCTGTCGATGATAGGATCTTTTCTCAATTCAGGCATAGATTACTCCGGATGTTTTTTGACATGGCTTTTGTTGCATGATAAGAAATACTGCCGTGATACCGTTGAAGGATAATATCCCAACTCGCACCTTTCCCATTATAACAGTGAGTATAATCTTTGTAAATATCATTATTTTTCTATGGCAGCGCTTTGCGCTTGAGCCCGGGGCCGCCGCGATGCTCTACAGCTACTACGGTCTCGTGCCGCATGAGATCGTAACTTCCGCCCTTGGAAGGTATGATCTTTTCCCCTATAACCTGATGACAGTTTTTACCTCCATGTTCCTCCACGGCGGTTTCCTCCACATTATCGGGAACATGCTGTACTTGTGGATCTTCGGGAACAATATCGAGGACAGGCTGGGCCACATAAGGTTCTTTTTCTTCTATTTCGTCGCCGGGGTCTTCGCGGCCGCTTTCCAGGTCTTCTACGACCCGTCATCGGAGGTACCCATGATAGGCGCAAGCGGGGCGGTATCAGGCGTGCTTGGTGCCTACCTCGTTTCCTATCCGCGCGCGCGGGTCAAAACGCTCCTCATTATCTTCATATTTATAAAGATCGTCGAGATCCCGGCCATCGTTCTGCTTACCATATGGTTTTTCATGCAATTCCTCTATGCCGGCATGGACGGCATCGCCTGGTACGCCCATGTCGGAGGGTTCATCTTTGGCCTTGTCTGTGCATGGCTGTTTACCTTGCGCTCGGACAGGCAGAGGGCCGCAAGGGCTTGAAAACGATGAAGAAACCGACGGTGCTTGCCATCAACCCCTACATATATGATTTCGCGGCGTACAGTTTCTGGTCAAGCCCGCTGGGGCTTTTGTACCTGGCAGGCATTCTCGGACGCAACGGTTTTCATGTAGACCTCATAGACTGCATGACCGTCAGGGAGGACAAAAGAAAAAAAGACGGACGGGCGCCTTTTGTGAAGCAAAAAGTGGTCAGGCCCGATGCATTCAAGGGTGTTCGCAAGAACCTGAGAAGGTACGGGATGTCGCCGGAGGAGCTCAGGGGTGAGCTGGCGGGACTCGACAGGCCCGATCTCGTACTTGTTACATCTATTATGACCTACTGGTATGCCGGCGCCAGGGAGGTGATCGATACAGTGCGGGAGATGTTCCCGGAATCGAAGATAATAGCCGGAGGGATATACCCGACACTCTGTTATGAAGAAGCGCTGCGAGTGTTCGCAAAGGCCGACCTTGTGGTGAGGTCAGGCGAGCTCGAGCTTTTCTACCGGTTCATCGAAGAGGCCTTCATGGTAAAACTTGCCTCCAGACCCCTGATGGATGACCTTGACATTCTTCCCTATCCGGCCTACGATCTCTACCCGGATATCCCCTTTGTCCCTCTGCTCACTTCCCTGGGGTGCGCATTCAAATGTACCTATTGCGCCACCCCTTACATGTACCCGAAGATCACGCGGCGCCACCCCCGGGGCGTGGCTGAAGAGATCCGGCACTGGCACGGCCTCGGGGTCGGAAGATTTGTCATCTATGACGACAGTTTTCTCTATAATAGTAATTGTTATGCCAGGCCCCTGCTTTCCGAGGTGGCCAGACTGTCTCCCCCGGTGGATATCTACAACCCGAATGCCGTGAATGCCGCATTTGTTGATGACGATCTTGCCGGTCTGCTCATGCGCTCAGGTTTCCGGGAGGTGCGCATCGGCCTTGAGACCGTCAGTCCCTCCGCGCAGAAGGATATGGGGGGCAAAGTGACAAACGCTGTCTTCGAAAGGGCGGTTGGGGCCTTGAAGCGTGCCGGTTACAGGAAAGAGCAGTTGAGCGCCTATATCCTGGCGGGTCTTCCAGGACAGCGCTGGGAGGAAGTGAAGCAGGCCATAGATTACCTGAAGGCCCTGGGCGTGATGCCATATATTGCGGAATACACACCCATACCGCACACACCAATGTTCGAAAAATTCAAGGATACCGCGAGATTTCCCGTTGCGGAGGACGCGATCTACCAGAACAACGCCCTGTTCCCCTTCGCATGGGAGGGTTTTACCGAAGAGGACCTGAACTTTTTAAAAAGATACGCAAAAGAATAGTTCTGAATTCGCAAAGCGTGAAGTGTAAGGCGTCAGGTGTAACACCTTACTCTTTACGCTTTACGGGCTTACGGTTCTTTTAGGACAGGTATTGGTGCAGTTTCTGATAGCTCGGGAAGTCGCCGTCAACGAAGTCCGCACCCAGTTCCTTGGTGGTATCGCCGCCTTCAATGATGCGCTTGATGGTGCATTTCATCTTTATCGGGGTCTTTTCATTTGGTATGGTGAAGATGGTGTCGAACTCTCCCTCGTTGCTGGCGTCGTAGTTCTGCGGGATGGATATCCGCAAGCCGCTCAGCGAGATATCGATGACGATCCCTGTCTGGAGGGACGAATCCTGGGTGTCGCGCTTGTATATGAATGCGGGGAGAGAAACCTCTTTTCTGCGGTGACGCCGCCGCTCGCGCTTTATCCCCTTCATGTCCATCGTGTCTTTCACGTGATTGTAAAGAATGTTCTCGATGATAGACGAAAGCGATCTTCTTTCGCCGTCAGCTATTCTTTCCAGAGATTGTCTAAGCTCGTCGTTGGTACGAAAGCATATCGTTACATCTTTTTTCATAATCTTTTCCCCTTATTAAGATTAAGATGCCTGATCCACTCAAGACCCAACAATCCCCAAAATTGCTATACGTCAGTATAACATATATAAAATATATTGAAAAGATGAAATATTCTTTGCTTCACGATCGAATACCCGCTGATTCATGCAAAGAGAGAGAAAGGATTATTTATTATATTGTTGTTTGTGGTAGAATACACTGCGGCTAAAAACATTTTAGATCGAAGATTAACGGGACAGGAGTTTAAAAAAGCACCAGACACTGCCGCATCAGAGGCGCGGAAGGTTGTTGTATTAATTGTGGGCAGGACCGGGGAAAGGCAATAACATGAAGATATTTGTCACGGGAGGAGCAGGCTACATCGGCAGCCACGTCGTCGCGCTTCTTGGCCGGCAGGGCCACAACGTCCTTGTATATGATAATCTGTCAACGGGCCACGAATGGGCGGTGTTGTCAGGAAAGCTCGTCAGGGGGGATCTGGGGGACAAAAAGCTCCTTGCCGATACCATGAGAGAATACATGCCGGACGCGGTCATGCATTTTGCCGCTTCCATACAGGTGGAGGAGTCGGTGCGGGAACCTCTCATGTATTACAGGAACAACGTCATAAATACCATTAATCTCCTGGAAGCGGTGACGAACCTGGATATCCGGTATTTCATTTACTCTTCGTCGGCTGCGACCTACGGGGCACCTGACGCCGCCGGTCCCATAGGCGAGGACGCGCCGCTTGAGCCGATAAATCCCTACGGGGCGACGAAGGCCATGATCGAAAAAGTGCTCGAAGGCCTTGGAGCGGCAAGAGATTTTCGCTATATCGCATTGAGATACTTCAACGTGGCCGGGGCAGACCCGCAGGGATTGATCGGACAGGCATACCGGGAGGCCACGCACCTCATTACGCGCGCCCTTAAAGTTGCCCTGGGAGAATATGAAATGCTTTCAGTGTTCGGGACAGACTACCCGACACCGGACGGGACCTGCATCAGGGATTATATCCATGTGGAGGACCTCGCCGGCGCGCATCTTCTGGCACTTATGTATCTCAGGCAGACCGGAGATTCCGGCGTGATGAACTGCGGTTACGGCCACGGGTATTCAGTCCTCGATGTGGTGAAAGCCGTAAAGAAGGTAACAGGTGCGGATATTGCGGTCCGGATGACTGACCGCCGGGCGGGAGACCCCCCCAGCCTCGTTGCCGACTCATCCAGGCTCAAAAGGCTTACAGGATGGCTGCCGCTTTACGACGATCTGGAGTTCATCATCGAAACGGCATGGAAATGGGAACAAAAGATGGCGAAAAGGTAGGTGGCTTTCATCTATGAGGACCATTGGGGCCGCACTGCTTGTCGTATTGATATTTGCCGTGCTTGCCTTCCTTTCCCCGAAATATCTGTTTTATGCCGATGTGCCGCAGAAGTCCGATGCCATCGTGCTTTTTCTCGGCAATGAGTTCAAAGAGCGTAAAAGCGAAACGATCAAGCTCATGGAGGAGGGGTACGCATCCTATTTTGTTATACCCGCCTACGGCAGGATAGTTGAAACACAGCACCACGAAGCAGCATCGAAAAGAGCCGTGGCATCAAGGCCATCCAGATACCCGGGCGCCTACGAGGACACCCATGTGGAGATCATCGAGGCGAAGAGGCTCATGGACAGCAAGGGACTTAAATCTGCCATATTCGTCAGTTCTCCTTACCATATGAGGCGCATAAAGATCATTGCCGACAGTGTCTTTCCGAAGGAAACCTACCGGACCTTATTTGTCCCCACAAGATTTGAAAAAAAGGGAAGCGGTCTGTGGTTCAGGAACGAGCAGGAAACGAAAAAGGTTTTGAGCGAATACGGCAAGATAGCATGGTTCATGATCTATTCCCGGGTGATGTGAATAATAATACAGTTTCATGGTTTCAAAAAAGCCCGAATGTTTGCGAGCCCCTTTGGAAAAAGACTGTTTTAACCTTGAACTTGGGGCCTTGAACGTGGAACAATCTTAATATCCGGTTTGCGAAAGGAGATTGCATGAAAAGGGCGATGATAACGGGAATTACCGGTCAGGACGGTTCCTACCTTGCCGAGTTCCTCCTTGACAAGGGCTACGAGGTCCACGGCATCATACGCAGGGCAAGCACCTTCAATACGGGAAGGATAGACCACATCTATGCCGATCCCCATCACGGCGGGACTAGGCTTTTGCTCCATTACGGCGACCTGTCCGATTCGGGCCAGGTAACGGACCTCATATACAACATCAAGCCGGAAGAGGTCTACCACCTGGGCGCCCAGAGCCACGTCCGGGTGAGCTTTGATATGCCCGAGTATACCGGGGACGTGACCGGTCTGGGGACGACGCGCATCCTTGAGGCCATACGCCGCAGCTCCATCAGGGCAAAATTCTATCAGGCCTCGTCATCGGAGCTTTTCGGTGCATCGCCTCCGCCCCAGAATGAAAGGACCCCGTTTTATCCGAGAAGCCCTTACGCGGCAGCCAAGATATATGCTTACTGGATGACTGTCAATTACCGTGAAGGCTACGGGCTCTTTGCCTGCAACGGTATTCTTTTCAATCACGAATCACCGCGGCGCGGCGAAACCTTCGTGTCCCGCAAGATTACCCGCGCCCTGGCGAACATCCTCTCGGGAAACCAGAAAAAGCTCTTCCTGGGCAACATGGACTCCAGGAGGGACTGGGGATTCTCGCCGGAATACGTGGAGATGATGTGGCTCATGCTGCAGCAGGACAAGGCCGACGACTATGCGGTCGGGACAGGGGAGAGCTATTCTGTCCGGGACATGGTGGAAGCGGCGTTTTCCTATGCCGGGATCGATATAGAATGGAAGGGCAAGGGCGTAAGCGAAAAGGGCATCATTCGTTCCATCGCCGCCGATGGCGGCAGCGGGCTCAAGGCTGGCGATACCATAATTGAAATAGACCGAAGGTACTTTCGTCCCACAGAAGTGGACCACCTGCTTGCGGACATATCGAAGGCCAGGGAAAAGCTCGGCTGGCAACCACGCATTACCTTCGCGGAACTTGTCAAGACGATGGTGGACTATGATCTGAAGATGGTGGGTATCGAACCGCCCGGCGAAGGGATAAAGGCCTGCCTGTCAAAGGGTTTTTGTTACACGGACCATTCGTTTGCCTTTTTTGAGAAGATAAGCGAAGGACAGTAAAAAAATGGTTTGAGCCGTTCCAGCCGTTCGAACGGTTTGAGCGTGAAAAAAGAGACGAAAAAGGAAAAGGATGAAAGGGAAGAAGGTCATGGACATCCACGATCTGACCATGAAGCGGATAACCGTCACCGGGGGGAAGGGTTTTCTCGGTGGTCACCTTATTGAGGCGCTCAAGGCAAGGGGATACCGGCGTGTGAGCATAGCCGATCTGCCTGAGTATGATCTGGTCAATGCGGACGACATCCGGCGGATGTATGAAACACAAAAGCCGCATATAGTGATCCACCTCGCCGCAAAGGTAGGCGGCATAGGATACAATCAGCAGAACCCGGCAACGCTTTTCTATGAGAACGCCCTGATGGGTACACAGCTCATACACGAAGGCCATATGAGGAAGATAGACAAGTTTGTTGCCCTGGGGACGATCTGCGCTTATCCGAAGTTCACCCCCGTACCGTTCAGGGAAGACCATATCTGGGACGGTTACCCGGAAGAGACGAACGCCCCCTACGGCCTCGCAAAGAAGATGATGCTCGTCCAATCCCAGGCCTACCGGACCCAGTACGGCTTCAACTCGATCTTTCTCCTTCCGGTCAACCTTTACGGTCCAGGCGACAATTTCGATTTCGCCTCGTCGCACGTCATCCCGGCGCTCATCCGCAAACTGCACCTTGGCAACCTTCTTTTGCGGGGCGATCACAAAGGGATACTGAGCGATCTTGCCAGGTTCGGCAGCGGTTTTCCCTCTGCCCGCAGAACGGGTGTCAGGACCATCGAAAAACACCTTGCCTCTTTTGGCATCGGTGTCGCGGGAGGCCCGGGCGCGCGCGATGTCGTTGTCGAGATATGGGGCAGCGGCAAAGCGACACGGGAATTCTTCTATGCCGGTGACGCGGCCGGCGCCATTGTCATGGCGATGGAACGCTACAACAGCAGCGAGCCCGTCAATATCGGCGCGGGATTCGAGATATCCATAAAAGAGCTTGTCCGGCTGCTCGCAGACCTTATGGGGTTTAAAGGCAGGATCGCCTGGAACAAAGACAAGCCCGACGGACAGCCAAGGCGCATGCTGGACACAAGGCGCGCGAAGAAAGAGTTCGGCTTCAAGGCCGGCACATCTTTCCGTGACGGCCTGAAGAAGACCATCGAGTGGTACCTTAAAGAAAGCAGGAGATAAGGAACAGATCTGCCTTGTTTCTCAGGTTTCTATGGAACTGTTTTTCCTTGACCGTTTTTCCCCTCTCGGATAAGATATCGAGACCAATCGGGTAAATTTGAAGGTGAACATGAAACAAAGATCTTTTGATTATGATGAAGAGATCCTGACCCAGATCAATGCGCGCATAAAAAAGGGCGCCGCGGAACCCGGCGAGCAGGCCCAGGAAGATATTAACGAAGTCATAAAAAGGACAAGCGGCGCCATCATAGAGGTCAACAAGGAGCTTGGCAGCGGTTTCCCGGACAAGGTATATGAGAACGCGCTCATCCTGGAGCTGAGAAAACAGGGATTAAGGGGCAGGAACCATGTGCCGGTGAAGGTAAAATATAAAGGTGTGGGTGTCGGCGAGTATTTTGCGGATGTCATCGTCGAAGACCAGATCGTGATCGATATCATGACCGTCGAAGCAATACAAAAATCGCATGAAGTGGAACTCATCAATATACTCAAGGCAACGAACTACAAGATCGGGCTTATCGTGAACTTTGCCAACCAGAAAGCAGAAATTCGAAGGATAGTGGTATAAACGGGAAAGACAAAAGCCGTAACCCGGAAACAGCGGGGAGCCCTATTTATGTCCCGAACCCTTATAAAAAAGATCTATGAAAGATCGGCGAAAATAGGCGTCATCGGCCTGGGGTATGTGGGCCTGCCGCTTGCCATCGAGTTTTTCAAGGGTGGGTTCGATGTGACCGGGTTCGATGTGGATGAAAAAAAGGTACGGTCTCTCGAAAAGGGCGAAAGCTACATCAGGCACGTGGACATCTCGCCGATCATCTCGGGCCAGGCGGGCAAAAGAGGGCCAAAAAAGGATGAAAAAAAGGCAAAAAGCACAATAAATGGTTCTTTCAGTGCGACGATCGACTTTTCTCTCCTCGGTGAAATGGATTGTGTCATAATATGTGTGCCCACACCCCTCAATAAGCATCGCGAACCCGACCTTTCCTGTGTCATGGACACGGCAAGGACCATAGAGAAGTACCTGAAAAAGGGGCAGCTCATAGTTCTCGAATCCACCACATATCCCGGCACCACCGACGAGGACGTGAGGGGGGTCCTCGAAAAAGGAGGCTTCAAGGCCGGCAGGGACTTTTGCCTGGCCTTTTCCCCGGAACGCGAGGATCCGAGCAACAAGGATTACCGCATAGGCACCATCCCGAAGCTGGTCGGCGGATATACCAGGAAATGCCTTCTTACGGCTCAGGCGCTCTACGGAACTATCGTCGTCGGGACGGTCCCCGTTTCTTCGACGCGCGTGGCCGAGGCGGCAAAGCTCATCGAAAACATCTACCGAAGCGTCAACATTGCACTGATCAATGAACTGAAAGTTCTCTTTGACAGGATGGGGATAGACATATGGGAGGCCATCGAGGCGGCCAGTACGAAGCCTTTCGGATTTCAGGCCTTCTACCCGGGACCGGGCCTCGGCGGGCACTGCATACCCGTAGACCCCTTTTACCTTGCCTGGAAGGCAAAAAAGTACGGTTTCTCCACGCGTTTAATCGAGCTTGCAGGTGAGATAAACACCTTAATGCCCGATTACGTGGTGTCGAAGGTTGCCGCGGTGCTCAATAACGCAAAAAAACACGTAAAAGGCGCAAAAATACTCCTTCTTGGCCTGTCTTATAAGGCAAACATAGACGACGACAGGCAATCACCGGCGTACCGGCTCATGAAAAAACTGGAGGACATGGGGGCCAGGGTCTCGTACAACGACCCCCACATACCCGTTGTCGGGCTGACCCGTGAATTTCCTCAGTTCGCTGGCAGAAAGTCCGTGAAGGTCACCGGGAAATATGATCTGATCCTGGTTGTTACCGCGCATGACGAATATTCGAAGATGGACCTTACGAAATTCGGCATACCCATCGTCGACACACGAAACCTTGTTAAAAAGAAAAGCAGATTTGTCCATAAGGCCTGAAAAAAAAGTCCTTTCGGCCACGCCCGCAGATCATGCCGCATCACTCACATGTGAGGTCCCTGGTCAATTCAGCTCCGGTACGGATGATCCCGACGGTAACGCCGTTGTATCCTCCGCCCTGTTTGCGGGATACCCGGAGCGATACAGGGACGCTGTGGCTTTTTTCTTTCGGTGCCAGATCATTGGTTTTGCTCCCGTCATCGAAGACCGCCCGTTTTGGCCAGAAGATCAGGGAGGTGGTGTCGAAACGTGAATTTTTACTGAGCGCTTCGAGTTTGTCCTCACCCGGAACACTGACGGTAAATGTGATGGTGGCCAGATAAAAAGCGTACGGCCTGGTTTCAAAACCGGACTCATCTATCTTCCACCCCTTCTTCTTATCGGCCTCGCTTATTTTCTCCCTTCTCGCCTCGATCTTCCACGCCTTGCTGACCTCTTCCCATGACATTTTCCCCTGTTCCATGTATTTTTGGGGCTCGCCTGTTTCCAGCAGGCGGTCCTTAAATCCTATGGTGTTGGCCGGGTAACCTTCAGGGGTAAGCAGCCTGCGCACGTCTGTACCTTCAATGCGCTGTGTCCAGACATTCCCGGTTTCCTGTGATATGCTGCTGCCGATGAGCCTGGCCTCCACGCCGCCGCCCTCCCAATCGTTTTGGGCAAGGCCGTATTCGACATTCAGGCTGGAAGCGCTGTCAGTGCTGTGGATGAAAGGAAGCATGGCGGTCAACGTAAGGGTGCGGCTGCTTCCGGGAGCGATGGTGCACATGGGTTTGTTCGCGTCTGACTGAACAGGGCAGTCTTTTCCTTCCTCGAGGCATCTTTTCATCTGCTCGGGGGTAGGTTTTCCGGCCTGTTCTTTATCAGACGAACCGGAGGAACATCCGAACAATAAACAAGCGGCAGCAAAAACCGCCAAAAAGAGAACACCATACCTGCGAATTTGCATATCATGAACCTCCCCGGTTTTTATTTTTTTCGATGACAAATTATACGCAGCGTGTATGCCGTTTGACAAGTATACACCTTTTTGTTATATAGTCTTCCTTTAGAAACCGTGGACGATCGGCCCTTGCTGAACCGGGGCGCACGCTTGTCCACGCGCTCGAACCCATACGCGGGTGGCCGAAAACAACATTGAACATGTTTTAAAGGCCCGCGATGATTACGATGCCAGGATTGCCGCCGGGCTGTTGGGGTAATGAGAACCAAAAAATAAGGAGAGAAAATGAAAAAACTGTTCCTGCTGGTCGTTTTGTTGTTAATGGCAGCACCCGTGTTGTGCTATGCGGGCGGGGAGGGCGGCCCGAGGAAAGCGGCAGAGTCGTTTTTTGCCGGTATGCAGAAGGGGGACATCGACGGCGCATTCGATACATTGTTCACCGGGTCCCATATCCTGGAAAACAAACCTCAGGTCCTGGAGGAAATGAAAAAAACGACCCAGACGAACCTGTCCTTTTATGGAAAGATGATCGGCAGCGAGCAACTCATGGAAGAAACCTACGGAAGCTCAGTGGTGAGACTGGTTTACCTGCTCAAGATGGACAAGCACCCTCTTACCGTGGAATTTTACTTTTATAAGCCGAAAAACACCTGGTTCATCTCCAATGTGCTGTTCAACGATGATTTTGCATTGTTGAAAAGAAATAAATGACCGGCAAACCCCGTGCAGGGACAGTTCCGGCCGCGCAATGCGGCCGGGAACTAAGGCAGTTTGCCGACAGGTGAATATTCAGCCGAAAAACCGCTGTTCGTGTTTATCCTGAGCTTTCCGTCTTTCAAGAAATAAAGCCTGTACTCTATCGGCATGCCGGTCCTGCTGATGGTGCTGAGCACCGTTTCCCCCTCCGGGTTGAATATTCCCTTCATCCTTCCCTGTGAGGGCCTTCCGTCATGGCCTCTTTCCCAGACAAAGTACATGACCGCCTCCTTTGTCTCCGGGAGGTATCCCGATAAAACAAGATAGGTGACCTGCGACAATTTCTTTTTAAGCCCTTTTGTAGTGGATGTTCCCTCAAGCTCTCCCCGGTAAATATTTCCCTTCATATCGAGGAGCTCTTTGGGCATTTCCTTCGGGAAATCAAGGTTCAGCCTTTCCAACGGGACCCGGGGCATATTATTCTCGGGCAGATATATTTTTCCGTCCCTGACCTCCGGCTTTTTCTCATCCCCCGCCGCGCAGGGAACGGCGAAGAAACAGAGGCAGGCCAGCAAAACCAGCCCCGATAGCGCGGACGACCTTTTCATGTGCCCCTCTCCTTGATACCCCTTCCATCGTTTCCTCCCCGAGCTTCTCCAGTAAGAACCAACCAAACAAACCAGAGAAACCAGAGAAACCGGTTTTATATAAGTTTCACCACGTGTACCTCCGCTTCTTCCGCGGAGGCATAGGGGCCGAAAAGCAGCCTGTCGGGCATTCCCTGTACGCGGACATAGTAGGATGTGCCGGGGGGCAGACGGTTCTGTACCGCCCATGCAATGAACTCGTCTTCACCGAGCTGGACCTTGAGGCCCTTCTGGGCGTATTCGAGGGTGGCCCGTTCGGGGACGCCGCTGGCGGGGCCGACACCGTGGAAATCTATCTCACCGCCGTGGACGCCGAACATGGCCCCCTGCCATTCAAAGGCGGAAGAAGGCCCCGCCTCGAACCACAGGCCGATGCCGGGAAGTCCGTGGACGTTGAGGTTGTAGCCCTTTTCGATCTTTTTAAGCGGTGTGTTGGCAAGCGAAACGGCCTTAACCCCTAGCGACGTGTTGGAGAGGGCGATGACCTCGGCACCATTAAGAAGGGTCGGCAGGTCGAGTTTGCCGGATACATCCTCCAGAGGGGCAAAGATAACGGGGAAGGCCTGGCCCTTCGCGGCAAGCACCCTCATCGCAAGAAGAGAGAGGCCGAAACTGACGGAAGGGGTTTGAAGGTTCTCCTGTGTGCCAACGATGATCCAGAGGGCCGTGTCAGTCTTGAGCAGCTCTTCGGCGGGCTGCTGCCACGCCATATGCTGGAGGTCGTCCACCCAGAAATGGCCGTCGGCGGAAAGGCCGTACTGCTTCATGGAAGCCATAAGCTTCCCTATTTTTTCCTCGTCTTTCGCGAGGGCCGTGATCCACACCTTCTTCATATAACCTCCTGGAAAAAAAGGCTTGAACGGCTTGAACTTAAAAAAACAGCCTTTAAAAGATATATGTTTTTTCTTTTCACGCTCAAGCCGTTCAAACGCTCAAGCATTCAAGCTGTCTTTATACTATCAAAGCTGTTCGCAGTAAGAAACTAAAAAAGAAAAGCCGTGCCTTACACTCGTGAAAATGTGCTTATCGGCCTGGTTTTTACCGTTCAAACGGATCAAGCGGTTTAAACGGTTCAAACTGTCTTTACCCCCACACCGCCATGGAGCATTTCCTGCATATTTCTTTGAAAGATCTTTCGATAACCTCCACATGGCGGTCGGACAACCAGATGTCTCTCAATGTATCGGCGTTAAGGTCGCCGAACGTGTAATCGAAGTGGTAATCGTTGCAGCACAGGATCGCCCTCCCGAGAGCGTTTACGTGGAGCCATCCGAAATGGCGCCCGTCGATGCCGGTAAAGGTGTTGGAACACCCAACGACGCAAGGTTTCCCGTCCCTCAGGGTGTCGATCCGCGCGCGGTTGGACAGGACGCCGGCCTCATGGAGTATCCCTGCACGGTCCGATAGGTTCGAACAGGTGCGCACGTTCAGCGAAGGGAACATTTGCCGCGCGAGCCGTTCCTGTTTACCCGCTTGCGCCGGATCGGGTTCGTTTATCTGGATGGACACACCGCGTAGATGTTCAGAGGCGTATCCGATGTTCTTCATCGTCCGGTGGAAGGACCGGCGCATGGCTGAGGTACCAAGCCCGTTTCCTGCGATGGTGTTCTGTATCCACCTGTCACGCTCGAAGGCGCTCACATTGAGGCACACCTGTCCGCCGGTGACATCGTCATACTCCCCGATGAGTTCCACTTTCTTCCTGGAAAGGGCGATGCCGTTGGTGAGGACCATTGTCCTGAGCCTGTATTTTCTGAGAACCTCAAACATCTCTTCCAGATGTCTGTAAAGAAGGATCTCGTTGTAGTGGGCGGTATAGACAAAATTGAAACCTGGGCCTACTATTCCCCCTTTGTCCATCTCTTCGCACAACTCCCTTATTATCTTCTCGAAGAGGGACACCGGCATGTGCCTCTTTGTATCCGGGGGCTGAGTTTCATACCGTACCGGGCAGTACCAGCACCGGGCGTTGCAATAAGAAAAGGGGTCGATCTGGGCGGTCCCGATCTTTTTTGCTGCAAGCCGCGAACGTATCCCATCGTTTCCGACTGGATAGTCTTTTTCATCGGAACCCCTCACCGTGCGTTTCTTGAAATCGACTCCGGACTGGTGCTCGTATTCCTCGATGGACCTTACAATGCCGGGACCGTAAGGTCCAAGATCCTGTACCTCCCCCGTCCCCATGAGGAGGCTCCGCATTCTAGCCTTTGCCGTCAATGATCTTGAACCCCAGTCCCCGTGGTCGTCCCAGTGCTTGCGGTCCGGTTTCCGCAAATAATAATGGTAAACGATGGGATGATGGCACTGATAGATGTCGTAGCCGTAAGTGTAGGCCCGTACCGCGTAACTGATCTCCTCGCCCTCGAAATAGAGGTCGGGATCGATCCTGACCTCCCGGTACAGATCACCGATACTGAAAAGGAAGGCCGCCGAGATGGACCAGTTGGGGCTGAAACGTTCCCTGGGAGGGTGGTCAACTATGGACGCCTTCAACTGGAGGGCGCCGTCGGGGTTGAAGGTGCCCAGTTTGCAGGTAAGATAACGCTGCGGCAGGTTCCCGTCATCATTGGGGTCATAGGAGGGCATAAGGTTGCTGATAATGACCTTCCTGTTGCCTTTTTGCTGAAGTTGTCGGATCCCGTCGATACAGATCAGGTCCCATCCGTGGACAAACCGCATGTGGCTGTCGATCTGCAGGACGTAATCCTCTCCGGCGTAGAGTTTTTGTGCTTCGTGGCGCGCCCAGCAGGCGCCTTTTGATTCTTTGTAATAAGTATCGATGACCCTGCAGCGGCGGTCGAAGATCTGCTCGAAGAAATCATGGTTGTCGTGCTGCCAGTGTATCCCGAAGAAAAGTCTTTCCGGGTGCGCGGCCTTTTGCATGCAATCGTGGATGGTCCTGTCCAGCTCGTTGTCCCGGTAGCTGGCAATGCTGATGAAGATGCTTTCCATTTATCCAAGCACGAGCACGGTCACCTGGCTCGGTGCAAGGCTGACGCCGGGCGCGTTCATGGAAAGACCGTTGTGGCCCGTCATACTTGTCATTCTCTGTGCCGGGGTGCCGCCCTTGAACACGGTAAAGCTGCCCAGGATAAATTCGGTGGGCCCCATGACAAGTCCCGATGCCACCCCCAGGTTCACGCCGGCGTTGTCCCCCATGCTGATCGTTCCCATGGACATCTGGTTGAGGGACGGCATGCCGTCGCACAGGACCGTGAGTGCCGTCGTCGCCGGATTTGTCGTTGCCCCCGTAGATGTGTTCGGGTATGGGATGGGTATGGGCCCAACCGGCGTCGGCGTCAGGCAGACATCGGGGAACCCCAGGTTCATCCCGCCCGCCATCGTATTCTGAAACATATATCCTCCTTTTCAGCCGAGGTGTATCTGCTCGGCATCGATCTTCACGTGGCCTTCCGCGATGTGCATCGTGTTCTTCGTGTGCATCGTCAGGGTGCCGTCGACGATCATCCGCATGGAGGCGGATTGGACCTCTTCGTGTTCCTCCACATACCGGTAAGAGCTCGTGAACCTCTGGACGGCCCTTCGGACAATGGAATCCACCGCCTCGGCGACGATCTTGAGCCGCGCAATGTGGTTTTCGACGGCGCGCCCGAAAAATGAGGCATTGTCGATGCGCACCGTGCCCTGATGGGCGTTGAGTTCGAACTCGCCAGATGCGAAGGACAACGCCTCGTCGCTCGTGATGGACATCCTGCCGCCCCGGACGGCGAGGTTCACATCGCCGTCAAAGGAAAGCTCCGTCTGCCCCTGTGCGGCCTGCGGCCTCTCAAGGATGGAAAGGATGTAGCAGCGGCCCATCCCATCAATGGAAAGGAGCACCACGTCCCCCGGCACCGGCGCAACGAGGCAGCTCACGGCAGCGGACGCCTCAACAGCCCCCATGTCCGTCACGACCAAAAAGCCTCCCTCGCAGGGCGCCTCGATGACGCCATACTCCAGCGCGGGCTGAATATCGTCCATCTTTTTTGCGGTAATATTCATATTGTCCTCCATATATCCTTCAATTCTTCCTCAAATTGCTTTTTTCTCTGTATGCCCCAAATCCCAACACTTCACGCCTCACACTTCACGCCTCACGCCTCACACCTCACGGCCTTTCACCCTTCCGCCTCCGCCAGATCGGGGTCCGTGCCGAGAGCTGAGGAGCGCGATGATCTGTCCCATATGGTGTGGTCCTCGATCGCCCGGTGCATCTTTGCCCGGCCCATGGACGCCGCCGTGAAATCCGCCGCCGTGAGGTCCGCGTGGGAGAAATCGGCATACGCGGCGTTCACGTTCACGAATTTCGCCCCCTTGCAGACCGTTTTATTGAAGAGCGCCTGTTCGCAGTTCGATCCGCTGAGATCGGCAACGGTGAGGTTTGCCTCCTCGAAGCAGGACTGGACGAAATAGGCCTTCTTCAGGCTCGCCCCCGACAGGTTCGTTCCCATGAAGACGCTACGCTCCCCGTTAACACCATCCAGAATGGCTCCCGTCATGTCGGCGTTCATGAAATTGGACTGGGTGATATTGGAATTGGTGAAATTGCAGTTCTTGAGATCGGCGCCCCCGGCCTGTGCCATAACGAAGGTCGCCGAGCTGAAGTCCTGGTTTGAAAGGGCGCAGTCCCGCAGGAAGGTTTTATATATCTTTGTCCCTTTCAGGGTGGCTCCGGTAAGGTCCGCCTCATAAAAGACGGTCTTGAAAAGGTCCGCCCCCGTCAGGTCCGCTCCCTTGAGGGATGCCTTGTAGAGTATGGTTCGCGACAGGGTTGCGCCGGAAAGCTTCGCCTTGTCGAGCTTCGCGTTGTCCATAACGGCACGGGTGAGATTAACCCCCGTCAGGTCCGCCCCCGTCAGGTCCGCCCCCGTCAGGACGGCCTTTTCAAGGTCGGCACGGGCGAGGATGACCCCGCCAAGGGTCATGCCCATCCAGAGCACGCCGGTCAGATCGGCTCCTTCCATGGTGGCGCCGGCGAAATCACACCCCTTGAACCCGGTGCGCACTATCTTTGCACCCCTGAAATCGGCGTTCTTGAAGACGACTCCCTCGAAGCGCGCCCCGGAGAGGTCCTGTCCCGAGAGGTCCATGCCCGAGAGATCGGCGTTCTCTATGGTGTCATCCCGTTTTATCGCTTCGAGGAGCTCATCTCTCGTCATTTCTTTTTTTCCTTCGGCGGCTCCGGCAGGAGGTCCGTCCTTTTGTAAAGTTTCGTCATCTTCAGGTTCGCGTCGTCAAGTTTCGTCTCGCCGACCCCGGTGCGGTAGAATTCCGCCCCGTAGAGGTTCGCGCGGCGAAGGTCGGTCCTCACGAGCTTCGACTTGCGAAGGGAGCCCTGAAAGAGATTGATCCCTTTGAGGTCGGAGTCGCTCATATCGGACTTGGTGAGCCTTGCCTGTTTTGCCTTAACGCCGGAGAAGTTCGTTCCCGAGAGGTCGCATTCCTGCAGAAGGCCCCTCTCGATAGTGGAGCCCCGGAAATCACTGCCCGAGAGGTCGGATTTCATCCAGCTCGCCCGGTCGGCCCTGGTGTTGGTAAAATCGCTTCCCTTCATCACCGATCCCTGCAGGATCCTCGAATTGTGCATATCGGCGCCGGAAAAATTGAGTTTCTCGCCCTTCGCTTCGATGAAGGCGGCTTCCCGCGCCCTGCTCTTTGAGAAATTGGCCCCATCGATCTTCGTCTTCAGAAATACGGCTTTTTCGAGGTTCGCCCCTGAGAAATCGGCCCCCGAGATGTCCGCGGACAGAAGATATGCCTGTGAAGCCAGCGCGTCTACAGCGCGGACGTTCTTCATGACCGTCTTTTCCAGGAGCGCCTTGACGATGGTCGCCCCGGTGAGGTCCGCACCGGTGAGGTCCGCCTCTGACATGACGGCCTTGGTCATGTCGGCACCGGAAAGGTGTGCGCCGGGGAACCTTGCCTTCTGAAAAATGCCCTTGACCATCTTCGCGTCCTTGAGGGAGGCCTTTGAAAGGTCCGCCTCGCCGGCGATGGCCCTGCTTAAGTCCGCGCCGTCAAGGATCGAGCCGCTGAGGTTTGCCTTCTGGAGGTTTGCCTGCCTGAGATCGGCCCCGGTGAGGTCGAGGCCCGACAGGTCCAGGCCCATCATACTCTTCGTTGAGAGGCTAAGCCCCTTTGCGTGGCGCTCGATCACCTCTTCGCGGGTCAGCGGTTTGAGCAAAGCGGGGTCGTCGGGGTCGATGCCCGCCCCGGCAAGGAGCTTTTTCGCCCAGTCAGGGGGGCCCGCCTCTATCTTTGCCTTGCTTGCCGCAAGACGGGCCTTCCCTTCATCAAAACGTTTCGCGGAATCCGAGAGTATCTTCTGACTCATCTTCTCTATCTCGGAGAGCTTCTTGTCGACATCGCTGTTCATGGTGCCCTGGCTGGTGAGCTGCTTGCGCAGTCCGGCGAATTTCTCCGCGTATTTACCCATCGCCGCCGTGAAGGGGTTTGCCCCTTTCAGTATGGAGGGGGCGGGGTTCTTCATGATCTCGTCGAGGCTGACCCCTTGTTTGGCAAGCTCCTTGCCGATAAGGCCCAGACCCTCTTTTTTCTTTGCGGCCAGGGTGTCGAGGCCCGGCTGTATCTTCGCGGTGAGCTCGTCCTTTATTTTCTTTATGAGCGCCTCGACATCGACCCTGGGGATAAGTGCGGCAACGGCCCCCGGTTCAGAGACGTCAACATCTTTCGGCTTCGTTTCGGGCCCCGGTGCGACCCCGGGCCTCAGGGCATCGGCGACCCACTGCCATATATCGGCTCCGGCCTTCTTTGCCTCAAAGAGGTTCCTGCCTGCGGGCAGCTCTATGTGTTGTGCCTCCGGGCAGAGCTTCTTCCATGCCGATATATCCGTTCCGGCGTTTCCCGGTGTATCCGGATAAGAGACAACAAGGAATTGCGGCGCTGTCTGCAGCGCGCTGCCGGTGTCTTTGTCAAGCTTGGCGGAAGGGTCCTTCATGGCGACGACGGCACAGAAATCACCCAGTTCCTGGTGGAGGAGGATGGCTTCCAGTTCGTCAGCGGCCCGTACGAAGGGTTTGCCCTCGCCCGGGCCGAGCGCCATGGCGAACTCTTGCGAACCTTCGACAGGAGCATCCTTGCCTTCATCGAGGATCGCCCCCGGCAGGTCTTTGGGGACGGGGAACGCCCCGGTATCGTCGAGGACGGGCCGCAAGGTTATCCGCTGCAGCTTCGCCCCTTCAAAACGAGGGATGACGAGGCCCGCAGGGATGATGAGCGCCTCGGGGTCATCGGTTTTCTCCTCAGGGGGCTTCAATCCCCAGGAGACCCTTTCGAACCGGGCCTTTTCCCTGTTAATGCCGATCCATGACCTCTTCAGGGTGTACGGTCTCAAACCGAGGCCGCGAAGACAGGACATCACTCCCGGGTCCTGCGTCAGGCGGTCGCGGCACGCCTCGATAAAGCGCATACCCTGTTCGTGCCAGGGGTCGCCGGGTTTTCCCTCATATGCCTCGAAAAGGCTGTCCAGACCAACGCCGGACTCTTCCATTTTGGAGAGGTCCGCCGCGGTGAGGGACTTCTTGAACTGTTCCTTCATCTTCCCCAGGTGTTCGGCCTTTTCCTTTTCGAACGCCTTGACCTCGCCCGGTATTGCCGCGAGCTTCCTGGCGGCATTGTCGAGCCGGCTTGCCGCCTTTGTGAACCCGCTGGCATCCATCTTCATCATGTGGCCGTACTCGGCCTTCATGGCCAGTATCTTCTTTTCGCCCGCGGCGAGGAGCTTTTTTTGTTTTTCGATGAGCGCAATGGACTGGAGCGCAACCTCGACGGGTGTTTTGACGGATTTCGGAGCATGGCCGAGGTTCTGGGCTATGCTGTCGTTGATCTCAAGGGGAAGGTCCTTGAGCCTGTCCGCCACCTGGGTCAGCTTCTCCTTCATCTTCTCCATCTGCGGCGCAAGATCGATGGTCACGGCGCGGTCGATGCGTTTTTTGAACTGTTCATAGTATTTCTCTATGGTGCCCGGTTCCCGGGCCGCTGCCTCGCTGACGATATAGAGGTGGGGGACATCGAGTGCCTCATCGTCCTTGACCTCCACACTGCCCCGCGAGACGGCTATCCCCCGCTCGGCGTGCGGGAAAAGCCAGACCGTGTCGACATGGGTGAGAGCCTCCTTGAAAACCGTTTCCCCTGCCGGTTTGTTCACATCGGTGAGCTGGTTCACGAAGAAGCGGTGTTTGATCCCAGGCAGGCGGGACTCGATGACGGGTTTCTTCGGATGCATGCCTGAGATGGAAAAAGATTCGTTCCCCTGAAAGAAATCCTCCATCTGCTGGTCTTCCGGTGCCGCATTGAAGTATGTCCAGTTCATGTCATCGGGATAGAAGGGCCAGCGCTCCTGGAACCACTTGTTGTCATAGGTGCCGAGCTTCTTCGCCCGCTGGGGCCAGGCGAAGTCGAGGGGCGCGAAACCGGCAGGGTCGGGACGGTCCGAAGGGGACCCCACGAGGTGCCCTGGGTCTTCAATGTTGGGAAGCGGGTGGGTCTCAAAACCCGATGGGCCGATAACCGGTGCAAAGCCCCTGCCTGAAGGATTTCTGTCAAAACCGGCCCCCCCGAATGCCCTGCCATAGGTTACGGGCATCTCTATAAAAGGCTCCGGCTCGCTCACGGTGAGTCCCACGCCCGCTGCTTTTTTCCAGTAACGGTTCCCAAAGATATAGAGGATCTTTTCAATGGAGCCGACCCTCACGGTCACCCTGGAGGCGCCGCGGGGCTTGCCGTCGGGAGAAAAGCACCTTCCCCAGACGAGGAACTCTCCTTTCGGCTTGGGCATCGCCATGTCAAGGATAGCGTCCTTGCCGAGCTCTCCCTGGACGAAGGGCCACATGTCCTGCTCTTTCAGTGGATTGGCCGGGTCGTTGAGGTCGAAATAGGTCATGACCGTCACGGCAAGGTAATACTTGTTGTTTAAGCCGAAATAGTTGAGGAGGAGACAGTGTTCGAATTCCTTGATGACCTTCATATATCAGTCCTGAATGAGCATCGGCGCGCCCTGTATCGCGAGCCCGCCGCTCTTTATTTGCGCCCCTGCAGATTCCAGGTGATTTCCGGCGTTGTCGATATTGATGCCGCTTTCCTTCATCTGGGTCCCGGCCGCGGTTATCTGGTCGCCCATACTTTGCAGTTTTAGCGCCGCGTTGTCGAGGTCGGTCGCGATCGCCGAGATATTCTCATCATGCGCTTCCAGGTGACTTGCCACCGTTTCCGTTTTTTGCATGCTGCTGTTCAGCGATATGTTGTTCAACCTTGTGTTGCTGGCTGTGGCCCTCATTCTCTTCCCCACGGCCGTGTTGACCTGCGCTGTGATCCTTGTCTGTTCGCCCTCGAATCTTTCCTTGCTGAGGCGGGTAACGGTCCTGTTCACATAGACCTTGAAATTTTCAGCGGTCACATTCATGTGTCCATTGCGGAGTTTCAGCCTGTCGGGCACCTGGATCTCCCAGAGCCCGCCCAGGACGCAGTCGGTCAGAAGCCCGCCGGTGAACCACCCGCGCAGACCGGTAATGAGGCTGAAGAGTTCGCCCAGGATGACCTCGTTCTTGCCCCCCACAAGGACATCCAGCCATCCGTCCGTTGACTCCTTGATCCCGGTGCCGCCTTTGATAAAACTGTGCCCTTCATATTCCTCCGAGGTTGCCGGGTCGTTGGGCGCCCCGACACGGATGAAGCTCTTCTGGGTCGGGGAGTGCATGAGGATGCGCTCGCTCCCGGCCTGGTCCTCTATGTGTATCT